>CAIQWT010000042.1 GCA_903875605.1 uncultured Geobacteraceae bacterium | reverse complement strand
TATTATATACTGATATTCTGTGGCATGCTCTATACCGTGCGTATGATTTGGAAATTCAGCCCCGATCTTGCGTACCCAGATTACTTTATGACCACCGTCGGATGTCATGGAGTCAAAATCCGCTAGGTATCTGACGCCATCGGATGCTATGCAAAATTGTTTGAAACTATCAGGTGCAAAAAAAAACTCTGAAATGGCATAACATACGGATGTTAAAGATATTATTGCGAAAAATAACCATATCATGAGAATACGTTTCACATGTATTTCTCCTTTATGTGCCCCAAATAAATTAAAGTATTGTTATCATTCAGTAGAACAATTTGAAATTGCCTATCCAAATTTACCCAAAGTTTTCCCGCCATTTGAAAGCTGCAGTTTGGCAATTAAGAACTGATAGAAGCGGGATACCTGCCTGATTAAGAAGTTCAGTTGCTTCCTCAAATTCCATACGTTCAATTAGTTCGGCAATTCTTAGCAGTTCTCCAAGAGGCCCTTTCCGTAAGACCAACGCATTTTGTAGATTTTCAGACAGGTTTAGACCCTCAACCATTTCATCAATTGTGAATCCAAAACAATCTCCCAGAAGAGAAAGAGTCCCAATCATAAATGCTTCAGCAGAGGCGTCCGGAAGTGAGCAGGTATCGGGATGTACTTTGGCCAGTTTCTCCAGAAAAGCAGCGCGAGCCGCAACCATGTCCAGCAATGGATTATCCAGATCCTGGCTGCTATCATTAGCAAAAATAGCCAGTTGCACCCAGCGTTTAATTTGTTGAAGTCCAATTAGAGTTATGGCGTGAGTGACTGTTCTGATTTTTTCACGACGACCGAGGGAAACAGAATTTACAAGAAGGAGAAGTTTGTACGTTAAGGCTGGACTCAGTTTGAACGTATGTTCAATCGCGGTGATATCAGAATCATCGTTTAACTGTTGCATCAGCTTGAAAAAAGTGTGAGTTGATTCAGATAACCTCTTTTTTTGAAGTGTTGATGGGCGTGCAAAGAAGAATCCCTGAAACAGTTCGAAGCCCATGCTGCGGCTCCTGAGATAAACGTGGCGTGATTCAACATTTTCAGCCAGAAGTTTGAGAGGATAGCGTTTCAAGCTATCAACCATCTGGTATACACGTTCAAGCGGTGTCCTGATAAGATCAATTTTGATGATATCTATGATACCATTATAAAGTCCCTCATACTCGGCTGAATATAAGTGATCATCTAGCACCAGAATATAGCCAAGGGTCTTCAAGTAGCAAAGCCGCTTAATTACCTCAGGAGTTATATTTGTTGAATTAAGCAGTTCCAGCCCTATTTTCCCGGCGGGAAGTAACTCTATCATGTCGCTCATCAACATCTCAGAATCTACATTGATAAGCCCTTGATAGGCTCCAAGAACATCCTCGATTTTAAACCCGGAGAGTGAATTGACGACAACCTGGGAAGTTGCCTGAATCGAATCTTTTATATTCGCGTAACCAGGAGATTCTAGTGAACGAAACAGGAGTTCATAACACTCAATCTTTTCAAGCCGATTTAATATCGGTTGCCTGCCTATTAAATAAGATAACTCTTGCATGATCTTCCTCTGTTGATGTGCGCTCTTTCTTTCTTATTCTTCTACGTTTACCTCAAATGAGCTTGTCGACAGTACAGTTTACTCTTTTAATGAACAATGAATAGTTGCGCGGTACAATGAAACCTACTGCTATACTTTCTGCCAAATTTCGAATGGATGGGAGAACAAGCAACGGATGAGGCCAAGCTGGAGTAAAATATGCGTTAGGGACAATAAAAGCACCTACGAATTAACGTAAGCGCCTGAATTTTATGGTGCGCCTGGAGCGATTCGGACGCCCGACCTACGGATTCATAGACATGTGTGCTAAGTGATTAAAATTTAATTACTATATTCCTTCTGGACGCGCTTTCAGCAGAGAATAAAAATAATAAAGGGTTTATGGTCATTCAGTAGGATAATTTGGAATAGCCTAATTAAAACCTATTTCGTCGTATATTACAGTTGTGGTGTATTAAGAGATTTACCGCCCTCTTCTGACGTGGTAAGAAATAAGTGGACACATTTTTAAGAGCGGGTATTAGTACCCCTCAACGGATGTGTTCATGTCAACGCTCAGAAGGAAGTACACTCAGGAATTCAAAGATTCAGCAGTTAAGTTAATATCAGAGCAAGGTTATCAACTTTCAGAAGCATCTCGTAATATTGGCGTCAATATTTGCGTATTACGCCGTTGGAGAGATTCTGTAAATTCCGCTGACAAATGCAAATCTGCTCCGGTAAAAGAAGATCTGCATGCAGAACTGGCTTGGCTGAGAAAAGAAAATCACCGTCTGAAGTTGGAGCGAGAAGTATTAAAAAAGTCGGCAGTCTTCTTCGCGATAGAATCGGTGAGCGTTATCAGTTCATATATACCGAGAAGAAGACGTATTCAATATCCCTTATGTGTGATGTTCTGGATGTATGTCGAAGCGGATACTATGGTTGGAAAAGACATGAGAAGTCTCCTCGGCAAAGAGAATATGAATCACTGATTCCCATAGTGCGAGAGGCTCACCGGTTATCAAATGGGACCTATGGCGCACGGCGTATTGCTGAGTGGTACTAGACCTGTTTTCCCGTCAGATTGTAGGTTGGTCCATGAACATCAAAATGGATCGGACTTTGGTGATTTAAGCTTTGCGGATGGCTGTCTTGCTTCGAAAAGCAGCACGCGGGCTGATTCATCACTCAGATCGTGGCAGCCAGTATTGTAGTGATGCTTTTCAAAGTGAGCTGAATACTTTTGGTATCATTTGCAGTATGAGCCGTAAGGGAAACTGCTGGGACAATGCCGTAGCGTAGAGTTTCTTTGGTATTTTAAAAACCGAGCGAGTCTTTTTTGCAAAGTACAAAACCAGAGATGAAGCTAAAAAGGATATCTGCGACTACATCGAAATGTTTTACAACAGCAGAAGACGGCATTCATATTTGGGGAATGTCAGCCCCAGATAATATGAGGATACATATCATCGTAGAAAAGTGGCTTAGCAAAATGTCCATTATTACTTGACCACGTCAGTTGTTAGCGACCCTATTTATTGCCACAATAAAAAGAGGAAATGTCAAACAAAGCTTACGACCTACCCGAAAAACCGGCGGGTCAAAGACATGCCCGTTGGAATATTATAGGAATATGGTAAAGTTAAGTTCAGTGT
Source organism: uncultured Geobacteraceae bacterium (assembly GCA_903875605.1). Taxonomy (GTDB): domain Bacteria; phylum Desulfobacterota; class Desulfuromonadia; order Geobacterales; family Pseudopelobacteraceae; genus JACRCG01. The sequence goes on along the minus strand of CAIQWT010000042.1, from coordinate 1,454 downwards.
GTTTCATTTTACCAAATTACTGCAATGGAACTGGGGAATGCCAAGATTCTTTCCACAAAGGAACTTTTTCCGGGGATGATGAAAAGGTGGATATGTGAGAATTCGCACGATTCTTCGATTATGTCCTGTTATCTGCACAATAACGGCTGTAAGCACCGTATTGATGCTCAAGGTTGCAACTGCCGAAGAGAGTAATAATGCCAAATCCTCTCAATTGATCAATGAAACAACAACAAAATCACTTCCACTGCCACATTCATATCAGGAAGCTGTCAGAGTCACCCCTAACGGGACTTTTTACAAAATAGATGATTACAGTTATGCCTATTACGAAAAACCCAAAGCATACAGTTTCCTGGTAAATGCACCATTCAATATAGTTGACTGGCTAAAGGACAGCTTTCAGCAGAAAAATACTCTCACTATTGCAGGCTTGGCAGTTGCTACTGCAGGCCTGATAGCAGTAGACCAGGATTTATACCGGGTTTCTCACGATGCCGGGCGCAGCCTGAATATAACGAGTGACGATAGGATGAAAGGGAAAATAAGTCTTATACCAGGTTATCCCATCCAGTATCCGACTAACGTCGGCTCTGCGCTGTATTTTTTAGGCGATGGTGTAATTCCGATCTCTATAACAGCTGGAATGTTTAGTTACGGATTGGCCACTTCAGATGTACGTAGTTTACAGACATCAAGCCAGTTGGCGGAGGGACTTATTTCCGTAGGAATCGTCGTCCAGGCACTCAAGCGCACAGCAGGTCGCCAGACACCAGGACGGGCGACTGAACCGGGTGGGAAATGGAGACCTTTTCCAGGCTTCAATGAATATAACAATCATACGCCATCTTACGACGCATTCCCTTCTGGTCATCTGGCAACTGCTATGATGACAATTACTGTATTAGCGGATAATTATCCCGAGTATCCATTAATCAGGCCCATTGGTTACGGCGCAATGACGTTAATCGGTTTTCAGATGATCAATAACGGTGTGCACTGGGCAAGTGACTACCCCATTGCAATTGCTATTGGCTACGGTCTTGGCAAGGTAGCGGTTTCACATGGTCGGAAAGTAGTTTCGAGTGAGAACCATCAAGAAAAAACCACTAAACGCTCACTTTTTAGAGACTTTGTGATTCTGCCGATGCCTATAGAAAAGGGTGGGGCGATATTTATGGTAGCAAAATTCTAACTAACTTAGACACGACCCGGCTGATGTGAATCAAGCGCTGTCGAATGTCATAAGTTTTGGGCCCTGGAACTATCAGTATGAATTTCCGTGATTCTCAAAAAACGATTACATGGTTGAAGACATCACCCCCGCTGTCGGAACTATGTAACGCTTACCCTGAAGAGTGGGAAACTGTTCAGCAGCAGTTGGCTGCCATGTCTGAGCATGGCAATCCCGAGACGTTGATGTCTTATGTGAAACAGTTGCAACGTAAGTTGAC
>CAIQWT010000041.1 GCA_903875605.1 uncultured Geobacteraceae bacterium | reverse complement strand
TGTAACGAGTTTGATTGTCTTGACGCTCATGTTATTTCTCCTTGATCGAGTCAATCATCAATATGAACCGCTTGACATAAATCGGTTTGACAGGACGGTGAGCCGGAACGCAAAGGCTCTCAGTAATACCAGCTGCAGAAAAAACATGGTGACTTCCGCCGTTATTGCGTACCTCAATGTTGTAACGTCCAGCAACAGACAACAGGTCGTCAATCCGCCAATCTCGGGGATTGTTTCTCATTCGATCGAGTGTTTTATCTGCTGTTGTCATGTGCTCATAGTATCACATATAACATTACGATCAAGTGATTTCTGTGACACCATAAACGAAAAAAGCCGCCCCGATGACCTGAGGCGGCTTCTCTTTGTCTGGACTGATTAAGCGTTACAGCTTGTCAGTATGTGGTGACGACGCATTTATCAGGCGTAAGCGTCCAGATAAGATATGGCGGTGTTAAGCCAGGGTCGTTATATTTGGCAGTGACAATGTTGGTAGTACGATCTAACGACATAACCCAATTACCACGGTTACTGAAATTGAAATAATTGAAGGCTATCGACACGGGAGCCGTTGCCCAACCTGTTTGAGCTGGTATATAGAATCCAGCATTACTCACTTCTAGAACGTTACTACCTGCTGTTGCTGAGGCAAGCACGAATCCAGATGAAAATATTGCTACGTCATAGCTCATATAACCAAAGTATTGATTCCAGCTATCCCGCAACTCACTGGCACAATGGATTGTTTTTGTCATTTCCAAAGACGACGCCGATCCAGCGGGACCGGTTGCACCCGTTGCTCCGGTCGCGCCGGTCGCACCTGCAGGACCAGTTGCACCCGCAAGGCCTGTTGCTCCCGTTGCACCGTCAAGACCAACAGCCCCTTGTGCGCCGGTTGCTCCTGTGTCTCCGGTAAGACCTGTCGCACCCGTTGCGCCTGTCAATCCGGTAACTCCCTGAGCACCAGTTGCACCAATGGGGCCGGTCGCTCCCGGTGTACCATTGAGACCTGCAACACCTTGTGCTCCGGTATCGCCTGTTGCTCCGGTGGCTCCTGTTGGACCAGTCGCGCCGGTTGAGCCTGCAGCACCAGTCAAACCTGTAGCACCCTGAGCTCCGGTTGCACCAGTTGCGCCAGCGGTTCCCGTTGTCCCGGTATTACCAGTCGCACCTGTGGCGCCGTTGCATACTTTCTGTGATGAAGTGACTTCGGAAGCATCGAGCGTACCGTTGCCGTTCTTATCAATGCCGGTTTGAACCAGAATGCCGCCTGTTGGACAATCGGTGTCACCAGCGGCCAGAGGTGTACTTTTCGCAGCAGATGAATTAAGAGCCCCGAGCGGAGTCCCGTCCGGAACTCCTGCCGTTGTACCGCCACTGCCGCCACAACCTGATAACGCCAGCAACATAAATCCTAAAATGATTCTCTTCACAATTTCCTCCTGAATTTTGATGATATGAAAACGAAATGCTTCTCTTACCTACTGCCGACATTGAGTAAAATACTTTTGTCTTCCGGGCACCTTTCCTGTACGTGATATGCTGCAAACGACAAAACGCCTCATAGGGCGTTCTGGAAGGTTCACAAAATGTGAGTTCCAGGCGTCTTACGAGGCGTCTGTCATTGACAAGAAAGACCGCCCATTGCTGAACGGCCTTTCAAGTTTTCTGTTTCTGATCTGAAATGAAATTATTGAACACCACTATTAAAAAACGCCCCGCAGGGCAATCTGGGGAGCTTGTCAAAGGACAAGAGTCACACCAGCCGTGTACGAGGCGTCTGTTACCGAAAGGCTACGATCTAAAGGGCTGCAATTGCCCACAGATGGTACTTCCTTTCAGAACTATTATATTATCAAGAATGACAAGGGGCAAAATAAACCCTGAAAGGCTACGATCAAGAGGGCTGTAATTGCCCACGGATGGTACTTCCTTTCAGGGCTTTCATAAATAAATCAAGTCCATGGTTTTACGCAAGGACAAAATCAATACGCCGTGCTGCTCAGTCTTCGGACACGCTACAGACAGAAGCCCGTTCGCCAGAATGATACGCTGCATCCATCTTGTCAGCATCCGCAAGAGCCTTCTTCAAAAGAGCGGCTTTCCGGATATACTTTTCTTCTTCGCTCAATTCTTTCATTGGATCCCCTGTTTTATTTAATCAGAGTGTTAAGCCGTGGCTCTGGAATGATACGCTCTATGCTGTAACCCCTCCACGATCGAGCTGGTCGGCAATGCTGTTCATCTTCTTGAAGCCCTCCTGTGCCAGCACTGCCAGCGGGTGAAAGTCTCCCACGGTAGCGTTGTTTTCCAAGGCGTTCGCCAAAGTAGAGAAAAGGGACTGACATACATCGAGGTCGTAAAGTAAAGCTGCTTTCTGATCTGCGTTCATAGTGTTACCTCCGTGTGATTTTGGTCTTTGATTTACGACGGCCATAGATGCCGCCTATCTGCATCGTTTCAAGTGCTGCCTTGACTGCTGCCGGAACGAACTTGTGAGGCTTGCCCGGGATGTATGGCAACCTCCCGCCTGTGCATAGGCTGCTGATATACGTCCGCCCCCAGCCGGTGACTCTCATTACGTCGTCGGTGTCATACAGAAACTTATCATCATCAAGAAAAGCCTTGAGACGATCCGCGCCGTCTTGGTGCTGATCCAGGTATGCCGCAACCATTCCTACGATCTGACAGAATTCGGCGTTCATGCTGCTAACCGATATTCGTAGTCGGCAATGTCAACGTGCGATTGTTGGTACTGAGCCCGTAATTTCAGGTAGCGGATTGCTGCCGTTCTGCTTGTTCTCTTAATCGAGAGCATCATTTTGCAGTCTGCTACTTCATCATTCAGATAACGCTTGAATTCCCTTATGTCTGCGTTAGTGGCCGTGGCTGTCTCCCTCACGCTTGAAGTAAATCTTCTGTCCGATTTCTAACATTGCCGCCTCCCTGAGAATTTAAATGTGGTGTAAATCTGAGGCCAGCATGAGGAATAAAAAACAGCCTGTCAACACAAAAAGTGTAATAATATTAAATACATACATATTGATGTGGTCGTACATTGATAGTAATGTGGAGGACATAAATATTGATGTCAGGACATTAATTTATGTAATTTTTGTCATTGCTTTGTCAGTTTGTCAGGGTGCTTTGCGGATGCCGATAAATAGGGAGTTTGCGAGGTTTGCCAGAGGGTGCTAAACCCGAATACGGTTTTCAGGTTGCGGGGTGATTCGTTACAGTGTGCAGAAACAAAACATATATAAACCAGATAGTTGCAAGCGCGTATTTACCGCAATCATTCAGAGTTGTTCAGGGTTGTTCATATAGACAAAGTGCCTGTTTGTGCGGGTTTGCGGGGTTTTTATATGACAAAAGGCCCAACAGTGGTTGTCAGTTCATCATTGACATAATCCACAAGCTGTTGCAGACTTATCACTGAGTTAACGCCCGATGGAGGGGTGAGCGCTTGGTGCCGATGCATTGCACCACTCGCAGCCGGAGCCACGTCGGGCGTTACTATTTCCACTGACTGCCTGTAACGCCGTTCGCGCCTCCTGTGGCATAAAAAAAGCCGGTCAGGAGGATATGGAAAATATGATACTGGAGGGTTGTAGAATAGTTTGTTGCTGGTTGCTGCACCAAAAATGCACCAATTTAATTTCAGGGCATAAAAAAATAGGCACCCTGGTAGAAGTGCCTATCCCTAAATAGCTA
>CAIQWT010000040.1 GCA_903875605.1 uncultured Geobacteraceae bacterium | reverse complement strand
CAGATAGTGCCCGCTGCACCGACGCTTCTTACCGGTACAGTATCCGGCATGACCACGGTTAATCTTGCCTGGGTTGATAATGCTACCAACGAAACCGCTTACACCATACAGCGTGCAACAAGCACCAGATTCACTACTGGTCTCCTGACTGTTGCAGGAGTTGCTGACCTGACAGGCTATAGTGATATTTCTGCAGTAGCAGGCACCACCTACTACTATCGTGTGGCTGCGACCAACGGCAAAGGTACTTCAACGTACTCCAACACGGTAACAGTCATCATGCCTAAAGCACTGGTTATCTCAACTGCCAATCTTGTTGCTGCAAAAGTTAACACCGCCTACACGGCAACCGTTGCCGCTACCGGAGGTGTAGCGCCGTACATCTGGAACGCCACAGGCCTTCCGGCCGGTTTGACCATCAACGCTGCTACTGGTATCATTAGCGGCACTCCGTTGTCGGCTGCGGTTCCGACCGGTTTATCGGCAACTTTTGCCGTGAGTGTCTCAGTGACAGAAAGTTCCAGCTCTGCTGTTACTGTAACAAAAGCTCTGAACCTAGTTGTAAGTCAGGTACTGCCAGCTGTCCCGACAACTTTAACTGCTGTTGCAGCGTCATCAACTCTGGTTAATCTGGCTTGGCTTGATAATGCCACAAACGAAACCGGATATACTATTCAGCGGTCCACCAGTACCAGGTTCACCACAGGACTTGTGACATTCACTGTGCCTGCAAACACTGCAGCATATGCCGACACTACGACGGCAGCTGTAACGACTTATTACTATCGTGTGGCAGCCACTAACGGTGCAGGGACCTCCGCCTACACCGCTGCTGCTAAGGTGATAACACCTTAGCAGTACTAGAGATTATGAGTTATATTATCAATTGAAAAAGTCAGCATCTTACAAGTCCCTCTGGTAAAATATTGTCAGAGGGACTTGATTTGAGTATGTTCTTTGTAGTACGAATGGAAGCAGATAATTAACGGCACCGGGACATAAAACCGGAGCGATTTAAGAAGGGTGTCTATTTATGAATAAATTGTATGATATGCCAACCGGTACAATAACCAGAGTCGCTGCTGCAGTTGTCTTTCTGTTTTTGTTATTGCTTACCCTGCCGAAGGATGGACTAAGTCTTGTCAAGGAACCGGTACCTTTATTAACTCAGGATGAAATGGTTAAAATAGGTGAAAAAATGTACCGTAGCGGTGTCCTTCCCTCGGGTGAGGAAATTAAGGGTACACGCATTGATGCGCAGGTTCAGGGAGAGGCATTCAGTTGTGTCAACTGCCATAGAAGAAGCGGGATCGGTTCTATGGAGGGGTTGCTTCTCTGTCCTCCGATTGGTGGATCGAGGTTGTATAAGCCCTATTACCAATACAATCCATTCATTCCCGAACCGAATAAGTTGCCAGCAAAAAATATGATGGATAGACCCGGTGCCAAACCTTTCTATCGACCTGCCTACACTGACGAAAAACTTGCAGAGGTGATCCGCACCGGTGTAAATCCAGCCGGACGTTCCTTAAGCCCTGTTATGCCACATTTTCAGATTAGTGATAGCGACATGAAAATTCTGATAACCTATTTGAAAACTCTTTCTACTGAATTCTCGCCGGGTGTTACGCCGAAAGAGATCCGCTTCGCGACCGTAATAGCGGGAGAGACCCAGGCCGGACAGCGTAAGGAGATGCTTTCCGTTCTTGATGCCGTTATTAAAAATCACAATGCAAAAGCAAGGAAGAGAAACAAGCATATTAACCTTGGTGACGACAATCCGTTGGTAGATGCCAAGTTCAATTACCCGTTTTTTACTCTGTCCCGTTGGGTGCTGACAGGCCCCCCCGACACCTGGCGTGAGCAACTGGAAGGATATTACAAGAAGGAGCCGGTATTTGCACTGCTTGGCGGCATTTCATCAGGTACTTGGCAGCCGGTTCATGAGTTTAGCGAACAGAACAAGGTGCCTTGTCTTTTACCAATAACTGACCTGCCGGTAGTTTCGGACAATGATTGGTATACCCTTTATTTTTCAAAAGGGGCTTGGCAGGAGGGAGAGGCCGCTGCTCGCTATCTTGTTCTTACAGCTGAGATTCCGCTTGATGCCAAAGTTCTGCAGGTGGTTGATGATTCGTCAGTTGCCCGGGCAGTGGCTACCGGATTCGAGAAGGAATGGCGCGATTTAAAGCGTACTCCGGTAACCACAATTTCGGTTACAGCCGGTAACAAATCCTCTTCAGCAATTATCAAGCAGGCGCTTGATAAAGAACGTCCTGCCGTATTACTGCTCTGGACCTCTGATCGGACCGGGGCAATTCTTGCGGAGTTGGCTGCCGGCAAGTCTGCACCGATGCGCGTTCATGTTTCATCCACTCTTCTTGGGAAACGCCTTGCAGAGATCCCTGAAAAAGCGCGTCCATTTACCTATCTCAGCTATCCATACCGTTTGAATGAAGGTAAGGAGTTGTTTGATTTGAATGCTCGTGCGTGGCTGCAAAAGAATATGGTTCCTGTTTCAGAACAGCAGATATCTACCAGGCTGTTTGCGTTAACTAAGGTTTTTCTGGAGCCGTTCCAGGTTGTCAAGCGTGACTTCAATCCCTCTGGCCAGGGTAACGGAGTGGTTATTATGGAGGAACAATCAGAGTTGCTGATGCATGTCAAACGCAATTATTACCGAGACTACCTGCTTGACGTTATAAGCATGATGTCTGACACCAACAGTCTTGCATATGAGCGGGTAAGCTTTGGTTCTGGCCAGCGCTATATATCTAAAGGGTGTTATGTTGTTCAGTTGTCATCCGGGAGTACGCCGGGCCTGATCAAAAAAAGCGATTGGGTAATAAACTGATTGATCGGGAACTTTTTCGATTTAAAAGGTAATTCGGTAGGAAGACCGGCGAAATGATTCTGGTTGGTTTTACTGTCAGGGGGGACGTTCTGAGATGAACAACGATTATACCAATCTGTTTACATGGGCAAAGCGCATAAGTTCTAAGCGCCCATTCACTCCGAGTTTGTCATAAATGTTGTGCAGGTGTGTTTTTACTGTCCCCTCACTGATGAAAAGTTTATCTGCTATTTCTTTGTTGCGATTCCCCTGTGCGACCATTTTAACCAATTGGATCTCACGGGGGGTAAGTTGAGACTCCAGGTGCCGAGATGCTGACTGCTTATGCAGTATATTGTCCAGCGCGTGCCAGACAGTCTTTTGCTCAATCCACCGTTCCCCCGCATTTACCTTGCGAACACAACTTGTAAGCATCTCCGGCGCTATTTCCTTCAATATGAGTCCCTGAATTCCAGACTTGAGCACTCCGAGCATAACTGTCTCGTCTATTTCTGCTGTCAGAAGAATCAACCGTGTCTGGTTATTTTCGGCCCGCAGTGCGCTGGCAACCTCTAGCCCGTTCATGCCGGGCATGCGAACATCAAGTGAAGCCACGTCAGGACGGTGCTGTCTTATTGCATGCAGGGCGTCAGTACCATTAGTGCAGCTGGCAACAACCTCCATATCTTTTTCCAGCAAGAAGAGATCCGTCAGCGCGCTGAGGAAGAGTGGATGATCATCTGCTATTACCAAGCGAATAGGCATCTGTTGCCTCCACTACTCATTTTAAAATCACTTATTTGATTATATAGATATTCTTGGCATCTGTCATGACAAAGTTGTAATTGCTTCAATGGGGCATGTTTCAGAACATTTTGCACAGAAAATACAATTTTCAGGGGATCTGACGACTGAGTATTTACGAAATCCGTAAATATCGAGGGTTATTAACTTGGGAGGGCATGCAGCTACACAGCGACCGCAACCGCTGCAGCGGGTTACATCTATCTTTGGTGCAACTGTCCCGTTGCCTATAGTCCCAGATCCATCTGTTTCCATGTTGACTCACGCTTGGTCTGTTTGTGACTGAAGGGATAGTAACGTGGGCATTTGGCGACAACGGCATTCGCCGCCTGCTTGCAGGTACGGCGACAGGAAGTACAGAGTTTATTGGTTGGGGGGTTGTTTTTTGACTTATTGTTGGACATGTATTTTCCTGAAAACCCGGAACAGGAATTACTCTTCCTGCTCCGGCAATAATGGTCTATTCGACAAATCGTACCCAGCCAAATTCATCTTTCAGTCTCCCTGTCTGGATTCCGGTCAGGGTGTCATACAGTTGTTGTGTTATATCGCCCACTCTGCCGCCTGTCAATTGCAGGCTTTCCTCTTTATAGCAAAGTCTTCCTACAGGAGTAATGACGGCCGCTGTTCCGCTACCGAATGCCTCAGTCACTTTGCCGGAACGAATATCGGCCATGAGCTCGTGGACATCAATTTGCCGCTCCTCTACGGTATAGCCAAGAGTCGGGGCCAGCTTCAGGACAGAATCACGTGTTACGCCGGATAAAATGGAGCCGGTCAAAGGTGCTGTGACAATATGAGTGCCATAAGCAAAAAACATGTTCATGGCTCCGACTTCCTCTATATAGCGCCGCTCTCGCCCGTCCAGCCACAATACCTGATCGTAGCCCTTCTGCTTGGCTTCAAGTCCGGCTTTCAACGAGCTTGCATAGTTGCCGCCTGTTTTGGCTTCACCTGTACCTCCAGGTACCGCCCGCACATAAAAATCTTCAACCATAATATTTATAGGATTGAACCCTGCAGCGTAATAAGCGCCTACAGGTGAGAGAATTACATAAAAATAATAGTGGTCTGAAGGTTTAACGCCAAGTACCGGTTCCACTGCAATCAGTGTTGGACGAATATAGAGAGAAGTTCCTGCAGCAGTCGGAATCCAGTCCCGTTCCAGAGAAACCAGTTGTTCAATTCCTTTCAGGAACAGCTCTTCCGGAACTGGCGGCAAACATATCCGGTCACCGGACTGGTTAAAACGGCGGGCATTCATCTCGGGACGGAACAGGGCAACTCTCCCATCTTCCCATTTGTAGGCTTTGAGTCCTTCAAATATCTCCTGGGCATAGTGAAAAACAAGACAGGCCGGGTCAAGTACGAATGGTGCGTACGGTTCAATCCTGGCGTCACACCACCCATGACCGGCCTTCCACTCAACGACCAGCATCCGGTCGGTAAAATATTTGCCAAAACCCAGCTGAGATTGATCAACAATTTTTGTTTTCATCTTCTCGACTGGCAACGGAACAATTTTAATATCCATGAATATGCCTCCAGTTATCAATAAATCATCCAATTAATTATCACATATCAGCACATTGCGGCAAGATGAAAATCTAATTGACAAACACTGACCAATCTGTTTTAGTGCCGCCATTGTTGTTCGTAACTATTTAAAATAGCTGAATTTTTTTAGTTTTGCTAAATAAATTTACTGAGGAGAGTTTACAGCATGGAAAAATACCGGTTTCGTAAAGTTATGGCGGCCAATCGTGGCGAAATTGCAATACGCATCTTTCGCGCCTGCACAGAGTTGGGCATTGGCACTGTGGCACTTTATTCTGATGAGGATAAACTCTCACTGCACCGCTATAAAGCTGATGAAGCGTATCTGATCGGCAAAGGTAAGTCACCGATAGACGCTTACCTTGGCATTGACGAGATAATAGCACTGGCGCTTAAGGCTGATGTAGATGCTATTCACCCCGGTTATGGTTTTCTTGCTGAAAATGCTGAGTTCGCAGAGGAATGTCGCGTTAATGGCATTACCTTTATCGGCCCTACTGCCGAAATGATGCGCTCTTTGGGAGATAAGGTTTCCGGTAGGAGAGCGGCAATTGCTGCCGGTGTAAATGTGGTTCCAGGGACTGAAAACCCTATCGATAAGGAAGAAGATGCACTGATCTTTGCCAAGGAACACGGGTATCCGATCATCATCAAAGCGTCAGCGGGTGGCGGTGGTCGCGGAATGCGCGTTGCCACCAACAAAAAAGAGCTGCTTGAGGGCCTTGTTACTGCAAGCAGTGAGGCCAAGGCTTCTTTTGGTAATGCAGAGGTGTTTCTGGAGCGCTATCTGGCACACCCTAAACATATAGAAGTTCAGGTTATGGGAGATAATTACGGTAATCTGGTTCATTTCTTTGACCGTGACTGCTCTGTTCAGCGACGTCATCAGAAAGTGGTTGAATTTGCTCCATCACTATCTCTGACTCAGGCCCAACGAGAGGAACTCTGTACGGCTGCCCTTAAAATTGCCGGACATGTTAAATACCGTAACGCCGGCACCATTGAATTTCTTGTGGACAGTGAAGGTAAGCACTACTTCATTGAAATGAATCCTCGTATCCAGGTTGAACATACCGTCACTGAAATGATCACCGGTCGTAACCTGGTTCAGAACCAGATTCTGGTCGCTTGCGGACACAAACTCTCCGATCCGGAGATCAACATTCCTTCGCAAAGTGCCATAGATATGCGTGGCTATGCCATCCAGTGTCGTATTACCACCGAAGACCCTGCCAATAATTTTGCCCCTGATTTCGGTACGCTGACCACCTATCGTTCCGCCGCCGGGTGCGGCATCCGTCTTGATGCTGGTAATGCCTATACCGGCGCCAAGATCACGCCACATTATGATTCGCTGCTTGTTAAAGTAAGCTCCTGGGGGCTCTCCTTTTCAGAAGCTGCTAATATCATGAACCGCGCACTGCAGGAGTTCCGCGTTCGCGGAGTGAAAACCAACATCGGTTTTCTCGAGAATGTAATAACTCATCAGGTCTTTCTGCGCGGGCAGTGCGATACCTCCTTTATTGAAAAGCATCCGGAACTGCTCCGTTTCCGCGAAAAACAGGACCGCGCCAGTAAAGTTCTCAGTTTTCTTGGTGAAGTTATCGTCAATGGTTCGCCAGGTGTGGCTAAGCCGCTTAAATCGTCAGAGTTGATCGAAGCCCGCGTTCCGCACGTGGATACCAACAGGCCACGTCCCGCCGGCAGCAAAGATCTATTCATGCAGATGGGAGCTGAAGGTCTCTCCAGGTGGATTCTGGAACAGAAAAAACTGCTGATTACTGATACTACAATGCGTGATGCCCACCAGTCCAACCTGGCAACCCGTGTGCGCAGTTACGACCTGCTTAAAATTGCCGAACCGACTTCTTATCTTGGTGCCGAACTTTTCTCTCTGGAATGCTGGGGAGGAGCAACTTTTGACGTTTCAATGCGCTTTTTGAAAGAGGATCCATGGCATCGACTGCAAAAGTTGTCCGAACTTATTCCCAATATCCTGTTCCAGATGTTGCTGCGCGGTTCGAACGCGGTTGGCTATACCAACTATCCTGACAATGTTGTCCAGAAATTTGTTGAAGAAGCTGCCGACTCCGGTGTTGATATCTTCCGTGTCTTTGATTCGCTTAACTGGACAACCGGGATGAAGGTAGCGATGGACGCAGTGCGTAAATCAGGAAAAATCTGTGAGGCGGCCATCTGCTACACCGGCGATATTACTGACCCGAAACGGGATAAATATCCGCTTGAGTATTACGTTAATATGGCGAAAGAACTTGAAAAGATGGGTGCTCACATTCTTGCTATCAAGGATATGGCCGGTCTGCTTAAGCCAATGGCTGCGTACAAACTGGTCAAGGCGCTCAAAGATAATATCGGCATTCCGATTCATCTTCATACCCACGACACCTCATCAAACGGTAGCGCCATGCTGCTTAAGGCGAGTGAAGCCGGCGTTGATATTGTTGATGCAGCCCTCTCATCTCTTTCCGGCCTGACGGCCCAACCTAACTTGAACGCATTGGTTGCTACATTGGAAAGCACCGAGCGTGATCCACTGGTTAACGCCCCGGGCCTACAGAAACTGGCCAACTATTGGGAAACTGTTCGCGATTATTATTCTCCCTTCGAGTCCGGTCTCAAAAGCGGTACCGCCGAGGTATATCACCATGAAATACCGGGTGGCCAGTATTCAAACTATAAACCACAGGTCGCCGGTCTTGGGCTTATTGAACGATGGGATGACTGCAAGGAGATGTATCACAAGGTTAACATGATGTTCGGCGATATTGTCAAAGTTACCCCTTCTTCAAAGGTAGTCGGTGACATGTCCATGTTTCTCGTCAAGAACAACCTTGAGCCGGAGGATGTTTTTACATCAAAAGAGGATCTGGCTTTTCCGGAATCTGTCGTCGGTATGTTCAAGGGGATGCTCGGCCAGCCGTACCAGGGGTGGCCGCAGGAACTTCAGAAAATAATCCTCAAAGGTGAACAGCCGATTACCTGCCGCCCTGGCGAGTTGTTGGAACCGGTTGATTTTGTTGAAGAGAAACTTAAGCTTGAGGAAAAGCTTGGTCATCGCGTTGATGACAGAGCTTTGATTTCCGCCATTCTATATCCGAATGTCTATCCTGAATTTGATCGGCATCGTGTGGAATTTTCTGACACGTCCGTTATTCCTACTCCGATCTTTTTCTATGGTCTCGAATTGGGGCAGGAAACATCTCTTGATATCGAACCGGGTAAAACTTTAATCATCAAACTTAATGCTGTCGGTAAAGTACAGAAAGACGGTACCCGCGCAGTCTATTTTGAGTTGAACGGCAACAACCGCTCGGTTGTTATCCGCGATCAATCGGTTCAGAGTGACGAAGCTGTTAGAGTGAAGGCCGATAAGGGCAACCCCTGTCATATTGCGGCGCCTATGCCTGGTAAGGTGCTGAAGGTAAATGTCAAAGCGGGTGATGCGATCAAAGCGGGCGATGTTTTGATGGTTACCGAGGCGATGAAGATGGAAACGAACATCAAGGCCAAAGCGGATGGCGCGGTGGCTGACGTCAAGTTTAAAGAGGGCGATAAAGTAGAGAAGGAAGATCTGGTAATTGTTATCGTTGAATAGAATTTACTGTTCTGAATCAAGCGAACGCCCCATTTCCGTAAAGGAAGTGGGGCGTTTTTGCTGTGTACGGTTTGTAATGTCATTAATCCGGTTCATCCCGTTTCCAGCGCAGATACATCTCTTCGACTTTATCCCTCGCCCATGGTGTCCGCCGCAGAAACTTCAGGCTTGATTGAATACTTGGATCATGGATAAAGCAGCGAATTTCAATATTCTCTCCCATTTCCTCCCAACCATATCGGCCAACCAGTGCGGATAAGATCATTTTTAAAGTAATACCCTGCAGCGGGTCAAGGCTGTTTTTTTTAGATAATTCAGTGACAATAGTAAAATCCTGCCCGTCAATGTTTGTTTTCATCTGCTCCCCGGCTTCAGTAAAAAGACATATGTTGCACAGCAATGTTTGTCCGGATTTATTCAAGTGAATAAAATAACAGTATTAAATAAGTAAATGTCCATTTTTTGGCAATTATAGTTGCTTGAAGAATAATTTTGCGAATTGTGTTTGTATTCCTGCAATTAGCTGAAATTACACGTATAAAATCATAAATGTTCTTAGGCACAAAAAATGCTGATGTAAACCCCAAATGATATGTAAATTGAGATAAAACCGGCGCTAATAGGTTTCTTCTCTTAGACGGACATAGGGGGGGTATTTGTCATGAGAAATCCTTTTTTGCTGCTGTCGTGCTTGGTCATGCTGTATGGTTGCGGGAGTGTAACAGAGCCAATCAGTTCTGAAAATAATAAAACAATACCATCTGTCCCTTTAACTGTCACGGGTTCAGGAATTGTTATTTCCGTAACCGGTTCCGAGATTAGAGGAGTCGATTTTATTGTAAAAGGTGTGTCTCCTTTGTATGTAGATAACCGTCTGATAGCAACCAACAGTAACATTTTGATGGCTGTAGCAGCTACTACAACTGAAGGCTGGATACATGTTTCTGCTATTGATACCGAATCAATGGATGGGAAGTTTATCAAGATACCGGCCAGTCAAAACACAGCGATTGAAGTAATTACGATTAAGTTAATCAACCAAGACTATCAATCCACTGCCGGAAATATTTCTGTGAAATTCGAAGAGCTGCGATAAACTCAGCTTCTTCCGGTTTGGTCTTTGCACTAAGCCCCCACTCCCACAAGGAGAGGGGGGACTTTTAAGGCAGATGCAAAAAGCAAACTGACACAGTTGCGATAAACTCAGTTAATCAAATTGCCTTTGGTGCTTCCCAACGCTAATAAGAACAGTGAATTAATCTATGGGGGCAGGTGGTGTCTCAGATGCGTAAGCAAGGCGTATCCAAGCATCCGCAGTCTTTTTACACCTGATTTAAGCGTGCTGAATAGTTGCTTTATCAGCTGCGATATCGGTGTTTTTTTTGTCATAAATGTTCTGAATAGCTTATCGGTGATTGCTTTTGACTCGTTAGAGTGTCTGACGTATAATCCCCGCCTTGATCGGTTGCCACTGTTGCCTTCCGCTCCCAATATACCCATGTAAGGAACACATAATGCAATTTTATATCGACCCTTATTTTCCCGACTCAATCAATGCTGTAGGCGATGCCGGTATGGCCGGTTTTGATGAAAAACGTCCTCTATACCTCTCGGGGTGTAAAAATTTTCTCGCAAAGTATCGAGAGGATATAAATCAGCAGCATCAAGGCGGCGCCAGCGGTAGTGATGTAACCCACCTGCTCAGTGACATGATGGATGAGTTGCACAACAAGCTTTTTCTTTCCATCATCTATGATATTAGCGGTGGAGATGCCATGCTGGAGCATATTACGCTTGTGGCTGTGGGGGGATATGGTCGCGGGGAGCTGAATCCTTTTTCTGACATTGACATTATGTTTTTGCATGACGGCACTCTTCCCGGTGCGACAGTCGAGGACATTGCCCAGAAACTGCTTTATTTCCTTTGGGATATGCGCCTGGATGTTGGCTATTCAGTGCGGATGATTTCTGACTGTGTTGAAATGGCATCGGCGGACGGTACTGTCAAAACTGCGCTTATGGATGCTCGCTTTCTTTCCGGTAGTCGACCGCTGTTCGCAAATCTTACCAAGGTTATTTTTACCCAGATTCTTCCCAAATCAAGCGATTCATTCATAAAGGAAAAGGTGGCTGATATGAAGAGCCGCCGTGAAAAATACGGCTCTACAGTCTACCTCTTGGAACCAAACCTGAAAGAAGGGGAGGGTGGCCTTCGTGATCTGCAGACGGCTATCTGGGTGGCGCGTGTTAAATACAAATTTTCCGAGTTACGTGAGTTGATCATTAAGGGCATTGTTGATGAGGAAGAACTGGAGGCATATTACGCGGCGCTCGACTATCTGTGGCGCATCCGTAATGAGCTGCATTATTTTAATGGTCGAAAAAATGACCAGCTTACCTTTGATGCCCAGGTGCATCTGGCAGGCTTTCTTGGATATAAAAACAGTGGCAGAGTGCTGGCAGTTGAAGACTTCATGAGAGATTATTACCGACATGGCAACAAAGTCGAACATTTTACTTCCAGCCTTATATCTCGTTGTATCTGGCGCGATGAGGGGGCGTTAAAGATTCTCGGCTATTTTGTACGAAGACCGGTCGGCGACGGTTGCTTTGTGCTCAAGGGAGAATTAATTGTCCCGGATGAAAGCATTGTGGAGAATAATCCTGGTGTCATGATGGAGATCTTCGAGCTTGCCCAAAAACATGGAGTTACTCTTAATGTACGCGTGAAGGGGCTCATCAGAAAAAATCTTGCACTAATCAACGACAAGTTTCGTCGCAGTCGTGAAGTCAATCAGTCTTTCCTTAATATTCTGCGGTCACCTAAAGGAGTTGCAAACACACTCAGGCTGATGCATCACCTGGAATTTTTGAACCGTTATATTCCAGAACTTGAACATATTTACTGCAAGGTTCAACACGATATGTATCATATTTATACAGTTGATATTCATACGCTTTTTGCTGTTGAACAGGCTGAAAAGATGCTCAATGGTGAACTTAGAAAAAGTATGCCGCTTCCCTGTGAGATTGCTTCCCAGATCGGCAAGCCGGAGTTGCTTATTCTGTCTGTGCTCTTTCACGATATCGGTAAGGGGTCTGGTGGTGGACATGCCGAAAAGGGTGCCGCCATGATTCCGACAATTGCCCGTCGGATGGGGCTTTCCAAGGAAGAGAGCGAGCGTCTGGAGTTTCTCGTGCGGCAACATCTGCTGTTTGCCCACATTTCGCAGCGCCGTGACTTAAATGATGAAAAGATGATCGTCCAGTTTGCCCGTCAGATGGAAACCAGTGAAAATCTAAAGATGCTGTTTTTGCTTACAGTAGCTGACGTTCGTGCGGTCGGATCGGATGTTTGGACAACATGGAAGGCGTCACTGTTTCAGGAACTATACGAAAAAGCCTTCAGTATTCTTGACAGGGGCGGATTTCAGCAGGAGGCCAGCAGCGAACGGGTTACCTCCGTTATTAATAAAGTTGCTGATATACTTGAGAACGATCTTCCCGTTACAGATATTCGCCACGAGCTTAAGTCAATGCCGGTTCGATTACTTCTTTCCAATCCACCGGCACTGATTGCAGAACAGGTACGTCTGCTTCTGGGTCTGGAACAGTCAGATATTCTGTTGCGACTCACTCATCAAACTGAAGGTGGTTACTCTGAATACACGATCTGTGCTCATGATATGCCGGGACTTTTTTCCCGGATTACAGGTGTCATGGCTGCTAACGGCATAAATATCCTGGGTGCTCAGATTAATACCAGCAAGAACGGCAAGGTGCTGGATATTCTACAGGTGAATTCGCCGCAAGGAAATCTGGTCACCGATGCAACGCGTTGGGACAAGATCGAACAGGATATGCGCAAGGCAATCCATGGTGAAGTACAGGTGTCATCACTTGTTGCCAAACGGAAACGCCCGACACTGCTGACAACCCGTCCTGCTCCCCGTTTTGTAACAAAGGTCGATATCGATAATGAGGTTTCAGAAGAGTATACCGTGATTGATATCCTGACACACGATAAAGTCGGACTGTTGTATCTTATTACCAGCACGCTGGCAGGGTTGGGGATGTATATCGGCGTATCCAAAATTTCCACTAAAGTGGATCAGGTGGCAGATGTATTCTATGTGCGCGATATATTTGGCCATAAAATCACCGCTCCTGAAAAACTTAACGAAATATGCAGTAAATTATTGACGGCAATTGATGAATGGGTGTGACGCTAATTATTGATGGTTGACTTTTGAATTGCGAAGAGGTGAAGTGGTGGAGGAATTTATAAAGATTGTGCTGTTATCCGGAAAAACAGCACTCGAACTGGCGTTGTATGTGCTGCTGCCGGTGCTTGTAATAATGATGGCGCTGATGAAAGTAGTGGAGGCGCGCGGGGTGCTGGCTTTGGTCGCCAGAATCATTCAACCG
The DNA here is from genome assembly GCA_903875605.1 of uncultured Geobacteraceae bacterium. GTDB lineage: Bacteria > Desulfobacterota > Desulfuromonadia > Geobacterales > Pseudopelobacteraceae > JACRCG01. The sequence continues at coordinate 41,655 of CAIQWT010000040.1, read as the reverse complement.
GTTCTAAGGTTATTTGGTGTACCCGGAGCCGGTGTGTTTGCACTGTTGCAGCTGATATTAGTCAGCTTTGCCGCGCCACTCGCCACTTTGACCATTATGGAGAAGGACGGTACCGCTAGACGCCGGATAGCGGCCACCCTTGCCATGCTGTTTACCATGTCTCAGGCTAATGCAGTGTTCCCGCTTGTAGCGGTTGGCCTGGATCTTAGCATTATTATGGCTACTTCACTGGCGGGTGGTCTTGTTTCGGCGGCACTGACCTATTATCTGTTTGCCCGTTCAGTAGATGGCATTGATGCCACTGCAGCTGTAAATGAGCAAACCTATCAAAAAACAGCCAAAGGTTCATTGTTAAACCTCATGATCATGGGGGGACAGGAAGCAGTACAAGTGATTCTGGGTGCTATCCCAATCTTGATTCTGGCAATTTTTCTGGTAAATATTCTCAAAACTAGCGGAGCAATTAACGGGCTTGAAACGCTGTTGGCACCCCTCTTCTCAATGGTTGGAGTCCCAGCTATCGCCGTACTTCCAATCGCTACAAAATATCTGGCAGGTGGAACTGCGATGATGGGTGTTACCCTTAACTTGCTGAAAGAGGGGGCTATTACTATTAAAGAGCTGAACCGTATGGCCGGGTTTATCATAAATCCCTGCGATCTGGTTGGTGTCGCTGTTTTGATTTCGGCCGGGGCGCGCTGCGCCTCTGTAGTCAGGCCGGCGATAGCCGGAGCGGCCGTTGGAATAGTGATTCGTGGCGTACTTCATCTGCTGATTTTCTAATATGAGTGGTAAAACAAAAAACGGTTGACACCATTTACGGAAGGTTATCGGAACTGATATGGAGTTGACAGTGGAGGCATTTACGCAGAATCAGAAGCGTTATCCCGTGCATGTGAAAATAATTACCGCATCTCGGGCACTTGCTTAAAGCAGCCATAAAAGTGGCAACTATCAATATGGCGACCCAGATTGCAAATACAGTACCCATGGCTCTGTTAGTGGGCGAAATTTTATAGGTAATCCACAAGGCAGGTACATACACAAGCACCGTACTGAAAAAAAATGTGCGGCGGCGGCGGGTTTTTTTCATAACATTTATGTATTCGACCGGATCGACCGGGCTGTTGACCATTCCTGCACTCATTTCCTTGAAAATATTTTTATGTATTATTTTCTGAAAAGAAAATACCAGATCGAAAAAAAAGCCTCTCCGAGTGCGATAAACAGTAAATATGGTATAACAATACCAATGCGATCATCAACCACTAACATGTAGACATCAGGAAACATAGTGGGGACGAGACAAATATATACGATACTTAAGCAGCACACAAGAGTGGCGAACGAGCCGGCTATATGAAATTTTAAAAAAAAATTTTCATTCGGCTGCCACATGACATACCTCACAATCTTTACTGTACTTCAGTTTTTACTTCGCTCCTGGTGGAGATTCCCTTGATCAATCCAATAATCAATAGAGTCGCCGGTACGAGCTGTCCCACTACTATCAGGGCAAAGAAGCCGAGAAAAATCCAGACAAAAATGCCATCACTTTCTGCGGGGGCATTTGCAGCAGCAAATGCTGCGACTGGAGCCATTGTTCCTATCAGGGTGGCTAATGCTTTCATGACTATCTCTCCTTCCAATTGATAAGTGCGTGATGCTGTTCGTCTGCTTAACAAATAGCATTGATTGTGCCAAAACGTATCAAAATACATAGCTGAATAAATATCTCGTAATAACAGATTGTTATGCGTGCGTGCTGTAGCGAGATTTTTTTTGAGTGATGTAGAGCGGGCTGAAAGTATAGAAAAGATATACGTGCCCGATATTCGTTTCTCCTAAAGTCGACCGCTACGCCTTCTCCTTTGCAAAACGGTCACCATCAGGTGTATAGCGTTTCTAAACAGCCAGAACAGCAGGAGAATAACGAGGAATCCAGGCATGTACATCCGCATATCTCTTATCGCAAAACTTACCTGTGCCACATCGTTGATTCTGCTTGTCTTCATGGGGTTACTGGACAATATTAATCTAAAAAACTTTAGAAAAGTAATGGTAAATTACGCTGTTTCAAATGCTGAAGAGGTTGCCGACATTATCAACCAGAGCGCGTATGACGCTATGATGAAGAATGATAAAACCAGCCTTTATCATTTGATCGGGAGAGTTGGCGAAAGCAAAAACATTGAACACATCCGGCTTATTAATAAAAAAGGTGCGGTAGTCTTTTCTAACACAAAGAATGAAATTGGGTCTGTCATTGGTAAACACTCTGACGAATGCATTATGTGTCACGGTTCTGCAAGCCCTGGTATGTTGCCATCATCAATGAACCGAAGCAGGATTATTGTTAACAGGTCGGGTAAAGAAACGCTCGGCTTCACCAAGGTAATTTACAATCAACCTGCCTGTGTTGCTGCCTCCTGTCATTTTCATGGTAAGGGTGAAACAGTGCTGGGAGTGCTGGATATTTCAATTTCACTGGAGATGCTCAGGCAGAAATCTCATGAATATCGACTGGAATTTGTCATGTTGACGTGCCTTCTCCTGTTGATAATAGGTATGCTGGTGATTATTCTGACGCATTATCTTATTGATATTCCGGTACAGAGGCTCGTTCGGCACAGCACCCTTGTCGCAGGAGGGGACCTTAAATCAAGAGTTCCTGTCACCAGCAGGGATGAACTTGGGGCATTATCGGAAGCGGTAAACCTTATGACAGAAAGCCTCGGTAAGGCTGATAAAGAGCTGAAAGGGTGGGCTGACAGTCTTGAAAACAAAGTAGAAGAGCGAAGCCGGGAGATCAAGCTGATGGAAGAGCAGTTGCGTCGCTCTGAGAAACTGGCTTCGATTGGAACCCTTGCGGCAGGAGTCGCTCATGAAATCAACAACCCATTGACCGGTATTCTATTGTATGCTTCCATCCTGAGCGGTGACAAAAGGCTTGATTCAGAGCTGTTGCCCGACGTGGAGAGAGTAATTGCTGAAACTCAAAGGTGCGCCGGCATTGTGAAGCATCTACTTGAATTCAGCAGGGAATCTTTACCGGAAAAAGGCATTATAGTTCTTGATGCAATTCTTGATGAAGTTGTTACCTTTTTTCACAATCAGCCGGATTTTGAAAATATTGTTATAAGCAAAAATTACGGCAGCGATCTGCCGCCGATTGCTGTCGATCCCAATCAGATTCGACAGGTGTTTATTAACCTGGTTATTAACGCAGGGCATGCGATGTTGCAAGGTGGCAATTTGGAAATAACCACCTGCCGGTCATCGGATGGAAAGTTTATCTGTGCTACTCTTAAAGACAGCGGTAATGGTATTGCTGAGGAAAATCTTGCGAGGATATTTGATCCATTTTTTACAACAAAATCCGAAGGCACTGGACTCGGCTTGTCAATATCATACGGAATTATTGAAAACAATGGCGGAAAGATCGAGGTAAAGAGCATCGTTGGAGAAGGTACGGCATTTACTGTTATGCTTCCGGTTTTCGGCTGATTTGTCAGTGTTCTCCTCTTATTGAAATTCCCAGTTTTTTCATCATGCTTTGAAAATTCGGTCGGAGTATTCCGGTCTCTTCAGCTGCCCTGGTGACATTCCAGCCGTTTCGCTCCAGGGCATTCCTTACAAAGACGCTCTCCAGTGATTCCATGGCATGATCTCTAATATGACGTTTCATCTCCTTAAGCTCTTCAACGTTTATCGGAACCCGCTCAATTAAACAGTCTGGTTTTGTATCGGTGCTGTCCCACAGTTCAAGATCCTCATTACGGATTATATCTCCTTCTGCCAGAACTACTGCCCGCTCTATCATATTTTCCAGTTCTCGTACATTTCCTGGAAAAGAGTGATTCTCAAGAAATGACATTACATCCGGTGCGACTCCCCTTATTTCTTTGCCTATCTCGGCAGTATATTTCTTTAAAAAATGACGAATTAAAATAGGGATGTCCTGCTTACGTTCGCGTAGTGGCGGGAGTTCGATCGGAATTATATTAAGGCGAAAAAACAGATCTTCCCTGAAAAGGCCTTCGTGTACCATCGTTTTAAGATTTTTGTTTGTTGCGGCGACAAGATGGATATCAATCGGCACCAGTTGGGTGCCACCAATAGGAGTTATTTTACGTTCCTGTAGTACGCGCAGAAGTTTGGCCTGAGTAGAGATACTTATATTTGAAACTTCGTCCAGAAAAAGAGTACCGCCATCGGCGACTTTAAAAAGCCCGGTTTTTGTTTGAATTGCACCGGTAAAAGAACCTTTGACATGGCCGAATAATTCGCTTTCCAACAAAGTTTCTGCCAGAGAGGAGCAATCTACAGCCACAAAGGGTTGTTCTTTTCGTGGGCTGTTATCATGAATTGCACGGGCGGCCAGTTCCTTGCCGGTGCCGCTTTCGCCGGTTATAAGTACTGTGCTGTTGGTGGCTGCCACACGCTTGATGCGATGATATACTTTTTGCATCTCCTTGCTTTCGCCAATAAATTGATGGAAGCCATGGTGAAGACTGACATCTTCTTTGAAACTCGAATCCTCTGCTGGCACGCATCGCTGATTGAGGGCATTGTGTACTTTTTCCAGCAAAATATCAGGGGCAAACGGTTTGGATATATAATCTGAAGCCCCGTTTTTAATGGCTTCCACGGCTGTATCGATCGAGGCATATCCGGTAATCAGAATAACCGGGGTGTCAGGCTGTAGTGTCCGGACACTTTTTAAAACTTCCATGCCACTCATGCCAGGCATTTTCAGGTCTGTTATTATGAGGTCAAATTCCCGCTGCTGCATAATTTCAATAGCTTGAAATCCACTTGAGCAGGTTTCAACAATAAATAGTTCTCCCGTGAGAATGCGTTTTAATCCATCCCTGATTACTGCCTCGTCGTCAACGATAAGAAGTCTGGAGCTTTCCATGCTGAGTTCCTTTTGAGTGGATGTAATTATAAAAACTACCATTTATTTCAAAGATGTCAAACGGATACCGGGCAAAATTGAGAATTAGGAGGGATAAGAGAGGAAATCGAAGCTTGAAGTAGTTATTTTGCCTCCACTTCTTGCAAGATTCAAAAAAGGTGTTACAAGAAAAGAGACGCATTTGGACAGTCGCGGTCTCCATTTCAAAAAACGCAGACGGGGAAAGGGAGTCTAAATTATGCATGTGTACATCAGAGTTATGTGGATGTTTCTTCTCGTTTTCATAATCTCGGCGGTAACCGTTTCAGCTGAGGTTACACCAAATGAAAAGTGCATGAGCTGCCATTCCCGTAAAGACATCAAAAGTGTTGCCGGTAACAAAGTATATATCGATCCGGTAAAGTTTATAGCGACTACACACGCAATTGTCGGATGTACTTCCTGCCACGACCGGGTTCCGCCAGCTCACTCCGTTGACGGTAATAATCCTTCCCGGGCAACGTGTGGAGATTGTCATGCCCCCGTGAATGAAGAATATTCAAAAAGTCTTCATGGTGCAAAAGCCCGCTGTAATGACTGTCACAACCCGCATGAAGTTAAGCTCCCGGTATTCATGTCCGGAGATGAAATAAACAGCAAATGTGCTAAATGCCATGACACCAGAAAGACCGTTAAGAGTCATGCCAAGTGGTTGCCTCAGGCGGAACTTCACATCGAATCGCTACTTTGCATCACCTGCCATACCGGATCAAAGGACTATGTCATCACAATGACTATTGAAAGTCGTCTGCCGGGTTCCAACAAAATATTCAAAGCCGCATCATATGAAGAGCTTGCCAAGCTGATACAAGTGGAGGATATCGGCAGGGTAATAGACTTGAACGGAGACAATCTTATCTCACTGGAAGAGTTAAGAGTGTTCAATCACCATCTTCGCGGCAAGAATATGCGCCTGTGGGGTATGATGACACCGGAGGTGGTCACACACAGCTACCAGATCCTGGAGAATCGCTGGGACTGTACATTCTGTCATGCTTCCGGCCCAAAGGCCATGCAGAAAAGTTTTATCGCTTTTCCGGATAAGAATGGTGGATACACGAGGCTTCCCGTGGAGAAGGGGGCAATCCTTGACATTCTCTATGGAACTCCTGACTTTTACATGCTTGGTTCGACAAGAAGCACCGCTCTCAACATAATAGGTGCCCTGGTCGTGGCGGCGGGGTTGTCTTTTCCGCTTGCACATGGTTTTTTCCGGTTTCTGACCAGGAATAATAGAAAGGAGCACGATCATGAAGCATAAAGAGATGGTCTACCTAACCCCCATGCCGGTCAGAATCTGGCACTGGCTGAACGCCTTTGGAATAGTCACCTTATGTGTTACCGGACTGCAGATTCGCTTTCCAGAGTACATAAATATCTTCGGCGCATACAAAGCCGCCATACGACTGCACAATACGGCTGGCGTAGTCGTTTCCATCTCCTATGGGCTCTGGCTGACTTACTATCTGATAGTGGCTAAAAGTCTGATAAAGTTATATGTTCCGACTCTGGAAGATCTAAAATCAGGCCTTTTACGTCAGGCGTACTTCTATTTTCTTACCTACTTCGTTGGTAAGCCAAATCCACATCACAGCACACCGGACAGCAAGTTCAACCCGATGCAGAAAGCAGCATATCTGGTTATCATGTTCGTGCTGTTACCGCTGGTTGTTTTTAGCGGTGTGCTGCTTATGTATGTCGCCCCGCTGCGCGAATTACTTCTCCTCCTCGGAGGGATAAAACTCTTGGTCGGATCACATTTCCTTCTTGCCTGCTGTTTTACCGCGTTCCTTTTTGTACATATCTATCTGGCAACTCTCGGGCATACTCCGTTTGCTCATTTTAAGCCGATGTGGACCGGTTGGGAAGAAGAGCTCGTTGAAGACAGTTCTCAGGAAAACAAGGCCCCGGAAAATAAAACTGTTAACCATTAGTAGACGCCATAAATCTATAGACCGAATAGGAGATCCTCACATGAAATGCCGCACTGTCTTCTCCACTCTTATAATATTTCTCCTTCTTCAGAGTACGGTTTTTGCAGTCACTGTAAGGGATGCGGTCTATAATACCAAAAACGCCGGTAAAGTAGTCTTCAAGCATGCCGTCCATATACACAACAAAAGTATGGCCAATAATTGTCGCGCCTGCCACGACGGGTTGTACGACCTTAAAAAGAAAAAACATTATTCAATGGCTGATATGGCAAAAGGTAAGTCGTGTGGAGCCTGCCATGACGGAAAACAGTCTTTTACTCTCTCGGAATGTGTTCGCTGCCATCAGACAAAAGAAATCATATATAAAGTCAAGTCAACTGGTCCCACCGGATTCAGTCATACCTCGCATCTTACCGTATCAGCTGACTGCGGCACATGCCACCCGACCATCTTTGCCGCTGGTCCCAACAAGCGTTTCACCATGGCTGCCATGGGGCAGGGGAAATCGTGCGGTGCCTGCCACAACGGCAAGAATGCTTTTGGCGTTGATAAATGCGTGACCTGCCATCCAGTGAAGGAAATAACTTATAAAGTTAAAGAAACCGGCCCGACACATTTCAGTCATAAAACTCACGTCGAGGTTGCTGGATGCGACTCGTGCCATCCAAAATTGTATTCCCCGACTCAATTGAACAAACGAGTCGGCATGGCTGCTATGGAAAAGGGTCGCTCCTGTGGCGCATGCCACAATGCCAAAGTTGCTTTTTCCGTCAAAGAATGTTCGAAATGTCATCCGGTACGCGAACTGGTCTTTGAAGAAAAGAGTGCCGGTAACGTTACTTTCAGTCACAAGCTGCACTCAGGTCTTTACACCTGTGCGGACTGTCATACACCGCTATATCAGACGACGCGCAGTGCGGTTAGAGTGTCAATGCCGGAGATGGAAAAAGGGAAGTCCTGCGGTGGGTGCCATGATGGAAAAACCGCCTTCAGCGTGAAAGAAAAATGTGAAGTATGCCATAAAATATAGCAGTAATCTGTCTGCCAGTTACTGCGGAGGAATGATATGTTTGCTACACTCGCGGGAAAAGCCCTCGTTCCGGTTGGTCTTGCCGTTACCGGATTTATGGTCGTATGCTGCCTTGTTTTGTATTCTGTTATCCGCGAGGATTTACATCGCGGTGAGATAGTTCATGCAACCAATCTTGCTGATACCATCCTTAAATCCACTCGCTATGCAATGCATAAGTCCGATCGCGAAACGCTGGCTACAATAATAAGGAACGTGGGTGAACAGCGCGGTGTTGATCATGTCAGAATTTTCAATAAAAAAGGTGTTGTCACCTTTTCAGCTAAACAGGACGAGATAAACCGTCAGGTTGATAAAAAAACTGAAGGGTGCATAGTCTGTCACAAGGAGGGGGTGCCGGTCACTAATCCGGGGACGATGCAGCAGGCGCGTACTTTCAAAAATCAGAACGGCATGGGTGTTATGGCGATCACCGCACCGATCTACAATGAGCCGGACTGTTCTTCATCAATGTGCCATCCACCAGCTCAAAAAGTTCTGGGGACACTTGATATAGGGCTGTTACGTTCGGAACTAGACAGGTCATTGGCAATGCTGCGCGTACAGATGACTATCTTTACTCTAATGAGCCTTATTCTGACCATTGGCGGTGTGGCAGCTCTGTTGAGAAAGAATGTTTTTCTTCCGGTTCATAGGCTGCGGATTTATGTTGAATCGTCAGTACACTCTGACAGCCTGCCGGAACCGCCTCCGCACTTACCGCACGATCTTGATATTATAGCTACGGTTTTCTATAACATCAAAAAAGGTGCAGCTGATAGTAAACATAATTCTGAGCAATCCGATGACAAGAGTTCAAGCTAATGATGTCGAGGATTGCATGAAAGACATTCAAAAACAGCAGTGGGTGACTGATGTCACTTCAGTCAGGACTGACACTGACCTGTTCCAACAGGGATGTGTCAAAGAAATAACCCGGTTGAACAGTCTTTCAACTCGCGGAGTTTTGGCGCTATCGCTTTTTCTTGTAGTCAGCATTCTTGCTTGGTATGGTTTTTTCTTTCTGCCGGAGCCTGATGCCGTTACCGCTGTTATCGGTAAACCGCCATCATCACGCATTATCAGCGTAGTATTGCTGCTGTATACTTTTTCTGCGATAATTTTGAGCCTTTCCCGCATGACAGCAAATATGGAACACCGCAGCAGTTTTAGTCATGTCGGTTACTTGACTGCTTTTTTTATCTTTTATTATTTTGGTAAATCGCTTGAAGATAATTACTGGGCGGTATTCGGTTCCGGCTTTACTATCCTTGGCGTTGAAAGCTATCGGATATGGACTTTTTGTGCCGAAGGTATTTCCAAAAACAGGGAAGATCTGGAGTATGTGACTAGAACCGGTAGGCTACCTCCCAGGGAATGAAGACGTAATACCATACTATATTCTAAGCACAGAGAATAATATTGAACGACTACCTCGACCTCTTCATCTCCTATCTTGCCGTAGAAAAAGGGCTCTCCGCGAACACCCGGAGCGCCTACAGTCTTGATCTTGCCCGTTATTTGGACTTTCTCGAAAAAATAGAACGTCATAAGCCATCCGATGTTGGGTCGGCCGATGTAGCCTCTTTTATGGCTGCCTTGCAGAAACTTGATAACGGTCCGCGCAGTCGCGCCCGATGCCTTTCAGCTATCCGTATGTTTCACAAATTCCTGATGATTGAAAACTACGCTGACAGTAACCCGGCTACAATTATTGAAGCTCCACGAACACTTCACAAACTCCCGCACTTTCTGGATGGCCGGGAAGTTGATGCTTTGTTTACAGCATGTATGGGCAAACGTGGTGAGGATCTGCGAGACCGGGCAATGCTGGAACTGTTGTACGCCACCGGTCTGCGCGTATCCGAACTGGTTAATCTGAAACTACGGGAAGTAAATCTTGATTCCGGCTATCTAATGACTGTTGGAAAGGGAAATAAAGAACGTCTGGTGCCCATTGGTGAATCGGCTCGCGTACAGGTAGCCGTCTATCTTGATACGGTGAGGTTGTTACTTGATCCGCTGCGGCAGAACCCGCATTTTTTTCTTTCCCGTCTTGGCGGAGTAATGAGTCGACAGGCTTTCTGGAATATCATAAAAAAACGGGCAGAAATGGCAGCTATCCGGAAAAACATATCACCGCACACTCTGCGGCATTCATTTGCCACTCATCTCCTGGAGAATGGTGCTGATCTTCGCAGTGTCCAGATTATGCTGGGGCACGCCGATCTGGCTAGCACACAAATATATACCCACGTAACCCGGGAACGGCTAAAGCGCCTGCATCAGCAGATTCATCCGCGGGGCTAGCTTGAAGAGCCCCACAGTTGTTTCTGTGTAGTTTTGTTGACACATTTGCGTAATCAGACTAGAGTTCCTACCTGTTAAATGCAGCTGAAATCCATTTGTCCACTGGCGTATGCATCTATGTCCGAACAATCCGGCAGTAAACGGGAACAACATACGTTGACATATTTGAGCCAGTTCGGGTCAAATATGCTCGATTCTCTGATTAAGAGGTTTTCCAATCCTGAAACGGCCAGCCGCAACCGCTTTATTCTTCTTGTTTCAACCGCTCTGCTGCTGACATTAACCATACTGCCAAGCCAGCATACCTCCAGTCTCTCCTATAAAGTCGGTGATATAGCCACCTCCGACATTCGAGTAACTCAGGACATGCTTTTTGAAGACAGGGCGTTGACTGAACAACGGCGTAAAGATGCCGGGAACAGCGCCCCTGTTGTGTATAATTTGAGCGATCAGGTATCCGGGGCTCTTGTTGATAAACTGCAGCAGGCACTTGAAGTTGTCCGCGCCGGGCGTGATGTGAAACCGGAATATTCACTTGCTCTGTGGCGCGCTCATTTGACACCGGTTCTTGATACAGATCTGAGTGAAGCTGAAATTATGGCCCTAACGCGAATCAAGTCAGATAAGATCTTTCTTGTAAGTGCAGCAGAAATGATGAATGAGCTGTATCAGCGAAGAATAGTCCTTGACGGGAAAGTCTTTCAAACGGACATACGGCGTGGTCTCGAAATATCAGACAACAATGGTCACCCTATTGGTGGTGGTGATTTTTCAACCGGTGTCACGGAGATTGGCGAGGCACGCCATATTGTCAACAGCTGGAGCTTTAAAGGAGTCGGAGCTGTTTCTGACAGTGCCCGAATTTCAGCGGTTATTTCCAGAATCCTGCTTCCAAATCTGTTCTTCAACAAGGAGGCCTCTGAGGCACGTTCCCGCAACGCAATGGAGACAGTGCGATCCGTGCTCTTTAAACTTCAGAAGGGGGAGATGGTTGTACGGGTTGGAGAACGGATTACCTCTGAGCAGGCCCATAAAATTGAGGCTATCTTCGGTTCCCAGAGCAGCGGCAGCAGAATCTTCAAGGCGTTGGGGACTTTTGCACTGATTCTGGTGCTTTTTTACTTTCCCTACCGGTTTGCCTGCAAGAATATTCGTAAGTTCAACCCGACCAACAAAGATGTTCTCATAATATCTCTTCTTATCACTATCAGCTTCATTTGTTTCAAAACGGCTCTGCTGATAACTCACAACATCGGTACGGTATTTCCATCAATAGATGCGTCCAGTTACTTCTATCTGTTCCCGTTTGCTGCCGGAGCGATGATTGTCCGTATCTTTATCAACTCTGAGGTAGCGCTTGTCTACTGTGCCATCCTGGCTCCGCTGCTCGGTATCATGTTTGAAAACAACATGCTGGTTGTTATTTATTCGCTGCTGGGAAGTATTATCGGTGCTCATGGCGTTAGGCATTGTACCAGTCGTGGTACTGTCTACACGGCAGGTTTTAAAATATCCATTGTAAACCTGGCGCTGGCTTTGTCTTTTCAGACGTTTAATAATGCTATCTTCACCACACAAACCCTTTTCGTTGCTTTCTTCGCTCTGCTTAGCGGGTTTATCAGTGCCGGCTTTGTATCAAGCTTCATTCCGCTTATTGAGTCTCTTTTTCAGTACACCACAGATATTAAGCTGCTGGAACTTGCAAATCTTAACTCTCCAGTGCTTAGGGAGTTGATGGTCAAGGCTCCGGGTACCTACCATCACAGTGTGATAGTTGGAAACCTGGTAGAGGCAGCAGCAGAGTCTATCGGTGCAAATCCACTGCTGGCAAGGGTTGCCGCTTATTATCACGATATTGGTAAATCATTAAAGCCGCACTATTTTATTGAAAACCAGGCCGGGGAAGAAAATCGTCATGATAAGCTTACTCCCAGCATGAGTGCTCTGATCCTTATTTCACATATAAAGGATGGAGTCGAAATGGCCCGTGAAAACAGGCTGGGGCAACCCATTATCGATATCATTCGCCAACACCACGGTACCGCTCTTATTAAGTTTTTTTATGAGAGAGCCAAAAGTCAGTCGATATTGAACGGGCAGACTGTTGAAGAAAAAGATTTCCGCTATCCAGGGCCCAAACCGCAGACGCGTGAGGCAGGTATAGTCATGCTTGCCGACTGTGTGGAAGCAGCATCACGCACTATTGTTAATCCGACGCCTGATCGTATCCAGGGATTGGTTCAAAAGCTTATTAACAATGTATTTATAGATGGTCAGCTTGATGAGTGCGAGCTGACTCTTAAAAATCTGCACGAAATTGCCAAAAGTTTTACAGGTATTCTGAATGGTATTTTTCACCACCGTGTTAATTACCCCGAGCCTGCCCATAAGGGTGGTGATGGTTCCAGAAAACCGGAAGTACGTGAGCATGCTAAAAACGGCCATGGAGGGGAGTTACATGTTGATAATGTTGAACAATCGCCAGAGACGCCAGCGCTTCAAGAGTCAGCAGCTCAAAAAAGTGGCGGAGAAAATCTTAAGCGCCTTGGAATGTCCTGAAGAAACAGAACTTTCCATTTCAATTGTTGGCGATCGCTCAATGCGTACCATTAACCGGGAATATCTCGCCAAAGACCATCCTACCAACGTAATCTCTTTTTCACTGCAAGAGGGGGACTGCAGCGGGATAAACCCATATGCTCTCGGCGATGTGATTATTTCGGCTGAAACCGCAGCGCTGGAGGCCGAGGTTGGCGGGATTATGTTTTTTGAGCGGCTTTCTTTTCTATTATTGCACGGGATTTTGCATTTGTGCGGTTATGACCACGAACGGAGCGGCGAAGCGGAAGCAAAAAAAATGCAGCAGAAGGAGCAGCAGTTATTCAGAATACTGAAGAAGGAAGGGTTGTTAAGCCCGACCGGTTTATAGAATCGGCCAACTGCGCTGTTGAAGGCATTCTGTATGCTGTGCGTACTGAAAAGCATATGCGTATTCATTTCATTGCTGCTATTGCTGTGTTGCTGGTCGCCCTGTTTCTTAAAGTCAGCCCGGTTGAGTTTGCGCTGCTTGCATTATCAATTCTGTCGGTACTGTGCGCTGAAATGTTTAATACGTCAGTAGAGGCGGTTGTCGACCTCGTATCACCCGGATTCCACCCCTTGGCTAAAATAGCCAAAGACACGGCTGCCGGTGCAGTGCTGATTACCGCATGCGGTGCTGCCATTATGGGATATCTTATTCTTGCAAAATACATTCTGCCGCGTTACGGGGAGGTTCTGGCGATGTTTGGCACAGCATCTGACATGGGTACAGTTGTATCGATACTGATAGTAGTCATAACTGTTGTTATCGTAAAGAGCGCAACCGGCACAGGTACCCCTCTTCGAGGCGGAGTACCTAGCGGACACGCTGCTGTCGCATTTTCCATCGCTACAGCAGTGTCGCTTAATACCAGTGATGCGCTGATTTCTTTGTTGTCGCTCTCGTTGGCGACGATGGTGAGTCACTCGCGACTGCTGATGAAGATCCACTCAATGGGTGAAATTATAATAGGTGCCAGTATCGGTTCCGGGATTACTCTGCTGGTTCTTCAACTTTTTAAATTGTACGGCTGAGAAGTCAGCGCAATAATCGTACAAATTTATTTTAAACGGGCTTTTTGTAACGTATCCTGGAACCGTGCCGGCGTAAATCCTTTCATAACTATTTCATCTTTGCCCGTGCCGAAAATAATCACCGGAACTCCGGTGCTGTTGTATTTGATGGTCAAATCTTCCATTGCTTTGGTATCGACTTCGACATCCCGATTAATAAACGGGATGTCGTTTTTGGTAAGATATTCCTTTGTCTCACGGCAGTGAGGGCACCAGGCCACCGAATACAGTACAATACGGGGGTACATTTTCGCCGCGGCTGCTTTAGCAGGGTTCAAGATACTCTGGTGAGAATCTTCAGCGCCGCATAATAGGCAGGTAAAAAGAGTTAAGGCAAGTGCTGTAAAGATTGTTCGCATCATGGAGATACTCCTTGGTCCGTGTAGATTCGCAACGCCTGCAGGCGGGGTCATCGCAAAACCTTGTATTAAGGTAATACATTCCTAAAAATTTAACACAGTGCGTACAGCAAGGTCAAACAAACAAGCGGAGTATGAGGTCCCTTATGAAAACACGAATCAAACATATTATTCAACAGGGAGTAGAGACGAAAACATGCGCATTTTCTGGATGGGTGAGATCTGTCAGGGCGTCTAAAGATGTTTGTTTTATCGTTATTAACGACGGTTCGACAATTGATGGTATTCAGGTGGTTGCTGAGTCAACGCTATCCAATTTCAGCTATGTCAGTCGCCTCGGTACCGGATCAGCCGTCACAGTTTCCGGTATTCTGGTTGAATCTCCTGCGTCGGGTCAAAAATGGGAGGTTATGGCGGGTACCATTGAAATTGTCGGCGAGGCAGATGCAGCCTATCCACTCCAGAAAAAAAGACACTCATTTGAATATCTGCGCACTATTTCACACCTGCGACCCCGCACTAACACTTTCGGGGCTTTGTTCCGTTTGCGTTCGCGTCTTGCCCAGGCGGTGCACCGTTTTTTTTCCGAGCATGACTTTCTTTATGTCAATACGCCCATCATAACTGCCAGTGACTGTGAAGGTGCAGGTGATTTATTTCGAGTGAGCACTCTTGATGCTTCAGATCCTCCTGTTCTGAATGGACACCCTGACTTTAGCCAGGATTTCTTTGGTCAAAAAACCGGCTTGACCGTTAGCGGGCAACTTGAAGGGGAACTTTTCGCCTTGGCTTTTGGCGATATTTACACGTTTGGCCCCACGTTTAGAGCAGAAAACTCCAATACCGCCCGTCACGCCTCCGAGTTTTGGATGATAGAGCCGGAGATGGCGTTTGCCACACTGGCAGACAACGCCGATCTTGCGGAAAAATTTATTACCTGGCTCTGTCGCTTTGCACTTGAAGAGTGTGCCGATGATATGGCCTTCTTTGATAAACATATTGAAAACGGACTAATTGAGCGTATCAATCGTGTGGCGTACGCTAATTTTGCCAGGATGGAATATTCGGATGCTATTGAACTCTTGCAACGCTCAGGTGCCACATTCACTTATCCGGTGGAGTGGGGACTGGATCTGCAGACGGAACACGAACGCTATATAACCGAGCAGATTGTCGGTGGACCAACCTTTATTCTTAATTATCCAAAGGATATCAAAGCTTTTTACATGAGACAGAACGATGATGGTCGTACCGTTGCTGCCATGGATTTACTAGTGCCCAAGATCGGTGAAATTATCGGCGGCAGTCAACGTGAAGAGCGACTGGATCGCCTGGAAGTGCGAATGACAGAAATGGGGATCGCAACAGAACCGCTCTGGTGGTATCTGGACAGCCGTCGTTGGGGGAGTTGCCCGCATGCCGGATTTGGACTCGGATTTGAGCGGTTGGTAATGTATCTCTCCGGGATGGAGAATATCCGCGACGTAATCCCTTTTCCGCGAACGCCGAGGCACTGTGAGTTTTAGGAATACATATCTTCTGCCTCGAAATTCATCTCTCTCTTCCATCCCAATCCCTCAAAGAGAAGCGTGGTATCGTAAAAAGTATTCTGGGTCGAGTGCGTCTTCGCTTCAATGTTGGCTGTGCCGAGATTGATCGTCAGGATAACGCCTCCTTTGGTGTGCTTGCTTTTGTTGCCGTCAGTCCGGATAAAAATATCCCGCGTAAAGTGATGGAGCGTGTAGAAAATTGGATCTATGAAGGATGGCCGGATGTTGAAATAACAGCTTCTGACATCTCCGAGATTTGAGAATAGGCTTCTATTGCGGCGACGATAAATCTTGAAAATAAAGTATGCTTCGGTGTATAAATGTCGCTTACCTTATGACGTAATTTATCTCGGAGAAGTTGTTGCTTTTCTATTGTAATTCCTCTGCTGTGGCCGTTTTTAATCTGTCTGCGCATCAATTAACCAAAAACTTCTGGAGTCTGTGTGAAAATCTGTTCGCTGGCTAGCGGCAGCAAAGGTAACTGTCTCTATCTTGAGTCCGGGGATACCCGTGTTCTGATAGATGTCGGCTTGTCTTTGCGCGAGACATTGTTTCGTTTGGAAGCGGTCGGCATCGATGCTTCAGGCATAAATGCGGTGCTGGTCACACATGAGCATATCGATCATATCAGGAGCGCCGGCTCTTTCTCTCGTAAATTCAATGTACCGGTGTTTGCCAGTCATCTGGTGTGCGCCAAGTCCGATAAATATTTTAAAAAGACCATGGTGAACGAGTTTGAATCCGGCCAGGCTCTCACCTTCAGGGATATCCAGATTGATCCTCTACCAGTTACTCATGACAGTTGCGATCCGGTTGGTTTTGTTATTGAATCCAGAGAAGGACGTGCTGCTTCCGTTACCGATTTCGGTATCGTCACACGCTTGATAACTGAAAAACTGCGTAGCTGCCGCTTTATCAACCTGGAATCTAATCACGATGTTGATATGCTGATGAACGGTCCCTATCCGTGGGAGTTGAAGCAGCGCATCAAGTCAAGGCACGGCCATATCTCCAACGAGGAGTCGCTGGCTCTGCTGCATGAACTTGCCCATGGTGGACTGGAAGTGCTGGTAATGGCGCATCTGTCCGAGGTAAATAACCATCCAGGGCATGTAGAACGTACGACTGAATCGTTTCTGCGGGATCAGAATATCTGTGCGCCGAAGATCGTCATCGGTGACCAGTACAAAGCAAGTTGCCTGATGGTAATCTGACAGGAATAGGGTGTCTGATATGGTAAATGCCTCCAGAATATTAACCTTTCACCTGCTGATCTGCTGAATATAAAGCCAGAATGAATTCTGTAATGATAATTACACAAACTAAGGAGTCTTGAACAATGATTGAACGCTATTCCCGACCCGAAATGACGCACATCTGGACTGCTGAAAACCGTTTCCGCATCTGGCTTGAAATTGAAACCCTTGCTTGCGAAGCTCAGGCCGAACTTGGTGTCATCCCGAAAGAAGTAGTGCCGGTAATTCGTGCCAAAGGTGATTTTGATATCGCCAGGATCGATGTAATCGAAGCTGAAGTAAAGCATGATGTGATAGCCTTTCTGACCTCAGTTGCCGAATACGTAGGTCCGGAAGCCCGCTTTATCCATCAGGGGATGACCTCTTCAGATGTCCTTGATACCTGCTTGTCGGTGCAGCTTGTTCAGGCTGCCGATGAATTACTTGCTGATCTGGACATGTTGCTGGAGTCACTTAAAGTACGTGCATTCGAGCATAAGGACACAGTATGCATCGGCCGTTCGCATGGTATTCATGCCGAACCGGTGACGTTCGGCCTCAAACTGGCTTCTTTTTATGCCGAAATGCAGCGTAACCGGGTCCGTTTACTGTCAGCCCGCGAAAACATCGCTACAGGCGCCATATCCGGCGCAGTCGGCACATTCGCAAATATAGACCCATACGTAGAAGAGTACGTCTGTGGCAAGATGGGGCTCAAGCCGGAGCCGGTCTCCAGCCAGGTTATTCCTCGTGATCGTCATGCCGAATTTTTCTGCACCCTGGCAATTATTGCATCGTCCATGGAGCGTATTGCCGTTGAGGTTAGACATCTTCAGCGTACGGAAGTTCTGGAAGCGGAAGAGTTTTTCAGTAAGGGGCAAAAAGGTTCATCCGCCATGCCTCACAAGCGTAATCCTATCCTGTCCGAGAACCTGACCGGGCAGGCCCGTTACATCCGCTCCCTCTGTATACCGGCACTTGAGAATGTAGCATTATGGCACGAAAGGGATATCTCTCACTCATCAGTAGAACGTTACATCGCTCCTGATGCCACTGTTGCGCTGGATTTTTCACTGCGCCGTCTTAATGGTCTTATCCGTAACCTGGTTGTTTATCCCGAAAACATGCTTAGAAATCTTAACCAGATGAAAGGGCTTGTATTCTCTCAGAAAATCCTGCTCGACCTGACTCAGGCCGGTGTGTCACGCGAAGATTCGTACCGTCTGGTGCAACGCAACGCTATGAAGGTATGGGAGCATGGCGCGGATTTTCAAACAGAACTGCTTGCAGATCAGGAGGTTGCCGGAGCTCTCGGTGAAGTAAAAATCCGCGAATCCTTTGATCTCAGTTATCACCTCAAACATGTTGGTACTATTTTTAAACGTGTTTTCGGTGAGTAGAATTCTCTCTGTCATACAGGGATTCCTTCAAACGGAGAATGGCGACGGTTTCCTGTTGCTGTGGGCCAAGGAAATTCTGGGAGCGCTACTGATTCTGGCACTGTTCTGGGCCCTGTCACAACTGGTGGTGATGGTGCTCAATAAGTGGGGTCGTCGCCTGACGGCCTTTACCTCAACAGATCTGGATGACCGCGTCCTGCAGCGGGTTATGCCATACGTGTCACGATTGTTCACGGTGACTGGAGTTTATCTGGCAATTCGTTCGTTACCGCTTAACGAAAAGCTTGTGATTGTGGCTTCCGGTGTAATCTATATAATTCTGGTCGTGATAGTCTGTAATCTGATCTACCATGTTATCGATGAACTTCTGAAGTGGTATGTAATCAGCCAGCAAGATAGTACCGGAGCTGTAATGTCCCGTCAGATGATGCCGGTGGCTGAAAAAATAGTGTCACTATTTCTGGTGGGCGCTGCTTTAATTGTGATTCTTAAGCATTTTAACTATGATATTTTTTCTCTCGTCACGGCCCTCGGAATTGGATCGCTGGCGATAGGAATGGCGGCTAAAGACACTCTGGCACACATGATTTCCGGTTTTACTATAATGCTTGATCGCCCGTTCCGTATCGGAGACCGAATCCAGTTAATTGGTGGACAAATTGGAGACGTGGCTGATATCGGCCTGCGGAGTACCAAAATAAAGACAATGGATAATCAATTGCTGATTATTCCTAATTCAGACCTGTGCAATACAATGCTGACGAACCAGGCGTTCCCGAACAGTCGTGCTAAAGGGCGTATCAATATCGGTGTGGCTTACGGCAGCGATGTTGATCGTGTCAAAGAGTTACTGGTAACGACCGCTGCCGACGTTGCGGAGGTGCTTTCAGACCCGTTACCCGAAGCATTTTTTGTCAGTTTTGGCGATTCCGCCCTCAATATGGCGCTTTTCTTCTGGGTGGAGGAGTACAGCACGCTCTTTGCTGTTACGGATAAAATTAATTCTCTTATTATTAAAAGGTTTGACGAGAACAAGATTGAAATACCGTTCCCAACCCGGACGGTGCGGATGGAAAAAAGTCAAGAAGCGTAGTAACTAGTGTTTTTTACCAGGAGTGTGGTTTGCTGTAATATAAGTTGTGCAAAGATATTCTAATCTTGCTACATTGGACGGGAACAGTAACTTATAGCGTACAAAAAAGGGGAAGCCGCATGAAAAAAACTTCTGGTGCCTTACTTGTTACAGCATTACTTTGCTTATGCTCCACAACCGTGTTTGCAGTTGATGATGCTGCCGGTGTACTGCCGACTACAATGGAAAAATACAAAACTACGAAAGAAAAAGTTGAGGCGCTCACTGGAACTGCGGTGGCGAAGCGCGCTCCGGAGGTAGTCAGCGATGCCGGTAAAAGCATTGCTGCTGCTCAGGAAGGGCTGAAGTCCGGCAGCGACAGCATTACGCACGAGGCAGTGGAAAAGGCGTTGCTGCAGATAACTTTTGCTCATGTGCTGGCTGCTGAACGGGGAGCCGAGGAACTGACGGCGGTTGCCAAGGCAGAGCTTGAAAAACAAGAGCGGCGCTTGTCTGATATTCTGGCCGGAAAGGGGGGGAATTAGTATGAAAATACTTCATTGCTTTTGTGTTGTGTGCGCGATATCTCTTTTTAGCGCGACCTTTTCTTTTGCCGAAGATGCTATGCCTGAATATATGCTCAAAGCACAATCCCTGATTGCTCAAGCCAACACAAAGGCTGCCGGATATAATGATTTTTCTGATGCGGTACTGATTGGGCAAAATTACCTGCGCCGTGCCGAAACGGAATATAAAAAGAATCAGAGCTGGGGCAAACTGGATAAGAAAGCAGAGTCAACTGTGCGCTATTATACTGATATGGCCTGTTTACAAGCATCCATAGTCCTGTCACAGGTAGGGAAGATTGAGCAGGAAAAAGAACAGATAAGGTTGGAGGCTCTAACACTTGAAGTTAAAGCCAAGGTGAGAGTTTTTGACGACAAAAAGGCAGTGGTATCTGCTTTGAAAGTCGACCTGGTTAAACGTGACGCTATTATTGCTGATTTGCAGGCCGTGGTGGTTAGTCAAAAAAAACTGGTTGAAAACAAACAGTCAGAAATTGATCGGCTTACAGGTAACATTACTCAGCTTACTGCTGATTTGTCCGCGAAGGGAACCGTCCTGACGGCGACTGAAGCAAGAAACAGTGAAGGGGCTCAGGAGCTGAAAGTCAAACAGCAGGCACTTGCAGCAATGGAACAGCAATTAGCCGATGTAACAAAGAATCTGGAAGTATCAAAGATGGAAACTGCTCATCTGCGAACAGATCTGGCCGCGCTGGTTGCTCAAAAAGGGGCCGCAGAAAGCCTTAGCCAGGAACAGATCCAGTTACTTAAAAGAGCACAGGATTTTCTTGGTGAGGTTGGCAAGATTGGTGGTGCAGTAAAGGCCGGATCAGATAATATGACGGTTGTTTTTGTACGTTCTGCCATGTTTAAGGCGCCCAAAAATGATATATTAACTCCGGAAGGTGAAAAAACGCTGCTGCGTATTGTCGCGCTGCTGAAAAAGTATCCGGAGTTTAACGTTAAGCTGAGTGTTCATGGCTTTGGACAGCCGGCTAAAAAAGAGGATGTTCCCGCCACCAGTCGAATGGCACGTCTTATTCGTGAAACCCTTGTAGATAAAGGCTCTCTTGATGCCGTTAGAGTCGAAACAGTGGGTTCCGGTTCTGCAGAAATAATTTATCCCAAAAATAATCCCGAGGGTAACCGTCGGGTGGAAGTAACTTTTGTGAAAAATAATACGAAGTGATACGTCAAAAAAAGATAGGATATTTATTACAATGCCAAACAGAATTGAAGCAGCATTAAAAGTTGGAGTACGCGACTCACGCGGTGAACGGATAAAACGCGAGATCGAACATTTTCTGCATCTCCCGGTTGATGATGTGCGTACCATCGACGTTTATACAATCGATGCAGAGCTCACGCCAGATGAACTTGAAGCGGTTGCAGTTGGCCCCTTCAGTGATCCGGTTATTCAGGACTGGAGTATTAACAGGCCGACTGCTGCAGGTTTTGATTTTGCCGTGGAGGTTGGTTTTCGTCCTGGTGTGACCGACAATGTTGGCCGGACCGCTCGAGAAGCAGTCGAATATCTGACCGGTCGTCTCTTTGTGAATGGAGAAAATGTTTATCATGCCGTGCAGTACCTTTTTAAAGGGCCGTTGTCTGCTGCAGACATAGAAAAAATTGCTACAGGACTCCTCTGCAACACCCTCATTCAACGTTACAATACTCTTTCCGCCGTTGACTTCTCCACTAAAGGTGGTTTCCCCGCCTATGTCCCCAGAGTGAGTAGCGAAACAAAGGCTGAAGTACTTGAAATAGACCTTGAGGTGTCGGACGCCGAGTTGATGAGAATCAGCAAGGATGGAGTTCTGGCTCTGACTCTGGATGAGATGAAGATCATTCAAGGGCACTACCGTGATCCAAAGATTGTGGCAGAACGTCAGAAGTTAAGTCTTGGTGCAAAGCCGACCGATGTGGAGTTGGAATGCCTGGCACAGACCTGGTCAGAGCACTGCAAACACAAAATTTTTGCCGGCACCGTACAGTATGAGGATGAAAACGGAAACCGTCAGGAGATTAAGTCACTGTTCAAGTCCTTCATTCAGCGTACTACTAAAGATGTCCGCGAACGGATGGGGGACAAGGACTTTTGTCTCTCCGTATTTAAAGACAATGCCGGCGTCATAAAATTTAATGATACGCACTCACTGGTTTTTAAGGTTGAAACCCATAACTCGCCGTCAGCTCTTGATCCATACGGTGGGGCGCTGACCGGAATCGTGGGGGTTAATCGTGATCCGTTCGGTACTGGAATCGGCTCAAAACTGATTTTTAATACCGACGTATTCTGTTTTGCCGACCCGTTCTATGATAAACAGCTACCAAGTCGCTTGCTACACCCGCGCCGGATTTACGAAGGTGTCGTTGAAGGTGTTGAGCATGGAGGCAATAAAAGCGGTATCCCTACTGTTAATGGGTCGTTGGTTTTTGATGACCGCTTTGCCGGTAAACCACTGGTGTTTTGCGGGACCGCCGGTTTAATGCCTACCGAAGTCAATGGCTTGCCTGCACACGAAAAATCCATTGAGCCTGGCGATCTGATCGTCATGACCGGGGGAAGGATCGGTAAGGACGGAATTCATGGAGCAACCTTCTCTTCCGAGGAACTTAACGAAAACTCACCGGTAACTGCTGTGCAGATCGGTGATCCGATTACTCAGAAGAGGATGTTCGATTTTCTGATAAGGGCTCGCGATAAGGGACTCTATCGTTTTATCACTGATAACGGAGCAGGTGGCTTATCCTCCTCAATTGGTGAGATGGCTGGTGAATGTGGCGGCTGCAGGATGGATCTTGCCAGGGCACCGCTAAAATACCCGGGACTTAATCCGTGGGAAATACTTATTTCAGAAGCTCAGGAGCGTATGTCTCTTGCCGTTCCGCCTGATCTGATAGATGAATTTCTTGCCATGGCGGTACGTTTTGGTGTCGAAGCAACTGTCCTTGGAGAATTTACTGACAACGGTGTATTCCACATGCTCTATGGCGACCGTACCGTAGCCTGGTTGCCGATGGAGTTTATGCATGAGGGGTTGCCACCTATGCAGTTACCTGCCAAATGGACTCCACCGCATAATAATGAGCCGGTTCTTGAAGAAAAAGAGAATTATACCAGTGACTTAAAACAGTTGCTATCGGCGTTGAACATCTGCTCTAAGGAGTCTGTAGTTCGTCGCTACGACCATGAAGTGCAGGGCGGTTCGGTTGTCAAACCTTTCACTGGCGTGAATAACGATGGCCCATCAGATGCCGCAGTAGTCAGGCCGCTCCTCGAATCATTCGAGGGTGTTGTCACAGCACACGGTATCTGCCCGCGTTTTTCGGACATTGATACCTACCACATGACCGCAAATGCCGTTGATGAGGCACTGCGCAACTATGTAGCTGTTGGTGGTTCACTGGAGCTGGTCGCCGGTCTGGATAATTTCTGTTGGTGTGATCCGGTCGAATCAGAGAAAACCCCGGATGGGGCGTATAAAATGGCGCAGTTGGTGCGCTCAAATCAGGCGTTGTATGATGTCTGCATGGATTATAACCTGCCTCTTATCTCCGGCAAGGATTCCATGAAGAACGATTTCTATGATGGTACCACCAAAATATCCATCCCTCCTACGCTCTTGTTTTCAGTTATCGGCAAGATTGATGATGCCAGAAAAGCTGTGACAATGGATGTAAAGCGTCCAGGCGACATTGTTTATCTGCTTGGGAAAACGGCAGATGAGCTGGGCGGTTCTGAATATCTGGCACTCTTCGGTGCTATTGGTAATAAGATTCCACATGTTGACACTGTAAAGGCGTACCAGCGCTATAAGGCCTATCATGAAACGGTAAATCAGCGGACGGTTGCCTCCTGTCATGACCTCTCCGATGGCGGTTTAGCGGTTGCTGCAGCTGAATCCGCTTTTGCCGGAGGGTTCGGCATGAATCTCAATCTTTCAAGTTTACTTTGGAAAGGTGATACTAGTGGTAAAAGTGATGGTGTGCTGCTCTTCTCCGAATCAGCATCCCGTCATCTCGTGACTGTTCACCCGGAACAGCGTGACCAATTCGAAACAATAATGAGTGGCAACTGCTTTGCCTCAATTGGTTTTGTGACAGATAATCATTGTCTTTCAATCACCGGCTTGAATGGTACTGTTGTTGTCAATGCCGATCTGGCTGAACTGAAAGAGGCCTGGCAGCAGACTCTGCGCGAACTGTAGTCTTTGTAACTCAAAAGGCCAATTAAGCCTTTTGCATACAATAGAGTCTGTTTATTATTAAAAAGTGCCTCAAGCTGCCATTGGAGCAGAATCTATTGAATTTATTTTGGTTTATTCGTAAAGCAATCTGGGTAAATTTGGCGGAGATATGGGGGTAATCACCTCAACAATCCATAATACACTCAAATCGACCTTTGGTTTTAATGATTTTCGTCCTCCTCAGCAGGATGTTATTGAGCGGGTGATAGCTGGTGAGGATGTATTTCTGGTTATGCCGACCGGCGGGGGTAAGTCGCTTTGCTACCAGATACCTGCGATTCATAGGGACGGCGTGGCGATTGTCGTATCGCCTTTGATCGCCCTGATGAAGGATCAGGTGGACGCGCTGATTGCCAACGGTGTACGGGTCGCCTGCCTCAACTCATCTCTATCTTCAAGAGAGTCCGGTCGCGTATTACAGCAGTTGCATAGTGGGGGTCTTGATCTGCTCTACGTTGCGCCGGAACGTTTGATGATGGTGGATTTTCTTGATATGCTGAGCACGCTGAAGCTTGCTCTGTTTGCCATTGATGAGGCGCATTGCATTTCCCAGTGGGGACATGATTTCCGTCCTCAATATATACAATTGGGTCGCCTGCGCGAGCTCTTTCCCGCCATTCCGATTGTGGCTATGACAGCCACTGCAGATCCTGAAACTCGTAAGGATATTCTGGCCCAACTGGGCTTGGCCGAAGCTACTGTTTTTGTTGCTGGTTTTGATCGCCCAAATATCACTTATACTGTTATTCCCAAACAGAAACCTTTGGTCCAACTGAGTGCCTTCCTTAGCGGCAGGCGCGACGAGGTTGGTATTGTTTATGCCTTAAGCCGCAAACGGGTGGAAGATGTGGCAGAGAAGTTGAGGACCGCCGGTTTCAACGCGGCTGCTTATCACGCCGGATTGCCGGATGATGAGCGAAAGCGCGTCCAGGAGTCCTTTCAGCGGGATGACATACGTATTGTAGTGGCTACGGTGGCTTTTGGTATGGGGATTGACAAATCCAACGTGCGCTTTGTGGTGCATTACGATATGCCCAAAAGTGTTGAAAGTTATTACCAGGAAACGGGACGGGCAGGGCGGGATGGCTTGCCGTCTGAAGCCCTGATGCTTTTTGGTATGGGTGATGTTATGACCGCCCGCAAACTGATCGAAAATAGTGACAATGCCGAACGGGTCAAAATCGAGCTGCAAAAGCTGAATGCAATGGTAGGGTACGCTGAGGCGTTGACATGTCGTCGCCGGGCGTTGCTGTCATATTTCGGCGATCTGCGAGAGCATGCCTGTGACAACTGTGATATCTGTACTGATCCGCCAACAAGATTTGATGCCACGGAGCAGGCCAGAAAAGCTCTTTCCTGCGTTTATAGGCTTGGTGAACGCTTTGGTATGATGTATGTCATTGAGGTGCTGCGCGGCAGTAAAAATCAGCGGGTTATGGACATGCGGCATGATAGGCTTTCCACGTGGGGTATTGGCGCCGATACTTCAGCCGTACAGTGGGAAAACATTATGCGCCAGCTGATTCATCTAGGTTACCTGGTACAGGATTTTACCCGTTTTGGAGTCTTGGGGTTGTCGTCAGCAGCGCGTCCCGTACTTAAGGGCGAGACTGAAGTCATCCTCGGTTTGCCTCGTGATACCGTTGAAGCAGTCCAACGTGGCAAAAAGAGAGCCGTTGGTCGCAAAGATTACGATCAGGCGCTTTTTGATGCTTTGCGGGCGACCCGTAAACGGATTGCTGACGCCGCGAGCGTGCCGCCTTTTGTGGTGTTTTCCGATGCAACCCTGGCTGATATGGCACGAAGCAGGCCGACTCATTCACGAGAAATGGTGCAGGTTAGTGGTGTTGGTGAGCATAAGTTGCGTCAGTACGGGAAGGCGTTTATGGACGTTATTTCCGAATATGAGCGAGAAAATTCAGCGGCCGTGTAAGAGGGTAAAGTAGGATTGTTGGTTTTATCTGGTAGATCGTGTTGAGGTTTGAGATGCAATATATCGAATGTGCGACGGCTGGATTTGTTGCATTTTACGGTGAGACCGTTCATCGGCAACCTGACCAATGGTTTTGTATTTGACATCAGCCACACTTTTGTCACAATATAGCTAGATTATGTAGCTAGTTCAGGGGGAGGCAAATTCAATGAAATCTCAACCATGGCGATTGTTGGACGCTAAAAACCAGTTCAGTAAAGTTGTTGAAGCAGCGCTTCATGGTGAACCGCAGCATGTGACCAGGCGTGGGCGTGAAGTAGTTGTTATTATAGCTGCAGATGAATTTAAGCGGCTTGAAAAATTAAAGAGTGCAGCCATGCCTCGTTTTGTGGATCATTTACTAGCGCTGCCAAAGGATGAGGTGGCGTTTGAACGGGTACCGTTTCTTTCCCGTGAGTTTGAATTCTGATGTGGCTTCTTGATACAATGGTGATCTCGGAGCTTTGTAAGCGAACACCTGACCCGAATGTTGTGACATGGCTCTCGTCAACCTCGGATAAAAGTCTTTTTCTTAGCGTGATAACCATTAGCGAAATTCAAAGAGGGATTGCTTTGCAAAGGCCCAAAGATACTGTTTTTGCGGTGCGCTTACAATTGTGGCTTGACGAGATGATGAGAAATTATGGTGATCGTGTGCTGCCGATTACGACGGAAATCGCCTGCCGCTGGGGCGAACTTACTGCTCACGTTGGTCATGACGGGGCTGATGTCATGATTGCTGCTACTGCAATGCAGCATGGTTTGTCAGTGGTAACCAGGAATGAAGGGCATTTCAGCAATTTTTCAGTTCCGATCTTTAATCCGTATAGTAAGAACTAACCTATATATAACCAAGGAGCACAAGACTACATGAAACAATCACGCGCTATTGTTATAACCGGTAACGGTACCAACTGCGAAATGGAGGCAGCTCATGCCTGTCGCCTCGGGGGGTTCGATGAGGTTGTTATAGCCCATATAGCCGAGATCCTCTCCGGTGAGATTCGCTTGGACGACTTTCATTTTCTTAATCTGACCGGTGGTTTTCTTGACGGAGACGATCTGGGGAGCGCCAAGGCGCAGGCCAATCGTTTGAAGAATGCTGCTGTCGTTGGCAGTGATGAAAAGCTGGTTGAGCAATTTAACCGTTTTATAGTTGGTGGCAAGTTAATCCTCGGGGTCTGTAACGGCTTTCAGTTGATGGTCAAAATGGGTATGCTTCCCGGGCTGGATGGTGAATATCTAAAGCAGACAGTAACATTGACCCACAACGATTGCGGTCGTTTCCAGGATCGCTGGACTTACCTGAAAGCTGACCCGGAGTCTCCCAGTGTTTTTACCCAAGGCATAGATAAGGGCATCTATCTGCCTGTACGTCACGGTGAGGGAAAGTTTATCTGTGATTCCGCTGCAACACTCTCTCGTATTGAAGACGGGCACCTTGCTGTGTTACGTTATAGTGATGCCGGGTACGCCAGTTCGACCATGGAGTTTCCCGCTAACCCTAACGGTTCAACCGGCGCCATTGCCGCCATCTGTGATCCCACCGGACGACTGATGGGGCTTATGCCGCATCCGGAAGCGTTTGTCCATTACACGCAACACCCAAGATGGACCAGAGAAGATCTGCCGGAAGAGGGTGATGGCCTGCTCCTCTATAAAAATGCTGCAGAGTATGTTGAAAATAACCTTATTTAACCAGGTAACCCACTACAGACTCTAAGAAGCAATAGAGCAGTCCAAATAAAATAACCATCATGTTGACGTATCTGTTGGTGATTTGGTTTTTACTCTTTGTAATTAGTGACTTTGTGGTGAAAAAAATGGAGCCTTTACCTATGAAGTTATCCCGTCCTCAAGAAGAATGTGGTGTTTTTGGTATTTATAATCACTCGGAGGCATCTAACCTGACTTATCTTGGTCTCTATGCTCTGCAGCATCGTGGTCAGGAAAGCTGCGGTATAGTCTCGTCAGACGGCAATGCCATGCATGCTCACAAGCGTATGGGGCTGGTTGCAGACGTCTTCAGTAATCCGGATGTCTTCAAAAAACTGCCGGGCAAATCAGCCATTGGTCATGTTCGTTATTCAACTGCCGGCGCTTCGGTGGAAAAAAACGTCCAGCCTATAATGGTTGATTATTCACGCGGTTCGATTGCGGTTGCCCACAATGGTAATCTGGTCAACGCCCAGCTGCTGAAAGCAGAACTGGAAGCATACGGCTCCATCTTTCAGACAACAATGGATACGGAAATAATTATTCACCTTATTGCCGCGTCCAAAACAAACTCGCTTATTGATCGAATTGTGGATGCCCTGAAGCGTATCCAGGGCGCCTATTGCCTTGTATTCCTTACGGAGTCCAGGATGATTGCGGTACGTGATCCGAATGGTTTCCGTCCGTTATGCCTCGGTAAGCTTGGTAATGCCTGGGTGGTTGCATCTGAAAGCTGCGCACTGGATCTGATCGAAGCAGAGTTTGTCCGGGAAATTGAACCGGGCGAGATGGTTATCTGTACTAAAGACGGTGGTATCAAGTCGATCTTCCCTTTTAAAAAGATTGAACCAACGCCTTGCATCTTTGAATTTGTTTATTTTGCCCGTCCGGATTCGTATATTTTCGGCCGTAATGTCTATCTGGCCCGTAAAGAACTGGGCCGCCAGTTGGCAAGAGAATATCCGGTTGATGCCGACGTTGTCATTGCAGTGCCGGACTCCGGCGTGCCTGCAGCCATGGGGTATGCAGAAGAGTCAGGAATCCCATTCGAGTTGGGTCTGATCCGTAACCACTACGTTGGCCGGACTTTTATTGAACCGGCTCAGTCAATCCGCCATTTTGGGGTTAAAATAAAACTCAATCCTGTGCGTGAACTACTGAAAGGCAAGAGAGTCGTTGTGATTGATGACTCTATTGTACGAGGCACTACTTCGCGCAAGATCGTTAAGATGGTCCGTAATGCCGGAGCGTTGGAGGTGCATCTGCGAATTTCATCTCCGCCGACCAGTTTCCCCTGTTACTATGGCATCGACACGCCTAACCGTAAGGAATTAATTTCGTCGTCACATACAATCGATGAAATCTGTCGCTATGTTACCGCTGATACCCTGGGGTACCTGTCTGAAGATGGACTGATCTCCTCAATTGGTCATGGTAACACACATTATTGCAAAGCTTGCTTTGCCGGTGATTACCCAGTAGCATTCCCCAAACCTGTTGAAACTTTGCAGCAGGGACTATTCGAAGAGGAGATGAATGACCATGAGTGATCGTGAACAACTGAAAAAAATTATATTGGAACTGTCTTACGAAAAACGTACGGTGACGCTTGCGTCAGGTCGTCAGAGTGATTTTTATTTCGATGGCAAACAGACTACGCTGCACGCAGAAGGCGGCTTTCTTGTCGGTAAGCTGTTTTATGATGCGATTAAGGATGTTGAAGATGTTCAGGCCGTTGGCGGTATTACGCTAGGGGCTGATCCTATCGCTACGGCGACATCGATTGCTGCCCACTTGGATGGTAAATGCATGCATGCCTTTATCATCCGTAAAGAACCTAAAGGGCACGGCACCGGCCAATGGCTGGAAGGGCGCAAAAATCTCCCCGCCGGCACCCGGGTTGTTATTGTGGAAGATGTCGTCACCACGGGTGGTTCGTCGATGAAGGCGGTGCGCCGGGCAGAGGAAGAAGGGTTGATTGTGCTGGGGATTGTGACTCTTGTAGATCGTGAAGAGGGCGGACGGGAGAACATTGAAGCTGAAGGGTACTGGCTAAGGTCGCTCTTCACCAAGAGCCAGTTGGTTGGTGAGTAATGTTTTTGAAAAAGCCTCGCGTAGTTCTAGCGGGGTTTTTTTTCTCTTTTTACCGAGGACTGATAAGGACGTAACAAATGCTGTGAATGTGTCTATTGAAATGAGGAAAATATTTGAAGGGTAGAAACCTGGCAATTTTCTGTTATGTCAGAACATGTTTGTAGTCGAACGAAAATATCCTCCAAAAGTGCGCCAATATGACAAAGCAACGCCTAGATAGACTGATTTTAGAACGCAACCTGGCACCTTCAATCGAGAAAGCCAGAGCCCTGATTATGGCCGGTCAGGTTGTTGTGGGCGAACACACGGTAGACAAAGCCGGACATCAGGTTGCACTGGATGCAGAGATTCGTTTCAAAGGAGAAACCATCCCCTATGTGAGCCGTGGTGGACTTAAACTGCGTAAAGCGTTGGACCAGTTTGGTATTGATGTAACCGGACTGGTCGCTGTAGATGTCGGTTCATCCACAGGCGGCTTTACCGATTGTCTGCTGCAGGCTGGAGCTATCAAAGTCTTTGCCATTGACGTAGGCTATGGTCAACTCGCCTGGAAGCTGCAGCAAGATCCGCGTGTTATCAGTATGGAGAAGACCAATATTCGCTATGTGACATCGGATCAATTAGATGGTGAGCCGGACTTGGCTGTTATTGACGCCTCGTTCATTGCACTGGCCAAGGTTCTTCCTGCTACGGTTGGTCTGTTGAGTCCGCTTGGTCGAATAATCGCTCTGATCAAGCCGCAATTTGAAGTCGGTAAGGGAGAAGTGGGGAAAGGTGGGATTGTGCGTGACCCGGCTGCCCATGAAAAAGTTATTGAGGATGTTCGCCAAGCTGCGCTAGATATGGGGCTGACTGTTTCCGGCCTGTGCGAATCACCAATCACAGGAGCGGATGGAAACCGTGAATTTTTGATATTACTGCAATTACCGTAAAAGGGGGATAATGTGGAAAACTGTATTTTCTGTAAAATTATTCGTGGAGATATACCTTCAAAGAAGGTTTTCGAGGATGAACAGTTGCTCGTGATCGAAGATTTGTCCCCGCAAGCGCCGTTGCACCTGTTGCTGTTGCCTAAAAAACATTTTGTAAATTGCCTTGATATGACCGGTGAGGAAGATGGATTAGTCGGATTTGCATTTAGGAAGGGTGGCGAGATAGCACGTGAAAAAGGATACGCTGAAGCAGGCTTTAGAATAGTGCAGAACAACGGTGCTGGGGCGGGGCAATCCGTTTTTCATATTCACTTACACCTGCTGGCCGGGCGAAGTCTGGCCTGGCCTCCAGGGTAGCGGCTCACTTCAAAACACAAAAAATGCCCACTAGATATCTCCAGTGGGCATTTCTGCGTTTGTTTATGGCTTGTCGTTTAAAAACTCATTAACCGTTTGATCAATCCCGGAAACGCTATGTCTGTAGTCATAATTACCGTCAATACTATCATTGTAACAACGGTCAGCCAGGCGATGATGTTTAATACCGGCCCGTTGACATAGGTTCCCATCAGGTTTTTATCATTTATAAGTTTGATCATGAACATCAACACAAAAGGAAGCACCGCACCGTTTACCACTTGAGAGATGAACATAATCGACATCAATGGAGCATTCGGAATCAGGATCAGTCCGGCACTAATGGCGATGATAATCGTGAACAGCCAGAAAAATTGTGGCGCCTGCTCGAAGTCCTTGTCCACTCCTGATTCCCACCCCATGCCCTCACAGATATAGTAGGCGGTGGAAAGCGGCAGGATGCAGGCGGCAAACAGCGAAGCGTTAAAAAGTCCAAAAGCGAATAGAGTTGACGCATGTTGGCCAACCAAAGGTTTAAGTGCCAATGCTGCATCTGTAGCCGTTTCAATCTTTAAACCATGCAGGTGTATTGTAGAAGCGCAGGCAACCATCATAAAGAAAGCCACTACAATAGCCATGATACATCCAAAAATAACATCTATCCGTGAAAAATTGTACTGGTCTGCGGTTATTCCTTTTTCAACAACTGCAGCCTGCTGATAAAACTGCATCCATGGGGCTATAGTTGTGCCGACGATACCGATCAGAGTCATCAGATAAGCACTGTCGGTTTTAAAAGTGGGAGTAACAGTCGCTTTCATGACTACTGTCCAGTCAGGGCCAGCCATAAAGGCGGCAATCGGATAAGCGATGTAGACAAGGCACGCCACGAGGAACACCTTTTCCACAACTTTGTACGATCCTTTTACGATGAGCAGCCAGACTAAAATTGCGCTTATTGGCACAGAGATGTATTTGCTGATGCCAAAGATTTCAAGGCTGGCGGCGATTCCGGCAAACTCGGAGATGGAGTTGCCCATATTGGTCAGTAACAGGGCTATCATGACGTAGAATGTTACTTTGACACCGAAGGATTCACGGATCAGATCAGACAACCCTTTGCCGGTGACTGCTCCCATTCGGGCGCACATCTCCTGGACTACAACCAGAGCAATAGTGGTTGGTATCATCATCCAGAGAATGGAGTAGCCGTAGTTGGCTGCGGCCAGTGAATAGGTGGTGATGCCGCCGGCGTCATTGTCCACGTTGGCTGTAATAATACCCGGTCCCAGGATAGCCAGGAAGATCATGACATTCCGGGGGCTGAAGCTCTTGAGCGGTTTCAGAAATCTAAATTGTGAAATATAGTTGAACATAGTACCCGGTTTCTAGCGCCGCTTGATTTTAATGATCTGCGGCAGATAATGTGCCAGTACATCGTCAACGGTGACAATGCCTGCCATTTTCCCTTCTGAGTCAAGAACCGGGATGGCAATCAGGTCGTATTTGGTGAGTGTTTCCAGCATGTCTTCCGGTTCGGCGTCGATGCGTACTGATTTGATGTTTTCTTCCATAATATCGGTAATAAGTGTTTCCGGTGGGTTCATTATCAAGCCTTTAAGAGAAACAACCCCTTCCAGTTGGTCGTCTGCAGTGACCACATAACCATAAAAAATGGTTTCAACCTCATTGGCACACCCCTTAAGAATTTCCATCGCCCGCCCGACTGTTATGTCCGATGTGAGTCTCAAGTAGTCCGGATTCATTAAGCCACCTGCTGAATCTTCCTCATGTTCAAGCAGTTCCTGGATGTCTTCAGCATCTTCCTGATCCATCATATCCAACAGTTCCTGAGCTTTCTGTTCCGGCAGGTCACTTAATACGTCTGCAGCCTCGTCAGGTTCCATCTCCTCCAGAATATCAGTCATCTGTTCATTGTTTAGCTGACTGATGACGAGGTTACGCATGTCAGATTCAAGCTCGTAGAGTGTCTCACCGGTGGTTTCCGCATCGATAGAATCAAGTACGGTGCGGATGTTCTTAATTGGGATGTTTTCTATGATATCCGCGAGATCGGCAGGATGCATTTCATTCATCTGGTCACGGGCAATATTGAGTGCAAGTTTTGATGAATTTGCTTCCAACGGTTGAACATATTCCCAACTGATCTCACTTTGCGGAATATCACGTTTAATTGCCTGGGCAAAACGCTCTCCAAAACGCTCATATCCCAGGCGTCTGAGCAGACCGCGAAAACCGATATCTACAGAAAATATGCACAACTTATGATTCAAATTACCAAGCTTAATGTCATTAACCCGAACAACTTTGGCACCGTCTACATCAACGATCTGCTTATCGAGCAGATCTCGTTTGACAAGGATGTCTCCCTCAGCAGGAGTATAAGCAACTAAATCGTGTGGTTTGATGCTATTGGTTGAAATTACCACATGCGTGAAAAGGGATACCTCACTCCAGGGGAGAGTTTGCACGCCCTTACGGGATTTAATTACTATGTGTGAGACCTCAGGGAACACTTCCCCCGGAATCATGATCAGATCACGCAGGACGCCGATCTGGTCTCCTTTGTTGTTAATGACAGCCCGCCCGATAACGGAGCTCAGATAGATTTCATTTATTTCTATTGTCATAAATACAACCTTTAAAAAACTAAAAAAGACCCATTCGGGAAGAAAGGGCCTTTACAAAATTGCAACCAAACCGCTTCCCCCCTGGCTGACTTTCGGCAGAGCACAACGTAGGAAAATTCCAGCTACATTGGGTTAAGCCTTAATCCGGCAAAACCTGGTAACCACATTGGCGTCTTTCGACGTTTCTGGGTAGTAGCATCTGTTTGTGCAAACGCCTCAATCTACGAGGAATATGTTGCATATTTTATAGTCGGGCAGCTCGAAATTGTCAATGCAAAAATGGCGGTTTAACTGTACTTGACGCGTTCTCAAAGCAAAATAAAATATACATCCGATCTGATTCAGTTGTTATTTCAGAGCAGTATTACTCCCTCCCAAATCCTTCTCGAGCAGGACCTGGTAGGGTTTCAGTGTGTAAGAACGGTAATTAATGATTCCTTCATAGTTAAGGAGAACGTGGAGCCGTTCTTTCATTACTTTGTTGGAAACCTCGGCTAGCGCTTCGGTGGGGTCGATCCAACGGGCTTCCACACTATCACCGCTGGGTTGCAGGTCGCCACTTAAGTAGCGACCAAGAAAGGTGAATATTACAGCAGGGGGCAAAGTTGCCTTGGACCACACTGCAGCCAGTGGTCCCGGTTCGATCTCTACGCCAGATTCTTCACGAACCTCGCGCTGCAAGGCCTCAATGAGATTTTCACCTTCCTCCACTCGCCCCTGAGGAATCTCCCAGCCGCGCTTTTGATTTCTTATAAGCAGTATTTCATCTTTTGCGTTGCGAACCAGACAGCCGACGACCAGGGTATGCAGAGGTTCTTTCTCGGTGGACATATCGTTCCTTTCTTACAATTGTGATGATTTATACGTCAGGAAAACAGGCTGTCTATGGCATTAAAATCAAAACTTGTATCGGCCAGAGATCTAATGAGGTCGAGCTTTTCGGTGTCCTCTGCGATGATCTTGGATACGTCCCTGCCGATTATCTGGTACATTTCAGCAGATGTCCGGCTCTCTTCACGCAGGTATGGGATTCTGCTCTTATCCAGTATCAGTTGGGTTATGGGGCTGATGGGAGTTGCTCCTGAAATTACTAGGCCAACGATAAGAGGGCGGTACTGAGGCATCCGGTAAAGATGGGCCAGTGTTACCAGAAGTTCGTCTCTGCTACTGGTCACAAGAATAAGTGACGGTTCCTGAAGCAGTTCGGTCACTCGTTGGGTTGAGGCCGCTCCCACTAACACCTTGTAGATGATTTTCTGGAGTTCCCGCCGGTTCCCACGAACAGGCAGATCAAGAAGGGTTGAAATTCGCCGCAGAGTCGGGTTTGCCAGGATAGGTTGATAGTCGAATCCGCCTATAATTTTGAATGATTCGTTTATCATGGCGCGCCGGAGGTAATCAAGGCTTCGCTCTCGCTTTTCGGCAATGAGACGGTTGACGAGTATCGCCCTCACGTCAACAGACTCTTTCTCGAACAGTGCCATAATCATGGCGAGTCTATCGACCACGACGCCCAGTCCACCACCGGTAACAAGGAGCACCGGTGTTTTCAGGATACTGGCAATGCGGGCGTTGGACAGTTGAAGTACCGAGCCTACTCCAGGATGTCCTGACCCCTCAACAATAATGAAATCGCACTCTTTTTCCAGCTCAGTATAAGCGCTGACGATCTTTTCCTGAAGGTCTGCCGGCGAGATTTTTCCATCTACTACTTTGTGAGTCGTATCTGGTGAGAGAACCACAGGTGACATTGTTGCGGGGTTTGTAGTCAGTTTAAAAACCTGAGACATTAAGGAAACGTCCTTGTCCACGACCGTTTTTCGGAAGGTAAGCGACTGGCCGCCGAAAGGTTTGAAAAAACCGACCCGTTGGTATTTTTTGCGAGCAAGATGCATCAGGCAGATACTCGTAGTAGTCTTGCCACTGTTCTTGTCAATTGCTGCAATGAACAGGTTTTTTGCCATGGTTTCCATCTCCAGTGCCGGATAGGAATTTTTATCTTTATTGGTTATAAGACCATACCCCCCAGTTCAAGTTGTCGTCAAGTGCTAATGGGGGTTGCAGGTGTGGTCGAGAGACCCTCTTGTTGTTTCGTATGGGATTAACCAATAAAACTATTATTGCTGGTTGGCGTCATCTCCTTAACAAAATACACAAAAAGCTTTGACGCCAGATTGTTTTGGATGATATAAGGTTGAAATTGTCAAAATGCTTCTATCTGATGACTTTATCTACTGCGTTATGCGCAGAAAATTCAACACCACAAGGAGATGTACACATGAAAAAAATGATCATTGCAGTACTGGCAGTAACCGTATTTGCTGGCTCGGCCTTTGCCGCTGATGTGATGGAATTGAAAAAAGGTGTGACTTTCAATCACAAGGCGCACGCCGATACTGTTAAGGACTGCAAGAAGTGTCATGAAAAAGC
This sequence comes from uncultured Geobacteraceae bacterium, assembly GCA_903875605.1. Taxonomy (GTDB): domain Bacteria; phylum Desulfobacterota; class Desulfuromonadia; order Geobacterales; family Pseudopelobacteraceae; genus JACRCG01. The sequence continues at coordinate 5,144 of CAIQWT010000040.1, read as the reverse complement.
TGAAGGCGGGAAAATTGAGGGTTTCGGTAAGGACTTTGCCCACAAAAAATGTAAAGAGTGCCACGTAGAAATGAAAAAAGGTCCAGCAAGCTGTAAAGGTTGTCACACAAAATAACACTTTTATTGCAGAAACGGCATCATTATGCGTCGTTTCTGTTTGAATAATTGCAGCAGATCAGGCGGGTTAGCTTATCGAAAAGCTAACCCGCTTTTTGATTCTACGCCCGTTACAAGTGTAACCCCCAAAGTTTCATTTATAGCGAAAATGCTAATGCACCGCTCCCCAGGCGTCACTTAAATCCCATATCGTATCCTGCCAATTACTTATTGTCCCATTGTCACCACATTCCGGGCACCACCAAATTAAGTCTTCTGTCTCTGGATCTTCTTCGCCTTTAATGATTCCGTTGCATGGTTTTCTCTGTGGTCTCCGTCTGCAACGTACCTTGAACTCTTCTGGTAATGGTGGTGGATGAGATATCATGGATATTATTGCTGTCAAAAATTCAGTGAATTTGAGACCCGGACCGGATTCAAGGACTATATAACCCTCTTCATTCAGAAAATGGGTCATGTCTGTTATCCATGTATTTGCCATTAATCAGTCTCCTCCGGATTTATTTTTAACGGGAATATAACCAGTTAAGTTCTTGTTCAGATCCTGCGCATGAAGTTGTCACACAAGATTCGTACCGCCCTTTTTAAGCTACAGTAAGTCCATGTAATTGAAGGGCATATTAGCATATTTATGTTAACAGTCCATTGATTTTAGGGAAGCAGTAATTACACGTTACCATCGTGATCAAGGGTGAGTGAAGTTTATGATCCTTGATTCAATAGCAGTAAATTGATAAATTGGATGTAAATGCTGTCGTCACGCTACAGTCTAACTTGAAACCGTCACTCAAGCCGAATTGATTGTACGTTTATGGTGGTTGAGCAGTGCCGTTTATGGTAGGAATCTTATGAAAGCAAATTGGGATAAGTTGAAATTCAGGAGAAGTCGCTGATGAAATTACTCTGCTCAAGATGTAATAATGTTATTAGAGATGAACCCTCAGGGTTTAGTTCAGACCGTGTCATCACAAGCGGAACCTGTGACCAATGTGCAAGTCTTCTCTTGTGGCCCAACAGGCCTGCTATGGTCGAATTTCTCGATGGTCTTGATGCGCCAGTGGTCGTTATTAACTTGTCAGGAAACGTTTGTGCTGCGAACAAGATGGCGAGAGATTTGCTGCAAAAAGATTTATTTGAGATAGAAGGTTTTCAGGGTGGTAATGTGTTTGAATGTGCTTTTGCCAAATTACCTGAAGGATGCGGCAAGACCATTCACTGCGATGGCTGCACAATAAGAAATACCGTAATGGATACATTACATTCAGGCAATAGTCACACAAAGATACCGGCGGGGCTATCTCAAGGTACTTCAGATGATTACGCTGAAATGCAACTTCTCATATCCACGGAAAAAATAAACAGTTTTGTTATGTTGCGGATTGACAGTATTTTGTAGCTACGTCACGGCATGTAACAAATCCTCCCTCATAAGGATCTGGTTTCCAAAATACAAATCAATGGATAGTGACATACTTACCAGCTGTCAGTGCCATACGGTAAGGTTACGTGATGATCGGCTATCCAGGCAGCGATATCTGCCAGAGGTTTATCACCTTGTAAATCACGAAGCAGCATGTGGTATCCACTCACGTAGAATGCTTTTCTTGCCGAATCCGGCATCTTTCCGAGCATGATAAATATCGGTTTTTTGGGAATAATCTGGTCATTTTCTCCGTACTGCACCAAGGTGGGGACTTGTAATTTTTCAGCTTGAAGCAATGCCGCATCCATGAGATCAGATAGGCCGTACACCGTGTCAATGCGGGTAGCCTTAATGACTTGCGCATCGCGCCCCAGAGACCGCAGCATCTCACGGTTGTCTGATGGGATTAACTTCATGCCTTTTCCTGTCAGTTGCATCCATGGAAGTGTGTGTGCAGAAACATTAAGCAGCCACCTTTGATACCATGGCATGGTGTCACGACCCCAGACTGCTGGTGCAACAAGGATAATTCCGTCAACATCTGGGGGGGTCATTCCGGTCATGGTGACGATAGTCACGGCTCCACCCATGCTTTCTCCCAAGACATACAGCGGTACACCCGGATGAATTGACCGGATTGCTTTTACAAAACCTGCCAAGTCGTTCGTGTATGCCTCTACTCCTGCCCAAAGTCCACGTCCCGGTGCACCGCCAAAACCTCGTTGGTCGTATGCGTAACTGGCGATTCCATGGCTGATAAGGTAGTTTCCAGCAGAGGTAAAAAAGTTGCTGTAATCGTTGAAGCCATGCAGCGCAATAACGATCGCCTTGAGCGGGATGTCCTGCGGTATCCATTTCCGTATCGGCAGTGTCAACCCGTCCATGGCAATAAAAGACCCTTTGTCAATGTGCGGGTCACATATCTGCTGCCCAGGGTAATTTATCTGCGGTGAGCATGCGGATAAGACGAGGATGGCAATTGTCAGCGTTATGGATGTAAATGTTCGATTCATACGGGACATGTGTAGATCCATTTGAAATTAAAGTGAATGGGCTTAAGTTAGTAATCGTGCATATGCTTTAATACTAATACAGTTTAATATTAGTACTTTGCGGAGTGTTGTTGCTAAAATTATGTGAAAACTGTCGCTTGCCGTGTGACAGCACTAATATTTTAATTGTTCATTAGAAAACTCCCCGATATAGTTCTCAAAAGAGCGCTGAGGGCGAGGTGTATTGGTAATGATCAAAAAATATGTTTCTGCGTGCGCTGTCGGCATGGGAGTAAAATTGTCTAAGGTGTTGCTTGTCGATGGCAAAAGTGTTGGCTGTCTCGATGTATACCTGCTCAAAATTTCTTCAAAAGGGCATTATGCAGAAGTTCTGGTTTTTCAGGCGGAGCTTGATATTATGAAACAAGGAATTTGCTGTGATCCGTTAGAGGCTAGAATCAGAACGGCCTTGTCAGATCTATTGATAATGCTTAAGCCAATTACTGCCACTGTGTCTAGCGAGTCGGAGTACTAAAAATAGTATTGGTATTCTATTAACTGCTCTCAGGAACTCTGTGTAAAGCGGAATTATTGACAAGTACCGCCCCATTAGTTTTGTTATGCACCACGTGTGAATTGTGGCAGTACCACAGTAAACTCTGCTCCTCGTCCCTCTTCGCTCTCAACATGTATATCTCCACCATGATCCTTAATGATCCCGTAGGAAACAGCCAGTCCCAAGCCGGTCCCTTTTTGTTTCGTTGTGAAAAACGGGGTAAAAAGTTTTTTCATCACGTCTTGAGATATGCCGATACCGCTGTCACATATCGAAATAGAACAACATTCCGCCTGCCGGTCCATACTTGTTGAAATAGTAAGTGTACCCCCTGTTTCCATCGCTTGCAGACTGTTCACGAGCAGGTTCGTAAATACTTGACGAAGTTGATCCTCATCTCCTTCAATAGTGTCATCGGTATTCATCCGATACTGTCTTGCAATGCGGTAACTGTCCATCGATATCTGGTGACCAATCTGGTCCAGAATGCTGTCAATAAGAGCTTCAAGTAGAAACGGCCGGACAACAATTTTCTTTGTTCCGGCGAAAGTCAAGAGATTGGATACGATCCTTTCAACGCGACCAACTTGCCTGATGATTGTTTCCACTTCCGATTGATCCGAGTCATTCAGGCGTGTTGACATTTCCAACAGCTCAGCATTGCCACGGATAATTGCCAGCGGATTGTTGATTTCGTGAGCTACTCCAGACGCCAGTATGCCTATACCCACAAGCCGTTCGGCTTGGATAAGCTCATGTTGAGCCACAAGTAACCACTGATCTTTTTCATTCAATTGTGCGGTTCGTTCTGCAACTTTTTCCTCCAAAATCTGATTAAGACGCAAAATCTCGTTTTCCCGCTCAATAAGTCGGTGTTTCATAATATTGAACTCTTCCGCCATGACAGAAATTTCGTCATGCCCCCCTACAACAATATCCGGGATATGCTCACCGAGGGCGAGTAAGCGTGCTCCCTCTTCCACTGCCTTAATCGGGCGGGCCAGACTTGAGCCAAGCCAGGCCGAAAGCGAAACTCCAACCAGTGTGACAAACAGGAGAATTACAGAAAAAATAAAATGAATACGCGAACGTAGATCGAAAACAGGCTGTTCAGGTATGCCCAGATAAAGTGTTGACGCGCCAATCACCCAAAATAGGACGGCTGCTGTCACAAGTGGCGTAAGAGTGGCAGCAGTCAGCTTAAAACGGATTGAATATCGTAAAGAGGTCCTCACTTGTCGTCCCCTTCCGTTAATTTGTACTCAACAATCTTGCGATCCAGAGTTTTACGTGAAATTCCCAGAATGTTTGCAGCGCGGCTTTTATTAAAGCCGGTAGCTTTAAAAATAGATGTGATGTGCTGACGTTCAATCTCATCAAGGGCAATCAACGGGGCTGCACTTAACAGGGTTGTAGGTTGCTCCATTCGCGCGCCAAGTGGTAACAGGTCGAAAGTGACGGTGCCGCCACGGGCGAGTATAACCGCCCGCTCCATGACATTTTCCAGTTCACGGACATTACCCGGCCAGTCATATTGCAGGAGTGCCTGTAAGGCATCGTCATCGATGTCAAAGACACCTTTTTTCATGCGGCGGGTAGATGATTTCAAAAAATGTCGAGCAAGCGGTTCGATATCGTCGCGTCGGTCGCGTAGTGGTGGCAGATTGATTGATATTACGTTCAGGCGGTAGTAGAGATCTTCGCGGAATCGACCTTTTTTTACCTCATTCATCAGGTCCTTGTTTGTGGCGGCCACGAAGCGCACATCCACTTTGCGGGTTCGTGTCGAACCCAGCACGATGAAGTCCTTCTCCTGAGTCACCCGCAGGAGTTTGGCCTGCACAGCTGGACTGACATCTCCGATTTCATCAAGGAACAGTGTGCCGCCGTCTGCCTCCTCAAGAAGTCCTCTCTGGTTTATAACAGCGCCGGTGAAAGCTCCACGTACATGGCCGAATAATTGGCTTTCAAGCAGCGTATCTGAGAGTACGGCACAGTTAAGGGAGATAAACGGCTTGTCACAGCGCGGGCTGTTGCGGTGCAGGGCGCCGGCAAT
>CAIQWT010000039.1 GCA_903875605.1 uncultured Geobacteraceae bacterium | reverse complement strand
GCTTATTACAGCGGGGATGCGCTATTGATGGGGCTTGCAGGGGCAGAATGTGGGCATTAGGGCTGGTTCGTATTTACACTTTTTACTGTAAACGCTTTACGGTATTTTACAGGTGTTTACAGTTTTAGTTTACAGGTCGGGGGTCTTGTTTAGCAATTTATAAAGTGTAGGACGACTGATACCGAGTAGACGGGCAGCATGGGTTTTATTGCCATTTGTCAGAATCATGGTTTCTTCAAAAGTTTTAGGAGGCAGTAGAGATCTTGAGGATGTGGTCGTTTTCGACGTAACTTTGGCTGTGTGACCGTAATCATGCATCACGGCATTCGGCAGGTCATTGGCGGATATGGTGTTCGATGTGCAGAGGATTACAGCACGTTCAATAACATGTTCAAGTTCACGAATATTACCGGGCCAATCGTGGGCACGGAACAGATCCATGACATTATCGGTGACACCCTGAATTTTACGATCGAATTTATTATTAAAACGAGTGATAAAGTGAGTAACTAATAGTTCCAGATCATCCAGTCTATCCCTGAGTGGCGGTAACTCAATACAAATCACGTTCAGGCGATAGTAGAGATCCTGCCGAAAAAACCCCAACCTTACTTTTTCTTCGAGATTTTTGTTCGTTGCGGCGATGATTCTAACAGAAACCCTAATGGGGGTTGAATCACCCACCCGCTCAAATTCGCTCTCTTGTAATACCCGTAACAGTCGCATCTGTATAGCAGGCGAGATATCACCGATCTCATCCAGTAGTAGCGTACCGCCATCGGCCTTCTTAAAGCGACCGATCTTGTCAGCAATCGCTCCGGTAAAGGCCCCACGCACATGACCAAAAAGCTCGCTCTCCAGCAGCGATTCAGATAGTGCCGAACAGTTTACCTTTACAAACGGCCCTTTAAATCGCTTGCCGCAAGACTGCAACGCTGCTGCAATCAACTCTTTGCCAGTTCCACTTTCACCGTTTATCAACACCGTTGTCGGCACATCAGCCAGGGCTTCAATCAAAGCATATAACCGCTGCATCGGAGCAGAAGCACCAACGATGCCATGAAACTGCCCTCGGATCTGCAAAGTACGCTCCAAAACCATCAGACGGGTTTCATCGCGAATGACCGCTACCGCCCCGCTGACTGTCCCATCAGACTCAGTCACTGGAGTTGTTCTCAAGCTGAAAGATTGCATCTTGCCTTCCGGCGTTCGACGTTCAAAACGGTCTATTTCGTGGGGGGTGTTCTTGGAAAGGGTCTCGAGAAGAATAGTACAGAATAAGCTGCTAAAACCGAGCCCGATTTCAGTGATCTCTCTGCCCAACAGGCTGCTGTTGTATCCACAGATTACCTCGGCCGCCTCATTAAAGTGGGCCAGACGGCCATCGTTATCAACCATAATGATCGCTTCGGATACCGTACGGAAAATAGCATCCATATTAGAGCGGTATCGTTCCAACCCCAGGGTTTCCAAAAACTGAAGGTCCTTTTCCATTCTTTTTTCGTCGTGATACTTCCGCTCGCTTACATCACTGAGCGTAATCCAGTACTGGTTGTTGCCAGCTGAAGTGGCCTGCAACAGCACCCAGATTATAGAACCATTTGAATTGACCAGCCGTAGTTCACATCCCTTTGATACATTGGTTTCTGTGAGATTGTTACTGAAGTCAGAATATACTTTCTGATCTTCATGGAAGATGTATTGAGTGATGGATTTATTGAGAATAAGATCTCGTGACATGCCGAGCATTGCGGCGGCGGCGACATTCACCTCCTGAATCACCCATTTTTCATTGAGGACCAGATAACCGATTGGAGCCATATCATATAAAGCCAGGGCGGACTGAAGTTCACTTTGCTTGCTTTGCAATTCTTCGTTCTGCATCTCCAGTTCTATTTGATGCACCTGCGGTTCGTGGAAGAGACGTTCTTTATCCTCAGGGGAGAATTTTAGGACTCTGCTTGAGAGGAACTTTTCCTCGGCACGCTTACGGAGGTTCTGCTCTAGTTCGGTTGGCGTGGTTGGCATGGCGGGTTCCAAAAATGTTATTAATGGCGAAACAACCACCAAAACAGATACGTTGGTTTTGAAAACTACTGAACAGGTAACTGGACAGGTGATAGATCGTGCACCAGATCTTTAAGTAAGTGGATTGACGTGTAAGGCGTTTGGTAATATCGGCTTATATGTCCTTTGGTGATTGCCTG
>CAIQWT010000038.1 GCA_903875605.1 uncultured Geobacteraceae bacterium | reverse complement strand
GTGATGACGGTATTGTCTTGTGCGGCACACACCACTTGTAGTCCTTCAATTCGGTCCGGGTGCAGGCCGTCTTTCCGACATATTTCCGCTTCCTGACGTCCGAGTGCGTAGATCACTGCACCTCGAACATGATACGCCCGTCCATAACTCATCACATTGGCGACATCATCCTGGCTAATACGACGGCTTCCCATTCTTAAGCCAGCGTGATTGCTTAAGCGCGGAGTGGTGTCATACTCTTGATAGCTGGCTGTAGTTCCCATGATTGTCCTCCTTATGATTGTTATGTTTCCAATCATAAAGGATGACCTCCCCCATACAGTGTCCTAGGGTAAATATATTTTAGACCTTTCAATAATATTTAATTTAATCCAAAATCATTCCCGGTTTGACGTTGGATGTTCGATTGTGTATACTCTTGCAACTTTTTGATTTTAATGAGAATTTTAAATATGGGGAGGGAGTCATGGGCGACCAGCTTTATCTGGAGAGGTTTGTCTGGTTTGACGCAGAGGCTCGTAAAGACCGTTTCCCCAATGCAACTAAACTGGCCGAAAAGTTTGAGCTATCAGTAAAGAGCGCTCAGCGTACGATCGATCACTTCCGTGACCGCCTTCAAGCACCGTTCGAATATGAATCGTCCAAGAAGGGCTACTACTACACAGACTCTACCTTCCAACTTCCAGTCATTCGAATTTCAGAAGAAGAACTTCTTGCCCTACTTATTTCCCGCAAGCTGATCACTGAAGCATCGGCAGGATCATTGGCTGATGAGCTGGGGAGTGTCTCTCAGCGACTCAGTTCGCTTCTCGCAGCAAATTTACCTGGTAAAGCCAGACCTGAGGATGCATTCTCATTCCGCTGGAAGAATATAAGTCCTACTGATCCACTAACCTTCAAAGTTGTCACATCAGCTTTACTTCAAGGCAAGCTACTTACCTTCTGTTATTACTCTCCTTCTGCAAGCAACTGTACCATGCGCACCGTTGAACCTCATCACATGGTTAACTACATGGGCAACTGGCACCTTATTGCCTTTTGTCATCTGCGTGGTGACTGGCGTGATTTTGTATTAGGGAGGATGACCCTCTGTAATGTAGAGGGAGTAGCATTCGAGATTCATGAAAAAGAGGAGTGGCAGCCGTTTCTGCAAAACACATTTGGTATATTTCAGAACAAGAAGAGTTTTAATGTTGTAGTTCGCTTTACTCCAGATCGTTCCCGTTGGATCAAGGGAGAAATGTGGCATGAGGCACAAACAGAGATAGTTCAGGACGATGGTTCACTGGTACGAACCATACCAGCATCGCATGAAGCGGAGATTATGATGGAGATCCTCAAGCATGGTTCACATGCTGAGGTATTAGAACCGGTGTGGCTTCGGGAGAAGGTATTAAATGAAATGAAAAATGCTGTGAATAAATATTGTGTGTAGGACGCTGAATGGGGGAGATCGTGTGGGAAAGTATTTTTAATTCAAGATATGTATAATTTACTTAGATTTAATAGATTTAGAAAAAAATGGGGATTAAGGAAATTAAAATGACATCGATTCTACACCACCTGAGTCACTACACACACATATACATTTTTATTACGATACTTTGTTGGATTACTAAAAACGCGTGGCTAAAATTTATTATGCCATCAAAAATTCTTATAACGGAGCTTTCGCAAGCTATCACTAGTCTTAAAAAAATAAAAGGACGCGGAGTTGGTCATATAACCGATTTGGAAATTATCACTACCGATGTGATGAAAAGTGAAACGCTTATCCATCTTTGGAGCGAATATCGAGAAACCCTACATCCGCAAAAAAATGTGGACAATTATGGGCAGGAAAAGATTATTCGATGGCGTTCTACTGCAATGTCGGAGATGTTTTTTACTGAACAAGTACTTGTCGATACTCCCCTCAAAACAGAATATTACAAACATTTACCAGGAATTCTTACGGGAATTGGCATAATTGGCACTTTTTCAGGCTTGATTCTTGGATTGATGAAATTTGAGGTTGATGGTCCTCCAGCAATTGTACGTGCAAGTTTAGGGAATCTTATTCAGGGCGTAGGGCACTCGTTTCTGGTTTCTGCTGCTGCGATCATTCTTGCAATGATATTCACTTACATTGAAAAATCGTCTGTAACAAATTGTTATCGATTAGTGGAGGAATTTTGCCAAGTCATTGACAGTCTTTTTGATGCTGGAGCTGGTGAGGAATATCTGGAGCGTCTCGTAATAGCTGCAGAGAGCTCTGCAACTCAGTCCTCACAAATTAAAGATGCGTTAGTTGCGGATCTAAAACAAATTCTTACTGATCTTAATGCACAACAACTTGAAGCATCAGCGAATCATAATAGAGACCTATCACGCAATATTTCACAAAGTTTTGCTGAAGTGCTTCGTGAACCAATGGATCGTATATCTCAAGCTGTTACCCACGTTGGGAGCAGCCAGGGAGAAGCTGTTAATCAACTTCTTACAGACGTATTGTCAAATTTTTCATCGCAAATGAATGAAATGTTTGGCTCACAATTCCAAGGCATGAGTGAAATGATGCATCAGTCAACTTTAGCAATGCAAAATACAATTTCTCGATTTGATCAGCTTGCATCAAATATGCAAATGGCCGGACAAGGTGCAGCAGATGCTATGGCAGGGAAATTAAGTGAAGCCATAAGTTCAATGGAGGCACGTCAGTCAGCTGCTAGCCAACAGATGTCTGTGTTTTTAGAACAAATGCGAGCGGTTAGTAACGATTCACAAAATGAAACATCTCAAAAAATGCAGAGTATTTTGGGGGAACTAGGTGAAAAGGTTTCACTAATGGTCTCACAACTAGAAATCCAAGCAGACAAGGCAGCAGGAAATCATGAATCTCATTTGGCTCAACTTTCAGGTAACATGATTGAATCAATAAATATGATGAAATCACTCATGATGGAATCACAAACAGAAGCTTTAAGCATAACAAAACGTGCAGATGAAAACCAAAACAGGCGCCAAGAAGAGTTCTCAAATCAGGCAAACTCTCTTATATCAGATTTGTCAGGACAAGTAGGTATGCTTTCTGACCGCGTAGGTAATGCATCTGAAGCTATGCGTGCAAGTATAGCAAGCCTGACTCAAGCTAGTCGTGATTCTATGGATCGTTTCTCTGCCGGTGCTGAAACACTATATGTAGCGTCGAGTGATTTTGCTAAAGCAGGACAAGGTGTCGCAACAACTATGCAGAGTGCAGCCCAGGCGACTGAAAAGATGCAAAGTGTTGCTGTTCTACTTTCAGGTGCGGCAGCAAGTGTTCAAAATGTAATGGACGATTACAAAAAAACCCGTGAAACTTTTGCTGCTATTGTGTCTGATCTTGAATCTACAATCAGTAACGCTAGTCGTGAAGCATCCTTCACTACCGAGATCATATCCCAAATAAGACAGGCTACTGAACTACTTACTGCAGCACAGTCTGAAACTGAAGATTATCTAAAGAGTGTAACTGATGTACTAGCATTGGCACATACAGATTTTGCCAGTAATGTATCTAAAACACTCCGTAAAGGTAATGCTGAATTTCAACAAGAGTTATCTACTGCAGTTGGGTTACTAAAAAGTGGTATCCAGGATTTCGGAGATGCCCTCGATTCATTTTCGACAAAGAGGTCATAGCCTATGTTTGGAATTAAAACCTCAGGGCGCCGTGCTTCAAAAGATGAAGCTGAAAAGCCATTCTGGATTTCTTTCTCTGATCTAATGACTGCACTCATGGTCCTTTTCCTTGTAGCTATGACTGTGGCCTTACTAGCAATTACAAATGAAATTTCCGAATCAGAGCGTCAGAAAACACAACGAGAAGAAGAAATTCAAAAGCTAATGGAGCGAATGAAGGAAGCTACAAAAGACTTCCCCGGCATCATAGTAAATGGTCACTCCGTTGATTTCGGCGACAGAGCACGCTTTGAAACAAACAGCCATAAGCTCACTTCCGATCAAGCGAAGCTATTGAGAGCATTTTTGCCTAAAGTGCTTAACATGACTCGTGACCCACTTGGACAAAAATGGTTCAAGCGGGTTATTGTGGAAGGTTTTGCCGATAAACGAGGGACATACCTCCACAATTTAAACTTAAGTATGCAAAGGTCGGAAAGAGTTCTCTGTGCCATGCTTGCTAAACCAGATCGAGACGAATCTCCGTTGACCGGTAATGACAGGTTATTAGTACGAGAACTTTTTCTGGTTGGTGGTTCATCATTTAATTCAATGAAAAGCAGTCTTGAAGAAAGTCGTCGAATTGAGCTTAAGCTTGAATTTCTTGATATAGGTGAAAGTAGATCAAAATCACCAAACATGCCTCTAGATGAGGAACAGTATTGTCCATTGGATTAGTATGAATAGTGTTGAACTGTTAAAAAGTAAGATAAATACGGCAATGTTTGCAAATACAACTTTTGAGAGCCTGGGTACGCCTGGGCTTATGTCAAAAGTATTGGCAGATGTAAAACTTGCTTTTGATGCGCCTAGAGATACTCTCCCAAGTAGATCTGTCACGCTAACACTCTTTTCTTTTCGCAGTTCAGGTAAACTGCAAACTTTCCTCGATGTTAAATATGTTTGTTTCGGAATTGGACAGTCGATAGGTGATGATCAATGGAGCCTGTTGAATGATTCTCTATTATTCAAAAAGCTTCTTGGTTTAGTGGATAAGTATCAACCTGAGCCTCGGCGCTTTCGCAAATGTTATCAAGGACTTTTGTCTGGTTATTTCAGCTATCCATGTCACTCCAACAATATATCAGACGACGGTCGTGTAAATTGGAAGTTTTTAAGAAATTATCTAGATAAAAGGTTAACTGCAGCCTTAAGTGGGACTTCAGGAGGGAGCTGGTTGACAATACTTGATGAACACGCAAATTTGCTGAAAGAAAAACCTTGTGACCGATATAAAGTTGCCTTGTTAGGCAATGATTATACAGAATTAAAATCAGTTTGCAGCTCGCTGGGTGTTCCGTCTGAATCATGGTTATGGGAAGAGGCAATAATTTCACAAATAGAAGCTGGATGTAGTTTATCTGATGACAAATTTAAAAGCTATCTAAAGCCCCTTCTAAATTCAATCGCT
>CAIQWT010000037.1 GCA_903875605.1 uncultured Geobacteraceae bacterium | reverse complement strand
TGGGCTAAGTGAAGAGCCGACTCGCTCTTTGACGAAATAATATCCATAACAGCTTCAGCCTGAATAAGGTCTATTCGTCCATTAAGAAAGGCACGTCGCGTAAACTCGCCAGGGTCAGCCAACCGGGCACCACTCGAAAGAACGAGCGCCAAAACTCGCTCAACAACCAGCCCTCCGCCATGACAATGCAACTCTAGAACGTCTTCGCGTGTGTATGACAGGGGTGTGCGCATGAATACAGCCATTGCCTCATCAACCAGATCACCGTTTTTCGAATCTCTGATGCAGCCAAAAGAAAAACGGTGGCTCACAAGGCCACCGTCATAAACAGGTTTAAATATAGCATTACCGACTGTCTTGGCCTGAGGACCACTCACACGGATAATTCCGATACCGCCATTACCTGGAGGGGTACTGACTGCCGCTATTGTATCGCGAATATACATAAGATGTAACCCCGCAGTCTAGTCTTTGACCAGCTTGTTAATATACATTTGCTGACCGATAGTTAACACGTTGTTGACCAACCAGTACAAGACCAACCCAGATGGAAAGCTAAGAAACATAAAAGTAAATACAACAGGCAGCGCGAGCATCATCTTCTGCTGCATCGGATCCATATTAGATGGAGTCATTTTTTGCTGAACAAACATCGATATTCCCATAAGAATAGGTAGTGGACCTATCACCATAGGTACATGCAGTAACTGACCAAAAAGATTATCTGGACCAGCCAGATCGGTAATCCACAACAGGAACGGTGCATGGCGAAGTTCTATTGAAAACATGAGTGACTTGTAAAGAGCAAAGAAGACCGGTATTTGCACTACCATTGGCAGGCAACCACCCATCGGGTTGACCTTATGCTCACGATACAACTCCATTACAGCCTTATTCATTGCATCACGATCATCTTTATATTTTTCACGGAGCTTCATCATTTCAGGTTGAATTTTCTGCATACCCTTCATTGACTTGTAGCTCTTATGTGTCAACGGAAAAAAGAAAGCCTTGAGAATAATTGTAATAATTATGATGGCAATGCCGTAATTACCAACATATTGATAAAAGAATTTTAGAGAATATAGCAGTGGTTTAGCAATAACGGTAAACCAACCCAAATCTAGTGACTGTTCCAGTGAATTCCCCTGGGCTTTCAGAATATCAATATCCTTGGGGCCAACAAAAAGCCGATGAACTGTTGAAGCTGATTGGCCAGGATTCACCGTAAACTGCGGAGACGAAGCAATGGACTCAAAAAAACCTGCACTGTTCTTTTTCAGCTCAACGGATGCAATACTATTTTTCTCTGCAAGAATCGCGTTTAAAAAATACTTGTCTGCAAACCCTGACCACTGGATCGACTTTTCAAAGCGCTTTGTAGCACTGGTAACATCTTTTATTTTATTTGATTGCAGGCTGTTATCAGAAAAAAGGTAAGATCCGGCAGTATCGAAGCGGTTGTCCTTGACTTTAGGTTCCGCCGGATAAGTCATTACGTGTTGAATAGCACCAACCAATGGGGCGGCAGAGTTATTGAAAACCTGAGTTTCAAGTTTGATTCCATAGATCCCAGAAGAGAATGAATATACCTTACGAACTGTATATCCTTGTCCGGAAATATAGTTGAACGTTAACTGGCGAGACCCGTTTTTTTCGAGCTTGATTACGTCTGCATCAGCCATAAATATCGTGCTATCAGGGAGATTGAGGCCGGTTGCTCT
>CAIQWT010000036.1 GCA_903875605.1 uncultured Geobacteraceae bacterium | reverse complement strand
TGAGCTGCGCGTTGAATAGCGGACAAAAGACATGAATCTGGCCACTGAATCTCTTCAGGCAATATCAGACAAACTAAGGGACTCTGAGACACTTTACCGTACACTGTTTGAGCAGTCTCCTGATGGAATCATCCTTTGGAGTGTTCCTGAACTCAAGCCGCTACAGTTTAATACAGCAGCACATACGTTACTCAGATACACCAGAGAGGAGTTTTCCTCCCTCACGGTGAGCAACCTTGAAGCGCGTGATGACTCTGCCACAATCACAAGTACTATTGAAAAACTGAACAAATTGGGCGTAGTGAGTTTTGAATCCGTTCACCGCACTAAAAACGGTGATGAAAAGAATATATTCATCACCCTTCAAACATTGGAACTGGCAGGCCAACCAATGATAATTGCCAACCACCGTGACATCACTGAGCTAAAAAAGACGGTAGGTGAGTGGAACAGTTCTGAAACTCGTTTTTCTGCAATCTTCCGGGCTTCTCCCGATTCGATCAATATAAACAGGCTTGAGGACGCCGTATTTGTTGATTTGAATGACGGCTTTACGAATATGTTGGGATACGCCAGTGAAGATGTAATCGGCAAATCATCTGTAGCGATTGGCATCTGGGTCGACCCAGAAGACAGGGCATTGCTTGCGGGGCAACTAAAGGAACTTGGATATGTTAAAAACCTTGAAGCACGCTTGAGACGCAAAGATGGTTCCATCATAACTGCGCTTGTGTCATCCCGCCTCATTGAATTGGATGGTAGACCATGCACTTTAAACATTGCTCGGGACATAACCGAACATAATCAAGCAATCGTTGAAAAACAGTCCCTTGAAAAGCAGCTTCTTCACGCTCAGAAACTAGAGAGTCTTGGCGTGTTGGCCGGAGGAATTGCCCACGACTTCAACAATATACTTACCTCTATTGTTGGCAATGCAGACCTGGCATTGATGAGATTAAACCCGGCATCACCAGCGATTGACAATCTGCATAAGATTGAACTGAGTGCTTCCAGAGCTGCTGACCTTGCAAAGCAGATGCTAGCCTATTCTGGCAGAGGCAAATTTGTCGTTGAGACTCTTGATATCAACAGCCTGCTAACAGAGATGCTAAACATTCTGGAAGCATCCATCTCCAAAAAAGCTGATTTACGCCTTAATCTGCCACCAAGCCTTCCTGCGATAGATGCAGATGCAACACAGATACGTCAAATTGTGATGAATCTGGTGATAAACGCCTCAGAAGCGATAGAGGGAAACAGTGGAGTAATTGCAATTATTACCGGTTGTGCGGATTGTGACAAAAACTACCTGAAAGATGTTGCTCTGGATAAAAACATTAAAGAAGGGCGTTATGTCTTCTTGGAAATTACCGATTCTGGTTGCGGCATGGACAAGGAGACTCTTTCTAAACTTTTCGATCCATTCTATACAACCAAATTTACCGGTAGAGGCCTAGGCATGGCCGCGGTTCAGGGTATAGTCCGTGGTCACAATGGCTTTATTCATGTTTACAGCGAACCCGCAAAAGGTAGCAGCTTCAAGGTGTTTCTGCCTGCATCAGACCGTCTGGTCGAAACGATAAATGATCGGGTCCAGAACTACGATTGGAAGGGTGCTGGAAAGGTCCTTTTGGTAGACGATGAAGAAACCGTAAGGGATATTGGAAGGGAAATGCTCAATGTGTTAGGCTTCACGACTGTCACTGCCAATGACGGTGTTGAAGCAGTTGAAATATTCAAAGCCGCATCAGATTTTAACTTCGTTATTTTGGATTTGACCATGCCGCGTATGGATGGTGAACAGTGCTTGTATGAACTAAAGAGACTCAACCCAGACGTCAAAGTAATCATGTCTAGTGGTTTTAGCGAGTCGGAGGTCACGCAGAAGTTTGCGGGTAAAGGGCTTGTTGGGTTTATTCAAAAACCTTACAGGTTATCAGTATTGAAAGAAGCAGTTAAGAATGTTTAAAGGGCCGGAATTATATTGTGAGCGGATATATATCTGATCAATCTGAGATATAAAGCATTACTCGTAAAGCATCAGATGTATATTATGTTGAATCCTACTGAAAGCTACTTCGTAGGAAGCCATTTTTTCAATGGATTACGAACGTTCAGTAGGAAAATTTGAAATCGCCTGCTTAAAGGACTTTCATCGCCTGCTGCAGTCGCCGGTGAGCCC
This sequence comes from uncultured Geobacteraceae bacterium, assembly GCA_903875605.1. Classification (GTDB taxonomy): domain Bacteria; phylum Desulfobacterota; class Desulfuromonadia; order Geobacterales; family Pseudopelobacteraceae; genus JACRCG01. The sequence continues at coordinate 6,780 of CAIQWT010000036.1, read as the reverse complement.
CTTATAGCGAAAAAGTATACTGTTGGAAGCGACTTCGGAGGGGAGTTGTTTATGACTAAGGGAATAAGGCCGTAAACTTTGGAAATCAGAAGATACTGGCAATCAGGTCACTTTAATCCTCTATTACAGTTCCGGGGTCATATCATTTGGGGAGAAGATTGACAGAGTAATTAGCTATTCAAAACTTCCCTTATTTTTGATGCCAACGCAATCAATGTAAATGGCTTTTGAATAAAAAAAGTCCCTTCCGCAAGAACACCCTGGTTTGCAATAACATCGGATGTATATCCCGACATAAATAAACGTTTCATTGAAGGACATAGAGGTTGAATGCTATCTGCTACCTCTTTCCCATTCATCTCCGGCATAATGACATCCGTAATCAGTAGGTGTATGCCCCCAGAACAATCTTTAGCTCGACGTATGGCTTCGGAAGGTGTACCAGCACTTATGACGTTGTAGCCCAACTTTGCAAGCATAGTTTCAGTCAACGCCAGAATAGCTAATTCATCTTCCACCAACAGGATAGTCTCATTGCCTGCAGGTAAGGCTTTGGTTTCAGCCTCCTTGGTAACAAACGCATCCTTACCCTCATCGCGTGGCAGATGAATAGCAAAAGCCGTTCCTCTTCCAAACTCACTATAGACGGTAATAAAACCCTTATTCTGCTTAACTATGCCATAGACTGTGGCAAGTCCTAAGCCTGTACCCTTTCCGAGTTCCTTGGTAGTATAAAAAGGCTCAAAAATATGGGCCAGAGTTTCCTTGCCCATTCCAATGCCGTTGTCGCTTACTGTTATACGGACATATTCTCCCGGCTCTGCCTCCAAATTATTGGAGCAATAGGCTAAGTCAATAGAGCGATTTTCTGTCTCAATGGTAATCTGGCCAGTTGTGGTTATAGCATCTCTAGCGTTTACACATAGGTTGGCCAATATCTGATCGATTTGGGATGGGTCAATTTTAACTAGCCATAAATCGGACGCTGCCTGTAATGTAAGATTAATGTCTTCTCCGATGAGGCGGCGGAGCATTTTAAGCATTTTAGATACAGTTTCATTCAGGTCGATAACCTTGGGGGTAACCGTTTGTTTTCTTGCAAAGGCTAACAGCTGTCTGGTTAGATCTGCAGAACGTTCAGCCGTCTTGCTAATCTCCTTCAAATTTGCACATACAGGGTGATGAGCTTCTAAATGCATGAGGCCAAGTTCAGCATTACCAAGGATCACGCTCAACATATTGTTAAAATCATGGGCTACTCCGCCAGCAAGCCTACCGACAGACTCCATCTTTTGGGCCTGATGTAGTTGATCTTCTGTATTACGGCTTTTGCTAGTATCCCGAACCATGCCGATAATGCCTATGATCTTACCCTTGGAATTAAGCAGGGGAGCAGAAGTATCTTCCGTCCATCCTGATTTTCCACTGATAGGTATATCGAAAGGGAATTCCACTGAATCGGTAAACCCGCCTTCCAGAATCCGTTTTAGCCTCTCCACGACACCTGATTCTTTAAGAAACGGGAAGACCTCTAGTGGAGTTTTTCCCAATACATAAGAAGATTTTATTCCTGAGATCCGCTCCATAAAAGGGTTCCATACTCTATAGTGCAAATTGAGGTCGTAAACAATTATGCCTTCTTGGGCAGAGTCAATTATCTGCTGATTGAAAAGCAAGGCTTCCTTCAGATTTTCTTCAGCAAGCTTGCGCCAGGTAATGTCTTCATATACTCCCAAAATTCCGTTAATTTTTCCAGTACTGTCAGTTAACGGCACTTTGGTGGTATCAATCCAGATTACAGCGTCATCAGATTTACGCAAACTCTCAATTATATGAAACTTGGCCGCCGCATTATTCATCACCTCACGGTCATCGGATCTGTACCCTTCGGACAATTCTCTCCCCCAAGGGAGATCAAAATCAGACTTGCCGATAACATCATCAGGGTTGGAAAATCCTGCCTGTTGAGCAAATACCCGGTTACAGCCAAGATAGATACTATTTCTGTCCTTCCAAAAAAGGGATTGAGGTATGGCATTTATTATATGGTAAAGCGTATTCCGATGCTGACTAAGAGCTTCATACGGCTTTCTAACTGAAGTAACGAAGATCCCTTTGTATACAAGCATGAATGCCACAGTTTTGTAAATATGGCCTAGCATATTGTAGGTATCAAAAGCACTCTTGTAGAGAGTGAATGACAGTTCACTGAAGATACAGAGAACAAAGGCCATCAAGTAGTAACGTATTAATCGGTCCCCATATCTAGATAGCCGAAGCCAATACATGATCGAAGCTAAAACGAGCAGGAAGATAATAACGTATTCCGTATTCTTCTTGAATGAAGTCAGGCCGATGCCTTGAATAAAGGCAGCTGGAACATATTCTGGAAAAAAAACAACTGTGACAAAGACAACTGAAGAGATTAACAAGGAAAAGGATAACAGTACTGATTTTGATAGCCAACGACTCGGATTTGAGGAAGAAATAAAAGCGCTGATGAGAAAGACGGATGCGCTAAAGAATCTAACCGAAATCCAGAATAGCGTGGCCTTGTTCGTAACATTAGGCGTCAGCAGTGCGGGCATCCCGGCATAACCTAAAGTATGCATGAAGTCCATCAATCCAATTCCAAGAAAAGTAATACTCAGAAACAGAGAATGCCGGTCATTATTCTGATCGTAAGCGTACCATCCCAATCCGAATATTGAGAAGGAAACCATGACACTAAAGAACTCAGCAACATTGTGAAAAACAAGATAGGAAGAAATGTCCATAACATGGTAGAGGCTCGATTGAAAAAGCCCTACAGTTATGTATGGAATAGCCGCAACAGATATTGTAACGAGGAGTAATGAAAGTGGAGATGTTCGCTCTAATCTTTTCATTGGAAGTCAACTCTGGTCAGACATGGATGAACTTGAATCGTTATAGAATCATAACATAATAAATCAAGCTGTCCACCTTTGTTCCAATGGATATATTGCTTTGGAAGGGAACAAAAAATCTCAGGGAATTACTGACTTTCAGCAGGATATTTTGAAATAGCCGATTCAAAGCTCTCAAATCGCCTATTACAGTCGCGGTTCGACGCTTTATTTAAAATTAGATGCTGCTGGAAGATGTTTTGGTCGGGAACAATATTTCAAAGGATTATGAACTTTCAGCAGGTAAATATGAAATATCTGCCAAGGAAGGCTCTATTGTAACTTGTTACATTTGCGGCTTTTGCTCGTCATCAACCAATTTCTACAATCTGAATTATCGCAAAAAACATTTCTACGTTTGTCTTGGTATCAATGAGCTTAACATCTGTCCGAAATCCTTGACGCTATAAGGCTTTGCTATCGCCCCGCTAAAACCGTACCTGCTAAAGTCAGCCATTATCGGATCATTGGAATACCCACTCGATACAATCAGACAGGCATCCGGGTCAATGGCAAGAATCTGCTGAGCCGCGTACTTACCGCCCATGCCACCCGGAATAGTCAAATCCATGATTACCGCTGCAAAGGGTGTTCCTGTCTCCATGGCAGTTTTATAAATGGCTACGGCATCTACTCCGTTATCACACAGGGAAACCTGATAGCCGAGATATTCCAGCATTTCTGTAGCTAAATCACGGATCACTTTTTCATCATCCATTATCAGTACAGAACCTCCGGCATGCTTTATTTTCATCGGAATGTTACTTTCGGCCTGATAATCAACATATGTTTCTCCGATTGACGGAAGATGGATTGTAAACGTGGAACCTTTACCAACGGTCGAACTAACACTAATGTGGCCGCAATGCCTGCTGATTATCGAATGTGCTGAAGCAAGACCCAACCCATTGCCAGCTGACTTGGTAGTGAAGTATGGGTCAAAAATTCGTTTTTGGTTGCTTTCAGAAATGCCACATCCCTCGTCGGTAAACTTCAAACAGACATAGGTACCGGCAGGCATCGACATGGGATTGTTTTCTGCAAGAAAGGTATTCTGAGCGGAGACCTTTAGCGTCCCCCCTCCCGGCATGGACTGGGTGGCATTGATGACAATATTGTGGAACACCTGACTCATCTGACCTGCATCGGCTTCGATGGCATGCGTTGTCTCGGGGAACTCCGTGATTCCTCTAACATTTGAGCCATGCAGCACGAGCGACATCGCTTCGCTGACAATATGCTGAAGTAAAACCACCTTTTTAATTGGTTCTCCACCACGTGCAAAAGTCAGGAGTTGGTGGGCAAGTTCAGTTGCTCTCACAGATGCTTTTTCGGCTTCAGCAATAGGTTTAAATGCTTTATGTGCAGGGTCAATAAACATTTGGGCAAAGGAGATATTGCCCATGATCCCTGTCAGTATGTTGTTAAAGTCATGTGCAATACCCCCGGCAAGAACACCCAAAGACTCAAGTTTGTCCATTTTCAGTTGTTCAAGCTCCCTGTCCTTACGATCAGAAATATCCTGGAAACAGACGAGACTTGCCCATGGGACACCGTGTTCATCAAGTACCGGAGCACCTGCTATCTCTAGAAGCCTGGCGGTCCCATCAGGTCGAATAACCTGTAGATTATCAACCTTGACCGATTCCCCGTACATCCCACGAACAATCGGCATCTCTTCAACCGGGTAGCGCTCATTTGTGCTGTATTTATATGCTTCATAGACTTCGGTGAGGTTTTCTTTACTGGTGTCTGGCAGAATGCCCCTACCAAGCAAAACCATTGCCTTTTCATTGGCTATTAACGGTTTGCCGGAGGGGGCTTCGACCATAAACACCCCGACCGGGAGATTTACCAGTAGCGCATCCAGCAAACTCTGTCGCTCATCCAACTGTTTCCGAGCCTGTATGCGTCCGGTAATATCGTGGTAGTTCAGCAGAACCCCTTCAATATTTGGATTATCAAGCATATTTACGGCAGTATATTCTATCCATTTATAGCTGCCGTCTTTACACAGATAACGGCATTCAGAGGTATTCGACAATCCGGGCTTTGCAAACAAACCTGTAAAAATATCCTGTGCTTCCTTAAGGTCATCTGGATGAATATTACTCCATGCAGGATAACCGATAACCTCATCGACCTGCCAACCGAAGTGCTTTGTTATATTTGAACTTTTAAACCGGTTTATTCCGTTCTGATCAATTATGGCTATCACATCAACAATATTTTCAATCATAGCCCGCTGCCGGGCCTCATTCTTCTTCAGTGAATCTATCGCCTGATTCAACCCAGTTACATCGCGGAATTCTATAACTCTGACATTTCGACCTTTGTAGACGGTGTTTTTACCCCGAATGGCGAGCTGGTATTTCGAGCCGTCTTTCCTCACCCCCACAACTTCATAGCCCTTTTCATAGCCGCGCTTTATATTGGAAAGCACCGTATCAAGGCATTCCGGAGCTATCAACTCAAGGCCGTTCATACCGACAAGCTCCTCATGTGAGAAACCGGTCAAGTCGGAAAGCGCTTTGTTACACTCAAGGATAAGTCCTTTGTCATGGATGATAACACCACCAAACGATGCGTCACTTAATGCCCTGAATTGCTCTTCACTCTCTTTCCGGGTGTTTTCTGCAATGTGACGGAGGCTGATTTCTGTTCTGAGTCGCCTGTTCCAATAAAGTGTTATAACCAATATGACAGTAAAAACCACCCCTGTGCCGGCAACCCATTTGATGGTTTCTCGCCAGTTCGGTTTATATTCAATTCGGACGTTGAACCACTTCTGGGTAATCGCTTCGCGGCGTTCATTAGGTATGGATATAATGGCTTTGTTGAGAATGCTGACGAGTTCCGGGTAGTCTTTTCGCACCGCATACAAATATGGTTCCGGAGGAAGATCGGCGACACCGGCTATTTTGAGATTGGGATATCTATTGATGACATAGCCGGCATAGTATGTTTTTGAAATCAGTGCGTCCGCTTTCGATTCTGCTACCGCCTGAAACATCTGCTCCATGGTTTCGACAGGAACTTTTTCGACATCAGGATACGGGGCAAGGAGCCTGTCATAGAGCTTTACCCCTTTGACCGTAGCGATCTTTTTGCCTTTCAGGGTGCCAATGCCACTGATAAACGGGGCGTCATTTCGTGAAACAAATACCTGCTTGAATTCAAACAAAGGTTCCGTGAACAGCATGAAAGTCAAGCGTTCCGGGATGTAAAACGAGATGAACATATCGAGTTCACCGGATTTCACCTTGGAATCCATTGACGGTAAATCAGCAACAACCATCTTAAACTTTATTCCAGTATATCCTGAAAGAAGTTTCAGGTAATCAGGCTCAATACCCTTGATTTCGGCATTTTCGATGAATTTCAGAGGGGGAAAGACAGGAGATATACCGACACGGATGGTCTGGTGACTTTTTATCCATGCTTGTTCAACAGTCGTAAGGTTGGCACGGGCATCTGTTGACAAAGACTCCAATGCAGCTGCAGGAGAAACTGCCTCGAAAATAATGATTGCCATTATGATTGACAACTTGTGTGCAAAACTTTTCATACTGTCACGCACCGTTGAACTCTTTACGCATTTTAGCCACATATTTGCTAGTGTGAACGACCGCCGAGTTTACCTAGTGAAATCGTGTAAACTTTAAGGTCACTAATTAAACCGATATGTAGCTAATTTACAGCGTATTCATGACTAAAATCAACTTCATAATCCATTCGTAGGTTGGATGGTATCAATGGTAATTAATATTGGCCCAAATTTTAAGGTCCGCCATGTCCAAACGACTGATGCAAGTGTTAGCTATTGAAAGTCACTTTGGTAGGGAACAAAAAT
>CAIQWT010000035.1 GCA_903875605.1 uncultured Geobacteraceae bacterium | reverse complement strand
GACCAGTTCCAGTTTACGCCCCTGTACTCCGCCACCCTTGTTTATCTCTTCAATAACCATTTTCGCGCTGTTGCGCTCCGGTTCACCAAGAAAAGCGGCTGGTCCGGTAACGGCGAACAATGCGCCTATTTTAATCGGTGCAGCGGCAAATACTGTGGAAGACAACAGTAAGCTGGCGGCTGCAATAACAAATGGAATAACTTTAGCTTTCATAGACAATCTCCTTGGAAGTGTTTAGAGCAGCTTACTTAACCAGCGACCAATCACCTTTGACAATCTTGACCATTTCGAACGCTGAAAGGTCAAGACCGTTATGATCTTTCGACGACATCGAAAATACACCGGATATGCTTACCAGTTTGTTGGATTGTTCAATACCGTTTCTGATCTGCTCAGGGGTTGAACCGGATTTTTTAATAGCACCACTCATAAGTAGAAAAGCATCGTATGCATAGCCGCCAAACGTTGAGGCTTCTACGCCATACATTTTTTTGTAGCCTTGATCATATTCTTTAAGGAGTTTAAACTGAACATCACTCTTTGAAAGTGCGTCGTAAATGGCAAGCTTGCCGGCAGGAAGCATAACTCCTTCCGCCGCATCAGCACCGGCCAGTTCGATGTACTTTTTTGAGGCCACTCCATGACTCATGTACAACGGGGTCTTGATACCAAGTTGTTTAACATTCTTAGTAACTACAGCAGGACCAGGGTTGGTACCCCAGCAGATTATCGCGTCTGGCTTTATGCCGCGTATTTTGGTCAACTGAGCGGTCATGTCAGTATCTTTTGGACCGTAAACTTCATCTGCTACGATGGTAAAGCCCTTCAGCTTGGCAAGGGCTTTTATCTGCTCACGACCTGAGGCACCAAACCCGTCAGTTACAGTCAGTAAAGCAATACTTTTCTGCTTTTTGCCAGTCATATAATTTAGAATTTTTTCAGCGGCTATGTGGTCGTTAGCAGGTGTTTTAAAAACCCATTGCTTTACCGGATCAGTGATTTTGATGCCGGCTGCACAGGAAATAAGAGGTATTTTCTCTTTTTCAACGACGGGGATTACGGCCATGCTCTCACCAGTGGTGCTTGGTCCGATTATTACACTTACCTTGTCATCCTTAATCAGTTTAGTCGCTAGTTGAACAGCTTTTGTAGCATCGCCGCCGGTATCATAAATAACAGCCTCAAGCTTTATGCCGTTAATGCCACCTTTTTCATTGACATCTTTCACCAACAGTTCAAGCGTTTTCTTTTCCGGTTCACCAAGAAAAGAAGCAGGTCCGGTGACAGCAAAAAGGCCGCCGATCTTTATAGTACCAGATGCAAACGACACTGTTGCAAACACGAAACTTACAAAAACACTGCAGAACAATAATGACATTTTTTTCATTTTGACCTCCGATTGTTTATTGTTACATATTGTACAGACGGCTACCTTCAAGAATATTAAAATGTTGCGCCGTAAGAGCAGCAATTGCTTTATCCGTTTCATCAAAACGGAAGATAATGACCGCATTTCCTCCACAGCGCTCAACAAAAGCGTACATGTACTCGACGTTAATCTCTTCTCTGTCAAGAGTCTTTAGAATGGCTGAAAGACCGCCTGGGCGGTCAGGTACTTCAACAGCTACAACTTCGGTCTTGCTGACAGTAAATCCTTTCTCTTTAAGTACAGAGTTGGCCTTTGCGCAGTCATTTACAATAAGCCTCAGGATTCCAAAATCTGACGTATCAGCGAGAGAAAGCGCCCTGATATTAATTTCGGCATCGCCGAGAATGCGGGTGATTTCAGCCAGTCGACCGGACTTGTTTTCGATGAAGATTGATATTTGTTCAACTTTCAAGGTGTACCTCCGATGTAAATCAAATTAGAAAGAGAGGCTAAGTGTGGTAAAGCTTCGTTGGAAATTAATTAACTTAATTTTCGGTTATCAATCACTCGCGTGGCCTTGCCTTCACTGCGCTGGATAGTCTTTGGTTCAACGAGTTTTGCTGTGCAGGTCACCCCCAGCATATCCTTAATCTCTTTTTCAACGCGACGCGACAGTGCCTGCAACACCTTTATTTCATCCGAGAACAGCTGTACACTAACCTCGACCTGAACTGTCAGAGTGTCCAGTGTCCCCTGCCTATCAACTATAAGCATATAATGAGGTTCAATTCCTTCAATACTAACGAGAATTGCCTCTATCTGAGAAGGGAATACATTAACGCCACGGATAATAAGCATGTCGTCAGAACGGCCACTCATACGGGTTATGCGGGCATGTGTTCTGCCACAGATGCACGGTTCATACGTCAGGCTGGTTATGTCACGGGTTCGGTAGCGAATCAGTGGAATACCCTGCTTGGTTATCGTGGTAATAACCAACTCTCCGCGTTCCCCTTCCGGTAGACGTTCCCCGGTTGTCGGGTTGATAATCTCCGGTATGAAGTGATCTTCCCAAATATGAAGACCGCGCTTTGCTTCAATACACTCGATAGCTACTCCAGGGCCCATGATTTCAGACAGTCCATAAATATCTATTGCTGACAGATTGAGCTTTTCTTCAATCTCGTTACGCATTGCTTCTGACCACGGCTCCGCACCAAATATACCGACCCTGAGTTTCAGCTTTTTAAAATCAATACCTTCAGTTTGTGCTTCTTCTGCCATGAACAGCGAATATGATGGTGTACATGTTAGTACAGTAGAACCGAAATCCTGCATAATCATAATCTGGCGCTTAGTATTGCCGCCTGATATCGGGATAACGGAAGCACCTAACCGCTCAGCGCCATAGTGGGCTCCAAGTCCGCCGGTGAACAATCCATAACCATAGGCGTTGTGGATAATGTCACCTTTATGAGCCCCGGCGGCAACAAATGAACGCGCCATGAGATCGGTCCAGATGGAGATATCCTTTTGGGTATAACCGACTACAGTGGGCTTGCCGGTAGTTCCGCTCGAGGCGTGAATGCGTACGATCTCTTCCATTGGGGTGGCAAATAAGCCGTAAGGATATGAATCACGCATATCCTGCTTGGTGGTGAATGGAAGTTTCTGGAGATCCTCAAGACCGCCTACATCAGAAGGTTTAACGTCGGCAGCATCAAATGATGCCTTGTAAAACGGCACATTGGAATACACTCTTTCAAGTGCTGATTGCAATCTCTTCAGTTGTAACGCTTCAAGAGCTGGACGCGGCAGGGTTTCAAATTCTTCATTGAAAAACATATGGCTATACCTTTCATGTGATGGCACAGATCATTGTTAAAACAAAACTACAGCTCGCGTCCCATCTGGAAAGCAATTTTGTTGACCCCCAAAGCTTTAGCAGGAACCATTTTTTCGAGAGCCTCTAACCAGAATTCTTCAGGGATACTTAGCCTTTTTGAGACAGCCCCGAGTAGGACAGTATTGGCTGCTCTGACATTTCCGGCATCTGTGGCCATTCTTTGACCGTTAACCAGCAGAAAATCGCTAAACTGTGACTTGATTCGTTCACCTAGTCCTTCCGGATAGGATTCCTGACCCATTAATACAGATGGTGGAGAGATTTGCAGGTCGTTAGCGACCACAGTCCCATCCGGTTTCAGCAGAGGTAATGAACGGACTGTTTCCATCAGCTCGAAGCCAAAAAGGATGTCTCCTTCACCCTCCGGGACGATCGGAGAAAAAACCTCTGTGCCGTATCGTACGTGAGAAACAACACTTCCACCGCGTTGCGACATGCCGTGAATTTCACTTTTTTTAACATCGAAACCAGCCAGCATGGCAGCTTCGGAAAGAATTTCTGAAGCAAGCAGAATGCCCTGACCACCTACACCAACCAACAGTACGTTTGTTATCTGATTGCTCATTTTTCACTCCCGATAGCGCCAAACGTACATAATTGGCGACAGACATCACAACCGGTACAGAGCAACGGATCAATACCCGCTTTGCCTTTCTTGCTCCCGTCTCCAGCAGGTCGCCACTCAATCGCAGGGCAACCTATTTTAAGGCATGCCCGGCAACCGGTACATTTTTCTGTATCAACCGCGTAGATCGGGCCAATTTTAAAAATATTATCCCGTTTTATCAATACACACGGTTTATTTGTAATAATAACCGAAGGCTCTGGACGCTCCATCTCTTCTGCAATCACCCGCTTGGTCTCTTCAAGATCAAGCGGATTTATAACTCGGATATTTTTTACTCCAAGTGCTTTGCAAAGCAGCGGAATGTTAATGGCATTAGTCGGATCGTTCATCAAAGTATGACCCGAAGCCGGATTGTCCTGCCGACCGGTCATTGCGGTAATACTGTTGTCGAGTATGATTACTGTCGCAGGGGCATTATTATAGACCATATCCATCAGGCCGTTAATCCCTGTGTGCAGAAAGGTCGAGTCACCAATGACTGCAACGACCTTTTTCTTTTCCTCATCAGAGACTACCTTGGTTACTCCTGTTGCCATACCGATTGAAGCGCCCATACAGACGCAGGTGTCCATCGCAGAGAGTGGCGGCATGAAGCCCAGGGTATAACAGCCGATATCACCTGTGACGTAAGCTTTGAGCTGATTGAGAGCAAAAAATACACCACGGTGTGGACAACCGGGACACATGTTTGGCGGGCGTCCCGGCATACAGTCAGCTTGTTTTATCGCTGGTTGTGGCAGACTGAAGGCGGTGCGGAGGCGACTAGGTGTCAATTCACCGCAGAGAGATATTATTTCCTTGCCGATGACCGGAATCCCCATGGCCTTAACCTGTTCCTCGATAAAGGGGTCAAGTTCCTCAATTACATAGAGTTTGTCAACTTTGGCGGCAAAAGCGCAAATAAGATCGTGCGGGAGTGGGTGAACCATGCCAAGCTTTAGAGTTGAAGCGTGCGGCAGCACCTCGCGGACATATTGATAGCAGATGCCAGCTGTAATTATGCCGATAGTGCTTTCTCGTATCTCCATTTTGTTAATCGGCATAGATGCTGCCGCTTTGGAAAGGTTAATCAGATTTTGTTCTACCAATGGGTGGCGGACGCGGGCATTACCTGGAAGCATAACGAGTTTTGCCGGATTCTTTGTAAGTTTTGGCGGAGGCAGATTTGTAACCCTTTCACCAAGCTCAACTACAGATTTACCGTGAGAAATGCGGGTGCTGCTTC
>CAIQWT010000034.1 GCA_903875605.1 uncultured Geobacteraceae bacterium | reverse complement strand
CTACACGACGCTCTTCCGATCTTGCTCCAATAAGCGTCGCAATTAACATAACAGTCAGGCGCGTGCGTGTACTATTGTTTCTTCGTGGAGAAAAGTTGCGGGATTTATCAATAGTAAGAGAATCGAGAGAGTCAATTGACATGGTATGCCTCAGTTCAGAAGTACCTGACAACAAAGTGCCGTTTTTTGTCATACCACGTTTACAGATTATTGTGAAGAAATGTCGTCTATTGATTATTTAGTCAGCATCTGTTTAAAAAATAAATGCCGGAAGCTGTTATTTTCTATTTTTTATGGTATACAGAATGTCTTTCCGGAGATGACTTTCTCCGGATCACTTTATTCCGAGATAGGGGGCTGTAAATGAGTGAGATTGTCGATGTCTATGCCAGAGAAATCCTGGATTCGCGTGGTAATCCGACGCTGGAAGTTGAAGTATTTCTCGAATCCGGTGCTTTTGGACGTGCTGCTGTACCATCCGGCGCCTCAACCGGTGAGCGTGAAGCTATGGAACTGCGTGACGGTGACAAATCCCGTTATCTCGGTAAAGGAGTTCTGAAGGCTATAGATAACGTGAACAACGTCATCGCCGAAGAGATCATCGGAATGGAAGCCGAAGACCAGGTCGGAATCGATATGAAAATGATCGAACTTGATGGCACTGAGTATAAGTCTAACCTCGGCGCCAACGCCATTCTGGGCGTGTCGCTGGCAGTAGCCAAAGCAGCAGCTGAAGAGGCTGGACAGCCCCTTTATAAATATATCGGTGGAGCCAATGCCCGCGAACTGCCGTTGCCGATGATGAACATCATCAATGGTGGCGCCCACGCAGATAACAATGTTGATATTCAGGAATTCATGATCATGCCGGCCGGAGCAACAAGCTTTAAAGAAGCGCTGCGGATGGGTGCAGAAATTTTCCACGCCCTGAAGGGTGTTCTTAAAGGTAAGGGGTACAACACCGCTGTAGGCGATGAGGGTGGCTTTGCTCCTAACTTGAAATCAAATGAAGAAGCGCTCGAAGTCATCATGGAAGCAATCGTAAAAGCCGGATACAAGCCAGGCGAAGACGTACTTCTGGCGCTAGATGTGGCATCTTCTGAGCTGTTTAAGGATGGCGTCTATACATTGGAAAATGAAACCCAAAAAGTAAAAACATCGTTGGAAATGGTCGATTTTTATGAAAACCTGGTCAACAAATACCCGATTATCTCTATCGAAGACGGCATGGCTGAGAACGACTGGGACGGCTGGAAACTTTTGACAGATCGCCTCGGCAAGCGAGTCCAGATTGTTGGTGACGACCTGTTCGTTACTAATCCAAGGATTCTGAAAGAAGGAATTCAGAAGGGAATAGCTAACTCTATCCTGATTAAATTAAATCAGATCGGTACCTTGACCGAAACTCTTGAAGCGATAGAAATGGCCAAACGGGCTGGTTATACAACTGTTATTTCACACCGTTCCGGTGAGACCGAAGATACCACCCTCGCCGACCTGGCTGTAGCGGTTAACTCCGGACAGATCAAAACCGGCTCACTCTGCCGTACCGACCGAGTCGCCAAGTATAACCAACTGCTGCGGATAGAGGATGAGCTCGACAGTACATCACTCTTCAAAGGACACGATGTGTTCTATAACATCAAAAAATAGTATTTAGATGTAATTGAGCCAAAAGGCGGAGAATTCTCCGCCTTTTGTGTATCTGTAACGGGAGATATATATGAAAAAAAAGACTACACTTTGGAAACGCTATCAAAAATATTTCTGTGCTTGCCCAATCATCGGACTCTCGCTTGACATCAGCCGTATGAAGTTTGACGACTGTTTTTTTGCAGAGATGGAGTCCGTAATGCAAGATGCCTTCTCTGAAATGTCTGCTTTGGAGAGTGGAGTGATTGCTAACCGTGATGAAGGTCGCATGGTGGGCCATTACTGGCTGAGAAATCCGTCACTTTCCCCTTCACCGGATATCCAGCTAGAGATAGAGGCTGCCATTGGCAAGATAAAGTCATTTAGTTCTAATATTCATAACGGCATCATAGTAACTCAAAATAATACTACTTTTATTAACTTCCTGATTATCGGAATCGGCGGTTCCGCACTAGGTCCACAGTTTGTAGCTGATGCTCTTGCAGCACCACCAGACCGGATGAACGCTTACTTTCTGGACAACACTGATCCAGACGGCATCGACAAAGTTTTTGCTGAGTTGGGAGAGGCCGTTTCTGAAACGCTTGTGGTTGTCATATCGAAAAGTGGTTCAACCAAAGAAACTCGTAACGGCATGCTTGAGGCCAAGAGAGCTTATCTGCGGGCGGGACTGGATTTTTCAAAGCATGTTGTAGCTGTAACCGGATCAGGAAGTGAACTGGACAAGTTAGCGCAGAGCGAACAGTGGCTTGAGATCTTCCCGATGTGGGACTGGGTCGGCGGCAGAACTTCGGTCACTTCTGCTGTTGGACTTCTGCCTGCGGCTTTACAGGGGATTGACATATCCGCACTGCTCGAAGGTGCCAGACTTTGTGACGAAATTACCAGGCAATCTGATACGCTGAAAAATCCAGCAGCAGTTATGGCATTGATGTGGCATTATGCAACCGCTGGCCGTGGTACGAAGGATATGGTCATGCTTCCTTATAAAGATCGCCTACTGCTCTTTTCCCGCTATCTGCAGCAGTTGATAATGGAATCAATCGGCAAGGAATTTGACCGGAATGGTGTAACTGTTAACCAGGGACTTACCGTGTACGGCAACAAAGGCTCTACAGATCAACACGCATATGTACAGCAGTTGCGAGAAGGGGTGGCTAACTTTTTTGTGACTTTTATCGAAGTACTTAAAGATCGTGAAGGAAGCTCTCAACTTGTTGAAGAGGGGATTACCAGCGGTGATTTTCTTTTCGGATTTTTCCAGGGTACACGTACCGCTCTCTATGAGAATGGCAGAGAATCAATGACTCTAACCATTAATCAGGTAGATTCCTTTACAATCGGTGTCCTGATTGCACTTTTTGAGCGGGCGGTAGGTCTCTACGCCAGTCTTATCAACATCAATGCCTATCATCAACCGGGTGTGGAAGCTGGCAAAAAAGCAGCAGAGAGTGTAATCACTCTTCAAAAAGCGGTGATGGGACTGTTGCAAAAGGAGTCAATTGGAATGACGGCGGAGGCAATTGCCGTACAGTTGGAAAAGCCGGATGACGCAGAAATAATTTTTTCAATTTTACGGCACTTGGCGGCTAACCCAGACAGAATGGTTATTCAGGATAGTGCAGAACAGATGGCAGAGGTAATTTTCCGAATAGGTAATTAGAATTCTTACTGAAAATAAACAACTGGCTCCAATACTATGTAAGCTATTCAGCTGGTTATATATCACTTTTTAAACTGATAGTTGAGTGTTATTATAATTTTGTTATCAGTTATTTCGATTTTAACCGACGGGTCGGTGCGGCACTCCAGGGGTCATCAGGCCAGGGGTGCCGCGGATACCTTCCTTTTAATTCTTTTTTTACCTGCTTATACGAACCATCCCAAAAGCCCCTCAAATCACGAGTAACCTGAATCGGTCTACCGGCAGGCGACAGCAGATGCAGCAATACTGCAATCCTGCCATCACAGACAGACGGCCCAAGCGCCAGACCGAATAACTCCTGAAGCTTGACAGCCAACACCGGAACTTCAGCAGAATAATCGACTTTAATCCGAGAACCGCTTGGGACAACGAGATGCGTTGGCACAAGTTCATCCAATTCGCGCTGCTGACGATAATTGAGATTCTGCCTCAAAATGTCAGCAATATTCAACTGGGCAATTTTTTTAGCAGTATTTACACCTTCAAGATGAGGTGTCAACCACTCTTCGAGTGTATCAGCTAGCACTAAATCTGAAACATCAGGCCAATCACGTTCTGGAAAAGAGGTTCGGATCAGCGACAGGCGTCCTTGCAGTTGACGGACAGCTTCATTCAATGGTAGCAACGCCAGACCGGACGTACGTAGCGCTCCGAGAACTGCAGGCACTGCCTGAATTGAGGTCGGGACAATCGTCTCGGCTGTTAGCTGAATATTCCCCAGTCGTTCAAGTCGCTTGGCAACAACTCGTCCTTCCCTATCATCCCAGACAACTAAAGTTTCCTGCCGTATATGTCCGGACCGCTCTTCGCGTATCACATTCTGTGGTATTTCGGCAGCAATATGGATAATAGCTTCAGCTTGGTTTCCTGCATCAAGCTCCAGAGCAACAATATAGTCACCGCTTTTAACGCCACTGCGTTCTGAAATCTGAGCACCTCTTCCACTGGCAAGCAGATAGCCGCCGCCAATTCCCCTGCGACACCCTATACGATCAGGATAAGCAGCCAGAAGCAGACGGGAGGTCAGGGTGTCATCGCAGACCTTTTCTACTGCTTTATTAGTTATTGAAAGTGATTGTTCAAGCTGACGAACAACCCTTTCAACATTTTTGAGAGCCGAAAGATCCATGTTAACATCGTTACGCCCGGAAAATCGCCAGTTATTAAAAGCCTCAAGTCGGTCATCAATATCTGAGCAGCTTATCCGCGGAATGCCTCGGCCAGTGGTTGAACGAAACAGATCCCGTTCTGAAAGCAGCGCAGCAAGTTTACAGCCTAAGCCAGGACAACCAAGTTCTCTGGAACGCTGAAGCAACCGGCCGAGGCGGGGATGAAGAGGCATACGTACTACTTCAAAACCAAGAGGCGTAATCCGGCCAAGGCTATCAAACAGATCAAGTTCCAACAACAGGCGTCTGGCAGAATCCTGGGCAGAAGTCGGCGGCACATCGAGCCAACTGAGTTCCGTTGGATCTCTTACACCCCACGCAGCCAGTTCCAATAATAGCTGTGACAGATCTGTGACGCAGATTTCCGGCGGAGTGTGCGCAGCCATCGCATGCAAAGTGTGCTGAGAGTAAAGACGATAGCAAACTCCGGGAGCGGTTCGGCCAGATCTACCAGCGCGCTGTTCTGCAGAAGCACGTGACTCTCGAACGGTCACCAGTCTGTTCAATCCGTTTCCAGGATTATACTGCAGGCGACGCGACACGCCGCAATCAATGACCGTCCTAACCCCTTCAATGGTTAAACTGGTTTCGGCAATACTGGTGGCAAGCACTATTTTCCGGTAAGGTCCAACCTGTATTACCTTCTGTTGTTCGGCAATCGGCATGTCACCATATAGCTGACAAATAACGACATTTTTTTGCATAGCAACGGATGATGCCAACTGAGCAGCACAGTCTCTGATCTCACCTGATCCTGGTAAAAATGCCAGTATATCACCTTCAGTTTCGCTAACCGCCCGTACAACAGCCGAAGCCATTCTGTGCGAAAGGCGTCCATGCCCTTTATCTTCAATATATCTCATGTCAACCGTAAAGGCGCGCCCTTCAGAACTCAAAACCGGAGCATTATCAAGCAATCGTGACAGAGGCTGAAGATCAAGAGTTGCTGACATTACGATTATTTTAAGATCTGCCCTCAGTTGCTGTACTTCCCTGCAAAGTGCCAAGCCAAGATCTGCATGAATACTGCGCTCATGAAACTCGTCGAAAATGATCAGTGCCACACCGGTAAGACCAGGATCGCTCTGGATGCGTCGGGTTAAAATGCCCTCTGTCACCACTTCAATTCGTGTGTCTTTTGAACTGCAGCTGTCAAAGCGAATTGAGTATCCAACAGTAAGACCTATCTCTTCGCCGATACTGCGTGCCATCCAGCGCGCAGCTGACACTGCCGCGATTCGACGCGGTTCCAGCATAATAATGCGGCCTGCCTTTTCAGGAATCGAGTTGAGAAGAGCGAGTGGGACACGCGTAGTTTTACCTGCTCCTGGAGGTGCATGAATAATTATGTTTTTATTCGTTTTAACTGATTCAAGCAGGGCGGGAATAAGGTCATCAATGGGGAGTTTGTTTTTGAAGTGGAACATATATGGGAAGCCACCAAAAGATAGTGGGCACATCTGGCATCGATCTAACAATCAGACGAATAAGACCTGGCTGATCTACCAGCTAGGATAAGTGCCCATATGTTT
The DNA here is from genome assembly GCA_903875605.1 of uncultured Geobacteraceae bacterium. GTDB lineage: Bacteria > Desulfobacterota > Desulfuromonadia > Geobacterales > Pseudopelobacteraceae > JACRCG01. Next base: position 21,132 of record CAIQWT010000034.1, on the reverse strand, counting down.
AGAGAAATGTATAAGAAGGCAGTACCTGTAGGACACTTAAAGCGTAAAGTCAAGTACCGCAAAACGATTATGGAGATACTTTCTCACGATTGAAACAGTGCTACTGAATTTCTTCGTTCATAGCCCCGGTTCGGTAACCCTGAAGATCCAGGGCAATGTACGTAAAGCCGGCTGCCTTAACCAACTTAATAACGTCATCCCGTAAGGGGCCTGTTGCACGTTCAAATTCCTGGTCACCCAGTTCAATCCTAGCTACACTCCCGTGATAGCGTACCCGAAGAGTCCTGAAGCCAAGTCCTCGCAGTGAATCCTCGGCAATTCCTACCTGCCCTACCCGCTCTGGAGTTATAGTAGTGCCATACGGAAAACGGCTTGAAAGGCATGCAAAAGCGGGTTTATCCCAAGTAGGTAGTCCCATTTCATGCGAAAGGTCACGTATATCCTGTTTAGTAAAGCCGGCCTCCTCCAAAGGGCTGCGAACTCCTAACTCCCCTGCAGCCGTTCGCCCAGGCCGGTGATCACCAGCATCGTCAAGATTGGTACCGTCAAGCAGAGTCAAGATACCTTCTTGTTCGGCTATTGTTTTCAACTTACCAAAGAGTTCTTTCTTGCAGTAATAGCAACGATTAACTGGATTGTCTCTGAATTCGGGGATATCCAACTCCTCAGAATCGATCACCATATGTCTGCCGCCTATTAGTGCCGCCAACTCGTGTGCTTCCTTTAATTCTCTCTCAGGATATGTCTTTGACGTTGCAGTAACAGCCAGCGCTCTGTTTTTCAGAATTTCTGTAGCCACAGCAAACAGCAGCGTCGAGTCTACCCCACCAGAAAAACCGATAACACAACTGCCCATTTCGGCCAGAATGGTGCGCAGTGATTCCAACTTATTCTGGAGTTGAGTTTGCATATAAGTTGCTCCCATACTTTTGAGTTAAAGTATATAATCTGTTGAAAGAAAATGAGATTTCCTTTCACGCACTATACTTGTTATGATTTCTCGATTAGCTTCAGTCTCCCTGGCAGCCACTACAATTCTGATTGAAAAAATCCGCAGGGCATCAGCAACTGATTGGGTTCCATCAGCAGAGTTTTTCCGCCCATTAAAGGGGAAACTGTCTGGACTTCGTTGACACTGACTGTTGATGTTAATGCGGCAGACCTGATTGACCAGCGCATCTACCAACTGAGCAAGCAAATCGGTATTCTGCCCAAAAATACTGGCCTGTTGACCATAATTTGAGGCAACAACATATTCAATCGGTTCCCGTATATCATCAAATGGCACTACCGGTATAACAGGGCCAAACTGTTCTTCGTTATACACACGCATTGCGGACGTAACCGGATACAATAAAGCGGGGTAATAGAATGAATCACTACTAACACCGCCACCAGGGTTGACAACGCTGGCGCCAAGAGACAGGGCGTCTTCAACTAATTTTTCTAGATAGGCAGGTTTTTCCGGCTCAGGAAGGGGTGTAATAGTAACGCCATCCTCCCACGGCATCCCGCACTTCAGAGATTGTATTCCTTTAGACATACACTGCAGGAAATCATCAACTATCGAACGGTGGACAAACATGATCTTCAACGCGGTGCATCGCTGGCCATTATAGGTCAAGCTTCCCTGGATACATTCGGAGACAGCCAGTTCGAGATCAGCATCCGGTAAAATAATAGCAGGATTTTTAGCATCCAAGCCGAGTACACAGCGGAGACGATGCGGCCGGGGATGAAAGGCCCGTAATGCATCAGCAACCCGATGAGTGCCTATAAAACCAAGCACATCCACCAACCCCGAAGACATCAGTGGAGGAACGACCATTTCGCCCTCACCGTAGACCGTATTGATTACACCTGGAGGGAAAGAATCACGAAACGCTTCAAGGAGAGGCTGAAAAATTAGAATCCCGAAGCGAGGTGGCTTTAAAAGGATAGTGTTCCCCATTAATAGCGCCGGTATTAAGGTAGTAAAGGTTTCATAAAGGGGGAAATTGTAAGGCCCCATACAGAGGACAACCCCCAGGGGAGCCCGGCGTATCTGACCGATAATCCCCTGCTGTATGACAAACCGGGATGAAACCCGATCCAGTTCTTTCAAAGCCTCGGTCGTGTCCCGAATATATAATACCGTACGGTCGAACTCGCGCTCTGCCTCCAGTAATGACTTGCCTATTTCCAACTGCAAAAGCATTACCAGTTCTTCACGATTCTGCAGCATCGCAGCTACAAAATGCTGAACAGACTGAATCCGAGCACCTACAGACATGGTCGGCCAGATACCGCGACCATTTGAGTAGGCAAGTACTGCCACTTCCAATATTTCAAGTGCTGCCGCCTCAGACAATAAGGGCGCCTCACCTACCAGCTTCTGCTGTTTACCGGAGGCGGTATGTACCCGGACAGGAGAACGCACATCCTGTAGCATCCCATCCCAAATACGTAATTCACCATTTATTAGATAATAATTCTGCTTGATTGGCTGCCAGTTAATGAAATGATCCGGAAGCTGTTTTTCGTCCTGGAAAAGTGCTTTAATATTATTTATCATAAAATAACTTTCTTGAGTTTGTGCCGTGACATAGCGAAACTCACTCAATTAAAAACAGTGGCTTGCGAATACGTAGCAAACCACTGCAATCAGATTTGTTATGTAACGCCAGAACAGTAAGAGCAATTCGTCTTTGAATCAGTGTAATGACCGCTAAATAGGTCGCTGTTAGCTGAACCTAGTAGCTTGGCTTATTATTACACGGTCGCACCACTCAACACAAGATTTTCAGGCGTGATCAAGGGTTTAAGCTCTACTTTTTGTTATATACAGCAGCTTATTCCAGCTTCCAAATTGGTAAAACTGATCAATAAACAGTCATATTCTGAACCTGAAAAACTTGGTTTATTTTTCCCTTGAGAGCAGCACATTTTCCACTTATTTCGTTAGTAGCTGAAATTGTGCCTATTTTTTAGCTTCTCAGCTACAAGACAATTTCAGGCTTATTGTATAAGCGTTAAAAATAACTATTGACATGTATTTACAGATAGTTAGATGTACTGCATATTCGCTGTGCAAACCGGTAAACAACCAGTTTCTATGTGACATTTTCGAAACATATCCACAGTTTCCACAGAGTTTTCCACATTTTTTGTGGAAAGATTTACATTCTCGAAATAACAGTTACTTAGTAACTTTGACAGTTCAAAATAACTGTGAAAAATTGCATTTTGATATTTGTATACGTCACCAGAGTAGTGAGGGCACTGATGTTGTTAATCAAAGAACTCAGTTAAAAGTATTTCCAGGATTTGCATGCACGATTTTTGTACACTGCTGACGACAACTATAACGATAACAGACAAGTGTTGACCCATCGCTCCGATATGTGGTAAGAAACCGCACTATTTTAAAATGATAAGGAGATAAAACATGACAAAAGCAGAATTCGTAGCAGCAGTGGCAGCGGAACTTGATGTTCCTAAAAATGTGGCTGCAGAAACAGTTGCCGCCTTTATTAAAGTGACGACTGATCTTTTGAAAGCTGGCGACAAGATCACATTCCCAGGGTTTGGTACTTTCGCTGTTTCAGCCAGAGCTGCAAGAATAGGCCGCAACCCGCAGACAGGTGCAGAGCTTAAAATAGCCGCTTCTAAGAGCGGTAAATTCTCTGCAGGTAAAGATTTGAAAGGGCTGTAACAACAATAAAGACCTCTAGCCCTTATATAGGAGAGAGACTTTTACGCCATTTGTTATATTACTTCTTTAAAAAGCCGACCCCATTTCATGGAGGGTCGGCTTTTACGTTTTTGACTGAACGCCGTTGAAACAATATTACATAAATATAATAGCTACTTGTATCGTCTTTTAAGCATAATTTCGACTGATCTTTTTCTTATACATAAATTTTCTGTTTAATGAATAATTTCCCAAAACAAAACACTATTCACTAAGTGATATTAGTTATATATTACACACCTTAAATAATTACAGCTATAAATGCCGGTACAATTAACTGCTAAATAAGGTTGTATATGGATCTTCAATCAAAAGAAACGCCTGTTCCATCAACTGAAAACGGTATGATTACGAATCTGTTACTTAAGGAAAGTATCATATCAGAGCAACAGCTGGTATATGCGGTCAGAATTCGTAATAAACTCTCAACTCCGAAAACCATGATTGACACCCTACTAGATCTTGGTTATCTGACGGGCGAGACCCTCCAGAAAACCTTGAGAAACAACCGCGTCAATATTCGCCTTGGTGATTTTCTTGTAGAACTGGGGTATCTGCGAGAGTCCGATCTCAAGCAGGCGCTTGGCATCCAGGTAGAATCAAAAAGTAAGCAGCGCTTGGGAGAAATTCTTATTGATCGGGGCTTCATAGAGGAACGAAAGTTATTAGAAGCCCTGTCGTATCAACTCGGATACCCTTTAATCGAACTAAGCTTTGTCGCTATTGATCGTACACTTCTCTCAGTTATACCACTCGCAGTCTGTCGCGAGCTCGAAATTGTACCGATTCGTCGTGAAGATTCTTTTGTCATCCTGGCATTATCAGACCCACTCGACCAGAAATCGCACGATTGTGCCAGAAAGTTTCTGGGAGATAAGGCTAGGTTTGTCATCGCCTCCAAAGAATCCATCCGTGACACACTCAGAGCTCTGGAAAGATCAACAAACAATCCGGTTGCCTCAGATGAAAATAGTATTATCGGTATAATCAACACCCTTCTTGACGATGCCGTAGAGGAGGGGGCAAGCGATATTCATATTGAACCGATGAATGACCGCCTTCGGGTGCGCTTTAGGCTCGATGGTGTCATGCACCATCACAAAGATTTTCCTAAAGAGATAGCCCCTCAACTCTCTACACGTATTAAAGTCATGGCACAAGCCGACATTGCTGAAAAACGACGTCACCAAGATGGTCGTATGCTCTTTAAAAGCCATAAGCATGGTATAGACCTTGACTTACGAATTTCAATTTTCATAACCATATATGGTGAAAAAATTGTTATGAGGCTCCTCAACAATAAAACGTCACTCCTTGATATCAAAGAAATTGGCATGGCACCTCGCATGCTTGAGCATTTTATCTATGAAGCTGTAGAGGTTCCTACCGGTGTCATGATCATCACAGGGCCAACCGGCTCAGGCAAAACCTGCACTCTCTACAGCTGCGTAAATTACCTGAATGATGTCAACACCAGTATCATAACAGCTGAAGATCCAGTCGAAATTGTTATTGAAGGGATTTCTCAATGTTCCATCAATTCTAAAATAGGAGTGACCTTTGAAGAAACCCTGCGGCATATCGTCAGGCAGGATCCGGATATAATTGTCCTTGGTGAAATCAGGGATCATTTTTCAGCTGAAACGGCTATACAGGCAGCACTAACCGGCCATAAGGTCTTAACTACATTTCACACCGAAGACAGTATCGGCGGCTTGATTCGTTTAATGAATATGGAGATTGAAGCTTTCCTGATCTCTTCCACTGTTGTATGTGTAGTAGCACAGCGACTGCTTCGTAGGGTATGCCCTGACTGTGCCGAACCATATATCCCGACTCCTCTTGATCTGAGCAGACTGAATGTCACAGCCAATGATCTGGTAGGGGCTGAATTTAAACTTGGACGCGGCTGCAAAGCCTGCAGGTTTAGCGGCTATCGAGGACGTGTAGGGGTTTTTGAGCTGCTGGTAATGAATGAATTGGTGAAAAATGCTATTTTAAATAAAATGAGCTCTTACGAAATTCGCAAAATAAGTATTGAAACGTCCGGCATGGTGACGCTGATTGAGGATGGTCTGGTCAAAGGTGCGCGTGGTGAGATTTCACTTAAAGAAATAATTTCTGATTTACCGCGCCTTGGCAAACCACGCTCGTTGGGAGAACTGCGAAGAATACTGGGAGTAACTAGATGAATTCTGCTGAAAAACCACTCATTGAACTGATAAAGGAGCACCTCCAGAGAGACCTGCAAGGACTGCCGGTTTTTAATTCTGTGGCTGTAAAACTCCAACAAATGCTTGCTCGTCGTGACTTCAAGATGGATAACGTAATTGAGATGATCAGTGAAGATCAGTCACTGGCAAGTCAGGTGCTCAAAGTTGCCAACTCGTCATATTATGCCGGACTTTCTTCCATCGCCACCATCAAGGATGCCATCGTCAGGCTGGGAGCCCAGGAAGTTGCTAATATGGTTATGATGGCTTCTCAATTTGAGCTATACCGTTCTGAAAACGAGTATCTGAACAGTACGATGCAAAAGCTCTGGGTCCATTCACTTGCTTGTGCGACCGGAGCAAAGTGGCTTGCTAAAAAGACAGGGTACCCGAATCTTGCTGCCGAAAGCTTTATGGCCGGACTGTTACACGACATCGGGCAACTGGCATTACTCAAAGTGCTTGATGACATCCACCGTAACAAGGAATCAAAAGCCGCTTTTTCCGAGACGCTGATCAATGAGGTCCTTGATCGTATGCATGAAGAAGTTGGATATAACCTGATGAAATCCTGGAGTTTACCCGAAGCTTACTGCTCAATTGCTGTCAATCATCACAGCGAAAAGTTTGATGGGAATAATATTTTATTGGTTATCGTGAGAATGTCTGATAAAGCATGCAAAAAAATTGGAAAATCAGCACATCCTGACGCCACTATTTCTCTAATATCATCACCTGAAGCACTGTACCTGGCTGTTAAAGAAATTACTCTGGCTGAACTGGAAATTGTTGTAGAGGATGTTGTTGACTTGGCAATATAATTCAGTTTTTCAGGTAGTACCTGACTGCCCGGTTATGCTCCGCAAGTGTTCTGGAAAACTGGTGGGTTCCGTCCTGCCGTGCAACGAAATATAGATAGTCTGATTTTGCCGGCTTCACTGCCGCCTGAACAGCATCACTGCCGGGATTGCCTATCGGTCCAGGAGGTAAGCCTCTGTTTAGATAGGTATTATAAGGTGAAGAGCGCTGAATATCCGCTTTAGTTACATTACCTGAAAATGCCCTGACTCCGTAAACTGCGGTAGGATCACTCTGCAGCGGCATTCCTATACGCAAACGATTATGGAATACCGATGAAATAAGCGGTTTTTCATCCGTTAAAACAGCCTCTTTTTCGATTATTGAAGCTAAGGTAATAATCTCATGCCTGGAAAATTTACCACTACCCTCTCCTGCCGATATGGCTGAATACACTTTAGTAAACTGGCCAGTCATCTGTTCCAGTAACTGCTCCTCCCCTCCGAACCGCGAGAGATTATAGGTAGCTGGATAAAGATAACCCTCCACCGAAGCTTCCTTAACACCAAGACGTGCTAACAGATTCTTGTCTCTACATTTTTCGAGAAAAATATCTTTTTTGAAATAGCCCTTCTGCTCCAACAATTCAGCCGCCTGGTAAATTGAATATCCTTCCGGAAGGGTAAATTTACGGTAGTCTACCTCTCCAGAGACAATTTTATTAAGAATTTTATCCGGGGACATACCATCATTGAATCGGTATTCGCCGGCTTTTAATCGATGTGATTCGCCACGCAGTCTCGTCATTAGAACAAAATGCCATGAACTTCTAATGACTCCGCCGTTCTTTAGATCATTCGCCAGTTTACGGATGCCGCTCCCCGCCGGAAATGAAATATCACGATCAGCGAGGCCTTGGCCCGGAGGTACAAAAAGGCACCATAGGTACCATGCGAGCCATATTAGAAGAGTCACACGAAAGGTGTACAAGCCGATAACTTTGGGAGAAATAGGGACAGAAAGCATGGCGGCATTATGGTAAAATTATTACCAGGAGTCAAGAGTTTGAGGGACTACACAAGTCTCACATTCTAAATAGTGCACTTCAAATGGCTCTATTAACACCTCATTTAAGACATTAGGGGCAACGTTCAAGTTTCGAGTCAGCTGATATTATAGCCATTTTTTAAGCGGCACGCTCTTTGCGTTATTTATTTCAGTAAAGTATTCCAGTAATTTACACTGGACGAAATCAGATAACGGTTTATGGGGGATTTCATGAAACAAATTGTCTTGATAATTCTGGCGGCTATTCTCGCGATTCCCGCCGTTTCACTGGCTGGAATTATCAATCCGGCCAGAATACAATTAATTGAAGGTGACGTAATGTTTCGTTCGCCGGATGCTGAAGACTGGCTGCCTGCGGCCGTTAACACTCCTCTTGACGAAGGTGATGCCATCTGGACCTCATCAACGAGCAGAGCAGAAGTTCAACTCGCTGACGGAAGCATTGTCAGGCTTGATAGTGGATCAAATCTTGACTTCATAGCAGTTGAAGAGGGCTTTACACATCTGCATCTGGCGAGCGGTAGAATATATCTACGAACAGCCAGAAATATGGCAAAGAGTTCACTTCAAATAGATGCAGATAATACCTCTGTTGTTCCGGAAGCACGTACACGTCTCCGCATTGATATGCTGGCGAATAACCAGGAAGACGTGTCTATATTCAAAGGATCGGCCTACGTGGAGGGGAATGGTAACCGCACAAAGGTTCGCGCTGGAGAACATATTGCCCTTGAGGAAGGTCATAGTGAGCTTCTGCTACTCAATCCACCGGATAACTGGGAAAAATGGAACAGTGACCGAGATAAGAACCAAGCGCGGACAACAGCTGTAGAATCCAATCTACCTGATGAATTACAGCCGTTTTCGGACGAACTGGACTCTAACGGAAAGTGGGTACGCATAGCGGAATACGGTATGGTATGGCGCCCGACTGTTATACTGTCGGAGGAGTGGGCACCATACCGGAGTGGTCGCTGGATTTGGAAAGGAGATGATTATGTCTGGATATCCTACGAAAGTTGGGGCTGGGTACCGTATCACTATGGTAGATGGGCAGTTGTAAGTGGATTTGGATGGTGCTGGATTCCTCCAGAACGTGGGGATATATACTGGGGGCCTGGTTATGTCGGTTGGTATAGGAGTGTAAGCCACATAGGATGGACTCCCCTCGCTCCTGGAGAAATATTTTATGGTCACAGGCAGTTCGGGCGCCACAGTATTAACATTGCTAACGCTTCTGTCAGTCCTGCAACAGTCGTATATAGAAACAGAGACGCGCGTGATGGTTTCAGCGTTCTCCACCAGAATGATTTTTTAAAAGGAAGATCCGTATTTCAGAAACCCTCCGAAATAATAACAACTTCATTATCCGCTTCAATTGGCAGTCCTCGCATACAACCTGTCGTAGAAACGCGTATGCCTATCATTAAGCAGATACCCCAGAAATTTGCACCTCAAGCCATTCAGCATTATACCAACAATGAATTGCGTGCCCGCTATCCCCGATTAACTCCGGAAATCAAAAAGCAAAGAAACGATCAGTCGGCTGTTGTGACAACCGCACCAACACCATCCCTAACCCCGGTAATTTCACGCCGGAATAATAATAGTATTTCTCACTCTTTGCCAACACAACCTACCAGATATAATCCGGTACATAGGACTCCGTCCGAACCATCCGGCCTGGCAGACAAACAAAAGCATGGAATTAATGGCGTCCAAGGTGGCGGGAAAAAAGAAATTAAACAGAAGAAAGTGTGGAGTGTTACGACTACGGAACAAGGTAGTGAAAAAGATCAGAAAGATAAAGAGCCGAAAGAACATAAGGGGAGGAAGTAAAGAAAAGGGCATCTGGAAATTAACTCAGATGCCCTTTTCATTTATGAAATACCTTATGAAATAATTAATGGCAGAAGCGAATGCCCCTCTACCACAAGTCCAGTCAGTTTTGCCTGAAACTCGTCATATGTTACAGCACCATTTCCGTCCTCTACCCCACTCCGATAGATAATAAATGGGACCGGATCCGAAGTATGGGTCATCAACTTTACCGGTGTAGGGTGATCAGGCATACAGAGAATGGCATAATCCTCGAACTTTTTAATCCCTTCCAGGATAGTTCCCACTACCAGACGGTCAAAATATTCAATCGCCTGCAGTTTATGCTGCATATTGCCTTCATGTGAAGCTTCGTCAGGCGCTTCGACATGAACATATACAAAGTCATGATTCTCCAGTGCATCCAGCGCCGCCTGCCCTTTACCAAGATAATTGGTGTCTATATAGCCTGTGGCTCCCTCTACGTTGATAATATCAAGGCCAGCACAGATACCTATGCCTTTGATAAGATCAACAGCGGAAATAACCGCTCCGTTAAGTCCGAATTTCTCCTTATACGTTTCAATGCGCGGAGTCTTGCCATGCCCCCACAACCAGATTGAGTTGGCAGGTAGAAGGCCCTTTTCCTTACGCAGCACGTTTACCGGATGGTCATGAAGCGCCATCTGGGAATGATTCATGATATTATTCAGCACATCTGCGCCATCACCACTGGGTAAAGCATCAAGTACAGCCTTGCCGGAAATATCATGAGGTGGTGTGGAGCGCATTCCGTCTTTGCCACCACGCCAGACCATCAGATGACGGTAACCAACGCCGGCATGAAATTCAATTCCAGAGCCGCCAAGTTCCTTCTGGAGTGTTTCAACAAGTTCGCGTGCCTCAGAGGTTGAAATATGTCCGGCAGAAAAGTCCTGCATGTAAATCGCGCTTCCCTGAGGCTTCAGAGTTACAAGATTCATGCGGAACGCAACATCATCAGGGCCGAGAACAACACCCATACTGATTGCTTCAAGCGGTGAACGTCCAGTGTAGCATGTGCGTGGGTCATAGCCGAATACGGAAAGATTCGCTACATCGCTGCCGGGCGGCAGGCCTTTGGGAACTGTATGCGCAAGACCAACCTGACCATGCTGAGCCATGTAATCCATGTTTGGGGTTGCAGCGTACTGTAAGGGGGATTTGTTGCCAAGTTCGCTATAGGCGATGTCAGACATACCATCACCAAGAAGAATAATAACCTTCATCGTAATTCCTTATTCATTGTTTTATAGTTTTATAAGCACATTATAGCAAGAATCCCCACGCAGAGATGTGGATACTTAATGAAGATACGAATTGATAATTGTTGCAGAGCAATACGAATTATCTCACTTGCCGAACTGATACTGTTCAATTAACCTGGATAAAGGGCACACTCCAGTTAAAATCTGAAGGTGCCCTTCCCTTGCCTTTAACTCACTAACTTTTCTATTTAACTGCCAGTGCCACTGTTTGCGGTAAAGAGCCAAATTGACGTAACTGAACATGCACACCATCTAAATCACGTGAGGCAAAGTTCTCAGTAACTGTTGAGCCGGAAGAAAAGCGGGAACGGGCAGTATCCTGCGTTTTATTCCAGTCGACCTGCAATGAATCAACATAACCATCGAAATTATAGTGTGTAATTGTGTATGTTACATCGTCACCACGCTTTTTAGCGTGAATATCATAACGATCAGAACCATCAACATAACGGAAATCCTTTTCGCCTTCAGCAACAGGATTTTTTCCGCTCCAGAATTCAATAGTATTAAACACTAGAAAGTCCGCCAGGCCGACAACACCGTAAACCGGAAAAATAAGAAAAGCCCATGTTAGGCCACTACGTAAAAACTTGTCACTTATTTCACCATTCACTGCATACAATTTGCGTGTAAGAGCAAACTTCCCGTAACAACCCTGCAAAGAAGTTGCAAGTACAACGAGTACCATCAGCTTCAAAATTGTTTTTTTCATACAATCTCCCTTTTAAAGAAATAAACCGCCGACAACTATCTGCAGAGTACCAAAATTTCACAATCACTTCAAGCGGGATAACGGGTAAACACGAAGCTTACTAAGATTCGGCGCAAAGCCTTCATCAGTGAGGGGGATATTGATTTCGGGATCTTCAAGCCGGATGGTAAATTTTTCTTTAGCAGCCGTTTCACAGGTAATTTCAAGCGGAAGAGCGGTTCCATTTATAACGGTATATCTGTTATATCTAACCTGGGTACCGGATGCAGTTACCTTTGAAATGAGCAAACCATTTTCAAAAGAGTCTTTTTCCAACTCACCAAAACGGTTAATTCTTTCAATAACAGAAGTTTTTTTGGACATATCAGGAGGATCAATATCTACAAGCAAATGAATGTAGCGCCAGCCACTGAAATCCCCCTTATCGGGAAGATCCTGTTGATTTCCACTGAAAGCAATGCCATTGCCCGAATCAATAATTGAAACAAATTTATCAGAAATATAAATTTCCTGAATCACAGAACCAAATGGAGATAGAAGTACAACCCGGATTTGATTCGGCTTTCGGTAAATAAGAAACCCGTTACCGGAGATGCTCCGTTCAGAAGCAGAATAAGAGAGCGAGGCGTTACTTGAAAGTGATTCAACTCCAGACCCGTTTATATAAGTGAGTTCAGCAGTGGTGTGTAATGCGACACAACCGCTGAGCAAGAGTGCAGCAGTGGATGTTAACAGGAAGAGACGGATTGTTATTGATACAGTAGTTATCAAACGGATATGCATAATCACTCCACCTCAATTTGATGGAAGCCCGATCCATATGAGGCTCCCTTACCGGCATTAAAATAACTGCCAAGAATCAACAAAGGGATCATCGGATCCACAAGTCCAACACATTCTACGGTTCCAGTCAAGCCTGCACGGTTTAATTTACCGGACCATGACGGTTGAATATATTTTATGCTGTTGTCTAAAGCAGTAACATTTTGTGAATAACCGGAGAGTTGCACAAAATCCAGATCCAACTCTCCAACACCATAATATGCCCACAGTGAGGAACATCGTCTCAATTGCGAGCAGAAAAAAGCAGCAAAGTCAAAACGACGAGTAATAGAACCATTACTCAACAGTCGTAATGGCGACTTCAGTATCAATTTAATACATTCTGAATGTACGGAGTTTTGCAATATATGCCGACCGGATAATAGTATTACATTTTCGAGCAAAGAAGCTGCGTGGGATATTTCATGCCGCTCCCCCAGATAGTTCAGGCTGTATGAACGGAGGAGTGCGTCTGTACTTTGTGTAGCGGTATTAACGCACTTCATAATCATTTCTAAAAGAGCTGCGTGAAAATATTCAACATAATTTACCGCATAGCCAATCACAATAATACCTGAAGTACAAAGTAAAGTATTATCACTTATACAGCTAATATATAGAGAAAATGGCAAAGATGGTTTTTGATGAAGGCGGACAGTTTCAGGGTCAGAAGACAAAGCCTGATTAAAGACAATACGGTAGGCACATTCTACTTGAAGGTCGCAAGAAGAGCATAGCTTATGATCAACTAAACAGGATGAAGATTTAAAATAAGCTTCAAAGTTACGCAGCTCATTATTGAGTGCATCAGTAAGTTGAGCAGACTTTTTGTCTATTATTTCACATTCTATACGAACAAAATCTAATTCCAATGGCGCTGGCTCCAAAAAAACGGGGCAGCCATATGGCCGCCCCGAGAGAACAGTTCAGAACACACAATACGATCAGACAATAAGTGCCTTGATGAATTCACGATTCATCCTAGCGATAAACTTAACGTTTATCCCTTTTGGGCAAGCTGCCATGCATTCATAATGATTAGAGCAATTACCGAAACCACATTCCGTCATGGTGTTGGTCATGTTTTTTACACGAGTTGCTGCTTCACCTTTACCCTGTGGCAATATTGCCAACTGTGACACCTTGGCACCGGTAAAGAGCATTGCAGAACCATTCGGACATCCTGCAACACAAGCTCCGCAACCAACGCATTCAGCGGCATCCATCGCTTCATCAGCAACAGGTTTGGGGATCAGGATTGCATTCCCGTCGGCAACGCCGCCGGTATGGCATGAGGTATAACCGCCAGCCTGGATGATTTTATCCAGTGCCGAGCGATCCACGATCAAGTCGCGAATAATCGGGAAAGCGCGGGCTCTCCAAGGCTCAATGTAGATGGTATCTCCGTCCTTGAATTTACGCATGTGCAGTTGGCAGACCGTAGTACGATCCTGCCCGCCATGTGGCGCACCATTGATGACTTGTGAACACATGCCGCAAATACCTTCTCTGCAATCATGGTCGAAAACAATTGGATCTTTTCCGGTGTGAATCAGATCTTCGTTAACGCAGTCAAGCATCTCCAGAAAGGAGTGGTGCTCAGTGATGTTTTTTGCTGTATAGGTCTCGAATTTTCCAGGATCGTTGGCTTTCTTCTGGCGCCACACGATCAGTGTCAATGTCATGGTCTTGTGATCGCTCATTATTTGTAACTCCTTACGGCGAGATGTACATTGTCAAACTTAAGCGGTTCTTTATGTAGTTCAGGCGTTTTGTTGTCGCCTTTGTATTCCCATGCTCCGACGTAACAGAAGTTAACATCGTCACGCTGCGCTTCACCGGCATCCTGGAATTCTGAGCGGAAATGCCCACCACATGATTCGTTACGGTGCAGTGCGTCACGACACATAAGCTCACTGAATTCAAGGAAGTCAGCAGTACGTCCGGCATTCTCCAGCTGCTGATTGAGTTCTGAACCGCTGCCTGTTACCTTGACATTCTTCCAGAATTCTTCGCGCAGAGCAGGTATTTTCTTGAGGTTTGTCTCAAGAGATTCTTTAGTACGAGCCATACCGCAGTTTTCCCACATTAAGCCGCCAACTTCTCGCATGAATTCAAAAACCGTCTTTTTACCGTTGATGGAGAGGTACTTATTCTGTTCCGCTGTAACATCTTCGGTGGATTTTTTGAATTCAGCGTGGTCTGTCTTGACCTGACCAGGCTTAACTGTAGCAAGGTAGCCGCCAATTGTGTAAGGGATAACAAAGTAACCATCTGCCAATCCCTGCATAAGAGCTGAAGCTCCCAGGCGGTTAGCTCCGTGAACAGAGAAGTTAGCCTCACCCAGTACAAACAGACCGGGGATATTACTCATCAGGTTGTAATCGACCCAGAGGCCACCCATGGAATAATGAGGAGCCGGATACATACGCATAGGGCGTTTGTAACCATTCTCATCGGTAATTTTTTCATACATTTCAAACAGGTTGCCGTAGCGTTCACGAATGGTATCTTCACCAAGACGTTTGATTGAATCCTCAAAATCCAGATAAACACCGCGACCACCAGGACCTACACCACGTCCATCATCGCACTGCTCTTTAGCAGCACGTGATGCGATATCACGCGGTGCCAGGTTGCCGTAAGACGGGTATTTGCGTTCGAGGTAATAATCACGATCATCTTCAGCTATCTCTGCTGGATGTTTGGAACAATCTTCTTTTTTCTTTGGAACCCATACACGGCCGTCGTTCCTGAGTGACTCGGACATGAGAGTCAGCTTGGATTGATAGTCACCTGCCTGCGGGATGCAGGTAGGATGAATCTGGGTATAACAGGGGTTAGCAAAGAAAGCGCCTTTTTTGTGCGCTTTCCAGTTAGCTGTAACGGAACAACCCATGGCGTTGGTAGAAAGGTAAAATACATTTACATAACCACCGGTTGCCAGACAAACAGCATCAGCAGCATAGCTTTCCATCTCGCCGGTTACCAGGTTGCGTACAGTGATACCACGTGCAACGCCGTCAACAACTACAAGATCGAGCATTTCGCGGCGGTCGTACATTTTGACAGAACCAAGCTTGATCTGGCGCGAAAGTGCGGAGTACGCACCAAGCAGCAGCTGCTGACCGGTCTGACCACGTGCAAAGAAGGTACGTGAAACCTGAGCGCCGCCGAAAGAGCGGTTATCAAGATATCCGGCATAGTCGCGGCCAAAGGGAACGCCCTGAGCTACGCACTGATCAATAATGTTGTTAGACACCTGTGCCAGACGCCATACGTCAGCCTCACGAGCGCGGAAGTCGCCGCCCTTTATTGTGTCATAGAAGAGACGATAGATGGAATCGCCGTCATTAGGGTAGTTTTTTGCAGCATTGATTCCACCCTGTGCAGCAATGGAGTGTGCACGTCTTGGGCTATCCTGATAGCAGAATGCCTGTACATTGTAGCCAAGTTCACCAAGTGACGCAGCAGCGGCGCCACCGGCAAGACCGGTACCGACAACAATTACGTTGTATTTACGTTTATTAGCGGGATTAACCAGCTTCAAATCAAAGCGGTGTTTGTCCCAGGTTTGTTCAATAGGTCCAGTTGGACATTTTCCATCAAGTATCACAATAACCCCCTTAACCTTTCAGAATGCCGGCAAAAATTGTCAGCGGGATGGTAGCATAGCCCAGGAAAAGACCCAGGGCAACCAGAGTGCCTAATTTAACAAGGATCGGTTGGCTCTTGTCACAACTCCAGCCCATTGTCTGGAAAAAACTCTGGATTCCGTGCGACAAGTGCAGAAACAGAGCGACCATTGCACCGGCATAAATGAATGATACAAAGAAGTTTTTAAACCCGGCTACGACCATTCCGAGTACGTTCGGCACCATCTCATTGTGTAATGGCACCAGATTCTTTAATGCGGCCGTTTCAGGATTCACCACCTGGAACGTGAAGTGCGCGAGGTGATATACGAGGAAAAGTGCCAAAAGAGATCCGGTCCAGATCATGTTCTCACTGGCAAAGGTTGCCTTCTGGGTAGACTTGACTGCGTACTGCTGTGGGCGACCGCCACGATTTTCGATGGTCAACTGAATACCGAACCAGATGTGAACACAGACCATGGCCAGCAGGGCTAGACGAAAACCGATGATTATCGGTAGCGGCATGCTGTGGAGGTGTTCGGCATAAGCGTTGATACCACCGTTGAGCCATCCGAAGATGGAGCTGTTACCGAGCAGATGTACGACAGCGAACAGAACCATAGCCTGGCCTGTGATCGCCATCAGGATCTTTCTGCCGATGGATGACGAGGTGAGTTGCATAGCATTCCTTCCTTTTTAGATAGTGTTATTTTTCACTGTGTGAATTTTTTGATACGGCAAGAATTCCTGGGGTGAAATCAATCGTACATTGGGGGACCGCGCCAACAAAATCTGGAGACAACTTTCATTCGTAAACCTCCTTGAGAGTGTTATGTGGATGCGTCGAACAAGTGGCTGGCGCACTCATGTATTGATGTCAAATCCAAGCGCGCTGATACTAAACATCGTTTTAACAAATTGCAACTATTTTGTGTATACATTTCACATTTAAAATACCTCTCAGCGCTATCCAATACTCACAAATTGCATTTTAACGACCATTCTGATAGTAATACGTTCAATAAAAGAAACTCTAACTGATATTACGGTTCCGGGTTACGGAGATTTTATGGAATTCAAGATTCTCAAAAAAGACCCCGGTTGTTCAGCTCGCCTTGGCATAGTCACTACTGCGCACGGCGAAATCCAAACGCCGATTTTCATGCCTGTTGCAACGCATGGCGCCATGAAGCCGCTTACCCCGGCACAAATTAAAGAAACCGGCTCACAGATAATTCTGTCTAACACATACCATCTACATCTCCAACCTGGAGAGGGATTGGTAAAGAAAGCCGGTGGCCTGCACAAGTTTATGGCGTGGGACAAGCCGATACTTACCGACTCCGGGGGATTTCAGGTGTTTTCCCTCCCCAACAAACGCATCACCGAGGATGGTGTCTTCTTTAAACATGAGATAACCGGATCGGAAATATACCTTGATCCTGCGACTGCAACCCGTATCCAGCAGGATCTGGGAGCAGATATAATCATGGCTTTTGATGAGTGCATCCCCTACCCCTGCGACAGGTCATATGCTGAAAAATCAACCAAGAAGACCATTCGCTGGCTCAAAGAATGTCAGAACACCATGACGGATAACGGCCAGGCGCTGTTCGCAATCGTCCAGGGGAGTGTGTACGAAGATCTGCGGGAAATGTGTGCGAAAGAGATGCGTAAACTTGATCTGCCAGGTTACGCAATCGGAGGAGTAAGTGTAGGTGAAGGGCTGGAACTCTTAAAGAAAATAGTCGGATTCACGACGCCACATCTGCCCGAAGACAAGCCACGTTATCTTATGGGCGTCGGTCTCCCAGAAGACATTCTGGAAAGTGTAGAGCGTGGAATCGATATGTTTGACTGCGTTATTCCTACACGTTATGCCAGAAGCGCAACCCTCTTTACCCGTAGAGGCAGAATCCGCCTGACCAACAAAAACTACAAGCGTGATTTTTTCCCAATTGATCCAAGTTGCAACTGCTATACCTGCCAGAATTTCACCAGAGCATATATTCACCATCTCTTCGTTTCTAACGAAGTACTCTCTGCCGTATTGTCGGCAATCCACAATGTCCATTTTTATCTGGCAATGATGGCTGAGATTAGACACGCCATTGGCGAGGGAAAATACATGGCTTATAAAGGCGCATTTTTAGCCGAGTACCAGCGTGGTTAAGAGCTATTTTCCTTTTGTACGTACTTATAGATTCCAGCGAGAAAGAGTCAGATCCATGCTGAAATATCTTTTTTCAAGATCCATACCTATTCTTATACTAGCCGGATTCTTTAGTTACTCAACATGTCAAGCAGCGGACTCCTGCGGCCCGCTGACTTCCGGTGAAGAGCAGACATTCAAACTCCAGCAGGATCAAACAGTTCTTTTAAGCCGTGTACGCGAGCTTGAATCTCGCCGCTGCATATCGGAAGAGCGTCTTCTTCTGAAAAAAATACTCTTATTAAAGGAAATTGCTGCTGCCGCTAAATTACAGCGCCATTCAATGGAAGCCTTTCAAGGTTTTGTCAGTTGGATGGATCAGAATCTTGCCGGATACAATAAATACATCAAGGCAGGCTCTTATGCCGCCGTCATAGGTAAGATGCTCCCGATCCCTTATGCCGGCCAGGCTTCGATATTTACCAAATTTACCGCCCAGTTTACGATTGCACTCAATAGTGCATCAGCTGCAATTAATTTGTACCTGGCAACATCTCAGAAATTCATCATCATGATCGACAGCATTGATCAATTAAAGCCCATTGATCAGAAAACAGTTACTGAGGCATCAACGTTTGCTGACGTATCTCTATTGAAAGATATGAACGATGCCCAGATGAAGCTTACGACCGTTTCGGAACTTTCGTCTGGTGCTCTCTCGTTTTTAGAGAGTCTCAATCATTACATGAGCGGGACGGATGAATATTGGAATAAAGCAAAAGGACTGTTCCGCAAAGATGTGGATCCGAAGGAAAAAAGCTTCATTTCCGACAGCACTAACTCTCTGAGAAATAAAGCTGCAGCGTTTAAAGGTAAGCTGAACGACTTTGAAGAAATCACCAGAAAACAGAATACCCGCATTAAATCCATGGTGGTTTATGATGAATTACTTTCAGAGCTACCAAACAAATAGCTGATTTTACATACATTTTTTTTAACTGGAGAATTTATGGCCGGGTATGAACAGACATTCCTGGAACAGATCACTAACATCCATGGTGTTGATTTTATTACCTGGCAGGGTTGGGAAAAACTGATGTCCTGGACACGACGTCAAGCGTGGTCAAAGGACTTTTTTGGAGAGGACAAAATACCCGCTAGATTTCTACATCCTACCACTCTTGCTGAAGAATTGACCAAATACCTTGGTGGGTAAATTCCCGGATTTTCACACCAAAAACCTGCTTTAATATTGCTATAATTTTATTATAATTACGATCAGTCGGCAATAATCCTTGACGTACGATCTCGTCTCCATTATAAACACTGTTCCGGCGGAATGATGGAATGGTAGACATAGCAGACTCAAAATCTGCCGAGGGCAACCTCATGCCGGTTCGAGTCCGGCTTCCGCTACCAATAAAGCATCCAGCACAATCCAAAGAAGAACCATAACCCTTGATTTATCAAGGGTTTTTTATTTTTCATTGTCTTACGTTGTCCGATAATATAGGCTGACATCCATGCTTATCAGGGGTAACTTTAGGGGTCACTAGCAGACCTCGAGTAACAGTTACCCCTAAGGAGGACGTTATGGCACTGAGTGATACAAAAATCCGCAATACAAAGCCCTCTGGAAAGCCCACAAAGATCTACGATACCGATGGCCTGTTTATGATAGTTACCCCTGTTGGGGGTAAGTGGTGGCGATTCAAGTATCGCTTGGATGGCAAAGAAAAACTCATTTCCCTTGGGACCTACCCTGAAATATCGCTTATAGATGCTCGACAGCGCCGTGACGATGCTCGAAAACTTGTAGCAAATGGTGTTGACCCCTCTACATTCAAGAAAGAGCAGAAGGCGGCCAAGGTAGAACTGACTGAAAACAGTTTCGAGTTTGTAGCGCGTGAGTGGTTTGCAAAGTTCACACGCGAATGGTCAAAGGTTCATACCGCTACTGTTAAGGAGCGACTAGAGCGTGACGTATTCCCGTACATTGGAAACCGTAATATATCAGACATAAAGGCCCCTGAATTACTTTTGGTACTGCGCCGCATAGAATCTCGTGGAGCTCTTGATACAGCACATCGAACCAGAAACCACTGTGGACAAGTTTTTCGTTATGCCATTGCCACAGGAAAAGCCGATCGTGACCCTTCTGGCGATCTGCTTGGAGCTCTACCTCCAGTTAAATACGGCAATCGAGCCGCTATCACTGACCCAAAAGAACTTGCACAACTGCTTCGGGCTGTCGATAATTTCAAGGGGTCGTTCGTGGTCAAATGCGCTATGCAGATGCTACCAATCCTGTTTTGTCGTCCTGGCGAACTTCGGCACATGGAATGGAAAGAAATTGACTTCGAAACGAATCAATGGAAAATACCAGCTGAAAAAATGAAGATGGAGAACGCATTTACTGTCCCCCTACCCTCGCAGGCACTTAAATTATTAAATGAACTTTCACCACTAACCAGCCATAGTATATATGTTTTCCCATGTCAAAGGTCACCTTTACGTTGCATGAGTGATAACGCTATTAATGCTGGTCTGCGTCGTATGGGATTCGAAAAATCTGAGGTAACAGCCCATGGATTCCGTGCAACGGCCAGAACCATGCTACACGAGGTCCTAAATTTTGATCCTGATGCTATTGAGGCTCAACTCGCCCATGCAGTACCTGATCGCTTGGGGACTGCATACAACAGGACTAAGCATCTTGCAGTGCGTACGTCAATGATGCAAGTCTGGGCAGATTATCTTGATGGATTAAAAAACGGTGTCCATGTGTAATACGTAAATAAATCAAAATTATTACTTACTTCATCATCGATTTTGTTATAAATAATCATGTGAGTGGGCAAAAAGAGTGATTAT
>CAIQWT010000033.1 GCA_903875605.1 uncultured Geobacteraceae bacterium | reverse complement strand
ACGTGCGGTGCCCATGTGACGGTCAACGGGTGCATCCCATACTTGTACTTGAGCACGTGAGACTGGAAAAAACTGTCCTTGCCGCCAGAACCCGGTACCAAACAATCAAAAGAACCATCTTTGCTGCGATAACGATCACACAGTTCTTTTAACTCACGCTCACGCTCATTCCAGTCAATTGTAATTTTTTTCTGTTCAGTGACTTTACAAGCATCGCACACGCCATGTTCATCTAAATGGATAGTCTGCTTTTTGCTGGCTTTGGTATGTTCGTACTCTACAGCCGAATTAGGGCGTTGATTTGAAATTACGCATTTTGTACAAAATTCAACATGTTTTGGCAACCCGTATTTTGCTTCTAAAGAATCTGGTGTCCCATTAAAAACGGAAATATCTACTGGATTGGGTACCGGGTGTTTTTTCACTTAAAACCTCCACTTAAAATAATCGATGAAATAGCTAAATCTGTTTCCGTATCAATATCAATAGAACGCTCTTTAGGCATGATGTAAGCGATAGTTTCATCAGTTACAAATGTCTTTGTTCTTAATAGCCAACTGGTCTCTGCAACATAAACTGCACCGTTAAGTGCGTACACTTTGGGGATGTCCTGTCTACAGGCATAATCTCCTTCAAGAAGCGGGACTAAATGGCCGTCACCGTTCATGGTGTACATCCAATAAGGACTCTTGTCCGGTTCCACCACTGAGACGCATGCCGTTGCATTTTGACAGACCATATGAGCAATTGCCCCATCAATGTCTTCAACCGTTCGTAACGGCGATGTCGGTTGCAATAAAACAACCAGATCATACAAAAAATCACAGGTATTCAATATGTGTATTACAGGCGCTATTCCCGGGGAGTCATCCCGTGCCATTTCTGCTGGCCTAAGGAAAGGGATTTCTCCCCCCCATTGAACAGCAATGTCAGCAATTTCCTGATCATCCGTTGAAACAACAACTCTGTCAATGTATCCGGATTTTTTTGTTTCTTCTATAGCCCAGGCAATAAGCGGTTTACCGGCTACCTCTCGAATATTTTTGCGTGGCACTCCCTTGGAACCACCCCTTGCTGGAATTATAGCCAGAACTGTTTTGCCTTCAATCACGAAAAACCTCGTTATATTCTCCGTTAGCTCGTTCCAGGTCGTCCTTGTGTCCTATATCCACCCAATATTCATGAATGGGGAATGCTGTTGTCTCCAGCTGATTCTGAAGTAACGTATCAAATAGGGCTGGCATGTCAGAGTATTCGTCAGTAGGAACCATGGAAACCGCTTCCGGATTGAGAACATAGATGCCGGCATTGACAAAAAACTGATGAACCGGTTTTTCCATAATATTCTTTAAACGATGATGATCAAGCTGTACAACTCCGAACGGCACCTGAAATTCATAATCTCGAACACACATAGTGGCAACGGAGTTATGCTCTTCGTGGAATTCCATGAGATGTTTAAAGTTGATTTTAGTCAGGACGTCTGCATTCATAACGAGTACTGGTTCTGTTGGGATTTCAGGCAGCTGGCCAAGGGCTCCTGCTGTGCCGAGCCGCTTCTTCTCCTCAAGATATTTGATTTCCACACCCCAGCGGGAGCCATCACCAAAATATTCCTTAACCATATCAGCTTTGTAGTTAACGGAAATATAGAAACGTTTGAAAGCATATTCAATACAGTTTTCAAGAATGGTTTCCAGTACAGGTTTGTTTCCAACTCTAAGCAGTGGTTTGGGGCAGTTCTTTGTAAGTTCACCAAGTCTTGTCCCGAGGCCGCCTGCCATAAGCACAACAATATTGTCCCTTGCTTGTAGATTAATCAGGTCATCCCACAAATCAAGACCGATTACGCAGCCATCTTTGTCAAGAAGCGGAATCTGACGCAGTTGCTTCATTCTCATCGTGGTTACTATTTCATCACGACTTTCTCTAGGGCTTGCAACGGTTGGCTCGGTAAACATAATTTCTTTTACGGGCCTATCCAGCGAGATCCCCTTCAATATGGCACGCCGGACGTCGCCGTCGCTTACAGTTCCAACAAGCCTGTTTGAAGCATCAACAACAAGAGCGATCTGGAGAGAGCCGGCGTCAATAATGCCGATGGCCTTTATAATGGGTGTCTCCGGGCTTATAAGAACATCTTTCCAGCGATTCATGCAAACTCCCGGGCAGGCACGCCACGCACCTTTTCACCATCAGAAATATCTTTAGTGACGACCGCCCCTGCTGCAACAAGACAGCCGTTGCCAATTGAAATTCCCTGGATCACCGAAGCACCAGTACCAATATGGCTACATGCTCCGACAGTTACTCCACCGGAAATGGTCACACCGGGTGATATGTGGACATGATCGCCGATGATACAATCGTGATCCACTGACGCGCGGGTGTTGATGATGCTATTGATTCCAATACGACTCCCCGTTTGAATAACAGCACCAGCCATCACTTGAGCCCCTGCGCCGAGAACGACGTCAGAAGCAACAATCGCAGAGGGATGGACAACTTTGACAAATTTATAGCCAATTCCTCTGAATTTATCAAATAATTGCTTACGCTTTATTGGAAGACCTATTGAACCCAGAGCGTTTACAAGCAGGATCTCTGCATTGGGGAATTCATTGACAACATCATCCCCACCAAGTACAGGCACACTAAGTATTTTTACTCCAATCAGTGCAGGGTCTGGGTCAACAATCCCTACGATAACGGCTGATGCAGTCAGCAAGGAGTCAATTAATACCTTGGCGTGGCCACCAGCGCCAAGAATAATGACGGGCATATTCATATAACAACCTTCTCATCGGCACTAAAATTATTACCCGCCTTTCTTTCAAGCAGCTCCCAGTAACGCATTGGTGACATACCATTTCCCGGTCTCTTGACGGCAATATTTCCTGTCGTGAACGACTCGCCTTTTGTAATGGTACAGGCTGCAACAAGACTTTTTCTGGCAACACTCATATTCTTCAGCTCACTTGGTGTCGGATGCTTTCTGTCGGAGCCAAGCGCTCGTTCAACAACCCGAATTGCGGCAACCATCTGCTTTAATTCGTTTGGTTCAAGCGATGCTTTGTGATCAGGGCCTGGAAGGGTTCGGTCAAGAGTGAAATGTTTTTCAATGATCACAGCACCACGGGCAACAGCGGCAATCGGCACAGTAATACCTTCTGTGTGATCTGAATATCCCACTGGCAAACCAAAGGCACTTCTCAGAGTGTCCAAAGTATTCAGATTCACTTCCTCAACCGGTGCCGGGTATTCTGTTGTACAGTGCAGAAGCGTCACCTTTTCCAACAATAATTCCTGTCCCTGGATAGAACAATAGGCAAGACGAAAGACAGCAGGAGATGGTTCGCCGACACCCAGATAGCCAAAAGCCAGTACTCCGAGTGCCTCCTCAATCTCGCCAAGGGTACTCATTCCTGTTGAAAGAATAACCGGTTTCCCCGTGTGCGCTATTTTGAGCAGCAAGGGGCCGTTGGTAATATCACCGGAGGGGATTTTTATGCAGGAAAGATCAAACCGCCCGGCGAGAAGATCTACGCTTTCAAGGTCAAAGGGTGTTGAAAGAAACTGGATACCACACACAGTACAATGCTCAATCAGCATTTCATGAGCCTGCTCATCCAGTTCCAGTTTGCGGATCATTTCGTACTGGGATTCGTCGGCACCGGTTGCCTTACTCTGATATTCAGCTTTGGGTGCCAGGCGACTCACTAATGAGTCAGCCTTGAAAGTCTGAAATTTCACAGCATCGGCACCGGCGTCAGCGGCAACTTCTACCAGTTTCTTTGCCAGAGCGAGTGAACCGTTGTGATTTACCCCCGCCTCGGCGATTATGTAGGTGTGGTGAACGTGCATCGGAGATCTCACAGGTCGTAAAAATGTTTTGTAGTACATAGTGTCGTTTTCTTCAGGTGTTCTTTGATGTTTACTGCGGTTTCGCCATAACCATAGAGTGAATTGCCCCGCTCTACTCCCTTGCGAAATGATGGTGAGATAGCGTTTCTGATTGCAGTCATTATCGATTCAGTCGTTTCCTGACAGTCAATAATGGAGTCAGCTTTAAGGCGCCCAGACTGGCGGTTACCAATGTTTACGGTTGGAGTTTTGCAAGCCGGAGCCTCAATAATACCGCTAGAGGAGTTGCCTATTACTGCGTCAACCAACAGCAGAGTGCTCAAGTAGCGCAGTTGCCCCATAGAGGTAAATACGACGACACGCGCTTTGTTGAGGAGAGCGTATTCATCTATCATCTGTCCCAGTATTCTTCCGTCAGTATCAGCGTTTGGCTTCGTAATAACAACCTTTGCATTCGGGAAATGATCCAGCGCATCAAGAAGAGCCTGCATGGCAGCCTGTGGCGTTGTTGTGCCAAGGGTTGCGGGGTGATAGGTCACCAGGAAACAGGTAGTCCCCAATTCAAAGTTTATACTCTGTTCCAGTTGTGTTCTATCCAGCAACTGCAAGCGTTTGATGTTTTCAATGCCAAGTGCTCCGACATTAAAAACAGTTTCAGGATGTTCACCGAGCTGTACAACCCGGTTATGGTATGGTTCGGCGGCCACAAAATGCAGGTGCGACATTTTAGTAATGGCGTGGCGGATACTTTCGTCAATAGCGCCCTCGGTGGTTTCGCCACCATGGATATGGGCCACGGGAATACGAGCCACTAACGCTGCCTGGACTGCTGCCAGAATTTCGTAACGATCCCCCAGAACAACAATTATGTCTGGATTCAAGCGCTCCAAAGCATCGGCAAACCCTATAACCCCGAGGCCGATTGATTTTGCTATTCCGGTCGGGCTGTCACTGGAAAGTAGCATCTCGACCTTGACATCAATGACAAAACCATCTTCCTCAATTGTCCTATAGGTGAGACCGAACTCAGGTGAAAGGTGCGTACCGGTTACAATCAACTGTAATTGTAGATCAGTGTCGGCCTCAATCTCTTTCATAAGCCAGTAGAGTAACCCGTATTCGGCTCTGGTACCTGTGACAACACAGATCTTACGCATTAGCCATTCCTCTGCCCAGTATGGCGCTACTTGGTATATTTATCAGCCGTCGCTCCAGACTTTCCGCCACCGACAAATCCATTTTAGGACAGTCGGTAAACATAGGCAGTTTATTCATCAGAGACCATACCGGTCGAGTCATTATACCGGCATTGTTAGTGGCCTCAAGAAAGGCATCACGTCGTCCGGCATGCCCCTCGTCAAGCAGCAGGGCGTTAAGCCAATAATTGCTCTGACTGTTGGCCGGCTCTGAAAAAAAACTGATACCTGGGATTTCAGTAAATGCTTTACGGTAGCGCTCAGCCAGATCACGTTTGGCGGTCAGGAAATCGGGGAGCTGTTCCAATTGAGCGCAACCCAGTGCGGCATTGATATTTGGCATGCGATAATTGTAGCCAATCATATCGTGGTTAAACTTCCAACGGTGAGGCGTTTTGGCAGTGGTTGTGATGTGTTTGGCAAGCAACCCCAGATCTTCATCATTAGTCAAAATTGCACCTCCGCCACCGGTGGTGATAGTCTTATTACCATTAAAGCTGAGGGCTGAAAGAAGACCCCATTGTCCGGTATGGCGACCCTTATAAAATGAACCGAGCGATTCCGCAGCGTCTTCAATCAGCGTGATATCGAATCTCCGGCAAATGTTCACAAGCGGGTCAAGGTCGACCGGATGTCCAAACGTATGCATCGGGACTATTGCCTTGATGCGGTGTCCGGTCAAGCGATTGAAACATCCGCCGGCACGCAGTTCCGCAATCTCTTCAAGGTACCTATTGAGCTTAAAAGGATCGACGCCAAGTGTTGATTCCTCGCTGTCAATAAAATGTGGAATAGCTCCGCAATAGGAAATCGCATTGGCAGTGGCAATGAAGGTAAGAGCGGGCATAAGGATTTCATCACCAGCTTTAACGCCGGCGAGCAGCAGGCAGACATGCAAGGCAGCGGTACCATTCACAACGGCAACAGCCCTTTTGACCCCGGTGTAAGCAGCTAGTTCCTCTTCAAAACGATCGACAAACTTCCCGACCGATGAAACCCAGCCGGTGTCTAGGCACTCCTTTACATACGTCCACTCATTGCCGTTTAATCGAGGTTCATGGAGCGGCAGGAATGAATGCTCTGGCGGCAGGACCGATTGTAAGGCATTGAGCAGCGTATGTACGCTAAGTCCATTACTCATATATTGTAGCGATCAGCTTTATAGCAGGCCAGGTTAGCCGGGTGCGCAAGCCATTCGATTGTTTCTGCCAGCCCACGTCGCAATCCCTCTTTACCGGCATATTGTGGTTGCCATCCTGCCAGCGTAAAGGCTTTTTTATTGTCAGCCCAGAGTCTTTCCACTTCGCTCTTATCGGGGCGCAGGCGGATGTCATCGGTTTCGATCTCAATTTTAACAGCCATGATATCAGCAATCATAGCGACAGTCTCACCAATCGAAATTTCATAGTTGCTGCCGATGTTGATGACTTCACCTACAGATCTCTCTGCTTCTGCAACAGCGATAAATCCTGCCACAGTATCGGCAACATAGTTGAAATCTCTTGTCGGATGCAGCGAACCAAGTTTAATCGTGCGCGCCCCTTTGGCAATCTGAGCAATGATGGTTGGTATTACAGCCCTCGCGGACTGACGCGGGCCATAGGTGTTGAATGGTCGTATCACAGACACCGGCGTACCGAAAGATGAGTAAAATGACATGGCAATCTGGTCTGCTCCAATCTTGGATGCCGAATAGGGGGACTGACCCTGCAGCGGGTGATCTTCGGTGATCGGAACAAACCGGGCGGTCCCGTACACTTCGCTAGTTGAGGTGTGAACAATTTTTGAAACACCAAGTTCACGGGCGGCCTGTACAATGTTGAGTGTGCCCTTGATGTTGGTATCCACATAGGTATCTGGTGAGTGATATGAATAGGGTATTGCTATCAGAGCGGCCAGATGAAGAACAATATCGCATCCTTGCATGGCTGTCTTAACGCCGTGGGGGTCACGGATATCCCCTGCAAAAACATCGAGAGATTTTTTGATCCCAGGGGCGGACTGATCAAGCCACCCCCATGAGTTAAACGAGTTGTAGAGAACAAAGGCACGAACATCATGACCCTGACGTACCAGCTCTTCTGTTAAATGAGAACCGATGAAGCCATCGGCACCGGTTACAAGTATTTTTTTACCCGAAATATTCATTATTGTTTTGCTCCATCATCAATTTTAGTGAGATGTGGGACGATCTCAACGCCAAAAGTCACAAAAGTGGACAAAAGGTTTTCTTTCTCATTATGTCCTCTATATTTCATTAATTCTGTAGCATACGCAATTATCCTGCATGACTGTGGCTGGATAAGCCTGGCGGTCAACAGGGCTGTGCTGAATACCCCGATTATTAGATCAAAATGAGTGGAGGCCAGGTAGGTTTCCAGAGGCATGCTGATCTTAAGCTCTTTATAATCAGGGTGCGACAACTCCCTGTCTGAATCGCTCGGGTGTGCTTTGTATTCAATGCACTCAATTCCGTTGGCAGCAATCAATTCGCGAATGCCTGAAGTCACAGAAACCAGCTCTTTTAACGTGAAACGCTTGGAGGAAGCCATAGGCTGGCCAATAACAAGTGCTAGTTTTTCTTTAGTTACAGATGTGACGTCTTCTGAGTTGCTGCCCGCATGCCCTAACGGCGGCAGTGCGACAGTTTTAGTGGCACTATATTCGTGCGGAAAACCTTGAATTATATAAATTCTGTCGACAATATCAGTGTCTGTACCCATTCGATCACCAGTATAAACATAGTAATTGAGATCAGGGTGGATAAGCCGGCGTATTTTTTTGCAATACTGTAAAGCCACCTTGAAGCGACTCAAAGGGAAGCGCTGAATATTTTCAAAACCGTCAGGAATTATTCGTACAGTGAACAGAGCATCGCTATAAGTGGTGCGCAGATAATTGATGAAATAATTAACTGCCTCCGTGTCGATGGTCGGCGTATGTAAACGGATTTCACTGGCACCTTTGCAAGCATTAGCTACAAGATCCAGGTTTTTTATAGTGCGCCGTAATTTACCCAGAAACCCTTTCTCTGGATAAAATCGTGGCCAGGGGAGAAATTCTGCCGAGTCCCATTTTGTAGGATCCACCAGCTCTTTAAAAGCCGGTTTCAGGAAAAAGAGGCAATTGCGAGCATTTTGTTCAAAATGTACAGCGATGCTTTCTGCCGTCAGATAGTGCATAGGTGAGTAAATCAGGTAAATGTTTGTAACAGGAGATGCACTGCTCGTGGGCAACGTATCAGGTTGCGTTTCACTGTTTGCCACGTAGTTAATTCTCCTTCAGTTGAGTTCACTAAACCTGAACAACTGCCTTGCCAGAAGCCATGGCCGGTTGCCATAATCAGCTATGGTCTGATAATTCAAGCGAAGAGTCTATATTTGGAGCTATGTTGCCAGAGGAGTCATTTTATCCACCATCATGACAGGGATGCCCTCAATCACAGGGAATGAACGTTTACAGGTATGGCAATACAATATTTGCTCATTGAGGTTTGCGCTGAGCTCACCTTTGCACAGAGGACATGCGAGTATGTTCAAAATGTCGTGAGTTATCATGTGATAGTTGCCTTCAACATTTTATTAGGCGTTATACTGCCACAAAGAGATTTATTTATGAAGTAAATTAAGAAGTAATGCTTTCAGGGGGGTGGGGTTGGTTATTTTCAAGTTGAGGCGGGCGAGAAGTGTTTTTTTCATAAAAGCCTAAGGTTTCGTAATTTATATTTAAAACAGCTACAGTCAAAGAATACCGTCGTTGTGATTTACCATTTCAACCCCTAGCGCAATAAATATGGATTCTAGGTTCTTTTTATCTCGATCACTCCGATGTTTTAGCATATTCATACCATATGCAACCACTCTGCACGAATCTGGAAGAATAATTCGCGCTGTCAGTAGTGCTGTGCTAACAATACTAATCACCAATTCATAATGGTTTGATCCCAAATAAGTTTCAAGGGGGCGATCAAGTACTAACTTGATATAATCTGGATGAAAAAGTTCATCCAGTCGGTCACGGTGGTGTGACTTATATGCAATATTATTAATGCCACAGGCTTCAATAAAGGATCTAACACCCAAAGTCAATGAACTCATATCCTGTTCTGAAAAAACTTTACAGGAAACCAGATCCTGCCCAACTACAAGAGCACGTTTATTGGCTACCTCTGCAGGTATTCCGCCATATGCGCGAGAATTTACACGTAATAATGACACCTCTACCGTTTTTGCCGTATCATATTCGTTAGGGAAACCAGGCAGTATATAGATTCTATCAACTATTTTAGTGTCCGATCCGGTTCTGTCTCCACTAAAAGTGTAATAATTTAAAGAGGGATATATAAATCTTCGTATTTTTTTAAAATATTGCAAAGTTCTCTTGACTAAACCCATGGGGTAACGCTGGATGTTTAGCAACCCATCAGGGATAAGTCGAACACAGAATTGTGCATCTCGGTGTGAAAATCGGATAAAATTGATAAAATAGTTAATAGCCTCAGTGTCAATAACCGGGGTGTGAAGTCGTATCTCTTTAGCGCCAGCACAGACTTTTTCAACAACGGCCAGATTTTTTCTGGTACGCCTTATTCTCCCGAACATGCCATTCTCTGGGTAGAATCTTGGCCATGGGAGAAACTCTACGGCATCCCACTTCGACGGATCTACTAGTTCTATGAATTCGGGTTTAAGGTAAAATAGGAAGTTCCGTGAATTAGATTCAAAGTCTGCAGCAATATTTTCAGCAGCGAGATAATGCAAGGGAGAGTATATCAAAAAGATATTTATAATATGATATTTGCTGTTCTTGGCTTCTTGATTAAGTGATCTCTCTTGATTAACCACGTACATTCTTTCCCCTTATCGGTGCTAACAACTAGCATCGGTCGAACTTTGTACAGAGGTCATACAAGTATATTCAATATGTCATTAGTGCTCATGTAATAGTGTAACGCCTCAGCTTTTTAAACGGCGTAATGCTGCCACAAAGAGATTTATTTGTGAAGTAAATTAAGAAGTAATGCTTTCAGGGGGGTGGGGTTGATTATTGTCAAGTTGAGGCGGGCGAGAAGTGTTTTTCCCATAAAAGCCTGCGACAGGCGCTTCAATTTTACACCATCTTTTTCGGTTGTTATGGCGTAATCAGCATGTGAAGAGTGAAACGCCTCTACAATTGAATTGCTAAGTTTACTATCGTAGCTGACGTGGTCTGGAAGTGCTATTGTACTGACAATGTTGAGGCCCTCTTCCTGCAACCCGTCAAAGAATGCCTGCGGGTCTGCAATTCCGGCGAAAGCCAGCAGTTTTTGTCCCTGCATAATGCCAAGCGGGAACGATTCTCCACCTGAAAGTGGAATACAGTCGTATAGCTCGTGTCTGGCATTGCAAAAAGGGATGCCATAAACCGGTGGTGCGGATGCGCTATCCGAGGGACAGCGGGTCTGAATAATCAGGTCGGCACGTTTGGCGGCCGCCTTTGGTTCGCGAAGTAATCCGGATAGATCGGAGAGCACACGTCTGAACTCCAGTCACCTGAAGCTATCTCGTATGCCGTCTT
>CAIQWT010000032.1 GCA_903875605.1 uncultured Geobacteraceae bacterium | reverse complement strand
GTCAGCGTTCGCTTCCCAGTGACAGGCGTAGCAGGTAACCGTGCTGATCTTGTTGGTAGTGCTTTGATAGTGGTGTGAGTTTTGAGCGCTGGTAAACTGCTGCATAACGTTTATACGAGCGCCCTGCTGCTTTGCATGGCATGAGGTACAAGCGCCGCCGGAGGCATCGATTACCCCGTTAATATGAAGAGCAGCGTTAACAAAACCGGTTCCTGAAGCATTAACATGATCGTGACAACCTATGCAGGCGGTTGCAGTCTGACCGGCATGGGTTGATGTCATAGGCGGATAACCATGACACTTCGAGCAGTTACCGGTACCAGGAGTATTTACACCGTTACCGACTGTAATTGCAGTTGCATCCAAAAACGGGGTGCCCCAGACAGGTGCGATAACCCTTGTAGCAGGGTTGTTGGAAACGTTGCTATCCATGCCGGCACCATGACAATAGACATTTGTACAGGCACCTGTTGCCGCTGTATATGTTGCAACGCCACCGGCTTTAGCACTGGATTTTGATGCAAGTGTGCTGAAAACAAGTTCCGCAGGCGCAACAGTATCATTGTGACCAAGTGAGTTGACTGCATCTGTGGTAAGAGCAATGGAAGCTGAATGGCACTCTTTACAGCTGAATGATGGCGAATAATTATAGGTGGCCGAGGAGATGTGATTAAAGTGCGCACCCGTTTTAGAGTCTGTGTTTACAGTGACATTAGAAAGTGAATTCCATGGGGTGCTGCGGTATCCATGGCATTTTTGACAGTTAGGCGTTGCAGTGGATGCACCCCATGCCGGACTAGAAGGACCGTGACATGTGGTGGCCGAGCAGATATTGCCACCTGCTAACGCAATATTCGTGACAGGGAATGTCGTGCCCTTGGTATAGCCAACGCCAGAGACAGCCATATTGATGTTTGAATTCATGTGGTTAGTTGTAGTGTTGGAAACATGGCACTTGGTACAGTCGGTTCCATGACCAGGAAGTGAGTGGGAACCCTGAAAGTTACCGGCGCTGGTACCGTTGCTGAATCTGGAGCTATTATCAACCAGGGATGGGTAACCTTTATGGCATCCATTACAAGTGGTGATGGTGGACGGGAGTTTGGGGCCATTGGCATCGATAATTGTAAAGACATTAGAGGCAGGCGACCCGGTAGTGGCATTTCCGGAAGTTACAGCACCAAGGTTTACGGTAAAGGTCCTATTTGTTGTTTGAACTGAATCATTTAAAATAGGAACATTGATTTGTCCGGTTGTTTGCCCGGCAATAATCGTTAATGTGCCTGGCGTAGAGGTAAAGTTAGTACCTGCTATTGCTGTACCGGCTGTTAAAGTATAAGGAAGAACAACATTAGCGGCGGCGGCAGACGATAATGTTACATTAAAAACAGCAGGTGTTATGGCCTCACTACCACTTGACGATGCAGCAGAAAACTGAACAGTAGGCAGAGCAGCAGCTTCTTTAAAGGTTGCAATGGCTCCACACCACTGTGATGATGTTGTTGTGCCACTAGTTGTAGCAGTCCCGGTTGCAGTAACAAGTCGCTGTAATGCATAAATACGTGAATTCGAAGCAGCAGCTCCTCCAGAAGACATATTAGCAACTTCAGTAAAAGAATTAGTTAATGCTGTAAGCGTGTATGTGCTGTTTATCAAACTGATGCCACCTATCCAAAGCTCATTGGCTTGTGCTGTGGTTGCTGTAGTCCCGGTGGTGGGAGATGCCGTATTACCCGATGCACTACTAACAGCATCTAATGGGCTGGCAGTAAGAACGCCACTATATTCCATCACAACTGCTGAAGCAAACATGGTTGTTGGAAGAGTAATTGTTACCCCTGTTCCAGCAGCTGAAACATTTGGAGCGTACCAAATATCTGTAGTAATTCCATTTAAGTTGAATAAAGATGTTGCTTTAACCCAAGCTGCAGTTCCGGCTGATTGTGTAATAGATGAAACTCGATTTGCAGTTGTACCTCGTGTAGCTATAACTGCAATCAAAGTATTACCATTAGCAGGCGCTGCGGCAAGAGTAACGGGAACAGTTGTACCAGCAGTTCCAGGAACAGTATTCTGCCCGGTTGCTGAACGCACAAATACAATTGCTGCTTGAGCCGTGTCTGGTCTGTACCAGCCATCATACATAAACATGCTTGTTGCTAAGGTCAGGAGAAGAATCAGGCCAGTTTTTTTCAAGAACAGGCTCATCCTATTTTGTTTTTTTCTAATGATTATTCCCATTGTATCATTCCCCCCGCGCTTAGTACGTAGACCAGACTGGTGATGTAAAGTAGTGACAGCTTAAGTTGGAACATGTTTTTGGTGCAGATGCTGATGACGATTGATACACGCCACTACCACCGTAAACTGGGGCACTTGCGCCAAATTGATACACTGTGCTGCCACCACCGAAATTGATACTACGCGTGGTACTTGTTGAATAAGATGTTGTATGGTCAAGAACAGCGTTGTTTGAATGGCAGACTCCGCAAACAGCAGCTGCATTGCCAACGCCGAAACCGGCGGTATAGTCTGATATAGGCGATAGCGAAATAGTTTTAAGTGTCTTGATCAGGGTAATGTGCTTGGCATGGGCACCGATTCCCTCTTTGCTGGCTGTGCCTCCAAATGTAAGACCCCCGTTAGTGCCGGTAGCCAATGCTGTAGACCAATCAGCGGCGTCGTAGGCATGGCATCCGTTACATGCAGTACCTCCACCCGCCAGAACACCATCCATATGACGCTGGCCTATGATGCCTTGAGTATCGCCTTCGTGGCCATGGCAACCGATACAGTTGTCTGCTATTTTAACACCTGTATGTGGCGCTGTGCCTGCCAAAGTCGCTGTACCAGCTGCGTTAGGAGACTTATGACAACGGTTGCAGTTAGCCTCTGTTTTTGCCGTATCGCCCAGATATGAGGCGGATGTCCAGGAAACAAAAGTGTTGGTTCCGGCGTTTGCTGCATTTATGATGCCGCTTCCTGCAGGGTTGTGACAGTATGTGTTGGCACAGGTTAATGTTGCGGCGTTCCAGGTAGGAGATGAGGTGCCTCTCTTTGCCATACCCTGGAATGTAGATTGAATCGGAGTAGTACCGTTTGCATGGGCAAAATCGGTAGGTATTGGTCCGTGACAACTTGTGCAACGGAAATCAACTGTACTATAGTTGCTGAATCCATTTGTATATTTTAGATGTGTCTGGTGTGCTCCGACTTTAGGATTGTTGCTGACAAGTCCTTTGCCGGATAAAGTACCGGTCACACCAATTGAGTTAACCGGTGGTGCAACATCATATCTATTGGCAGCAGTAATCGTTGTTACAGCAGGATCACCATGACATCCGTTACAGGCAATTGCTCCGACACCAAATCCGGCATTATGTTTGTGGCAACTGATACAATCTTTCTGGCCATCGGTATTATAATGGTTAGTGAGTGTTGCACCGGAGGTAGTGTAAGAATGAGCATTTACGCCGTTTGCTTTGGTTGCGTCATAGGTATGGCAGACCTCACATATTTTTGATGAGGTAGTTCGTGGTGTGGCGGTGGAGTCCCAACCCAGTGATCCTTGAGAAGCCTTGGTACCAACCATTCTGCTATAGCTGATGGCCTTGTTATGGCCGGGAAACTTTGGAGCTGCAGCAGTGGTGTACGGAGTATAAATAGTCTGCCGGACACTCTTGATGTTATTTGTATTTGTATAGCCGTCGACATGACATGTAGTACAAACAATCTCGCCATAACGGGTACCGGGAAGGCCCCATCCGCTATTGGCACTCCATTTTGTGGAGTTGGTATTATTGGAGTTGTGAAGCATTGGATTACCGACGGTTGAGGTCGCAGTTTTGTTAGTAACCAACGGATATCCGGGTGATGACACGCCGACACTTGTTATATTAATATTACCTTTAACTGCGGCTGCCTTGGCAGAGACAGTCAAGCTAACAGAACCCTGTTCGTCAGCATTAAGTAGAACTGTATTAGCAGGGCTGAAAGTAGAGGCATTGAAGGCGGTCAGATTACTGTCTGTACTATTTAAGGTGAATGTAGCGTCCGTACAGCCTGTTCCGGTATTGGTGTTTTTTACAGTAACCGTATAAACGAGAACTCCACCTTTGTTTATATAGCCATTGTCAGGTCCGATAATCAGTAAGGGTGAATTAATCGTGCAGCCTACAACGTTCAAAGTCGTTGTGACATTGCCGGATTGAGTCGATAGATGGTCTACATCACCAGCAAAGGTGACTCTTGTAAGTGTTCCGGAACCAATAATTCCGCTTTTTGCTTTAACAGAAACCGTCAATGTGGTTTGTGCGCCAGGGTTAAGTTGGATGAATGTCTGGCTAAGAGTTGCAGCATCAAAATCATCAATATTAGTGTTAGCTACCGATAAGTTAAAGTCAGTAAGGCCACAGGAACCGTAGTCGTTATTGATAATTTTCAAATTATATACAGCCGTACCGCCATCACTGGTAATTGTGGAGACGACACCACCTGTAGGAGTTAACAGTGTCATTGTCGGATCATTGGATACGCAGGCAGCACTGGTAGTATAGGTTTTTGGCACAGTAAAAGGTGTCTCATTGCCAAGACTATCCTTTGCCTTGACGCTCCAGGTATAGGTCGTAGCACCAACAGTACCTGTAGGTTGATACGTAGTTCCTGATATCCAGCCGCTATTTTGGCTGAACGTCAAGTCATTATTAGTGAGCTGGAAGTAATACATTACCCCACCAACGCCACTATCAGTCGCAGTAGACGAAACAAGCGGCTCGGTAATAGGTTGGTCAAGTGCAGTGTCCAGAGGAGACAAAGAAGTCAGCCCTGTCGGGGCCGTGCCGTCAACCTGAACAGTCCTTGGAGTACCGAACAGTGCAGAAATATTGCCAGCGGCATCCTTTACCCATGGGTACAGTGTGTAGGTGCCATCAGTAGCGACTGTATAGGAAGTTGGTGCTGAGGCAACCCAACCGGACGAAGGT
Source organism: uncultured Geobacteraceae bacterium (assembly GCA_903875605.1). Lineage (GTDB taxonomy): Bacteria > Desulfobacterota > Desulfuromonadia > Geobacterales > Pseudopelobacteraceae > JACRCG01. The sequence continues at coordinate 67,009 of CAIQWT010000032.1, read as the reverse complement.
GCTGTGGCGGTTGTGGTAATTGCATAGTTGTTAACACCGCTGCCGCTAACGTCAGTAGCGGTGAATAAAGTTACTGGGATAACCCGAATAGCCTGGGCAGGCACTGTGAACCCAGAAACTACAGGGGGTGTTGTATCAACAACAACTGTTACCGGAGCGCCATAAACTGACGAAACGTTACCAGATGCGTCTTTAGCCCATGGGTACAGAGTGTATGTGCCGGCTGAACCGACATTAAAAGTCGCAGGAGCAGTTGCTGTCCAGGTACCCAATGCGGCGGACGGTGGAGTATTGTTGATAGTAACAAGATATCCGGAAACTCCAACTGCATCCGTTGCGGCAAAGCCTGAAATCGGCACATTAACAGCATTGCCAGGCGTAGTCGCGGCGAATCCGGCTGTAACGACTGGAGCAACGCTATCGCCGCTTGATGGCACAAGAGCTGCCGTCCAGACATCGGTTGCATTGTAGAAGTTAGAGAATGCATCATACTCAAATATTTTATAGTAGTAAGTGGTTCCGTTTACCAAACCAACATTATCTACAAAAGTGGTTAGACCCCCGATATAGCGAACAGTGCCGCCAGTTCCGTATGCTGAACCAAGGGATGGTATGGTGCCGTCCGTCGGCTTGGTTGTATCAGTTTTAGCCGATGCATAACGTACTACAATAACACTCTGCCCGGCAGTGCCGTATGTCCAGTTAAGGGTGATTGCAGTCGTTGCTGTGTTGGTGCCCCACGTTGATGCGGCATGAGTATTAAGAAGGGTAAGTATTGTATCCGCAGTGTCAGTGCCGGCAAGAAGGTTACTGGAGGTAATTGCCGTGACGCTGGCAGTGGTTGCCGTATTGACAGCTGGTGCGGTCGCTCTGTTATTGTATGTAACAAGTATTTTATAGTTGGCAGCCGTGTTGGTCACAGGGATTGCTGTACCGCCAGAGAAAGTCCAGACATTACCAGCAGGTGTTGTCTGGGTGGTAAAATACTGAGTTGTGCCGGCTTCGTTCCAGATCTGTACGCTGGCAATTGCTGCAGTACCCGTTGATGTTACTGTAAGACCTGTAACAGAGTCAGTTGTAGCTACGGTAGTAGTTGCAAGTGAAAAACCATCGATTTTTTGTGCAGAAGCACCAGGCGCTACGTTTGCTGCAACTCCGGTAACGCCGTTGCCAAGCGTAGTTGTCGCCGGGTTGAGAAGTACAACTGCATAAGCGTAAGCAGCAGAAGCCCACGTTGGCCTCGGGTTTTGAGACGTTGCAGTCATCAACATAGAACCGACAGAATCCTCATAAAGTGTTCCGTTTGCAGTATCAAAATGTTTTGTGTAGCCGGCAGGCGTAGTAGTAGTTGCGCTAGCTCCGTTTAGATTCGACCCATAAATTGCCCAACCGTTAATCACCCCGGTTAAAGCACCAGTAGTAGGTGTAGTCGCTGCTGTACCGGTACTAACTGCTCGTGAAGAAGATACAGGAGTTGTCTGATCAACATTTGAATAAAAAGCAGCGCTGAGGCCTACTCCGGCTGTAGGTGCTGCCGGAAAAGTTACGGCTACTGTTGGTGTAGTCCCGGTTGCCGCTGTAATTCCAGATTCATTCAAATAACCAAACCATATTTTCTGAGTGCTGCTTGTCGTAGTAGATGCAACCGCTAATGACAGAGTCTGTCCGCCATAGGTAACAACTGGCGCAAAAGCAGTAGTCGCTGTAGTATATTTTGCGGCAATTTTAACCACTAAAATGCGATTGGCTCCAGTCCCCTTGGCCAATGTCATGGCTGGCAACGTCCCGACAGCCCCGCTGCCTAGTATCGACCATTGTGTTGTGTTAGCGACGGCAGCAGCATCAGCATTTCTGAGTTGATGCCAACCTTGGTAAATCATAACACTGAACACCAACGTGAACATCGCAATAAGGGAAAACTTGAGTTTCCAGCCCATACCTTTAATATTTTTAGCGATTATTTTTCCCATGCGATTTCACCCGCCTTTGAATATAGTTTGTAACCTGATGTCTTAAGATTCTGAACAGATTTCATATAATCTCCCTTACTACTGCGACAAGCCGTTATGGCAGGAAGCGCAGGACAATGGGCCCTGTGTGCGCCATTCCATCTGAGTATTGTTATGGCATGATGCTGTCGAGCAGGTACCCAGATTAAATAATGGTGTTTTCCTGTTAAGGTCGTATGAACTGTAGGTTTTGTACCCCTTGACCCTTGTCCAGCTTGTATATACAGACTGAACTGACGATATATTGTTGCGCAACTGAGCTTTAGACTTTAGCACAAAGGAGCTGGCAAAGACTACGTCAACGGCACCGTTAATGTGCGTCTGGTTAGATGAATAAAGAGCCATAGTTCCCTTAGCAGCACCACCTGTATGACATGAAACACAGATGTTGTTCTTATCATTGTAAGCCATCTGAACAGTAGCATAATGGCAAGTGTTACAGTTAAAAGTTGTTGAGGTTTTAGGGTCGCCATGTACTGCTCCAGATCCGGCAGCACCGCTCTCAGCAAGATTACCGCTGTAGCCGGAGAAGACTTTTTTGGAGTGGTTGGCAACAGAATGCTTGCCGTGAGCACTTGACCCGGATATGACATTATTAGGTGAGTTACCGTGACACTGTGCACATCGGTCAACTGCCGCCCATGGATTAACGGCATACCAGTTAGGTGTGGCACTGTAGGTGTAAGAGTTCGTCACCTCGGAAATATAACCGTTACTGTGGCAGTAGACATTGTTACAGACAACGTTGGTACCCATTGAGTAAGAGGTTATCCAGGTTGCTCCAGCTTTATTCTTGGTTTTAACCGTACCGGCATAACTGTGAGTAGGATCAAGATCCAGCTGAACAGTGCCGTTTTTGTGAGTACCGGAATTCATGGGGTGACAGAAACCACAAGCAAATTTAGGCGATCCTTTTTTGTACTTGATATCGTAGATCCAGCTTGAGTCGTCATAAGCACCACTGGATAGTGTTTTACCGGCAAGGAATAAGGACGCATCCGTATGAGCTGAATGTGCTCCGATAAGTTCTTTACTGGTGCAGGAAGTATCCCCTGGTAGACAAGCGGTTGAATGACATGTCAGGCATGAATCAGCAGTTGTCTCAACGATACCATTTATATGCTTACTCTTATCAGTAAAAGCGATTCCAGACTGATCAACATGGTTGTGGCAGGCGTTGCAGCTTGTACTTGTAGTATGTTGGCCAGCTGGTGGATAGCCGTGACATTTATTACATCCGGAACCACCAAGATAAGTGAGGGAGCCCCATGTCGGGTTGGGGTCTGCACCCTGTTGAGTATATGAAACATCATTATAGTTCTTGATGCCGGCATGGCAGTAAGTGTTTGAACACTGCCTGCTGACATTATTATAAGAAGGCACCATTGCCGTAGCGGTCCCGGGAGAAACGCCCAAAGCGCGAACAACTGATGAGTGGTTTGCTAATGGCCCCCAGGTCAGTTTGGCAGGAAGGCTGGACATATGACCGAAACTGGTGACAGTGGCCGGAACAACGTGACACTGATTGCAGGTGATCGGAGCAGAGTAGTTGTGTTTGCCGGCAAGATGCGATACGTGAGTCCCGGAGTACGCGCTGCCATCCGTACCGGCAGTATCAAGGAATATACCGACATTATTACCCAAACCATCCACAGCCTGTGCTGTAGCAGCAGAGCCATGACATTTTTCACACTGTGTAGTGGTAGTGTTCAGTCCCCAGTTGCGGTTAGCTCTACCGTGGCATTTGCTGGTTGAACAAGAACCATAAGCATCTCCAGGTATATCGTTAACGGCCTTGGAGTATACAGTCTTAATTCCTTTGCCAGTAAATGAGATCTCCGTTTTGCCATTGGCATGAGTGGGCACAACAGTTGTTGTTGGTGAATATCCGGTCCCATGACATACAGAGCAGGAGAAACCAGCATCAACAGCATGACGTTTGTGACTGCCCAGAGAAAGATCTGGTGAAGCCAGACCGCTCGGTTCGGTTAGTGTCGACATGTCGGAATGGCAACTGGCGCAAGTCATCGTACCGTTTGCACCCCAGGCCGGCTTGGAATATTTGGTAGCCGGGCCGAAACCACCAGGTGTCTGCACGTTACTGTGGCAGTAGTTGCTGCAGGTTTTTGTGGCACTCTTGTAGCTGGCTGAGTAACCGGCATAAGTAATATCAAAATCTATATTTCTTACTTTGTTCAAGTGGGCTGAAGAGTAATCTCTCATTTTATTAGCAACACCACCATCAACCGTAGTGTTGTGACAATTTACACAGCCACGTGAATCAGCCATTCCCGCTAAGACAGTGTGCTTTTCATGGCTGTTGGCTGTTGCCAGAGTTGCGTCGTATTTATTGGCATAGTTTGGAGAGCCAAAAGAGGTGGACCAGGTTGCACCTTTTTCGTTTCCGTGACAACCGTTGCATCCGAGTTTGGCTGTACTACGCCATGCTTTAGAACCTGTCATATTGCGGAAAACCGGGGTCGCCTGACCGGAACTGTGGCAATATACGTTGCTGCATACTCCTGTTGCAGCTACGTACTTTCCAGGGCCGCCGGCTTTAGCGCCGGAATAATCCTTCAAGCTGTTAATATGATTAGTTGAGTTTGTAATAACCGTATTGCTTGCCATGGAAACTGTTTTGGCGTGACACTCAGCACACTTGAAGTTATTGCCACGACCGAAGGTTGTGTAGTTGTTCATGTGAGCGCGGTGCTTGTTGGTGTTGATGACAGCGGATGCAGGTGCAGATGAGGAATCTCCGCCGTGGCAACCACTACAGTTGGCAGGCATACTGACACCCCATTTAGGGGAGGCTACCTGCACACCGGTACCGTCTGAATGGCAGGAAACCGTAGAACAAGTACCGGTGTAAGATCCGATTGCATGCTTGGCAACAGGAGACGCACTATAACCAATTACCTCTACTGTGGTATTTGTATGCGTATTTCCACCACTGATATCCTTAACGGCACCGCTATGGCACTGGTTACAAAGGGCGCCATTAAGAGCCATATGTTTAGAGTGGCTACCTGTTGCAGGAGACCCGTCAGTTGCAAACACACCTGCTCCTGTGTGACAAGACACGCAACCAGTACCGGAACCCCAGGTTGGTGATGTTAGAGGGCTCGCACTGTATGGGTCAGAATGACAAGATGCTGACAAACAGGCGCTGTAGGAACTACCAACAGCATGCTTGGTAACCGGTGAGGTCATATAGCCATTTAGAACTTCAACCTTGCCGTTTAAATGAGATGAACCACCTGATATATTTTTTGTAGCTGAGGAATGACACAAATTACAGGCAGAACCGACTAGTGCCATGTGAGAAGCGTGACTACCAGTTGCCGGTGATCCATCTGCCGTGAAAACACCTGCCCCGGTGTGACATGAGCTACACCCGCCACCGGCACCCCAGACAGGAGTAGGTATGCTTCCTGTTGGGCTGTAAGGGTTAGCGTGACATGAAGCGGTTGAGCAGCTACCCAAAACCCGGCTGGCTGACTGGCTGGGGAAGTAATTGTTTTTAGCTCCGGTGTAGCCAAGACCTGAAGCGAGATAAAGAGTTGTCCCGGCGTTTACGGCATGCTGATACGGTGCAATATCACCAGCATGGTTATTATGGCATTGCGTACAGGCTGTAAGATCGTTTCCATAATCGGCAATGTGTAATGCATGCGAACCTGATGCAAGAGAGACTGAGCTATGACAGGTACTGCAGGTTGTCAATGAAGCGGCGCCGAGAGGGGCACCACCCCAGTTTGTGGTAGCCGTCTCAAAATGACAACTGACGTTTGAACAGTTGCTCATTACAGGAGTCGGTGATTGGACAAAGCTGGTACCCTTATTGTACTTTGCGCGACCTTTGCCAGCGGCTGAATAACTGTTTAGCTTTGATGCAATATTTACCGACCCACTCCGATGTGACGTGGTATACGATGTAACATTGCTGCCGTGACAGATCGCACAGTTTGTAGGCGTCACAGGAGCAACGTTATGCGTTGCGTGGTTGCCGACAAAACCACCAGTCGAAAGGTTACGGTAGGCACTGTCGATGGGTCGGATGTCTGCACCGTTTGTCCCGTGGCAATCATCACAGGTGAGTGCGGCATGGGCGGACAGACCAGACAGCAGGGTCAGCGCCAGTGCTATAGCCATCGTGGCTGTTGCCCGAAGTGTAAGGTATATGCTCCGACTTCTCTTCATATCAGACTCCTTGTTCAATTCGTAGGAGATACATTTATTATTTAGCTTATTCATGTCATTCACCCCGCTACTTATCGTTCGACCAAGCAGGGGTCGGCTTGAAGTGACAACTTACGTTGGAACATGAGCCGGTTGCATCCTGAGCGGGCTTGACATAACGGCCTTCATTAAGTGTCTTAGAAGTGTTGAACTGGTAAATTGGATCAACAACTACGTTAACGTTCGCCTTGTTTTGTGTGGTGGTTTTACCAGTATTCCACACAGTGACGTCCATAGAATGTGTTGTGTTGTAATGACACTTGTTACAATCAGAGTTCCAGCCATTTGATGCTTTAACGGTTGCAGGAAGATGGCCGGCAATTGCATGGACACCACCACCACCTGAATAGTTCTCGAGTTTGGCCGATGAATAATTGTTCTGGCGTCCGAAAGGAGTCACATCCGGAACGGGAGGATAACCGTGACAACCATCGCAAGAACCTCCACCTACTGGCCTAAAGGCAACATTGCCAGCCGCACTTACACCAGCACCATGAGGATGACAGCTCAGGCAGTTGGTAGTAAGTGAAGTATGATCAGTAGCCCCTCCTCCAATATTGTAGTTTGACTGACCACGACGGAAGTGATTAGTGAGGGTATGACATACCTGACAGAGACCGCGATACGGAGCCGTTGTTTGAACAAAAACACCGGCTGTATAATTAACATTGTATGCAGAAGAATTAGCATGGAACGAAATGGATCTGGCAACCATATGCTGGTTGGTTGTACCATGAACATCATGGCACTGAGCACATTGCATTGTCGGTGAAACTTCGTTACGAACAGAGTCGTGTGTCGGACGAACTTTACTTGCGGCAGACTGACCGGCGACGTGACAGGTATCGCAGAGAGCATTGCTACCAACAAAACCTTTGGTGCTTGCGGTATCCTGACCTGCAGGCAGACGACGGGAATCGCCTAGTGCACCAGACATATGCTTGCTCTTCTCATCATGACAAACCTTACAATCTATAGCGCCGTTGTATGGAGATGCCGCCTGGCCATGACCTCGATTGGTAAATGTTGTATAAGATTTAAAAGGAGCTTGAACGCCACCGGATTGATTGTAGGTCGACCATGCACGATTGGCAGGAATATCAACTGATCCATTTCCTCTGCCGCTATGGCAGGACTGGCAAGTTACACTTGTACCAGTAGCAGCCCAATTAGTCGGTACAGAAACACCGTGGCAGTTTTGACACCAGGTTAGTCCGGATCCGGAACCTCCACCGTTCTTGTTTATTGTGCCGTCAACATGTGTACTAACAAGTTCGCCGGTATAAACGTGACAATTGTTGCAGAGGGTATTGTTATTAAGTTTTGGACCAAAACTACTGGAAAGATGCGTAAAGTGGGCACCGGTAGAAAGTATACCTGAAACATTGGTAGCGGTTTTATGACAGGTATTACATGTTCCTGTGGCTGGAGTTGCCCAGTCCGGCGCTATTGCCGGATACACACCGGCACCGTTACTGTGGCAGTAAACATTCGCACATGTTGCACCAACAGCTGGTGCGACTTGAGAAAACTGGACATCTTTAAGACCGTTAACGTGTGTTCCGCCGGCAAGCTTAGCCTCAGGAAGCAGTGCAGTATTGCTACTGACAGTAGCAGTATGGCAGGTTACACATCCATAAGCAAAGGTAGTAACATGCGTGGTGTGACGCGTTGAATAAGTTGTTGAATCATGACATGTGTTACAACGTGTTGCCTGATTAGCAAGTCCAATGATGGAGTTTTTGTTATTACCCCATGCAACTGTATTTACTCCGCCTTTATAGGTTCCGTTACCACTACTGTGACAATACACATTTGTACATGTTGGCGAAGTATAAGCAGCTGAAGCGCCGGCCTTTATTCCAGACTTTGTAATAAAAACATCAGTAAAAGTATTGCCGGAGTTATGTGTATTACCTTGGTGACATTCTGTACAGGTATAATTGTACTGTGTTCCACCGGCATGGCTAGCATGTGGTGTCGAATATTCATTAAAAGTCGTATAGCCAGCAGCCTTGCCGGTAGGACCGCCTGCAGCTTTAGTTGTTGGTGGCTGACCATGGCAACTAGTACAGCCACCAGCACTGACACTAAATGAGCCAGCTGAATCGTTGTGGCTATGGCACGATGCACAGTCGCTATGGCTTGATTCTACAGCTGATCCGACTAGATGATCTGAAGGTGGATTATGGCAACTCTGACAAACACCTTTATCAGTGGCATTATAGTAGTTTTTCGTTGTTGTTGAATTGTAAAGAATTCTCTTACTTACGCGTCCGGCAGTTGTATACTGGAGATAGCGACGAACAAGGTAAATGTTCGGTGAAGCATAAGAACCTGTTCCAGCAGCATCATATTCAACATGTCCGGAATGGCAATCATTACACTGTACAGCAGGCTTAGCTCCTCTCAGACCATAATTATGGTTCTTTTTTGCAGAGTGGCAGTTTGTACAAATATTGATATCATCTTTAGATTTACCATAAGCGTCCACTCTGAGCAGATAACCTTTAGAACTTGAAAGCTGGCCAAAAGTCTGTGTAGACGAGTAAGGGTCAAAAGTTGAGGTACGTGAATCGGTATTGTGGGTGCGGTGGCAGGTTGAGCAAACCACCTTGTTGTCAATAAGTTTAACCTGGCCGGTAAGTTTATTTTTATCATAAACTGGTGCAGCCAATAAAGAGCCACCAGTTATTTTAGCTTTAACTGAAGCTGATGTGTAAGAAACGTTTACTGGATGCGAACCTACAGTGTGATCTTTTGTGTCACGCGGACGGTGACAGTTCAAGCACATCTGGTCAGTATCGTTAGCATAGCGGAGATATGGTGCGCTAAGTGACTGCTCACCAGAAGTCCCATGAACATTGTGACAACGTGCGCAAAAGAGTGAACCTTGAAAAAAGGAGTTTTTATTTAGACCGTTCAGGGTGGTATCAGCAGGAGCCACGGCGCCGGCGGCAGGAACCGTATCAGATCCAAACCACTTATGAGAGGACTGAAGTGCACTCGCTCTTGGCAGGTTCGTTGTATTAACGGTATTAAATGGGTTAGCATAATCTTCAGGCGCAAATTTGTTCGATGATTTTATAGGCACAGCACCTGAACTTGAGTGACAACGTAAGCAGACGTTTGTTGCGTATCCTGTAGAACCAACTTCATTATTTCCGATTGTTGATCCAGAGGTGTGACATGAATTGCAGGCATACCCTTTTCCGGACAATGGATCATGGGCACCAGGTAGAGCAAATGCCAAATAGGGCACAAGCAGCACCAACGCAATAACCAGTGAATTAATTTTACTTTTGTTCATGGCACACTCCTAAAAAAATCATAAGAAGACATTCTATTTATTGTGACAGGAAAGACAAAGCGCGCTGCCAGAGTTGCTCATTACCAAAAACGGCTTGAGCGCAGTATTACCGGCTGCACTATAATCAACATGTGGATCGTGACAAGTTGAGCACTCAACAACGTTATTAGTGCCAAAGAATCTGACGCCTGCAGCCTTGGCAGATGCAATTGAATTGAGTCCGGCCGAACGTTCCGTCAAAACATCTGAATAACTGAAACCAATTGGATGGTCGTCTGTCAGGTTGTTACCAAGCGTATCATTAGTTCCATCCGGTGCCCTACCAAGGTTCATACTTGGCATAAAACCGGCGAAACCGTACATGCTGCCATCCTGCGGTCCTGGCATCGGCAGAGGCAAAACACCATTGTCAGCATCAATATATTTTGTGCCAGCACCATAACCGTCTCCTGCAGCGCTAGCACTCAAACCTGCATTGGAGTTATGCAGGACGTTCATAGCTGTTTTTCCGTCATGACAACTGAGGCAAAGCAGTGAAGTAGAATTACCTGTAAGGTAAATAGATTGTTTTCGAGTAACAGTCGTCAGAGTCGAAGATGATGTATAGAGCCTAAATGCCGGTGCCGAATTACTTGCCTTATTCCATAACAGTCTGGTTTTACCGGCGTTATGTGGCGTATGGCAAAAGATACATACCTGCCCAATGCTTTTGCTCTTGTAAACTCCGGAACCACCGGTGACTGCTGTCGCTGAAAAATTATGCTTGGTGTTGGCAACATTATTGACAGCAGCTATAGCAAGTGAGCTAAACAGAATACCCGTTGCTAAAAAAGTCAGGAGAATCAGTTTTTGAGAAAATGAGTTCATTTATAGGTCCTCATAAGTGAGATTACTGTTTATTTACCAGCTTTTCAGTCCAAGCGCTTTGCGGAGGATAAGAATAGCGTCAACAATTTCAATTTTACCGTTAGGGTTAGGCTTGCCGTTAACCAGTGGTCCGATATCGTAGTGTGCAAGTTCCTGAGCAGTTGGCGCTGTTTGATTAACTACCAAACGAATAGCGCGTAATGCATCCTGAACTGTCGGCTTTCCACTTCCATTCAGTGTTCCATCAGGGAAATTATAAGTCAGAGTTTTTGATGTGCTGTTACCGGCTGCATCAGTAGCAATGACCAGAAGATTTTCAGGGTTATAGGACGTACCGGTAAGGTCCGCTGTCCAGGAGCTATTGGAAATTTTCACTGAACCAATCTGAGTCGTACCGTCTTTGACAACTACTGAGGATCCTGATTCAACATTTCCTGATATTTTTTCTGGCATAACACCGTTGGCCTGATTAAGCGTAAAAACGGGGGGGGTTATGTCGTAAATAACGTTACGAACGACTGAAGTAATGTTTCCAGCAGCATCTTTTGCTGATAGCGATATTGGGTAATTTCCCTCTGTAGCAAAATCGACGTTGAACGAATAGATTCCGCTAACTACGGGCACAGCTGTAACTGTTCCGTTCACTGAATATTCAAGTGAAAGGGTGGTTGAGTCAGACACCGTTCCAGAGATTAGAACATTAGGCTTGTTTATTGCGATATCCTGAACTGGAATAATAACTGCGAGCTCAGGCTTGACAGTATCAAGAGTGATTGAACGTTTTAAAGAAGAACTATTTCCGTAAAGATCTGTTGCAACTATCTCTATGGTATTAACACCAGAAATCAGCTCAACAGATGCACTCCAGCTGTTGGCATCGACTTTCGCAGGAACACCTGCAACCGTGACTGCTGAGGTTTTATCTACGGAGCCGTTTAGAACAACTAATGAACTCGCCGTTACCGAGTTATCAACTGGTACCAGTATAGTGATGTATGGTTTTGTTGAGTCAAAATAGATAGTTCTGTTATTAACAGTTGAATTATTCGCAGAGTCTACAGCAATAACTGAAATTTGATTCGCACCATTCTGGAGAGTAACCGGTACGCTGAAAGTATTGCCGGCAAGTACCGCAGCAACTCCGTTAACTGTTACAGATGCGCCATTCAGGTCAGTGGCTGTTCCGGAAATATTCTGTACCTGCGTACTAGTATATCGACCGTCGGCAAGAGCCGAAACTGTAAGTAGCGGTGCTACTGTATCCAGCGTCGTCGAAACAGTGGCTAACGACTTTGCACTTTGCGGCTTTTGCGCTGTGACGCTAAGATTGTTTATTCCATCGACCAGAGCAACATCGAAACTCCATGTTGTTCCTGAAACAAGGGCATTGCCACTGGTAGAAGTGGTTTGATTGCTGACAGCGACAATTCCGCCGGCATCAACTGTACCTGTAATAGTTACTGTTGCGAATTTAGTCAGAGATGAAAGTGGGGATATTGTGAGAACTGGAGCAGGCAACAGATAGTTTACGTTTACAATCTGAGGAACTGCAATGTTTCCGGCTGTGTCTTTTGCAGTAACGGAGATGCTGTTATTTCCGGCAACAAGACCGGTAACTGTAGCACTCCATGAAGAATTAACAACGACTCCATTTACAAGAGAGCCGTTGGACACAACCTGAACCGTCGAACCTGCTTCAACAGTTCCGCTAATTGACAGTGTATTTACAGTAACTTCGGCAGGAATCGTGTTAATCGTAAAAGCAGGGGCGGTAACATCGACATAGATCGGATTTGTACCACCATCGATACCAAATATTGTAACATTACCAAAGCCGTTAACAACCAATAGCCTGGAATACGCTGAATCAAAAACGGCATCAGACGGAACCATTAGCTGACCGTTTGCAGTTCCAACTGAACCGATAAAGTTATTTGTTGATCCGCTTAAAATAAGGGCGGATCCTGTACCGGTTGGGTCTATAGCTTGCACATTACCTTGAAAAGCATCGACAACATACATTCTGCTAAGAACTGGCGATGCACCCTTACTATACTCAAATGCAACTGCAACTGGTGCATCAAACTGCATAGGGACAATTTTTCCGGTATAGAAAGAATTTGCCCCTGATGGTATCGAAGTCCCCATGATTTTGACAAGATTGCCGTCTACATCAAAAAATTGAATTCTGTGATTAAGAGTGTCGGCCACTACCAATTGGCGGGAGATTTTCTCAAAAGAGATTCCTGCTGGCGAAGAAAGTGAACCTTTTGCAAAAGCCTTAACAAATTGCCCTGACGCCGTGTAAACTTCGACCTGATTTGCAACACTATCAGCAACATAAGAAAAACCGGTCACGTTATCGACTGCGATTCCGACTGGTGATTGAAGCTGGCCACCCGTCAAGCGACCGGTTTCCAACCCAGTGCTGACATCATACCGAGCTACAAACGAAGCCTGACTGACAAGTAAGGCTCCATCCTGAGCAAAGGTGATTCCGGAAGGTATCGCTGAAGTACGAATTGTCTGTAACTGTGTGCCGTAGGTATCATAACGAACAACACCGCCAATACGCTGATCGGCGACATAGATATTGCCCCCAGCATCAAGCGCCACTTTTACCGGAGCGCGGAGACCCTGAGCAAGCGGGCTCAAAACCGTAACTACTGGTGATGTGGCTGCCAGTGAAACCACTGGCAGTGAAATAACCGCTGCAACCAGTGTCATAACACTCAACGCTACAATTTTTTTAGCTCTTACTAGCATCTCTATGCCTCCGTTATTGTGGAGTTTTTGGAATTATTATGATTTTATTATTATATAATTCGCGATCGACTGACATAACAAGAGCAATTAAAGTGCCAAGTAATTCTTAACTTTAAGATTGTATACAACAAATATTCTCGACGTAAATACTGAGTTTTCTCTGACTTAATGTTACTATCTGATATTCTTTTATTTTCTAGTGGGTGGATTTAGGAGGCAAATGCCGGTGAAGTATTAATAAATATTTTCTTTATTAATACCAGGATACTGCGTGACAAATCCGTCACCAGTACTTGCGTGCAGAAAAATGCTCATGTCGGAGGAGAGTTTAATTATGAAAGGACTTATTATAGTTGCGGCTCCCGATATGTAATCAAGGAGCCGTAATAACTTCAGACATAATATAAAATTTAAATTTGAGTTACTTCAGATAACCGAATTTTTTCATCCGGTAGCGGAATGCATCGATACCCAGATTCAGTTTTTTAGCCGCCTTGGATTGATTCCATTCTGTTATTTCAAGCGCCTGCCTGATGAGCTCTTTTTCAACTTCTTCAATATCTATTCCTTCCGGTGGAAGACGGAATGAGGATACTGGAGCTGAAGATTGTGGTGAAGACTTGGCAACCATTTCCTGAGGTAAGTGCTCAACCAGCAGGCTCTCGTCATTTCCTAATATGATTGCCCGTTCAATGACGTTTTTCAGTTCTCTGATATTTCCCGGCCAGCTATATTCAGTCATAATCTGTTCAGCCAACCCGGCAATACCGTGGACTTTTTTGTTGAAGTCCTTATTATACAAGTTGATAAAATGGGTGGCTAAAGGAATAATATCCTCTTTTCGCTCGCGCAGCGAAGGCAGAAATATCGGTATTACCTGTAGACGGTAATAAAGATCATTGCGGAAGGTTTTTTCTTCAATCGATTTCTGCAGGTCTTTGTTTGTTGCAGATATTATTCTGACATCCACGGTAAAAACACGACCACCGCCAATGCGTCGAAATGATCTATCCTCAAGGAAACGCAGCAGTTTTGCCTGCATTCCCATCTCCATATCACCGATTTCATCAAGAAAGACTGTTCCGCCATCGGCTAGTTCAAAAAGACCTTTTTTTGTTGCTTTGGCGTCGGTGAAAGCACCTTTTTCATGACCAAACAGCTCACTTTCCAGTAGTGTGGCAGGCACCGCTGCGCAGTTTATAGCGATAAAGGGTTTTTCAGCGCGGTTTGAGCTGTAGTGAATCCACTTTGCCACCAATTCCTTGCCAGTACCGGATTCGCCCTGCACAAGAACTGTTGAGGCCTCGCTGCGGGCTACCTTATCAAGAACCCCCATCAGATATTTGACCTGCGGGCTGTCGCCGATAATATTAGGCGGACCATTCTTTTTGGTCTCGGTGCGCAACCGGACAACTTCCTGTTTAAGGTCTGACGTTTCCAGAGCTTTTTTGACAACCATTGACAGCTCGTCAAGATTAAACGGCTTACTTACATAGTCATGTGCCCCGAGTCGCATGGCGTTTACGGCATTTTCAAGGCCACTGTTAGCTGTAACCATGATCACAATAATATCATCATCATGGTCCTTTATTTTTTCCAGCACCTCTATGCCGCTGATACCAGGCAACTGAATGTCGAGCAGCACCATGTCCGGCTGCTCTTCACGCACAAGACGTAGAGCGTCTTCACCACTTGCTGCAGTAATTACTTCGTAGCCCTGCTTTTTGAGATTCTGCTCAAGTGACCAGCGAATAAGATGTTCGTCATCCACGACTAATAGTTTGCTTCGTTTCAAGTTGTTACCTCACTAGCTTTGATTGATCCAAGATGACATGCAGGCAATTCAACCGTAAATATCGTGCCCGTTGTGTCATCGCTGGTTACGCGGATATCACCCTTATGTAATTTAACCAGTTTGTTACAAATTGGTAGCCCCAAACCTGTACCTTGTGCCTTAGTTGTATAAAATGGAGTAAATATTTTTTCCAGAATCTGTGGCGGGATCCCTGACCCGGTGTCAGAAATATCAATTCTGACGTATTCAGTTCCGCTTCTTACCGTCAGCGAAGATGATATTGTAATTAAGCCGCCGGACGGCATCGCTTGATACGCATTGAGCACCAGATTAAGGAAAACCTGCTGCATCTGTTTGTCATCGGCATAAACCGGCGGCAGATCCGGGCAGAGTTGAATCAGTTTTTCTATGTTAACGCCACCTCGGTGCTGTGAAGCAAATTTAAGTGTGGTTGTTAATATTGTGTTTATATCCACACAAGTAAGTTCTGGAAGAGATGGCTTACCGAAGAAAAGCAGATCATTAACTGTCTTGTCAAGACGCTTAACCTGGTCAACAACCTCACCCAGAATACCTCCACGCGGATCATCTTCAGACATATCATCTTTTATGATTGTTACAGCGGCCGAAATTCCAGCAAGAGGATTTTTTATTTCGTGGGCTATACCTGCTGCCATTTCACCAATTGAAGCCAGGCGATCAGCTCGTTCCAGCTGCTGAAAATGCAACGTTTCCAGCTCTTTTTGCGTTACATCAAGACGATCAACCATTGAATTAAAGCTGCCGATAAGCCTGCCAATCTCATCTTTTCCTTTGTAAGGAATTCGAACGGCAAAATCACCTTTTTCAACTTTCAGCATTGTGTCTACCATGTTATCAAGAGGCTTTTTAACGAAGCGCAGCAGAAGTAGTGAAATTGTAATTGCTAAGAAAGCCGTAATCGTAATTGAAGATACTACAAAGATGCGCGAGGCATCAAGCATCTGCATTTTCGTACGACTCAGTGAATAATTAATGTTCAGGACCCCGATCACCCGCGCTTTACTTCCGTGACAGGCGTGACAAGCTGCCTCGTTGTAGATCGGCTTTACCATTGCTAAAACTTCACCATACTGGGGAATATTGAAAATACTATAGTTTTTTGGGCTTTGATAAATTTTGTAATCGTTATCACTTACTGACCTGCCGACTTCGGCAGGGTTTGACGAGCGTAGTATAACTCCATGAGGATGAAATATTCTTACTCCTACCAACTGATTGTGCTGTCCAACCATAGACAGAATTGAACCGACATCCTGTACATTGCCAAGATGCATTGTGTTGTAAATACTGCTTTCCACAGTATGCAGTAGCAACTCGGTACTTTCACGGGCTGTGTCTATAAGCATTTTCTGCTGATGGCGAACGTTGAATGTTGTATAAAGGAAAATGCCCGCCACAAGCAGGGATATGGTAGTAGCAATTACTCGAGTAGTGAGGCTGTTAAGCATGCCGGATTACCTCTGCTGCTACGATAGCGCATGTGTGACAATGAAATTTATTTTTCACGTGAGCCAAAGAATGACAGTACGGCTTCATCAAGGTTAACAACTTTGCTTGCGGGATCTGAAGGTACTCTGTTTCTTTCCTGAAGGATTGGTTTTTTTACTGTTGTGTGTTGTGGCAAGTCAAACAGAAGAGAGACATCCCCTTTGATAGAGGCGCCGGAAGATAATGAGGATGAAAAGAGACCGGCAATCGGATCTTCTTCCGCTGCTAAAGTGGGAATTTCATAGTTTTCAATCAATTGGGGTTTACATGAGAATGCTTTTTCATCAAAGTCTCCTGCCTTCAGACGGCGCATTATCTCTTTATGTTGTTCTTTCATTAATTCTTCAACAACAACCTCCAAATTATCCATCTTCAGAATATCAGAATAACTGGTTTTTTTTGAACTAATGATCACACCGCCCCGATAGAGCAGAGTTACTATGTGTGGATTGGCGACGCCACTGTCCTCAGTCTGGACGTGAAAGACCTCACCTTTGTACATCAGGTTGTGATTATAACCCAGGACCATTTATAACACCCTTGCAATTCATTACGCTATTTGACGGCATCATATCACTTAATAAAACCGTCGTCAGCTTAATTCAGATAATTTTGTGTCATATATTGCACAAATTTTAGGCTTCGCATTTTAACGTCTATCGGCTTTTATTGACTTGTCGCAGGCTGCAGCAAGCGTTTTTTATTATAGCCGCTTAAAATCCATTTTCAGGACAATAGTGGCATTTCAGTCATTAACACCTAAAAGTAGCTTGATTTTTGCGACGGCCTCCATCGCATCCTTTGCATACAGGTCAGCACCAATTCGATCTGCATATTCTTGAGTCACAACGGCGCCACCTACCATAGTAAAAGTTTTAACTCCGGCGGCACGCAGTTTTTTAATTACGCGGTCCATCTCAGACATGGTTGTTGTCATCAGTGCCGAGAGTCCGACTGCATCAACCGCCAACTCTTTTGCCTTGGTAATAATTGTAGCGGCTGAAACATTCTTACCGATATCAAAAACTTCAAAACCATGGTTTTCAAGCAGGGTGCAGACAATGTTCTTGCCAATATCATGAATATCACCCTCAACTGTTGCCATCAGGATTTTTCCAAGACTTATGAATTTTTCACCATGCATCTCTGCTTTTAAACGAACAAAACCTGCCTGCATGGTATCGGCTGATTGCATTACCTGAGGCAGAAAAAATATATTGCGCTCAAAGCGGCGACCGACCTCTTCCAGTCCGGGCAGAAAACCTTTGTTACTTATTTCCAACGGAGCAAAGCCTTCTGCAAGAGCCTTCTCCACCAAAACCTCAATCCCGTCACGATCTCCGCCAATAATAGCTTGAGAAAGAAGCTCAAGAATTGTAAAACCGGTGCCTGACTGCGATAAAGCCGGCACAATGGCTGACTGCAGATCACGATAGGCTTCGATGTAAGCTGCCGCCTGACGATCCCGGTTAAGCAGCACCATCGCAGATCGCCAGGCGTCCATCATTGGCTTGTCTTTGGGATTAATGATTGCAGCATCCAAACCGGCTTCCATCGCCATTGCAAAAAAAGTCGAGGAGATCAGGGGGCGCTGTGGCAAACCGAAAGAAATGTTACTGACTCCCAGCACAGTTGAAAGTCCGAGCTTCTCTTTAACAAGACGTACCGCACGCAGTGATTCTGACGCTCTTTTCTGCTCGGCGCTAACCGTCAAGGTCAAGCAGTCAATGATAATGTCACTATCAGGGATACAGAGGCGCCGGGCAGCATTGCGGATACGTCTGGCCACGGCCACCCTGCCCTCAGCGGTTTCAGGAATACCCTTTTTATCCAAAGCGAGACCGATTATCGCCGCACCGTATTTTTTAGCAAGTGGCAGAACAAACTTGAGACTTTTAGCTTCACCGGAAACAGAATTAATCAGCACTTTACCGTCAGCAGCCTTCAAACCGGCTTCAAGTGCAGCTGGATTTGATGAATCCAGCACCAGCGGTACACTAACAACAACGCTGGCACAAAACACCGCCCGCTTCATGGACAATGGCTCATCAATACCGGGCGCACCAACATTTACGTCCAATATAGATGCTCCCGCTTGAACCTGCTCCAACGCTTCCCGGCGAATGTAGGTAACTTTCCCCTCCTGCAACTCCTGTGAATAGAGCTTTTTACCGGTCGGATTGATCCGTTCACCGATAATGGCGGTGGCATTTCCTGCTCCTATGGTTGCCCAGCCGGAGCGGCTAGAAAGTAATGTGGCTCCATGCAGCTGAACTTCGGGGAGCCATTCATTCTGTCTTGATGTCAACGCACGTTTCATAGCGCTGATATGATCCGGAGTTGTGCCACAGCAACCGCCAATAATGCGGACGCCCAGAGCGATCATACGCTCATGGTATGCGACCATCTCGTCCGGAGTGCCGGGGAATATTGTGCGGTCACCAACCAGTTGCGGCAGTCCGGCATTGGCCTGGGAAATCAGTGGCAAAGCGGTAACCTGGCGCATTCGACATAGAATGTCGTATATTCCATCAACACCAAGTCCGCAGTTTGAACCAACTATGTCGGCTCCGGCTGCAGCCAATGTGATGGCAGCTGCTTCAGGCGGAGTACCCAGCACAGAGCGGCCGTTATCATCAAAAGTCAGCATGGCAATAATAGGAATTGTTGACGAAACTTCCCGTATAGCTATAACTGCGGCACGGCACTCTTTAATATCAAGGAAAGTTTCCAGGCTGATCAGATCCGCCCCAGCCGAGACGAGCGCCTCAGCCTGTTCACGAAAAGCTTCCCTCATTTCATCGAACGGTACTTCACCCAGCGGTTCGACAAATTGACCGGTGGGTCCCATAGAAGCGCCAACATAGGCACTGGAGCCAGCCTCGGCGCGGGCTATTTCAACCGCACGGATATTAATTTCAGCCAGCCGATCTGCCAAGCCGTAATGATCCAGCTTGAATCTGGTGCCGCCAAATGTATTGGTAATAATAATATCTGCACCGGCCTTTATATAGTCGCGATGAACTGATGCAACCACCTCCGGCATGGTCAGATTAAGCTCCTCCGGCGACTGTCCCGGCTTAAGCCCGCGCTCCTGAAGCATTGTGCCCATAGCACCGTCAAGTATCAGCACTCGCTGCTTGATTGCCTGGCGAAATGGAATCATTGAACTTTCCCCTTATCTTTGGTTGCTGTTCCAGATGGTTTATTACCAGAATCCTGGCGCTGAATCTGTTCCAGAGAATAATCCGGCGGTAGGGGATCTGACAGATCAAGATGATGAAGAGCCGCAACGGCATGGCCATCAATGTTTATTTTAATTTTTTGTATCTGAGAAAAGTTAGTGGCAACAGTATTTACAACAGAATAAACTGCCAGCATTTCGGACGAACTGCCCGGCAGCATTGCTTCAAAGAAAGTACGATTAAAATCAATTGTGGCCGTATCCCCTTCGATTCTCAAGCCGTCCACCGTTGTTCCCTCCGGCAGAGTTTCTCCTAATTCGCCAATCGGACCGTTCAGCAGTTCGTCAAGAATACTTTTCAGGCAGGCACTATCGTTTTCACAGGGCTCTATGTCCCGGGCTTCACGAGCCAGACGTGTGCCATCAGCAGCAAAAAAAAGAATCACTGAACGGTTACCTTCAGTATTCTGTTGAGACGTTATAACCGGCACGTCGCGACTGGAGTTATATTTTTTCCAGATCATGATACTGAAAAAAAGTGCAAAAACCAGAAAAGGTACAAGTAAACTAACAGAGATTTTTTTCCGGTGGTTAAAAGACATCAGATACTTTCCTCTTCTTCATCAAGGCTTACCTGGAAAACATCTCCCAGCTTCCCCCCCAGAAATCGATTACCAACCCGTACAAAACCGGCCGGTATGTCGCTGACAAAATAATTATGATTGCCCTTTTCGGCACGAGGCCGGAGTAACTTTTTGTCTGCTAGTATGGCTGCAACAGTCCGGGCAGTCTCCTCAGCAGAATCCACCAGATTCACGCCAGGCCCCATAACATCGGCGATCATCTGTTTGAGTAGCGGATAATGAGTACAGCCTAGCACCAGCGTATCAACTGCAGCTTCTTTTAGTTCCTGCAGATAGGTTTGTGCCGTTAAACGCGCAACATGATTGTCAACCCACCCTTCCTCAGCCAATGGAACAAACAGCGGACATGCGCGCGTCAGCACCTCGGCATCCGGTTTCAGGCGCTTGATCGCCCTGGTATAAGCACTACTGCGGATAGTGCCGGTCGTTCCAATAACACCTATCCGACCGGTGCGGGTTACTTCTATTGCCCGACGGGCGCCCGGCTCGATAACTCCAACGACAGGAATAGTCAATTGACGTTTGAGAGAAGGCAATGCCACTGCTGATGCGGTATTACAGGCCACTACAAGAAGCTTAATATCTCTCTTGACCAGAAATGATGCAATTTCACCAGCATAACGCGTCACAGTTTCCGGTGATTTAGTTCCGTACGGTACACGTGCCGTATCCCCAAAATAGAGCGTATCCTCTTGGGGAAGAGCCTGCATTATCTCGCGCAGAACAGTTAAACCGCCTACCCCGGAATCAAATATACCTATCGATTTCCAAGTCACAAAAATCATTACCTCACAAAAATAAATTTCTACAGTGGTTGTAAACTATATACTTTTTAGTATCATTCAAGCAAGCCAATTACTGGAATCAGAATAGTGGTGTTCCAGCTGATCCGTGTTGTGCGATAAAACGCTGTTAAAGCGTAATATTTATGTTCAATCGTGCTGTAATACTGTAGTGTTGCGGCACTGAAACCATTTCATTAGGGGGTGTGTATGTATTCTATGAACAATGTCGGCAGAAATACAATTGCAATGGTTTTAGCAGGTGGAAAAGGTGAACGACTCAGTCCGTTGACTCTGCGTCGGGCAAAACCTTCTGTAGCTTTTGGAGGCAAATACAAAATCATTGATTTTGTGTTAAGCAATCTGTTCAACTCAGGCATCAAGAAGGTCTACATCCTGACGCAGTACCGCGCCTATTCCCTTAACAAGCATATCCGCGAATCGTGGGGTAAATGGACCGGACTTGGTGAGTTTTATGTAGCAATATCGCCGGAGACCAGCAGTGAAAGCGAAGAATGGTTCAAGGGAACTGCCGATGCCATCCTTCAGTATCTGCGCTTTGTGGAATCCTCGGATGCCGATTATGTGGCGATCTTCGGTGGAGATCACATTTATAAAATGGACATAACACAGATGATTAATGCGCACCGCATGAATAGGGCCGACATCACTATCGCCGCCCTTGAGGTTCCGGCAGAAGAGGCAAAACGTTTCGGCGTATTTTCTGTAGACGATGACGCCAGGGTAACCGCATTCACTGAAAAACCTGAGACACCTCAAACTATCCCGGGACGAGATACCTGCTTTGCCTCAATGGGTAATTATATTTTTTCCACCAAAAAACTGATCGACGTACTGCTCGAAGGAAAAAAACATTACGAGGATCTTGACTTTGGCAAGCACGTGATCCCTATGATGCTTGAGGGCGGAGACCGGGTTTTTGCCTACAACTTCAGCGACAATCAGATTCCAGGTATGAGGGCGGAAGAGCGGGGCTACTGGAAAGATGTCGGAACCATTGATTCTTATTATGAAGCAAATATGGATCTTATCAACGTTTCACCACAGCTGAATCTGTACAATTACAAGTGGCCTATTTTAACCAACCAGGGCAATCTACCGCCTGCCAAAACTGTATTTGACGATAGTGACCGCCGCGGCGTGAATATTGATTCATACGTTTGTGCCGGCTGCATAACCAGCGGCAGTACCGTAAGGCGCTCGATTCTCGGCCCGCTCTGCAAAATTAACAGCTACAGCCTGGTGGAGGATTCCATACTGTTCGAAGACGTAAGTGTCGGGCGTCATGTAAAGATCAGACGTGCGATTATAGATAAAGGAGTGGTAATAACAGACGGCTCTACGATCGGCTACGACACCGAGTCAGATCTGCGCAACGGCTATACTATAACCGAATCCGGAATTGTTGTCGTACCGCGCAAAGATAAATAGTCCAAAACTCTAATTAATAAAGATGTCGTGGCGCAGAGGGATTCTTTTCTCTGCGCCACTTTTTTATCCAAGCAATCCAGCCAGACATCCGAGCAGCTGTCTGTTTTCCTCATCTGTCCGCACCGCAACACGGAAGAATCGCTCTGTCAGCCCAACAAAACCGGCACAATCTCGTATCAATATCCGCTGTAGCAGCAGGTGTTCTTTGAGTTCGGCGGATGTCATGCCCTCTGAAATCTCTACCAGCAGATAGTTTGTACTCGATGGATATACCTTGAACTGTGAAAAGTCGGTCAGACCATCAGAAAGTATCTGCCGCTCACGCCTTATATATGCAAGTGTCTCCCGATTATGCCGGACATCCTGAGTGGCCGCGACTCCTGCCGCTAATGCCAGCGTGTTAACACTCCAGGGACCACCCAACAAATCAAGCCGCTCGGCTAGAGCCCCGTTACTTATTGCATAGCCCAGGCGTAGTCCGGGAATTCCATAAAATTTAGTCATCGAGCGAAGTATAATAGCATTATCATTTTGCAGAATTATCAGCTTGGACGAAGCTTCCTCGCAAAAATCAATGAACGCTTCATCCAGAACTACAAATGTTCCAGAGGATTTGCATAGACTACAGATATGCTCTATCAGCTGCTGCGGATATAGAGTCCCGTTGGGATTGCCGGGGTTGCAGAGAAAAAGGGCATCCACTCCAGCAGCCAGAGCTATCTCTAGCTTGCCCAGATCTATTGAAAAGCCGCTTTCAGGAGTCAGGACAAAATGCTGTGTATCCCAGCGATGCTGGTCAAGTGCCTTGGTATATTCACTGAATGAAGGAGAGATAATCAGGGCTTTTTTCCCTGGCAGCAGCAAGGGGAGGTTATAAATCAGCTCGGTTGAACCGTTGGCAATTGTGAGGTGATGCGGAGAAATGCCATGTAATTCAGCCAGTGCCAGCTTAAGTTCGATGTGACTGGTATCGGGGTAATGAATGAGGCTGACAATTGAGCTGATTAAGGCTTTATTAACCATTGGCGACATGCCGAGCGGATTAATACTGGCAGAAAAGTCCACAATCTGATCGGGTGCAAGGCCAAGCGCCCGGGCAACGGTAAATATATTGCCGCCATGATCATATAAACGGGACATGGAATCCTCTCAGGTAGAAAGCGACGAATAAACAGGCAATCGCCATAAGCAGGGTTGATATATACATCAGCTTGATCATACTTCGATACGTGCGTTCGTCGAGCAACTGCTGTTGATCACCAATAAACTCTTTCCAAGATATAATACCGCCGTATGTGGCAGCACCGCCAAGTCTCACACCCAGCGCACCAGCGGCTGCAGCTTCAGGATGACCGCTGTTGGGTGAAGGATGTTTCAGGCAATCCCTCAGAGTTATCCGTGCAGCATCAGCCGCCGAACAACCGGAGAATGGCGCCGCCATTACAATCAGCAGTGCTGAGATCCGGGCAGGAATATAGTTAAGCAGATCATCCATACGTGCCGACGCCCACCCCAAATACAGATAACGCTGGCTCTTATAACCGACCATAGAATCCAGAGTACTGACCGCCTTGAATGCCATCGCCCCGACAGGACCACCGAGCGTCAACCAGAAAAGCGGGGCAATAATACCATCAGAGGTGTTTTCTGCAACCGTTTCCACTAACGCACGCCAAATTTCGGGTTCTTCCAGTTGATCTGTATCGCGCCCCACAATATAAGAAAGGTAGAGACGGGCCTCCGCAAGATCCCCTGCCAGAAGCGCAGAAGCAACGCGGGAGGATTCTTTATGCAGGGAACGGGTGGCCAGGCAGGTTGCTGAGATAATTATGCCGGCGATCCAACCGGCCAGCGGTAGGAGATTGGTTATAACCCTGAGCAGAATCCATGTCGTGCCAGCGGAGCAAAAAACAACAAGCAGCAGGAGGAAAACTCCGGCAAGTCTTTCATTCAGCCAGTCACGGCGCAAAACCTGATCAAGCTTATGAATTAGCCGACCGATAGCGACAACCGGATGCGGCAACCAATGCGGATCTCCGATTGTCAGGTCTAGCAGCAGTGCCAGTAGTATTATCAGCGTGTCAGGGGGTGCCACTGCCCAGTCCGCAAATCGTCATGAGGCGTGGTAGATCGAGGTGTTTTTCAAACTGATCAGCCAGTTGGTCAAATGGGTCGTGCTGTGGTTGCTTATCGGCCCCGCGCCTGAGTGGCATACCTTTTTCAAGACGGATACTGTTCAGGTATATTTCGCGGAATCTACCGTTTTCAAAGACACCATGAAGGTAGGTACCAAATATCCTGCCATCTGGTGAAACTGCGCCGTCTTCAACAGAAACAGACATATCGCCACGTCGGAAAATCTTGGAGAACGGCCGCAATCCCTTGGCGAGAGTCGTTACGCCCATATGGATCTCATAACCGGTCATGACGCCGTTACATTCCGGGGCAACCATCAATCCGGCTTCATCCAGATAAGATAATGCCTGATGAGTCTCTTTCTGCAGCATAAGGAGCGTAGTAGAA
Organism: uncultured Geobacteraceae bacterium; assembly: GCA_903875605.1. GTDB lineage: Bacteria > Desulfobacterota > Desulfuromonadia > Geobacterales > Pseudopelobacteraceae > JACRCG01. The sequence goes on along the minus strand of CAIQWT010000032.1, from coordinate 41,905 downwards.
GGGAGCAGATCAAGGCCCTGAGCCTCTTTAATAGAGGATTCAACTCCGTCCGGATCCAGCACCTGTGTCCCTAGCATCTGGAAACCGCCACATATCCCTATAATATGCCCTTTAAACTCACGGACTGCATCGTAAAGACCGCGCTCCATAATGAAATACAGATCAGCTATAGTTGACTTGCTTCCCGGGATAATAAGAATGTCCAGACCTTGCAGGTGGTCTGGCATCTCAACATAGGCCAGATGAACATCAGGCTCATTTTGCAGCGGATCAAAATCGGTAAAATTGGAAATTCTCGGCAGCTTAAGAACACCGATATGAATCTTTTTATGCCCGGCCATGATGCTGACAACCTTGGAACGCTGGCCGAGCGCGACACTGTCTTCGGCGGGCAGGCTTATATCGGCTAACCAGGGCAGGACTCCAAGCACCGGCAACCCTGTGCGCTGCTCAATGAAATCAATGCCCGGCTGCAAGATAGTGACATCACCGCGAAATTTATTAATGATTATCCCTTTGACATAAGAACGCTCTAACGGCTCCAGTAGTTCGATCGTACCTATGATCTGGGCAAAAACGCCACCGCGATCAATATCCGCTACTAGAATAACCGGGCAACGTGCCATTGTAGCAATCTTCAGATTGGCTATGTCATTTTTTTTCAGGTTGATTTCCGAGATACTCCCGGCCCCTTCTATGACGATAAATTCATAGGCCTGACGTAAGCGGTCATAACTTTCCCATATTTTTTCAAAAGCGGTCGTCTTGAATGCATCATATTCAGAAATTGACATATTTGCGACAGCTTTACCCTGTACAATAACCTGACTTCCGGTATCGGAATTAGGTTTCAGAAGGACCGGATTCATGTCGGTATGAGGGTTAATGTCACAGGCCTGAGCCTGCACCGCCTGGGCTCTACCTATTTCGCCCCCTTCCGGAGTAACGTAGGAATTCAGGGACATATTCTGCGATTTGAACGGGGCAACAGTCATGCCACGCTTGAGAAGCAACCGACAAAAGCCTGCAGTTACAATCGATTTTCCGACATCAGAAGCGGTGCCGCAAAACATGACCGCCCCTGCCTGAGCGAGCGGCCCCCTGTCGGTTACTAATTCTGCGGAGGTAGATCCAGGACCGTATTTAGCGGCATAACCACGTGGTGTTACAATGCGTCCTTGAGCATCCACAAAACTGCTGGCGTTACCGACCAACACTATACTGGTCATATCAATCTCATGATCCAGCATCTGGCCGAGGCTTGTCACGACAACTGATTGCCCTTCCCGGTATGCATTGCGGACAATTCCCACCGGTGTTTCCGGAGGTCGATGCGTCAAAAAGATCACCCGCGCATCCTCTATCTGTGTCCGGCGACTCTTACTGCGGGGATTATACAGTGCAACTACAAAATCCGCCTCTGCAGCAGCTCTCAATCTTGTTTTAATAAGTTCCCACGGCGTCAGCAGATCTGACAAAGAGATTACAGCAAAATCGTGCATAAGAGGCGCGCCGAGCAGTGCGGCAGCAGCTTGAACAGCTGAAATACCCGGTATTACCTGAATATCAAGTTGCGCTAAATCAGAGTCATGTTTGTGATCGAGCTCCGCAAGCTCCAGAACCAGACCGGCCATGCCGTAAATACCGGAATCCCCGCCAGAAACCAGTGCCACCGTTTCCCCATTCCGCGCCAGGCGAATAGCCTCGCGACAACGCTGTACCTCTTTCATCATACCGGTGGACATGACCTCTTTGCCATCCAGCAGTGGACGAACCATTTCTACATAGTTATCGTAGCCGATGATGACATTAGATGCAGCAATGGCCTGCCTGGCGGCATCCGTAAGATGACAGACGTCACCAGGTCCGGTGCCGACGATGTAAAGTGGAGCCATATTGCCTCGCAGTGGGAATTAGTAATTCCAGTTCTGAATAAAAAATGACATCAAGTTGGCTAAGGATTGAGGCGACGAGGCGTACTATTCGTACGTTGAGGAGCCGGAGACTAGCCTACGAAGATGTCGCTTTAGTCAAATTGCCAGTGTATAAAAAGTTCAGCTACTGTACGAAGCGTATAGTTGCTTGACTCGCACCAGGTAGTCGCGTGTTTCGCGTGGCAGCCGGTCCGGTCGCTTGTCGACATTGCCAGGCCCCCAGTTATAGGCCGCCAGAGCCGAATCGACATCGCCGTTGTAGCGCTGCAGCATATCTTTTAGAAAACGGGTTCCACCCATAACATTCTGTTCAGGATCGAAAGAGTCACTGACCCCCAGCGAACGTGCAGTAGCAGGCATAAGCTGCATCAAGCCGCGAGCTCCGGCGTGTGAAATTGCTTGCGGTTTAAAATCACTCTCTGCTTTTATAACCGCTTTTATAAGCCCGACCTCAACACCGTACTTTTGAGAAGCTTTAGCAATAATAGGGTCAAGCCAGTCCGAACCGGAACGCGCAATGAGTGATGACCCTGCCAGAGTTGCCGCAGAGACATTCTTCAGGGTCTCAGGAGGGGGTGACGGAACTGCTGGAGATGATGACTCTCCGCTTACAGGAATGTTGGCGCTATAAGCCTGCAGCAGCGCGTTTGCAGAAGGAATAAGAGTCGAGCGTGAAGAGACTGATGAATTAGAGAGCGCATCACCACCCAGGGAAAGAGAACTTTGCAGCATCTGCAGGGTTAGTGACTCGGCCAATTCCCTGGCTTTGTCAGTGGCACTAGAGACTATAGGCTCTCCATTACCCAGTGCCTTATCGAGTTTTCCGGCAAAACCGTTATCCTGCGGACTGCCAACAATATCCGTTTTTAGTCGCAGCGGAGCCAGTGACCCCAGCAGAGAAAGTTTTTCCAATGTTATCGACATTCCTATTGATCCTCATTGAAAGACATGTTCTTTTTCTTCAGTTTTTCAATCAGAGTCGTGCGTTTCAAATTCAACAGGATAGCAGCTTCCTTCTTGTTGCCCCCTGAACGAGAAAGAGCCTGTGCAATGAGATTGTTTTCGAACTCCTCAACCGCAGAATTAAGACAGATCCCCCCTTCAGGAAGCAGATTATCTGCTGGAAGAGTCGGAATCTGAACTAATATTGCTCTGGAAGGTTTTCCCGACAGATATTTTTCTGGTAGGTCATCAGGAACTATCAAACCACTTCCCTTCAAAATAACGAGCCGTTCTACCAGATTTTCAAGTTCACGGACGTTTCCCGGCCATTCGTAGTTACAAAGGATACTAAGGACTTCGCGTGAAAATCCTTTTACCGTATTTCGCTTATCTGCATTAAAGCGGACGAGAAAAGTATGGATCAGCACCGGTATATCTTCTCGCCGTTCTCGAAGCGGCGGGATGGTGATAGGAATAACCGACAGCCGGTAATAAAGATCCTCCCTGAAGTCGCGGCTTACCACCAGCTCTTCAAGATTTTTATTGGTTGCAGCTATAATACGGACATCTACTTTTTGTGACTTTGATGCTCCAACCGGCTCAAACTCTCTGTTTTGAAGAACCCGCAACAGTTTCACCTGTAAATTGGCCTTCATATCGCCGATCTCATCCAGGAAAAGAGACCCCTTGTCAGCCATCTCAAAACGTCCGATACGATTGGCGTAGGCTCCGGTAAAAGAGCCCTTAACATGCCCGAACAACTCACTCTCCAGCAGATCATCCGGAATAGCAGCACAGTTAACCGGAACAAAGTTTTTAGCATTCCTGTTACTCAGTTGATGTATAGCTCTTGCTGCAAGTTCCTTGCCGGTGCCGGATTCTCCCTGAATCAGAACGGTAGCATTTGAGGCAGCGACTTTGGTAATCATTTCAAAAAGAGCCCGCATTGGCGGGCTCGTGCCTATCATGGATGCCGAGAGAATCTTGTTTTGAGCGGAGTCCCCGACCGTACGGTCGTACATCTTCATCGACTGGTATTCGCGTGCCCGCATGACAAGACTTTCCAGCTCATCCAGATTTAGTGGCTTGGGAAGCGTAAAAATGGTGTCACTGTCGGATTTCACATGCTCGGCACCGTCTATTTCACCGTATCCGATAAGCACAAGCAACGGGTTGATAAGGGCGCAGCGTTCTTTAAAATCAGGGTCTATCAGCCGTAAGTAAGTCAAATCAGCAATAATAATGTCAACATTATTATTTTCAATTGTTTCAAAAAATGGGGTATTTCCTTCTGCAGCAGCAATGTCGTACCCCTGATAAGTCAAAAAAGCCGACACCAGATCACGGGTTTTCACATCATTGTCTGCTATGAGAATTGTGCCGTTTTCGCGCATAGCTGAACGAACCCCCTTAGAATATGTTACGTTTAGACATATTACAGCTATTAACGCAAATGTCAATAAAATGACTTATATATTCTTATGTCAAAAAAAAACAATCAATAATGTATATTCGCTTATTTTTGATGGTTGTTTATTGCATGTATGCTTGATATAGATTGACATGCATGGTAAATTGACAGAACTTACTTGAGCATACTTCTCTATAACGGCATTTAACATTCATTTACTTCGGGGAGATCGATTGATGCAGAATGCACTGGTGGCTATAAAGACTGACGACAATCATGATGAACTTATCCAGCTGGTAAGCTTCAACCTCGATCAGGAGGAATACGGGGTGGATGTGCTGAAGGTGCGTGAAATCATCCGTATGCCTATTGTTACCCGAGTGCCGAATACCCCTGATTATGTAGAGGGCGTCATCAATCTACGCGGCAAGGTTGTTCCGATAATCTGCATGAGAAAAAAGTTCGGGTTAATTGAGGCGGGTAACGACAAACAGACCAGAATTATGGTTATGGATATGGGCGGTGAATTGATGGGCTTTATTGTTGACGCTGTTTCTGAAGTAATACGAATTTCCGGCAGCGAAATCCAGCCATCACCAGCAATGGTTGCAGGCGGCATAGATCAAGAATGTATTGCCGGCGTTATAAACCAGTCAGAACGCCTGCTAGTCTTACTTAATCTTGAAAAGATGTTTTCCAGGGATGAAAAGAATCTCTTTACCGGAATGTAATAACACCGTTTCCCCATATTTTTTTTCAGGAGTTGACCAACCATGCCACCAATTGATTGCGAAGACCAGGAACTACTTGACGGTTTTCTTGCCGAAACTACCGAATTACTCGAAAAACTGGACGACGATCTTATAACCCTTGAGAAATCCTCTGATGACACTGAGCTTATGAATCGCATTTTCCGTTCGATTCATACTATCAAAGGAGCTTCAAGTTTCCTGGGTTTTGATCTGCTGGTCAAGGTCGCCCATAAAACTGAAGATGTGCTGAATCGTCTCCGCAAAGGTGAACTTGTTGTCAACCCTGAGATAATGGACGTCATCCTGGAAGCTACCGACCTTGTCAAGCTTCTGGTAAGTGACATAAAAGCCGGTGATATTCAGGAACGGGAAACTGACGGGACTATCAACAAGTTATTACCGTTCCTGCTGGACACCGCAACTGCTGCCAAACCCGAAGCAATCCAGCCGCTACCGGCAGCACCCACTGTGACAACTCCTGACACTGAATCGGCACCGTCTCCGCTTGAAACACCGTCACAATCTGCCGACTCGATCCCAAATCCCGTTGCAGCTCCGGTTCCTGTTCCAAAGCCGACAGCCGATGTTGTGCCGAAAAAAGCGCCTGTTCCCCCCAAACCGGTCGAAGGCAAGGGCGGCGACGACCTTTCCGATAACTCAACTGTCAGAGTGGATGTAAAACGTCTTGATGACCTGATGAATCAGGTTGGTGAACTGGTGCTTGAGCGCAACCGCATGATCCAGATCAATCAGGATCTTCAGCAGAATGATGTAAATCGTGCCGATTTTAACGAGGAATTCGGAAAGCTTACCAAACGGATGAGCTTTGTTACCTCCGAACTGCAGATGCAGGTCCTCAAAATGCGCATGATTCCGGTTGAGAAAGTTTTTAAAAAGTTTCCCCGTATCGTACGGAGCATGTCACGTGATTTAGGTAAAGAGGTTGATCTGCAGATTGTCGGCGAAGAGACGGAACTTGATCGCTCTGTTGTCGATGAGATCGGCGATCCGCTGATCCACTTGATCCGTAACGCCATGGACCATGGCCTTGAAACTCCCGACGAGCGTCTGGCTGCCGGAAAATCACGTAACGGGACGCTTGTGCTGGCTGCCATACACGAGGGCAATCAGATTATCATCAACATCAAAGATGACGGCCGCGGCATCGATACTGAGCGTGTTGGACGGAAAGCAATTGAGAAGGGGCTGATAACAGAAGAGCAGTTCACCGCCATGAGCCAGCGCGAGGTTTTTGACCTGCTGTTTTTACCCGGATTTTCCACTAAGGAAAAAGCAACCGACCTTTCAGGCCGCGGTGTCGGCATGGATGTGGTCAAGACCAACATCAAAAAGCTGAATGGATTGATCGAAATAAAAAGCACTAAAGGATTGGGTTCAGAATTCATACTGCGCCTGCCACTTACGCTGGCAATCATTCAATCCCTTCTGGTTGAAGTCATGGGAGAAATATACTCTATTCCTCTCTCATCGGTATTGGAAACGCTCAGAGTAGATCAACGGAAGTTTCACCTGATCGGCGGGCAGGAAGTTCTGAAACTGCGTGATATCGTTCTTCCGTTGATCCGCTTGCAGAAAGTGTTTAATGTCCAGCAGCGCGATGACGCCGATGATTTTTGTTATGTTGTGGTAGTAGGTGCCGCCGAAAAAAGAATGGGACTGGTTGTTACCCGTCTAGTTGGACAGCAAGAGGTTGCCATCAAGTCTCTTGGCAATTATCTGGCAAACATCCCCGGCATTGCCGGTTCTACAATTCTGGGTGATGGCCGTGTTGCCCTGATCATTGACCCGGTTGCAATGACAGAAGTCTGCGAATAATCAAGTTATCAACTGCTGCAGCAGAGCACTGGTAAAGACGCCTAAGGAGTGAAACGTGGCTATAAGCGATAAAGATTTTGAGCAACTACGTGATTTTATTTACAACATTTGCGGCATGTATTTTCACACTACCAAAAAATATTTTTTGGAAAGTAGACTTACGCGACGCATGGAAGCCACCGGCACCAAAACATGTCAAGACTATTACCTCCTGCTGAAGTCTGCTCGCGGATCTGAAGAACTAAAGTTTTTGATGGATGAAATCACCACCAACGAAACTTATTTTTTCCGTAATGTACCTCAGTTAGCGGCGCTGGAAAACAAGTTGCTTCCGGAACTGGTTAGCGTGAAGAACAAAATGGGTTTCCGCAAACTGCGCATCTGGAGCGCCGCATCATCTTCTGGTGAGGAAGCCTATACGATGGCGATGATCCTTCTTGAAAAGCGTTCCACACTGCTCAAAGACTGGATTATCGAGATTATTGGTACCGACATTAATGAAACTGTGATAGCACAGGCCAAGGAAGGAATTTACAACGCTTATTCGGTGAGAAACATCCCGGAAGTGTACAAGAGAAAATATATCCGCGAGGAAAACGGTAAGTTCATTCTGTCTCCTGAAGTAAAGAAATTCGTTACCTTTAACAAGCTCAACCTGTATGAAGATTCAAAAATGATTTTTATGAAGAGTTTTGATTTTATCTTCTGCGCCAATGTCCTGATCTATTTTGATACCGCTTCGAAGTCAAAAGTCGTACAGCACTTTTACAACAACCTGCAGCCCTACGGGCACTTCTTTGTCGGGCAGTCGGAATCCCTGCACGGTGTCAACGACAAGTTCAAGACGGTCCACTTTCCCGGCGGCTTTGGCTACAAAAAATAACCCAAGAGGTTTAATTGTATGGATAAAAATCTAATGTTAGAGCGGGCCGAAATACTGGTTGGAGCTGTTGACGATCTTCCGACCATCCCGATTGTCGCGACCAAAGTACTGCAGCTGCTTGATGACCCCGATGTCAGCGTCGAAGCGGTTGCTGATTTGATGCTTTCCGATCAGGTTATGACTGCCAGAATCATGAAACTCCTTAACTCGCCGGTATATAAGCCTGCCCAGGAAATCACGTCACTGAAACGAGCCCTTGTTTACCTCGGACTGCGTCATGTACGCGAACTGGCTCTAACGACGTCTGTTATCAACGCTTTTGACGGAACAACCGGTGCGCTGGAACTGAATGCCTTCTGGGAACATTCCTTCGGAGTAGGTATGGTTTCCAAAATCATCGCCAAAAAAATCGGCTACCAGGATCTTGAGAAAGCCTACATATCGGGTATTATTCATGATTTGGGCGAAGTTTTTTTAAGCAACTTTCTGCGTGAGCCTTTTTCAGATGTCCTTGAATACATCAAGACCCATCCTGTAAAACTCGTTGAGGCCGAGGCCGAACTTCTCGGCACTACGCACTGCGAGATCGGTCTCAGCATGGCGCGTAAATGGAACTTTCCCGAAGCCTATTGCGATGTCATAGCGCATCACCATAACCCTGGTGAGGCGGTTGTTGATCCGATTCTTTGTGCCATCGTCAATCTGTCAGATCTATTCTGTACTGTGCGCGAATTGAACTACGGAGGCCTGGAGTGGATCAGCTTCAATCTGGGTGACGAAGAAGCCTGGACGATACTGAAAAATGAATCGCCTGCGCTTGAGCAGATGGATGTGGAACGCTTCTGTTATGAGCTTGATGATGCTATTCCAGATGTAAAAGAACTGGTCGCCTCTATTTTCTCACCTCTCTAAGGCTGACATACAGCTAAAAGGCGACGCCCTGATGATAATGCCGCATCAAGTAAAAACCCGTATTCTGATAGTTGATGACTCCTCATTTATGCGGATGGCTATCCGCAGTGTCCTTTCAAAAGAACCTTCCTTTGATATCGTTGGCACGGCGGGTGACGGCATAGAGGGCGTAGAAAAGGCCATTGCCCTCAAGCCTGATCTCATCACGATGGACGTCGAAATGCCGCGTATGGACGGCATTACCGCCCTGAAACAGATCATGGCCAAGGCACCGACTAAGATCATTATGGTCTCTACCCTGACCAATGAAGGCGCTACGTCAACTTTTGAAGCACTTGACGCCGGAGCTGTTGACTACATTCCTAAAAATGTTACCGACTCTTCAGATGCCCAGAATATTTTCCGCCAGGAACTGATGCGCAAGATCAAGGAAGCGCTCGCATCAAACTTAAGACGTTCACACGGTACGGCATCTCCGTCGGCACGCCCGGCAGCAACCGGCAACACTGTACTTCAACGACCGACTTCATCAAAATTTCTCGGCAAAAAAATTCAGTATGTCGGTATCGGAGCTTCCACAGGTGGACCGGTTGCGCTCCAGGAAGTCCTATCGCGTATCCCGGTAAACTTCCCCTATGGCATCATGGTCGGCATCCACATGCCAAAAGCTTTTACCGGGCCTTATGCCGACCGGCTTAACGCAAAATGCTCAATGACTATTCGTGAAGCGGTCGACGGCGACATCCTCAAGCCTGGCCTGGCTCTGGTTGCGCCGGGGGGAATGCACACAACGTTGGTACGCCAGGGGACACACCTAGTAGTCCGGACTCAACCAACCAGTGCATATCCGCACTATGTCTACATCCCTTCAATCGACCTTATGATGTCAAGTATGGCAGAGGCTTCAGCAGGCGCCATGCTTGGTGTTATTCTTACCGGAATGGGAAGTGATGGTTTTAAAGGGATGCAGACGCTCAAGCAGAAGGGTGGGGTTACGATCGCACAGGACGAAGCGACCTCAACTATTTACGGCATGCCTAAAGCCTGCGTAGATGGTGGCGTTGCTGATGAAGTACTGCCGCTCGGGCAGATTGGCTTTGAAATATCAAAATTTATGTAATGAAAAACTTACCGTCAACGGTCTGCGTACACTACCAGTCCTGAACCTGAGACCTCGACACGACAATTTGAATACCCGCGCCGTTTAAGACGAAACATGATGAGCGGTGCCACCAGCGGATGTACACCCGGCAGAATAAGCGGAAAATGGCTGTATGACATGCCTACGAGGGCCTGCACAGTTGCTTTAAAGTTGGATGATTCTCTTTTCCCTTTCCGCCCCCGCATCTCCGTAGTCGGTTTCCTCACTAACTGTGCTCACTGGTTTCATGAAACTCCAGCATTTTCCAACTTTCAATCGTATTATCCAGGCGCCACTGACTGCCGGCCATATAGGTCAGTTTGCCTTCACCATCGATATAAACGTGCATCGCCTCTTTCTTCTCAAAATCCTCGATATACTTCTTTTCACCACTTACCCAGCGGGCTGTAACATAACTGACCGGTTCAAAAGCCACTTTAACGCTGTATTCATGTTCAAGGCGATGCATAACTACCTCAAACTGCAGGAGTCCAACTGCGCCAATCACCCAGTCTGAGCCCATCAACGGCTTGAACACCTGTGTGGCGCCCTCTTCTGCCAGCTGTACCAGCCCTTTTTCCAGTGCTTTGGATTTCATCGGATTCAGCAGTCGCACCTTGCGGAAATGCTCGGGGGCAAAGCTCGGAATACCGGTGAATTTGAGATCTTCACCCATGGTGAAGGTATCACCAATCTTGATTGTGCCGTGGTTATGAATGCCGATGATGTCACCCGGCCAGGCCTCTTCAACATTGGTTCGATCCTGCGCCATAAAGATAGTGGCATTGGCGATCTGAACATCACGCCCCAGACGGACATGGCGAACCTTCATGCCACGGGTAAACTTGCCGGAACAGATCCGGAAGAACGCGATGCGGTCACGATGCGCCGGGTCCATATTCGCCTGAATCTTAAAGGTAAAGCCGCTAAAAGGTTCTTCGTATGGGGAGACACTGCGAGTGGCGCTCTCGCGAGGCAGCGGATGTGGTGCATACTGGACAAAGGCGTCGAGCAGCTGCTGTACGCCGAACGTATTGATAGCACTGCCAAAGAAAACCGGCGTCTGGCGACCGGCAAGATACTCAGCCATATTGAAGGGATGGCCGGCTCCCTCCAGCAGCTCTATATCATTTCTCAACTCTACTACCTGACTCCCCAGAAGTTCATCCAGAATGGGATCATTAAGGCCGTTAACAGTAATTATTTCTCCGGTGCCGTTGTCCGCTTCTGCGTCAAAGAAAGTCAGCTCTTTAGTGTACAGATGATAAGTGCCACGGAACCTTTTGCCCATACCGATCGGCCAGGTAATAGGCGCAGTCTGCATGTGGAGGTTTTTTTCAATATCGTCAAGGAGATCAAACGGCTCCTGTCCTTCCCGGTCGAGCTTGTTCATAAAAGTCATGATCGGAGTGTGCCGCAGTCGGCATACTTCCAGCAGCTTCCGGGTTTGACTTTCTACTCCTTTAACTGAGTCGATCACCATCAGTACGGAGTCAACGGCGGTCAGTACACGATAAGTATCTTCTGAAAAATCGTTGTGGCCTGGAGTATCAAGCAGGTTTATTTCACTTTCGTCATAGGTAAACTTCATTACCGACGAAGTCACTGAGATACCACGCTGTTTTTCCAGATCCATCCAGTCTGAAGTGGCATGGCGAGCGCTCTTGCGGGCACGGACCTCGCCGGCCTGCTGAATGGCTCCGCCGAAAAGCAGAAGTTTCTCTGTAATAGTTGTCTTACCGGCGTCGGGATGACTGATTATGGCAAAGGTACGGCGTTTTTCAACTTCTTTCTGGTTGAACAGTTCCACTGGGCAGAGCTCCTTAGACAATAGAAAGGCGGGCAAGCCCGCCAGGAATTTAAAAACGATGAGATTGAATCTAAGAGCGGAATACCAGTCGGTCAAGACACCATCTGCCGCCCCCGGCGATCACCAGATAAAGCGCCATACCGAGCAGAGCAATATTATATTCAATGCCGTGGCCGCGACCGGCAACACAGCTGCTGTTAAGAAAAAAACCGTGAATCCAGTGAACTTTATAGATGCTAACCAACATAACCGCCGAGACACCGGCGGCAGAGAGGCGCGTCATGAACCCGGTGAGAATTCCGAAACCTCCGCCAAATTCGGCGATGATTGCCAATAACGTAAAAATCGGTGGAATACCCATTTTATCTTCAAAAGTCCTGAACGTACCGGTTAATCCCTGCCCGCCGAAAAGGCCGAACAGCATCTGTGAACCGTGTGCCATGAAGATCAGACCAAGCGGAATACGGAGCATCAAAGGGGCAAACAAGCCCGTAGCGTCAAAACTTCCCTTAGCCATGTGCGTCCTCTCCTATCTCTCTGTGAAGCAGTCTGTTCTTGCCGCCATGCTTGACCGAGTACATGAGTTCATCAGCATGATGGATAACTTCATCCACCGTTAGAGGAGACTTAACATACGTGGCAGCCCCGATACTAAAACTGACCGGCCACCCCTTCAGCTCCATTGACTGATTAAGGCTTTCATGTACTTTATTCAGAAACGCCAACGCAGCTTCTCCTGGCGTATTCGGCAGCAGTATCACAAATTCATCGCCACCGAATCGAGCCAGAATATCTGAACTCCTGATATTTGACCGGATTGTTGCAACTACTTCCATCAGTAGACAATCACCGGTTTTATGACCAAGTTGATCATTTACAACTTTAAAATTATCCAGATCAATATACGCCACCGTCAAGGGCAGATCATAGCGTTGTGAGCGATTGATCTCATGTTCAGCCAAGTCGAAGAAAGAGCGACGATTCAGCGTATTTGTAAGTGGGTCACGGCGCGCCAGCTCTTTTTCGTTTTCAAGATTCTTTTTCAGCGCTGAAAAGAGCAGACTCATAATAACCAGAAAGAGGAATTCAATCAGAACGTTCCAGTAATGCTGAACAGAATGGCTAAAAATTGCCGAACGTGGCCATTCATCAGCAACAAAACGAACGACAACGGCCAGCAGACAAAAAAGCAGGCCGCTCTGCCGACTGACAAACCATGCAGCAAGAGAGACCGGAATGAGGTAGAAAACAATAAGCGAGTAATCGCCGGTAATGATATCGAGCCAACCGAGAAACAGAAGGAAAACAGAACAATACAGCAGTGTTATAGTTGGATTACGTGTCGAAAAGTTGCGAACTATATTATTATGGAGGAGCCTGAACATTCTATGCACCACTACGCCAGTAAACACGCTTATATGAGGAAAAGATCATCGGCAGAATAGCGCATGTCCTTGATACAAGCAACAGCATAATAGTATTAACTAACTGTTTATCGTAATCTTTTGGCAACGCACATCACGTCATACGGCCTGCCTCTAAAGTCATTCAGGTATGAATAGTTCATCCCGGCTGCAGAGCAGGCATTGATCTTCGCCTGTAATTCCTCATCACTTACCTTGGTACACCCCGCCACCAAAGTGATTAATATTATAAGCGCGATTTTCATCCCGGTTTCCCCTGTCTGCCTCTTACAACTGTTAGGCACGTCCGCAATCAGTGTGAAACTCACACAGAATTAACAATATTTTGCATAGTGCTATATAGTTACAATGATATTTAACATACCAGAGTCACCGTTTGAAATCAATCAAACTCTCTAACAGCGTGTCAAAGCCACCTCATCATTAACGCTGTTATCAGCATCTTACAGTCATTCCAACCTGCCTTTTTCACCGCCAAAGACATAAGTTGCGCCTGCAACTTATGTCTACATCGCTTAACTATCTGTATTAACAACTTTTTCCCTGTTTTATCACACTTTTTGTCAACTAATGTTGCACCACGGCAGAACTGACGCCATTTATTATAGTGTTTATAACATGCAGTTTTTATTGCTTTTTATCTTATTTTTTGAATGGCACATTAGTTGTAATGTTCGCCATAGATTTCATTAAACCCGGTTTTCTGTTGCCTACTATAAGCATCTGTTTTCGCTGACTCCAACAAAAACACATGGAGAACTAAAATATGTTCCGCAGAGTGAACAAAGTGGCAATGCCCAGATCGTTCGTAAATATAATCTGTTTTTCGGTAATTATTATTGTAGGAATAATCGACTGTGCGAGCGGCTGGGAAGTTTCGTTATCCATATTTTACCTTATGCCGATTGGCTTGATCGTCTGGTTCTCCGGAAAATATGAAGGGTTGACAGCCGCCATAGTCAGCGTTTTTCTCGCTACGTACGCCCATACCTTGTGGGACATAACGTATACTAATGGAATAGTCGTTTATTGGAACGCAGCTTCCCGGCTCTTTGTGTACGGAACTTTTGCATTAATTTTGTCGGAACTGCGATTCTACATGGATGGACTTGAGATATTAGTGACGGAACGAACAGCATCCCTGTCTAATGAAATTGAAATGCACATGCAGACGGAACTGGGGCTGATAAACGCCAATAACAATTTACAGGCGCTCTCAACAGAGCTATGCATCGCTGAAGAACGAGAAAGGCGACGTTTTGCCACCGAACTGCACGACAACCTCGGCCAGAATTTAATTTTCGCCAAGATGAAACTGAATGATCTCAACTGTAAAAGTTCATGCGGCAAGTGCCAATCATCAATTGAAGGAATAAACGATGTACTGGGCACGATAATTCAAGACGTGCGTTCGCTTACGACACAGATCAGTCCGCCGCTCCTGTATGAATTCGGTCTTGAAGCGGCCCTTGAATGGCTGGGCGACGAATTCAATGAAAAACACGGCTTAAAGGTGACAATCCTTAATGCAGTTGAACAGGAAAGCATTCCTATTGAGACAAGCACCGCTCTTTTTCACGTAATACGCGAGCTTTTTGTGAATGTGGTGAAGCATGCCAAAACAGATCAAGTGTCGGTGGTTCTAAACCATAATGTCGAGGGGGTACAAGTTGAAGTCACTGACGCGGGCATTGGTTTTGATCTTAAACAGATCGATAGACAAAAAGGACAAAAAAATGGTTTCGGCCTTTTCAGCATCCGCCAAAGAATCCTGCATATGGGTGGGACCATGATGCTGGAATCTGAAGCGGGGCGCGGCACGCGTGTTTTGCTGCAGGCACCATTATTTGTATAGCATTCAAGAAAGGTATGCCCGGAGATGAGTAAAAAAATGATACGACTTCTGCTGGCAGATGATCACAATATAGTGCGGGAAGGAATTTGCCATGTTCTGGGGCGTGAGCAGGATATAACTATTATTGCTCAGACAGACAACGGTCGGTCAGCAGTTCAGCTAGCGATAGAGCATCAACCTGATGTGATTCTGATGGATATGAGTATGCCGAAAATGAACGGTGTCGAAGCAACTCGCCTCATAGCGTCAGAGGCACCGGCTTGCAGGGTTATCATGTTGTCCATGCACTCAGATAAACATTTTGTAACACAGGCACTGAATGCAGGTGTTAATGGTTACCTTGTAAAAGGGTGCGACTCCGACGAACTTTTGGGTGCAATCCGTGCCGTTGCCAATGGCGAGACACATGTCTGCTCTAAATTAGTTGAAAGTGTTATCAATAGTTACGTTCAACAAAAAGAAAACCACCCGGAACCCATAGCAGAGCTGACACCCCGTGAACAAGAGGTGCTTAAACTCATCACCGGTGGCAATAACACCAAGGAAATTGCCGTTTCACTCGGAATCGGCACAAAGACAGTCGAAACATATCGCCAGCAACTCATGAAGAAGCTGAATATTTTCAATGTGGCAATTTTGACCAAATATGCTCTTCGTGAAGGAGTAACCAGTATATGAAAACCAAAGCCCCATCACCGTATCACGGTTCGCCTCAACTGTCGTTTTTTCAATAAAATAACCACTTGTTTTTTCTCGCCTCAGGATTTTCCTGACTTACAATTTCCATTTTAATTAAATATAAAGACACACCTCGTATTGGTATTTATCAGCATATTTTTTAGACTCGCAGGGCTAAGGAGTACCATGAAATTAATCGGGCCAAGCCTGCTCCAGCTAGTGTGCCTCGTGATTCTTCCGATCACTGTACTGGCTGCCGACGTAACCGTTGACTCCACTACGTTCCTCGGCATAGCCCGGCGTGACGTTTCCGGAGGGTCAAAGGAATCATTTCTCCCTGCAACCCAATTTGTTGGATTAACAGCCGATAAACTGGCCGACGGCAACCTGTCGCTCCACCTCTACGGCTGGGGGCGGACTGATCTTGGCGACAACAGTTACAATAACAACGCCACTTCCGGCAGCCTCAACTACGGTTACCTTCAATATCGTTTCGACCAGGCAAACGCCATTATCAGGGGCGGACGCTTCTCAGTCCGCGAAGGTATTGTCAACGAGCAGATTGACGGCGTCAGCGCGCGCACCGACCTGCCTATGGGCATTGGCATCTCCGGCTTTCTCGGCGCTACTGTACACAGCACCAACCTCAAGGGCGAAAACAGCGACGGCAAAGGGGACATGGTCTACGGTGGCCGCATTAATTACCGTCACACTGGATTATTGGAAGCAGGCCTTTCCGGAATCTACCAAAGTGCCGCACCCACACTGGTCACACAGGCAACCAAAGAGTACCGCAGAGTCGGTGCCGATATCTGGCTTACCCCAAAGAAATCAATCGACATCATCGGGCACAGCAGCTTCAATCCAGAAACTGCACGGTTTACCGAACATTCTTATCTGATCAATGTCAAACAGAGTCAACGGTTGGTATTGACGGGCGAAATCAACCAGTACCGGGAAAAAGGGGACCAATACACCTGGAGCCCACTCCCGAATGATATCAGTAAAATGGCCATCAGATCGACTCAGACAGGACTAAGCGCAGCTTTTGAAGTAGATAAAAACCTTGAAGTTGCCGCAGATTACAAACATTACACTCGGGAATTCGGCAGTGCCGACCGCTTTGGCGGAGAAGTCCGCGTAAAGTATAAAGAAAATTCCATACGTGGCGGCTTCGGTTATCATTACCTGAATGCCGGGCAGGGATTCTCAGTCGGTGTAAACCCTCCAGCGTCTTATCACGAACTGCGCTGCTACACCATGCGCGATAGCAAAAGCTACTTCGTTGCTATCGACATCCTGGGTGATTTTTTCAAAAACAATATTTACGGAAAAAGCAGTGCCTGGGAAGGAACCACCTCACTGGGCTATCACTTCACCCCGGCACTGGCACTGTCAGGAGACCTCAGCTACGGCAGAAACCCCCAATTTACCGAAGAAACCAAAGCCCTGCTCCGTTTGACCTACAACATGAGCTACCCCGGTATTGGAGTAAAAAAATGACCTTTAGTAAACCGCTCTTCGCGATACTGGCAGCAGCCGGAATTATCTCCATAGCTGCATCCTGTGCCCAGATGAAAGCCATCCCAGGCCTCCCCGCATCGCACCCTGAAGCGCTGGCAGTCGGGCAGCAGGTAAATTGTGCTGAATGTCATGAAGACCAGCAAAAAGGCACTATGAAGGCTTTCAATGCTTTCAACCACACACGCTCCTTCGTTAAAAGCCACCGATATTACGCCGCCTCCGATGACAGACTCTGTGCAACCTGCCACAAAAGCTCATTCTGCACGGACTGCCACTCAAATAAAGTCGAAATGAAACCATCGACCCGCTTTGGCGACCGTCCCGACCGGGAAATGCAGCATCGCGGCAACTTCATGACCATGCACAAAATTGAGGGAAAACTTGATCCGGCCAGCTGCTATCGCTGCCACGGAAGAGCCAATAATGAGCGCTGCGTCGCCTGTCATAAATAGGAGAGGTGAATAAAATGCCCTCAAGATCATCGTTGAAAAACATATTCTGCCTGACAGTCGTCAGCCTCGCCCTCTTTGCCTGCGGCAAAGTAAATGACCAGTCACCGGCATTAGGCAGCAGCAGCAAGCACCCGGATAACTGGTCAACCGGGCATCGCTCCGCATATCGCCAGACACCAGATCAGTGCCGCGATTGCCACGGCATTGACTTAAAAGGTGGCATAACTAAAGTCGATTGTTTCAACCAGGCCGGCCTGGGACAGTGCCATGCGGACAAGCATGGCCCCCGCACAATCACCCATCAGCTCCCTTTTACCAATCCGCTGCTTCACGGAGTTGCCGCAAGAAAAGATCTGGCGGAATGTCATGTATGCCATGGAGTCGCTGGCACTGCAGGAAGCAATCCCCGTTTCAATCTAGCTATCGGCTCGCTGATCGCAGGCTGCGAAAGCTCCGGTTGTCACAGCATCAACATGGCGCATCCAAAACTATGGACCTCACATAAAGACGCCGGCAATCAGGCCAATGCATGCGCGCTCTGCCATGGTGTCAACTTTGGCGGAGGAAGCGGACCCTCCTGCAAAAGCTGTCATATAGGCCTTCTCGCAGGACAATTGCCACAAAACGGCATGTGTACCTCCTGCCACGCTAATGGCATCACCTTACCAAACCTTGGCGGATCACATGCTGCTCACCTGCTGCTGCCGGAAATGTCACATAACTGTCAGGTTTGCCACAGCGGAGGCGGCATGGGTTCTCTGGGTCACTACAAAGGCACGTTCGGTAATGCAACTTCTTCCATCCTGTTCGTCTTCAATGCCAAAAGCGGGACAGCCTCATACAATAAGAACAGCAAATCCTGCAGTAGTGTTAAATGCCATGGCGGCAGAACAACCCCCGCCTGGGGGACATCACTTGACGTCACAATTGCCTGCAGCGAATGTCACTCAGCAGGCACTGCCCAGTACAATGGTTACTGGTCTGGACAACACACCAGGCACGTTGTCGACGAGCAACTGGCATGTACCGTGTGCCATCTGGATATGGCAAATATAGCGGGGCACTTCAGCAACCTTTCTTCGGTTGGCTTTAATCCGCCGGCAAAAAACACACTCCGGAGCAATCTCAATTATGCTTCTCCATCCTGCACGGTAGCGGGTAACGCCGTCTGCCATACTCAAAAAAAGGATTGGTAACAGTAGCCGTATGAGCAAGCGATCGAGCAACCAGGAAAAGAGATCGAAATGAATAATGTACATCATCGAACAGATGAAATCAGTTCGTCAGCCTGTGTCAGCAAGCTTTCAGCCCGGAGGCATATTAACATGACCACTCGCAGCAGTAGTACCCGCGTCATCGGACTCGCACTCTTTCTGGTTATGGGACTGGCTCCGTTGACACCCAGTGTGTACGGCGTTACAGCTCCAATAGTCAGGACCCTGAACTCGATAAAAGAGGGCGTACGCACACCGGTCCGGCTTGCTATCAGCCAGAGTGGCGATATTTATGTGACAGATCCACGCGGTGGCGGGCTGAATAAATATAACAATGCAGGGAAATTGATGGGCAGTTTCCATAGCGCAACTACACCAAAAGGGGTTGCCGTAGCAGCCAACGGCGATATCCTGGTGAGTCGCGGCAACTCTGTGATGGTGCTTGACGCTAACAGCGGCAGCGTAAAAAAGAGCTTTGGCTCCTTCAAAAAGAGTAACGGCATCGCTGTAGACAGTGCCGGCTTAATTTACATAGCTGACGGAGTCGATAATTGCGTACAGGTATTTAACTCAGATTTAACCCCGCACACCACCGGTGTGGCAGCATCCGGAAAGCCGCTGAACAGCTTTGGATCCGCTGGCCGGGATAACGGCTTGCTTCTGCAGCCAAGCGGAATCAGTTACGAAAAACTATCGAATCAGCTCGCAGTAGTCGATACGCTTAACGGGAGAGTACAATTTTTCAGCACTACCGGCCTCTGGCAGAAAACTGTAGGAGCCTTTGGATCCGGGCCGCTGCAATTCACCCTGCCGCAGTCAATCGCCTTTGAATATTCAGCTGATGGCCAAAAACTGATGCGTATGTATGTGGTTGATACCTTTCAGGGAAATGTGCAGGTACTTGATGCGACCGCCAACGAGAGATTTCTGCGTTACATTGGCGGCTACGGCATGAAAAGCGGCAATCTGGTAGTGCCGTCCGATCTGCTGTTTGACAGTTCGGATTCAGCAAACAGCCGCCTGATAGTTGCCAATGGCTCCGGCTCTCTGACCCTGTTCGGTATCTCCGGCGGAACTGCAGGAGCTGTATCAACAGGTCCAGCGCTAACTATTGGCAGTTACCCTCTGGCAACAAATCTGACAGCTTTGCCCCTTACCGGCACGACTACCAGTGGAGCCGCCGTCAGGGTAAACGGTGTTGATGCCGCTGTTTCCGGCACAACCTGGACAGCGTCACTTACCTTAAATGTAGGCGCAAACGTGTTGACAGTTGCTGCTGTCAATGCGTCCGGCACTAGCAGCAGAACAATAACCATCAACGTCATCTCCCAGACAGGAACGCCGGTGGTTCTGGCCTTTGGCAGCTTCCCATCGCCAACCGGTGAAAATGTGCTTACCCTGTCCGGCACCGTAACCAGCGGTGCAAGTGTAACCGTTGACGGCGTATCTGCTTTAGTTACCGGCAGTTCCTGGAGTTGCATAGTGACACTTGCTTCCGGGGCCAACAACCTTCTTGTCATAGGTAAAAAAGAGGGTTTAAGTGACGCCATAACCAGCATCAATGTATTATTGGACGACATCAAACCGTTACTAACCGTATATGCGCTTACTGATGGCAGCACCAGCCAGACGCCGGTGCAATCGATATCCGGAACCGTCACTGATGCCAGTGCCACTGTAGTAACCGCTGTTGTCAACGGGAGTGTACAAGCGCAGGTACCGGTCAACAATGGCTTGTACAGCCTGCCGGTAATTCTGGCACTGGGAAAGAACGATATCATCATTACCGCGAAAGACATAGCCGGTAACATCAGTATTCCTGACCGACGCGCTCTTACCTATGACCCAACGGTGGCAGAGATAACTGTCGCCATCCCGGGTGATGCAGTAGTGAATCCCCCTGCAGCCGGCACCTCTGAACCACAATATACCTTCACCTTTATAACACCGGCCGGCTTTACGGTTACGGTAACAATAAATGGAATTCAGGTAACGGTTACATCGCAAAAGAATTTAGCCAAATCCGTTTTGGCCGCCGTCCCCGCCTCTACTGATATCACCTGGACAGTGGCCACCAACAACCTTTTGTCAGGCTTAAATCAGATTGAAATTAAAGCCGCCGACGTGACTGATCCTGTCAAGGTTTCAACAGTCGCCAAATCGATTACCTACAGCTCTGAAATGCCGTCCGTCGGCATAACAACACCGTCTGAAACTATAACCACCACCGCAAAAAACTACACTTTAGTCGGCACCTCAACACCGGGCGTTTCAATAACTGCTCTTGTTAACGGCTCCCCTACCCCGGTCAGCATGACAAACTCGGGAAACTTTGCCGTGACAGTTGCCTTTACTGCTGTTGGCAGTTATGCCGTTGAAGTCAGCGCAACAGACGCAAACGGCAACACCTCTGCCAGCAATCGCACCCTGGTTTACGATGATAAAGTACCCACCATCGAAATCAACAAATCAGCAAAAACATACAAGGCAAAATTTGGCGGCATCCTTTACGCCAAAGACAGCTCCGGAAAGATTGTACCTGTCCCGGGCAGCGGCAGCGGCACCCTTGATTTAAGTGGATACGACGCTTCAAGCCTCAATATCTATGCTCTCGGCGCCGGTGGCGGCAGCAGTCGTGACGGCGACATCAACCGCGACGGCTCTGTGGATATTTCAGATGCCCTGAAAGTACTGCAGTTTTCGCTCGGCGCAGCACAAGCATCTGATGAAGACAAGCTCTATTCAGATGTAACAATGACAAACGGCAAACAAACACCTGATGGCAGGATTCGCCTCGATGATGTCATCACTATTCTGCATAAAGCGGTTGGCTTTGGCCAGTAAAGAGCTGGAGAGGGTACAAACAATGGAAACCATCAGAAACAGAGCATTAGCGGCACTTCTCCTTCTGGGCCTTACCGCTTGTGGTGGGGCTACAGGCACACCGGACGTTCCTGTTCAAAAGACAGCCAAACTGACCTTCAGCACTGTCAGCACAGGTGGAGTGGAACCTTCCGCCCCTTTAGGAGCCATTCAGTTAACCGTACAGCTGCCGATCGGGGTAACCGTTACCAAAGAGACCTGTACCCTTAGTGGCCACAATGACGCCGGTCAACTGCAATATGATCCGGCCAGCGCATTCTCTGCCAACAACAATACTGTTACCTTTGCCGTACTTACAACCAGTTCTGCACCAATCAAAACTGGCACTTTTGCTGATTTAACGTGTGACATTTCAATCAGCTATACTTTGGCAGAGTTTGCTGCAGCGACAATAATCAAGGACAAACAGTTGGAAGGATTTGCCACCGGAGTTCCGGTGGATCTTACTGGACAGATAGATCTCGGCACCGCAGTTACTTTTGGTACCAGATAGATGAAACGACTTAACACTATCCATGACAATGCACGGTTTCAAAACATTACCGCAGTTGTCTTTGCTGTTCAGGAGCTAATCATGAATAAATCGGTAGCAGCGTTACTGGTTTGTGCGTTCTACGTACTTATCCTGCCGTTTACGGCCGAAGCTGTTGATGCGCCGCACTACAATCCTGATGCCGGATACGCCTGCGCCACATGCCATACGTCGAACCTGACTCTTGGCAGCACCGGTTACAATAATATCTGCCTCAGCTGCCACCGCCCAGGCGAAACAGCAGCTATTACACTCGCAGATGCTGCTGATCCATTCAACAATCATTCTACTTACAATAGCAGCATGTACCAGACGTCACATCGCTGGGACGGCCCGGATACCGTGGCAGCCGCCGGTGCACAGGCACCGCTGTTGCCAGCCATGAATCCTAACGACCTGAGAAGCCGCAGCGGAAACAAGTTGGCATGCGTTCGTTGTCACGACCAGCATAACAAAGGTGACATTAAAGATGCGTCCGGTGTTGTTACAGTTCCGGGCAAGTTTTTGCGCATTGCCAACGACCAGGACCAGCTCTGCATGGATTGTCACCGTTCGCGTAATGTATCATCCCATCTGCAGGGGAGCCATCCGGTTTCGTTCAGCTACGACTCTTTAGCCGCTGCAAAACCCGGCGCTTTCAATCAGCCGCCTTTAAATGCCAACAGTGCTAACAGCAGTTCCGACCTTAAATCCCGCCTTACTGTATCGGGTGGAAATCTTCTCTGTACAACATGCCACGGGGTACATTTTAGCGATTCCCGCAGCTCTACCGTAGACGGCAAAGCTAACTTTGAAAACCTCAGCAGCAGCGACGGTTCTCTGCTGCACACAGATCACCATGGCGACAAAGTTGCCGCGAATCAGCCGGACAAGCTGAACATCTGTACTAATTGCCACGCCAAAAAATCCAATCATAACGCTAAAGGGCAAAATATTCAGTGTAACGATTGCCACGGCGCCCATGTTGAATATGACCCGAATGATCCGACCGGCAGCAAAGGAATTAACACCTACCTGATCCGCAGAAATGTGAAAAATGCGGCCACCGGCGCTGCCGCAAGCATCTTCTTTACCCGGACCGGCAGTATGCGGGCATACAAAAACAGCACCGGTACAGGCGTTTGCCAGGGCTGTCATGCCGTTCCGGCACCTGGCACCAATGCACCGGCACTACATAACAGTAACGATCCAAATGTTTGTAACGTCTGCCATTCCCACAATAACTCCGTATCATCCTTCTCGGTCACCGGTGGAAATTGTGCTGCTTGCCATGGTGATGCCTCTACCCTTGTAACCAACGCCCACTCTGCACACGTTAAAACCAGAGGATACAGCTGCGACACCTGCCATGCAGTAACTGTTTCCGGTAATTCAACCATCATAAAAGGCGCCCTGCATGGTGACTCTATAGTTGAAGTGGCAGGCGCCTCTATCACCAACTTTTCCGCATCTGACAAAACCTGCGCCACCTCGTGCCACCTTGCAGCAAAACCGGCCTGGAGTAAAAGCGCCAGCGGTGCCTGCGGCAGCTGCCACGCAGCACTTTCCACAACAGCAAACGGACTGATCGCAAGCAACGGACATAACGCTCACTTCGCTGCGGCATACGGGCCCGCTCTTGCCGGTGGCAGCGTTAACAGCTGCGCAATCTGCCATATTTACACAGCCAATAATGCCGCGAGCCACGTCAGTGGCAAAGTGGATATGGCTGCCGGCGCCTGTTCAACCTGTCACAAACAGGCAACCAACTGGACTGCCGGCCGTGTCACCTGCGAAAGCTGCCATAGTACCGCCGGTGGTGCACTTTCCGTAATTGGTGGTATCACCGCTCCCGACAAGAGCTCCGCTGCTGTAAGCGGGCACGGCAAAGCAGGAATCGCTCAGGCATGTACCGCCTGCCATGACAATTCAGGCTCACACATAAGTGCTACTCTCGGCGATAACAAGCGCCTTCTCAGCGGCTTGACCGGGTCTATCAACGCCGAATGTAACTATTGCCACACTGATTCCGCCAAGGTTTCAGTACAAACCCTCAACGTGAAGGCGCACCGCGCTTCCGGCATCGGCAGCAGGTGTGCGGACTGCCACAATGCCCACGGCACCGCAAACAGCATGATGGTTAATTCCACAATTAATGGAACTGCAGTCAGCTTTAGCGGCATCAACACCTTTGTCAACGGCTCCCAGACCGGAGTCTGTCAGGTCTGCCATACATCGCCAACCGTTTATTTCACCAAGGCCGGCCAGGTTCAGGCCAACCATGTTGATAGCTCCACCAATTGTCTCGAATGTCACAAGCACAGTCCTGCCACCGGGCTTGCTTTTGCTGCCAACCGCGCCTGCGATTCCTGCCATGGCTATCCACCTGCTCCAAAGAACGTTTCCGGTCTTGCCTTCGGCACACAGGGCCTGTGGTCTTCTGCTCGTTTTGAAGATTACTCAGGCGGTGGCGGCGCTCACCTTGTGGCTGCCCATATAGCTAAAGACGCCAAGCCCGGCGATGCCTGGAAAAACTGCACCCCCTGCCATTTTGGCGGGTCTGCAAATCATGCCAGAGCACTGCCTATGCGTAACCATGTAGAAAATGTAACAATAAATATTGATCCGCAGATCCGTTTCAGCGGAGACACATTCACCGTTTATACCGGTGCAAAACTGACAAGTGCCGTTGCAAACAAAACCGGCAGCTGTTTCAACATCAACTGCCATATGAGTCAATCACCGCGCTGGAGTTATGAACGATAGCGCTTTGTATTATACCCGCAGGAAGAAGGAGGGGAAATGAGAGTATGGGGATGGTTCACCACAGGGGCACTAAAGGTGACAATGTTGATGTTGTCGCTCGGAATCTTTATGATGTACTCAGTTACGGCAGATGCCGCACCTCAGTACGCCCTGAACTGCAATTCGTGTCACTCGATGCCTCCACTTGATTCTGGCACAGCGAAGAAAAACCCGAACAACGGCGCTATCCCCGGTAATCACCAGGGACACGCAACTGCTGCTGTAACTTCTTGCGTTAAATGCCACAGCACAGCTAATAACGACGTAACAGCATACGTAAACTCGCACCGCAACAAGACAATCGAGTTCTCCGATGCGCTTAAATACGGCCGTAAACCGGCAACTCCCGGCTTCATGAACCAGAGTTCAGTGCCACCCTCCCCCCTGGGAACGTGTGACAACGCAAGCTGCCACAGTAATGGTAAGGGCGCAATAAAAATCACGCCTGCCTGGGGCAGCTTGGCTTTTACAAATATAACAGACTGTTCCCAGTGCCATGCTGTTGCTCCTGCCACCGGTAACCACCCGGTAAGCGGATCAAAGCACGCCGCCTACTTCGGCACCGGCACTTCATCCTGCGCGACATGCCATGCAGATCACACAGCTGCTTCGAAGCCTTTTGCCCACGCAACCAGCGCCGGGCGTGGCATTGAAGTAAAGTTTGCAGGCGGCGGTAGCTTTGATATTGGTACAGCGCAGTGTTCCAACATCATCTGCCACAGTAACGGCCAGAGTACAAAAACTTTTACCACTCCAAGTTGGGGTTCAACCTTAACCTGCGCTGGCTGCCACGGTGATTCCACCAGCAACACTCTGTCCGGCAAACATGCCAGCCACGTAAACAATGCCGCAGTGATTGGTACAAACTTCGGCTGTGTAACCTGTCACTCTGCTACGGTCAGCAATAACAGTACCATCAGCGATTTCGCCAAACACGTAGATGGGACGGTGAACTTGGTGGGAACAAAAGTCGGTGTCGTTTCCGACGGCGCTACCTGCGCAGTCTCCACCTGTCACTGGGATGGAAAAACGACACAGAAACCTGTAACCTGGACGCAGTCAGCAACACTTGGCTGCGATGGCTGCCACGGTACTGCTGTAACATTCGGCGCCCCTTCATACAACAACGGAGGAGCTGGCAATGACGCAGCCAATAGCCACGTAAAGCACGCCACTTCAGCTGGCACCTGCGTTAACTGTCACTCAAACACAACTACAACCGGCACAGCTATCATAGCCGGCAGCCAGCATACAAACGGCTTTATTAACTTCACTTCCGGGAACGGCAACACTTTTGGCAAACAAGCCAACAAAACCTGCGCCAACATAAGCTGCCACAGCGGCAATGGTTTATTCACAAGTGCACCGCCAGCCGCTTGGGGGGCAACACTTGAATGTAATGGTTGTCACAATATCCCAACCTCTGCTACCGGCTCACACGTTAAGCACCTAGCCAAAGCCGGCATAACCTGCGAAGACTGCCATACAGCCACAGCTATCGGCAGTACTGCAATTAAGTCAAGTGCCCTTCATGTTAACGGCGTCGTCGGTGTAGGCGGCGGAATTGTTACAGCCTTCGATGGTCAGAAAAACTGTACGACTGTATGTCATAACGGCAAGTCACCTATCTGGGGTAATCCGGGTGCAGGTACTGTCTGCGGCACTTGCCATAGTGTTGGCACCCCTTTTGCGACCAATTTCACTCAATACAATGCTGACGATCCAGCTCTCCACAATGTTCACTTTGGTGGCACGTACGGTCCGAACATTACAATTGGCGCCACTGCATCTGGTTGCGCTTCCTGCCATGCTTTTACCGACGTAAATGCAGCAAATCACGATAACCTGTCAATTAATCTGGACGGCAGCAAAGTAACCGGCATCACTAATGGTTCGCTCACGCTTGCCTTAGGCAATGGTGGCTTAACGGCAAAATGCGATACATGCCATACACAATCCACAGCCTGGAAGAGCTCAACAAGTGTAGGAGGAGCAAGGCTTGCCTGCGAAAGCTGCCACAACACTGCAGCACCTTCAATCATAGCCGGCAAAACTGCACCGGATAAACCACTTGCCGCAACCAGCGGTCACGGCAAATCCGGTATCGCTCAGGCATGTATTGACTGCCATAACAACGACAGTGCTCACATCGGCACAGGCGGCACCAAGCGTCTCTTCAGCAACTTCACCACCAGCACCGCTGGCGCTGGCTGTAACAGCTGCCATAACGATGCTGCCAAAGTTTCTGCACGTACACTCAACATGAAAGTCCACCAGACAACAGGCCTCGGCAGCAAATGCGCCGACTGCCATAATGTACACGGGACTGCTAACAGCATGATGGTTAACACAACCATTAACGGCACCGCAGTAACCTTCTCCGGGAACACTACCTTTGCCAATGGAGCCCAGACAGGCGTTTGCCAGACCTGCCACACTACAACACAATACTTCACCAAGGCAGGTGTTACACCAACAACTCATCTTGACAGCACAACAAACTGCCTCGAATGTCACAAGCATAACCCTGAGGCCGGTCTTGCCTTCGCTGCCAACGGTGCCTGCAATACCTGTCACGGTTATCCACCGGCTCCAAAGAATGTTTCCGGTCTTGCTTTCGGCACACAGGGCCAGTGGTCTTCTGCCCGTTTCGAAGATTACTCCGGCGGCGGCGGCGCGCACCTTGTAGCTGCCCATATAGCCAAAGACGCCAAGCCCGGCGATGCCTGGAAAAACTGTACCCCCTGTCATTTCGGCGGGTCTGCAAATCATGCCAGAGCTCTGCCTATGAGCAACAATGTTGAAAACGTAACTGTAAAAGTGGATCCACAGTTCCGCTTCAGCGACGACGCGTTCATAGTTTATACCGGAGCAAAACTGGTTAGTGGTGGGGCTAACAAGTCAGGTGGCTGCTTTAACGTCAGCTGCCACATGGCGACATCAAAACCTTGGAGCACAGAACGATAGTAACATCTTGCTGCAAATCCGTATAACAACGCCGGTGGGGGATGCAGATCCCTCACCGGACAGTACGTTTAAAAAGCACCACCGTCAGGTGTCAGGGATAAGGAGTAGGAAATGAAGAGCTTCCGCAGACTCGGTTGGTCAAATACTCGAGTGGCAGCATGTCTGATTACGCTCGGGATTGCACTCTTCACCGGGGCAACCGTGCAGGCCGCACCGCAATATGATCTTAATTGCAGTGACTGCCACCACATGCCCCCGCTTGACTCAGCCAACGGAACACGTGATCCGTACACCGGCGCCGTCAAGGGCAACCACCAGAGCCATGCGGGCGCTACCGCCGTATCGTGTGCAAAATGCCACGGCAGTTCGGTTGAAACATACATGAGCAGCCACCGTGACAAGAAAATACCGATGCAGGCAAACATCAACAGCTCCCCTGCCCCTGCAGGCGGAACATACAGCCGGCCATCTTTTTTCAATCAGACTTCTGTTCCTCCAACGCCACTGGGAACCTGCTCCAATGTTAATTGTCATTTCGAGAAGACTTCGCCAAGCTGGGGCAGCGCTAACTTTGGTGCCCCATCCGAGACTAATTGCAGTCTGTGCCACAGTGCCAAACCGATAACAGGCTCGCATACCAATCACATAACTTCATACGGAAATAGCCTGACAACCTGTTCTTTATGTCACAACGACCATACTGCAGACCCTGCTACGCCGTATCAACACGCCCATGCCGTCGGCAGCCCTTTATACATTAAACCGCAACACCGCTATTCCGGCTCTAACAACAATTTCCTACCCAGCCAGTCAGATAGTCGTGTTTACGGTTTATGCTCTGCCGCAACCTGTCACTCCAATCCATACAGCAGCGGCTCCGGGGCTTCGCCTACCTGGGGTTCATCAGGCGGATGTATATCCTGCCACAACGCCGGTGGAGCTTTTACAGATGATGGTGCACCCGCAACCGGCAGTCATGCTAGACATCTTGCTCTTAACAATGTGCTCTGTGAGCAGTGTCATACCGGTGCGATAAAGAATAGCAGCGGTGGTGTTACTCATGCTAATGGCACTGTCGAAGTGACCAGCGGCTATACGGCGTCTCCTGTAGCTAAGCACACTGCCGGCACATATACCGGCACTTGTTCGACGTCCTGCCACTCTGACGGTAACGGCACACGTGTTACGACACCGTTGTGGGGAGTCACCATGCCGGCTGACTGTACCGGATGCCATGGAGGTGCCGCCACGGTAACGCCCACTTATGGCGTCATCAATACCGGCAAGCACAGTTCACACATGAACAACTACTCGACACTTGGTCGCAGCAACAACTTTATGTGCGCGGAATGCCACGCAAAGACTGTTTCCATGACAAGCAATACTGTCATAACAACCCGTGGCAATCACCTTAACAGCTTTAAAGATTATTCCGGTGTCAAGGCCGGCGGAAGCGACAGCTACGCCACTGCAACCGGGGTGTGCTCAAATGTATACTGTCATAGTTCAGGCCGGGAAATTAATGTGTTTCGTACCATGACCGGCAGCAAAACCTGGCGCGGCACGGCGCGTTTTGATTGTAACGGGTGTCACGGCAGTGAAGCGGGAGCATCCTGGAACAACAGCTTCGGTGCGCCGAATTATGATAACGGTATTCCAGCGGCAAACAGCCACAAAAAGCATACCGTTGATGCCGGCTTGACAGATTCACGCGGCTGCGCAATATGCCACGCGACTACGGTAGACAGAAACGTTGCCAACAAATTAAGAGACTACTCTTCGGCTCACTTGAACAAAACCAGGGATATCGCGTTCCAGACTTCGGGGAACTATACTGCAGAGACAAAAACATGTAGTTCCATTTACTGCCACAGCAATGGCCAGAGTACACCCGGTACCATTTTTGCCACAGCATCCTGGGGAGCCACTCTCAACTGCACCAGCTGTCACGATACAAAAAAAACCAGTGCCACAGCTACAACTCTTTCAGGCAAGCACGACCGACATATGAACAGCAATTCCAACGTAATGATCGGTGCCGGTAACGGCTTGAACTGTGTTGATTGTCATGCCAGAACCGTGAGCGATAACAGCACCCTCAGTGATGCAACCAGACACAGCAACGGATTTATTGAATACTCAGGCTTAAAAACCGGGAATTTCAACGCCACAACTAAGCAATGCTCAAATGTCTACTGCCACTCAAACGGCAGCAACGGCACTCTGATTTATGTCAATCCACCGGCATGGACCAGTGACTCAGCCCTTGGATGTAATGGTTGTCACGGTACCACCACCATAAATGGTGCGCCGGATTATATCTCTGCAAGCGGAACGCCTAACAGTCACTCGGCACACGTCGCCGGACAGGAAACTACTATCTGTGCAAAGTGTCACGCTTCAACAGCTGACGGCACCACGGCATCTCAGCTAACCGCATCTGGCACACATATTAATAAAAACGTTGAGGTTAATTTCAACAGCGCAAACCTTACCGCCGCCTGGACGAGCGGCACCAAAAGCTGCTCCAGCGTAACCTGCCACAGCGACGGCCGCGGCAACTTCATTACACCAACCTGGGGCGGTTCTTTGCCTTCATCCGATTGCGGTGCCTGTCACCCACTGATAAACTTGAGCACTGGCCACAGTTACCATATAACGGCAACACAGGCGCCTCTATCCTATAGCAATCTGACTTCAAACAGATCAACAGCTTCAAACTACAATTTCGGCTGTGCTAACTGCCACCCGTTGTCAAACATCGACCACAGGAATGGTACTGTTGCCATCGACATGAGGCCGACAAATCAGGTAAGCACGCTGCGTTCGAAAAACAGCGATCTCATAACCTCTGCCGGAGCACCGGGTGCCGCGGGTACCGGCACAACTGTAACAACCGGAGCATCGCGTACTCTTACATGTGCCAACATTTACTGCCACAGCAATGGCTGGTCTAACGGCACTATCACCTATGCAAGCACACCTGACTGGTATACCGGCTATACCGGTGCAGACAGATGTGCCATGTGCCATGGCAATTCGCCTGACACCTCAATCCCTGGATCACCGGCACATGCCATTCACGTGGTCGGCATTCATGCCCTCAACGTGTCTGACAGATTCGGCAATCTCAAAACCGGAGCCAGCGGCAATGTGGGACATGGCGTCGCGTATCAATCAACCACTCTAAACTGTAACGTCTGCCATGCTGATACCGTCACATCCGGGCGCAATGACAAAAACACCGCTTGCATTTTCTGCCATAACAACCAGGGAAACAGCACCGTTATTGTAAATCGTTCACTGCACGTAGACGGAACTGTAAATATTTCCTTCATGGACGCAAAAGTCGTATCCAAGGCTCAGCTGAGACCGGCAAGTTTCGCCGCTTACTCTGGGAAAATCTGGACCAGAAACCTGGGTATTTACAAGAACTCCTCGTCTGCCTTCGATACAAGCAAGCTGACTTTGAGGGGCAGTGCTACCTATGACGGTTCCGGCGGCTGTTCAAATGTTTCCTGCCACATGGGTCAAACGGTCAAGTGGGATGACAAACCGATCAGCTACTGTTCAATTTGTCATACATCTCTTTAGTAAAATAGACATCACCCCTCTGGACGAGTCACCGATGGTTCGTCCATGTGGGATTTCAAAACAAAATAAACTTAATTTTCAGATAGATACAAACGCGAGGTTGATATGGGTAAGGTTATCGCTAAAAAATTCAGGGGAATGAATCGGTTGACCAAGGGCTTCATTGTCACGGTAGTGACCCTTTTGCTGCTGGTCTTTATGTACAACGGCTGGTTTGCACCGATCCTGTCTGATTCGGCGACGAATACGTACCGCTTCAGCGTTGATACAGTAGCAGTGAATGTAGGAGTTGATGGATCTACGGCCACAGCACTGGCCGCTGGACAGGCAGTCGGCGGGAAATACTCCCTGGCAATACCCACTTACACTGGAACTAATTATGTCACGGTGCCTGTGAGTGCCACGACAGCTCTGGTTACCATGTATGGCCCGAAATACTCTGGTGACACAGTCTTAACCGCACCGGTACTAAGGCTTGCCCAGCGGGCTGGTGCCGCTACCGGACAGACGACCTCTGCCACCGTAATTGACCATGACCCTGTCAGCGGCACTAACACCACTATCTGGAGCGCCACTGGCGCCCTCTATACCGCTACCAGCACCGGCTACACCAACCTGACTTTTGCAACACCAACCGCGTATACAATCCCACATGGTCATAGGGTTAAGATTATTGTATCTGCAACAAATAATGCCACTACAGCCGGTCGTCTCTATTTCTACAGCAGCGCCACAAACTCATCATATTTCACGGTCAGCGAAAACTATCCGACCAGTACAACCTCAGTCGCAAATCTCAGCGATTACAACGGCGGCAACATCACCGGAGTTAATCCAGGGCAGCAGAATGTTGCCATGTTGTCCTTTCAGATGGTAACAAATGCCGCATCCAGCACCGTCTGGAGTGGTGGCAGACTTGACAAGATCGGCACCAATGCCATCGCCGATGACGTAACATTTACCATATACAAAGACACTAACAATGACGGTTCCTTCAATCCATCAGTCGACACCAAGATCTCTGATGAAGTTTCATTCAGCCAGGCATCAGGACAAGCGTATACTCTGGTAACTCCACAGACAATTACAACCACGGCACAGCGCTATTTTGTCGTGTACAACCTCTCTCCTGCTGCTGCCTCCAGCACCACCATCGGCGCTCAGATTCTTGACGAGACATACTTCACCGTCGGGGCGAATAATATGAACCCGATGCTTTCAGGAGCATCCAGCATGCTGTCGGTTCTGTCGAGCAGCACTGCAATTTCAAAAACGTATCAGGTTGATTTTAACAGCGGCACAACATTCACTACGCCGCTCCCTGCAACCGGAATTACAGCATCCAATACATCCTGCACAACAACCGCAGTATCCTACTCAACAGCCGTGTACGGACTGCTTAACTACCCAAGCCATACATGTACCGCACCGGCAGCCACTAACTACAATACCTTGACAACAGCCGGCAGCATCACCCTCTATTTTAACGGTCCCGGTTATGCAAATGTCATGGACAAACTCCAGGGTGGTACTTTCATTTTTTATGGAGCAACCGGCACAAGTGGTACAGCTTCCACACTGAAAGCAGCTCTTTTCTACGTTACACCAACAGGTACGAAAGTATCGTTCCCTGCTAGCAGTACCGAGTCCTTAAGCTTGGGCACCAGCACAACTCTTGCACTCAAAACTATTACTTTTGACTCTGCCGCTTACAATGTTTCAGCCGTACCAAGAGGGTCGAGACTTGGCATGACTCTCACCGTTACTGGAGCTTCCGCAAGACTCAGCCTTAACAGCGCTGCCGGAGCCAAGTTGGTAATGAGTGAAACTGCTGCTGCCAATACAGGAGTCAGTATCGGCGACGGTAAAGTCATTGCGGATACTACTGTTACTGCGGGATTAACCGGAAAACCTGTTAATTCTTTTACCATGGTGGCAGGGTCTGCAAAGTCTGTTTCCACTCTGACCGTTTCCGGCACCAATGCTAACGCAACTAATGTGTCAGCGGTAAAAATATACCGAGACAACAAACCGACCGGAGGCGATTACGGCACACTAGGCGACGATGACAGTCTGATCGGCAGTGGAACGTTTAGCGGCACATCAGCTGTCGTAACTATTAATGAAGCCGTAGGCACTACGCTAACGCGCTATCTGGTCGTATATGACATCGCTGGAACTGCTGTCGTCGGCCAGAAAATATCCGGATTGGTAACTTCTTTTACAGGGGCCACTGCCGATATTATTGCCGACACCTCATCTGCCGGCTTGACTGTGATTGCTTCAACCGTTGTAACCGAGGGCACAACTGAGCCGGTTACGGTTTCTGTCGGCCCCGGCTTTGCAGCTGCAAACCTCGATGCTTTCGGTCTTTATACAAACGGGCCAACTGACGCAATTAACACCATCACCGTTCAGCTTGCAACAGGCACTTCAGGCGCAGTGGCGCAAGTGGATATCGTAAACAGGGCAACCGGCGCCGTATATGGCACTTCTACTGCACCAATTTCAAACGATACCTGGCGATTGACTGTATCGGGACTTTCAGCAACGAGTACGACGACCCAGTACTATGTAAAAATAACTCCTAAAACAACTGTTGCCGGTACCTTTTATGTTACCGGTCAGGTTTCTGCCATTACTCATGTCCAAACCAGCAATGCCCTGTTCTACAATGACGGCACCAGCGGCACCGTTACCATTGACGGCATAGCTCCTCTCGACCCCTTACTTTCTGTTTCAACCGGTTCTACACCAGGTGCAATAAACCTGGGTTGGAGCACCGTAACTGATACCAACAGCAACAATTCAGCAATACTGTATAAAGTTGTACGAGGCTCTGCAAACTCTCCTGCGCCGGCCGACTGTTCTTCCGGCACAACGGTTTATCAGGGAGCGGAAAGAGAGCTGATTGATGCAACCGGGTTGACTGATGGGCATTCGTATACTTTTGGTTACAGGGTATGTTCTCTTGACGGCGTAGGCAACAGGAGCAGCGGTTCTATTGGCTCTGCCGCCGCCAAACTGCCATCGATATGCAATCAAGCAACTACTGTCGCTTTTATCGACTCTGCCAATCAGTATACAAAAGTCGGCGGCTCTGCTGATTATCGGGTAAATATTATTAACAACGACATCGGTGACTGTCCGCCGGTAACATATACCATCTCTCTGAACGGCACTCAAAACGTGGACAACTTTGCTCCTGCTACGATTACGCCTTCTTTCATAACTCTAGACTCTAACGGTTCCGGAGCCAACGTGAAGGTAACCGTTACATCTCTTGACTCCGCCCAGCAGGGAGAGAGCGAGACGCTTGCATTCATGGCTACCGGTAACGGAACTAATCATATTGCGTCAACAATGTCTCCCCTTACTGCTACGGTCAATGATTTTGGCCCCATGCTCCACAGCAGCTATAGTGTCGGGACAAAACATGGCGTGTGGGGCAACAGATCAACCTGTAATGATTGCCATATCAATCCGAAAGAATCGAGCAACAACATTAAACTGATCACAGAAAACGTTCTGACTCCGACGGGACGAAGACCGGTCATATTCGGCACTCCTTCGTCATCAACCTTATCACTTGGTATTTTCGGTAACGAGCAGAGAACTGACAAAACAAGTTCCACCAACATCTGCGAAGCCTGTCATCATGACACAAAATTTCATCAGTACAGTGCCGTCAAGCAGGTTACCAGCCTCAGTCACCATAACGGATCTGACTGCATGGTGTGTCATCCACACAAAAGCGGTTTTAAATATGTGGGTGGTGCTGAAGATTGTGTTTCCTGCCATGGCAACCCGCCAACCCAGCGGATTGAGATGGTTTCTCCTCCGATCAATGCTCTTGGAAATAATCCTACAGATTATGGTGCCCATGCCAAGCATGACGCTGTCAAAATGACTTGTGACGTTTGTCACAACAACTACAACCGCATCCAGATGGGGAACTCCGCAATTGAAATGGGCTTTGCAATCAGGAGCACGTCATACCGTGGTTTTGCCGGTAATGTTACCAATGGAACTATTACGGTCAGCAGCAGCTTTAATACGCTTTACAACTGGGTCACAAATTCCGTCGGCACAACTATTGTTTCGTCCCCCAACCAGTCTGCACCATCATGCACCGTCTACTGTCACGGCTGGCAGGGGGGGGGTGGAACAAACCCTAATCCAACCTGGGTAGGTAGTTATCAGGCAGCATGCGGCACCTGCCACAATGTCACAAATGCCACCCCACCAAGTTCTGGCAGCCATCTCAAACATGCTAGCAGTGGTCAATTTACTGATAACGGCGTTACCGTAGCCGGCATTAATATGAGCTGTGATAAATGCCACGGCAGTTTCAGTGGTTACTCATCAGCACGACACGTCAACGGCAACGTCGCCTGGGATCTTTCTGCTATTGCTGCCAACGCGGCATATAAAGGCAGCGTAAGCGGAACAACCGGAGGCGTTGCGCCTTCGGCAACATTCGGCACCTGCTCCAACCTTTACTGCCACTCGAATATTCAGGGAACTGACGGAACCGGTGGACCTACGGCATACCAAACACCTGTCTGGGGTGCAAAAGCCACGTGCGGTTCCTGCCACGTTGATATGTACACCAGCGCAGCGGCAACTGGCGGCCACAAACAGCATGCCCAGCCATCACAGGGATTTGCTACTCCGTTTGATTGCCGTATCTGTCACGGCAGCGGAGGGTCAACTAATCCACTTAATCATGCAAACGGCACTATCAATATGGATTTCAGCGGTTACGGAGCAAACACTGATTATTCGGCAGGCGCAAACGTTGCCCCTGGCACGGCGTTCGGCACCTGTTCAACCAGCGATTGCCACGGCAAGCGAACTATTGCCTGGGGTGCGTCTTCAAATCTGCCTCTCTGCGATAAGTGCCATGGCTCGCAGAGCTCTTCCGGTGGCTTTTACGCGACCACCGGTCCCGGCACTGCCGCCGACAACACCGACCCGATAGTAGGTGCACATAATGCCCATATTCATCAGCAGAATTCAGCATTCACGCTGTATACCTCCTACTCTAAAGCTAAGGACTGTTCCGAATGCCATGTCAAGCCTAGCGGTCCTTACGATGCGGGGCATATCGACACTGCACTCCCAGCCGAAGTAACCTTCCAACCGGGCGCTATTGCTAACCGAGCCGTACTCTACGGATACAGCGGCGCTAAACAGGCAAACTATAACAGCCAGAATCAGACATGTAACAATGTCTGGTGTCACGGCGCAGCTATGGATTCAAACGTCGGGCGGGGCGCGTATGCCACCGTAGTAGCAGATGGCGGAACTCTCGGTAATCCGATGACTCCGAAATGGAACACTCCGTTCCTTAATGGCAACCCGATTTATGATTGCACGAAATGCCACTCCTATCCGCCTTCAGGACCAACAGAGCTGTACACTCACTTTTCGCATTATTCGACTGTAGGTGGATTAGATGTGGCAATACTGAAGCAGCCAAACCAGTGTTACAGTTGCCACATCAATGTTAAGCTTGACGGCAGCGGCTTCATAAGTGGAACTGCTCATATTAACGGAGAAACTGATAAAGGTTGTAATGCATGTCACGGCGTACCTCCAAATACACAGGCTGAGCTTGCAATTCAGAGTAACGGCGCCTTGGCTTCCGGACAGCCGGGGGCTCATAAGGCTCATGCAGACCTGCCTGCAATCGGCAAAAATTGTGCAACCTGTCACAATAACTACACCAGCACTATGCCTAGTATGACCATGGAGATGGGCTTCAGTGCCTTCGGCGGCAAGGTAACATCAGGCGCTTTCTGGGGATACTCTACAGTGAGTAACGGGCTAACAACTTTCGTCTCTTCGAGTCCTGGCACCACGGTATATCAGACCAATAACAGCACAGAGCAGAACACATGTGCCGTGTACTGCCACGGACTTAACGCTGCTGGAGTTGCCACAATCGGAGGACGCTATGGCGCAAATGACAAGCCGGTTTGGGACAGTGGTGCAAAAATGGTCTGCGGCAACTGCCACGGCGTAAACATTGCCAGCTCTTCTGCCTATGCCCCCTATACCACGACCTTGCTTGCTCGGGCATCGAGCGCACCAACAACATCGTCACATCCAAAGCACGCTTCACCATCGGCTCTTAATTTGACTTGCGACCTCTGCCACGGCGTGATTACAAACTTCAATCATGTAAATGGTAATGTAACCTGGAACCTTGACACCGCTAATCCCAAACTTGGTGTAAATGCGGTATATGGCACCATCGGGAAACAGGCAGCAGCCGGTTCAACCGGAAACATCGCCCCAAGTACAACTTACGGTTCCTGCAACAACATTTACTGCCATAGCTCCGGTCAGGGGGCAAGTGGCACTGGCGCTCCTACATACACTAACCAGGTGTGGGGAGCAGGCGTCCTACCATGTAATTCTTGCCACAACGACATGATTAACAGCGGCACTGGCAGCCATGTCGTACATGCCCAGGCAGCCACATGCATTATCTGCCATGGTGACGGCTACACATCGACACCAGGAAGCATAACAGTTGCAACCCACGTCGACAAAACAATCAACTTGGCCTCAAGTACCGGCTACATCAAGGGCACCAGCTTTGACCCCGGCCTGGGCTACCAGACCTGTACTAACAACTGTCACGGTGCTTCAAGCCCGGCATGGGGGACATCCACATCCCTGCAAACGTGTCAGAAGTGTCACGGCTATCGCAGCTCTGACTGGAATTCACTTGCTGGCGCCACCGGTTCGTCAGACCTAAAAGTGGGAGCTCACTTCAACCATATTTCGTCTACTACTTACAAATATTCGCATCCATTAAGCTGTAAAGATTGCCATTCAGCTTCTATTGCACTTGCAACCGATTCTATAAGTGCTGCGGGACATTATGACACAGCAGCACCCGCTGAACTCGTCTTTAGTTCACTGGCATCAAACAACAGTAGCGCCGCCGGCGGTTCGGCATCATACTCTTTCACCACTCGTGCCTGTACAAATGTCTATTGCCACGGTGCTGGCCTGGACAGTAACGTTAGTAACCCTCCATCATCTCGCAATTTGACACCTACCTGGAATACCCCCTTCCTGGTAGGTGGCGCATCGAGTCTTGTCGGTGACGGTGTCACTACACCAGGTAGTGGTGACTGTGCTCAATGCCATGGCTATCCACCTATGACTGCGACCCATGCCGGAAAGATTGCAGTAGAATGCGTTTCCTGCCACCCCCATGTGAACCCATCTGGCACTGGCTTTACTGATGCTTCCTTACATATTAATGGAGCAGTTGATGCTTCCGGTGGCAGTTGCACCGGTTGTCACTCTAAAACTCAGGCTGCCCGTACAAATGTTATTCAGCAGTTCACAGGAGACAGCAATTCGCACCACTATCAGGGGACTGCTACTATCACTACGACGGTTTGTTATTCCTGCCATTGGGAAGCTAATTCAGACGGCAGTGTAAACGCTACATATCACTCCAGATCAGGAACAGCACCTGTAAACCTTGTCGTATGGGGAGCCAGCACCACCCGGCCAACTACGTATACTCTCGATACTACTGCTGTTGAATACATAAGTGGTGGAACGGCACCAACATCCCGTACGCAAATCAAAAAGATCAATAACCACTGTCTTGGCTGTCATAATGAAACAAACAGGACAACAGCTACTTTTGCTAACGACGCTGGTACGCCTTCCCAATACTCACCGGAATTACGCCTGGCGATACCAAAAGCGGCAACAAGTATTCTATCTCGCTACTCAAGTACCCGTACTGTTGCCTGGAGTCTGTCTAATTATTCGACGGCCTCTGGTGCCGTTGCTCGCTTTGGCACTAACAATAAAGCCAAAATTACCAAGGCTTTATCAGCACATGGCAATGCCACTAAAAACCAGATGATGAGCTGGGATTCGGTGAGCGGTGAAGACATTGCTTCACCATCCGGTACTAACAGAGACTACACATACTCCGGAAACAACACCTCACGTAACGTTCTATGCTATGACTGCCACAACTCCCATGGCACACCGGCAGCCGGCATTACCAGCTCATACTCAAGCGCAACCGGTCGCTACAAAGGTGGCCTATTAAAGAGCACTACTGCTAATGTGGGTGGCTATGCCGTAAGTTACACCCCTGCATCAAGAACCGTAAATTACAAGAACTACAGTACCAATCTTACAACGGCCGCTCCTTTTAATGCTGGTGCCAGTCTCTGTAACGATTGCCATAACAATTCAAACCCAAGAGGTGCAACACTTACCAAGCCTTGGAGTATCCAGAGCACATTCAGCTCTGTCGGTGGCAGATCAGTTGGCGGCTATTGGAGTACACCATACTTTGATAACTACACCGCTAACTCCGCTAAACGTACTGCATACAAGGCCGGCGGACCTGTTGCCGGAATGAAAGATTATCGCAAGCCGATGGGTGGCCATTTTGGCTCCAGCATCAACAGTGCCGGCCCCGGCAATGTCGCAGGCGTAGGTTCAGCGGCACACACTGGTGATATTAACGGCCTCTGTACACCGTGCCATGATCCTCACGGCGTATCCAATGCCCTAGGAACGGACAGAGACCACGGCGTGCCGCTACTCAAGGGCACCTGGGTAACCACTCCATACCGTGAAGATAAAGCGGACAAACCTGTCATACGTGGGGGCGGTTCCAGGTTTGCAGGCGTCACTGCCGGTGGTAGTGCTGCAGGTTACCACATTGATCAGAACACTTTTATGCCCACACAGACTATGGTTTCGACTGGCG
Source organism: uncultured Geobacteraceae bacterium (assembly GCA_903875605.1). Lineage (GTDB taxonomy): Bacteria > Desulfobacterota > Desulfuromonadia > Geobacterales > Pseudopelobacteraceae > JACRCG01. Next base: position 1,604 of record CAIQWT010000032.1, on the reverse strand, counting down.
CATCTGCGACGGCAACCAAGGGCGACAAGAGAAGCCAAAACTTTGCCGCACTGCTCTCCGCTACAAATGCAAAAACGGGTACCAACATGCCGAGCGTCACGAATCTCCTGGCACCTAGCAACTTTGCTGGTCTCTGCCTTGAATGCCACAACCAGACAACCCTTACCGGTGCTGCAGCCGCTACCACATCCAAGGGATGGCAGACAAAAGAGCGAGTGCATCAGTCTGTCGCCGGATGGGGGCCGACTGCCGGTGCTGCAGGAACAAATATAAATAATGCCATTCATGCTTACACCTGTGCCAAGTGCCATGCACCACACGTCTCCAGGCTTCCACGACTGCTGGTTACTAACTGCCTAGACCAGCGTCACATCCTACAGAAGGTATCAGGGAGCATCCCGGCCACAGCCGTCGGCACAACCACACCTGGCAACATTATCCAGAGCACTTTAACTACTTCTGCAATGGGAGCCGGTCGTTTCCCTGGTGGTGGTGCCAACTATTCGAACTCACCCGGCTCTGCAAAGAACCCTGGAGGTTGGTGGTTCAATATAGCGCAAGGCGGTGCTGTAACCGCCCCTGTGTACAGCACAAGCTGTCACAATACTGCAAATGCTGGTGGAGCCACGTATGACCCATGGACACAGCGCTGGAACAAAAAATCTGCGTGGTAACAAATGAGCAGAGTGCCTTTAAAGTGCATGTTAGTTAACAATAGGTTATAAAGAAGTTATTATTTCTGAAAGGAGGTGCCGACCATGAAAAAAAGATACGTAACACCAAAGATCGTAGGTAGTGCAGTTGTTCATCCCTGCTGATTCCAAATGAGATGTAAATTAAAAGGTGAGGTCGCATATACGACCTCACCTTATTACGCTTATCAATTACGTAAACAGTATATTTGTTTCTTCTTATATGCACTTACGCGCCTTATAACAAAACCTCTTGGTCCGCTCCCCTCGCTAATGTTGTAGCACGCCACAAATAAAGAGTTTACGGGTTTTCCGTAAGCTCTTTATTATGTAAATCAGGCATAATTAGACATTCGATAATGTAGAATTACTTTCACAATCCAAACCTATCCTTAAACGGATTGTATCTATATGGCTTTCTTGGGTGTACAACACAACGAAACCTTGTAAAAAGCAGATATGGGGCCACATTAACATGACCATCGACAACCATAATATAGAATTTAATAAAATAAATAATGGGGTATCTTTTCAGCCGTTATTAGAAAAATACGAGAAACAATTAATAATAGTATTTTGCGTCATCGCTCTTGTTCGAATATTTATTTATACTGCAGCATTTCCCTTATTCAATAATGTAGATGAACAAGCACATTTCGATACTGTTGTTAAATATGCTCGTGGATACTTACCTAGCAATGGAAACAACTATTATGATCAAGAATCAGCACAACTAATTGCCCAATACGGCACCCCAGAATATTTTTCTCGTAATCCCATGCAGTTTCATGCCCCAACTCCTGCAGTCACAGTGGACTATTTTTTAGGCCAAAAGAATCATGAGGCATTTTCGCCCCCAGTTTACTAATGCAGGATGACTCGGTGCCAATAATACCCGCTGAAAACTTCTTC
>CAIQWT010000031.1 GCA_903875605.1 uncultured Geobacteraceae bacterium | reverse complement strand
GTCAGCGTTCGCTTCCCAGTGACAGGCGTAGCAGGTAACCGTGCTGATCTTGTTGGTAGTGCTTTGATAGTGGTGTGAGTTTTGAGCGCTGGTAAACTGCTGCATAACGTTTATACGAGCGCCCTGCTGCTTTGCATGGCACCCTAGACAGCTGCCGCCGGATGCATCAACAACACCATTTATATGTTTAGTAACGTCGGTAAAACCGGTGCCTGATGCATTAACATGATCATGACAACCTATGCAGGCGGTTGCAGCCTGGCCGGCATGTGTTGACGTCATAGGCGGATAACCATGACACTTCGAGCAGTTACCGGTACCTGGAGTATTTACACCGTTACCGACCGTAATTGCAGTTGCATCCAAAAACGGGGTTCCCCAGACAGGTGCAACAACCCTTGTAGCGGGGTTGTTGGAAACGTTGCTATCCATACCGGCACCATGACAATATACATTTGTACAGACACCTGTTGCCGCTGTATATGTTGCAACACCACCGGCTTTGGCACTGGCTATTGATGCCAATGTACTGAAGGCGAAGTCTGTAGCGCCATTCATGTGGTTTGTAGAGCTAACATTATTTACCGTAGCATGACAATCTGTGCAGGCGGAGTTACTGGCAATCGTATGAGCAGATGTCAAATGATTCGTATGCGCCCCGACCTTGGCATCGGTGTTGACAGTTACTTTTACTGGGTAGGAGGTACTGTAAAACGGAGCCGCCTGGGTAATCGCACCGGCTGTGTTGCTGCCGTGACACTTACCGCACTGGTCAGTGGCGGACCATAGTGCCCCGCCCCAGGTTACCGTTGCACTGATTCCGTGGCAGGTGTTGATTGCACACCCCCCAACAGCCGTACCGGGTACTTTCTGGTAAACCGTGGAACCACCTGCAATCTGGCCGTTATAAGTTCCACTGCCAGGCGCTGCTGCAGATGCAAAGTTGATGGTTATATTTTTGTTTACGTGGTTGGCAACAGAACTAATAGTCGTATTGTTGGAAGCTGTTGCGTTATGACAGCTGTTGCAGGTTATGCCGGTAACAGCAAGATGTTTGGAATGGGTTCCTGTGACAAGTGAAGTCGCATTGCCATGGCATTCGCCACAAGTGGAGAAAGTACCGGACCAAGGTAGCGCAGCGTGTATACCCGCGGCTATAGTGCCGTTACTATGACAGTAGGTATTGGCACATGTCTGAGCGCCTTGGGCACCGTTAATGACAACAGATCCGCCTGTTGCAAAGGTATCCATCGCAAGATCTTTATTACCATTGGGGTGCTGATTCCTCGCCTGAGATGTCGCTTGCAAAGCTGCATTACCAGCAGCAGTACCAACATGGCAGCTGCCACAGGTGATACTGGTATTGGCAGAATATGAATTGATGTGTTTTGAGTGAGGGGTTGACCATGTCGGAGACGAATCGCCGGCCTTGCTGTGACAAACACCGCACGTACCGGTAGCTGTGGTGCCCCAGTTCTGTGACACCACAGCGGAAGAGGCTGTTAATCCGTCACGGGTGTGGCAGACAGTAGTACAGGTACCGTTAGTTGTGTAGTTAAAACCTTTGGCGTCAACTGTGGTTATACCGGTACCTTTGCTATAGGAGGTAATCTTCGTACCGGCAACGGCTGCATCCTGAAGCGGAACGGCTGTGGATGCAGGGCCGGTTGCATGTTGGTTGGATGGATGACAAGCAAGGCAAGAGTACACATAGGCTGAGCTTGTATGGGAATCGACACTGCCGGCAAGCACTGTCGGAACGATAACACTATTGTAGTGTTTATCGTGACGCAGCATTAGCGCACTAGTTGCATCATGACAGCTTACGCAAGTGCTGGAAGCGCCCCAGGCGGGGCTATTAGAGGTCCCGTGGCAGTAAGTTGTTGCACATGTTTTAGTAGCAGCAACATATGTTCCGGTTTTACCTCCGTTTGACTTAAAAGATACATTATCAGCACCGTTCAGATGCAACCCACCGGCAACAACTGTTGTTGGCGGAATAGTTGAGTCGATGGTAGTTGTGTTATGACAGTAGTCACAGCTAAGCAGACTGCTCTCAACGTGCTTAACGTGACTGTTTGCTGTGGCAGAGGCGGCAGCACCACTAGCATAGACCGGATGAGCTTTCCCGTTTGCTAGACCATCGCCATGACACTCAGAGCAACTGACAGCGGCGGCATTCCAGGCGATAGTTTTAAAGACAGTCGGTGCTACAACCGCACCTGCGTTATTAAAGTTGCCATAGCTATGACAGTATGTCGCCGAACAGCTACCTACCACTCGACCTGTCTGGCTTGGCATATATTGATTATTTGATCCGGCGTATGTTCCCACAATCACGCCTATTGCCCTTCCGGAACTCGTTGCATGTGAAAAAGGTTTTGACTCGTTTATATGATTTGAGTGGCACGTCGCACACGTAATTGTCGCTAAATTTGTAGAAAGATGCTTCGTATGAGCAAATGTGACCGGTGAGGCATCGTGACATATAGCGCAGGTTGTAGCAGCGGAGTTAGTGCCCCAGACCGGGGTCACTTTTTCAAAATGACAACTGACTGATGAGCAGGTTGCGTTGGTTAATACAGGTATTGATGTCTGGTTAAAAAACACCCCCTTTGTATATGTTCCGCCTTTTATAGAACCATTACCTGCCATATTGATTTGATCATTCTGATGATTATAGGCATTAGCAGCAATCGGCGCGTGACAGATTGAGCAGTTACCTGCAGTCGGAGTTGCGGACAGATGTGTCTGGTGGTTACCGGTAACGGCGCTCGAATACGATTGAAAATGGGGGTTACCTTTCCGTGGAGCATCGGTCGGCGGCATACCATGGCAGTCGTTACATTGTTTGATAACTGTACCGGCGCTGGCAATACCGGCACTGTACAGGGGCATCGCAAGCATAAAGAATCCTGTTATCAGGAGCGAATACCTCGTCATATGTGCGCTGATAATTCCCATTGTCTACTCCTTCTTCATAGAAGTGCTACTGTTATACGTGCCATGATGGACGTGACTTTCTTCTCTGTATTGTTGCGTTACTGCTGATCCCATCTGGGTGATGCACCAAAGTGACAGCTTATATTTGAACAGTTACCTGCCAGATGAGCAGCACCATCTTTCCTGTTTGATGTGTATCGTGCCAATACTCCCGGCACGAATGCCTTACGACTATTTACGCTAATCTTCACATTTGTGGAAGGGCGGAACACCGTAGGCGCCATTATATGGTCTGACTGCCGGTGGCAGTTTGTGCAGTTAGCAAATTGTTCTGAAGGTTTTGCTGTCTTACTGACATGATTATTGATTGTATGCGCACCACCGGCACCAGCATAATCTTCTATCCGAGCTGTTGACCAGTTATTTTGCGTGCCCTTGAAACCTGGCGAAGCAGGCGGATAACCGTGACAGGAGTCGCATAATCCGACGGGTGTAAATGCTGCGGTCTGGTCCGACCCGGAGTGCGAGTGACAGGTGGTACAACGTGTATTCTGATTGTGGCCATCTCCGGAGTCAGATCGGTAATGTTGGTTAACCGTATGGCACACATTGCATACTCCGGTGAAAGGAGCAGTGCTTTTCGCATAATCGGTTCCGGTCGTAGCTGCAGTAAATACGACCGGAGCAGCTGTACCTGATGGCACGCCAACAGGTACACCTGTAGCAACGTCTGAGGTGCGATAAATATTATCATGGATCATATAGATGTTCGCATCGCCGTGGGCATCATGGCAATCCCAGCAGAACTGGCCAGCATCTCTGGAAGCAGTATGATTGTAGCCATAATGGGTGGAAGCAACTTTTTTTGAACCGTTACGTGCGACACCATCAACTACAACCCCGGTTGATCCGGCAGCATGGCACACCATACACACACCGTTTTTACCCCAGCTTGCATCGCTAAAACTACGCAGTCGGAATGGATTAGATAGCGCATTATGCCCTATGCTGTTGTCATGGCAATAGAGACAAGCATTTGCACCAGACAGATTTGCTGCAGGATTCCCTGACGCATAAGAGCCTGAAGTGCGACCATGACCGGTGGTTAACCAATCAGCATCATTAATTATCGAAACCTGACTTGCTGCACTAAATGGAGCCACAAACACATCTGCATCGACAGCTCCGCTATGGCAAGCCTGACAGCCAAGTGAGACTCCCCAGGTAGCAGCGTTGGGTGATGGGCCGTGGCACGATATGTTTGAACAGCGAGCTGCAGTTGTTGCAGTTGGTACGTTTCCAAGAGTGAATGTTACTGCACCGCCAGCGGTAATATTATAAACACCGTTGACGTGAAGTGTCTGGTTTATAATCGCCGGCGTCGCGTTTACTACAGTACTGTGACAGAGGTCGCATGAATAGCCATTAGCGGCATGGATATCATGACTGTTCGCCTTGGGTAAACCTTTGGCATATTTTGGCGGTGAGTCATGGCAACCACTGCAACCAAGAGATCCGGGAGCAGCACTCCAAGCAACAGATGCAGAGGTAAATGGCCCTGTCAGATTGGTGCCATTGCTATGACAGTAAAGATTGGCGCAACTGCTTGAGGCAAACGTTGCTGCCGGGGAGTTGGCAAAGCCGACATCTTTTACTTTATTGACATGTTTGGCTTTGTCACTGATTACCGTGTTACTGCTGACAGTTTTTGCATGGCACTCAACGCAGCCAAGCCCTTTGCCGGTTGTGATATTAATGTGTTTTGCATGAGCACCGGTGGTCAGCGTGGCGGCATCACCATGGCATTGTGTACAGTTGCCGGTGCTGTTCGTAGTAGACCAGGAAACGACTGTTGAACCGTTGGCTCCGTTGCCGTTGCTATGACAGTAGGTTGTGTTGCAGCCGGCACCGCCTCCTGACCAGACAAAGCCGTTGTCGGTGGGTGAACCTGCGGTTCCGTAGCTGTAGCTGCCTTTCATGGATGCTGAAGTGAAGCCGAAGAATACTTCTGCAGCACCAAGGCTGTTGGCAGGGCCATCTGAATGACGGGCCCCTCCGGTGGTGCTGTGGCAGGCAGCGCAGCTGAAGCGGTAACTGCCCGCGGTGCTGACGTTACCTGACATATTCAGATAGCTGCTCGCTATGGCAGTGGTCTGTACGTGTATTTTATGGGCGCCAGGGAGCACGCTGTTGGCGCTGTGACAACTGTTGCATGTAAGCGATGGAGAGCCCCAGGATGGAGAGGGGACCGCGCCGTGGCAATAAGTTGCCGAACAGGTTGTGCCGTTAAAGGATCCGGTTTTACCGGCAATGGCCTTAAAGGCTACATCGCGCTTACCGTTGATATGATAGCTGCTGGCGGAGTAATCTTTGAATTTACCGGCGACCGTTGCGTCTGCTGTTTTGGCGTGGCAGTTGGTACAGCCGGTGGTGTCTGTTACGCCAACTGCAACGACATGATTGGGGTGACTGTTGGATGTAGATGTGCCGGCGCCGCCGTTTGCGTAGTCGGGGGTTCCGAGTGCGTTACTTCTGCCGTGACAGCCGTTACAACCCAGTGAGCCACTGCCACTCCAGGATTTGCTACCGGTCATGTTGACGAATACCATGGCGTTCGGATTGCCGTTTGAGTGGCAGTAGAGATTGCTGCAGGCTTTGCTTGTTGTGTTGTAGCTGCGACCTGCTCTGGCGCCGGAGTAGTCGGCCAGGCCGTTAACATGTTTCGTAAGATCGCTGATTGTTGTGTTGCTGCTGACGGTTTTGGCGTGGCAGTCGATGCAGTTGAGGCTGTTACCACGTCCCAGTGCTGTGTTGGTGGAGTAATTGAGGTGGCGGTCGTGCTTGCCCGATAGTGTGGTGCTGGTCATACTGGTGCGCTTGATGCCGTGGCAGCCGGAGCAGTCTGCGGGAAGCGGGCCGGATCCCCAGGCGGTGGTTGTGCCGTTGCTATGGCATGTGGTGGTGCTGCATGTTCCGTAGGAAGTACCGGGCACAAAGCTTGCGCCATTGCTGTAACCGATGCCGGAGGCAAGATTGATTGTTTTATTGACATGGCCTGGATACACGACTGATGTTGCGGAATAACCTGTCCCGTGGCATACGTCGCAGGAAATACCATAGGTTCTGGCGTGTTTGATATGGCTGCCGGTTGCTGATGAGCTTGATGACATATCAACGTGACAGCTGCCGCAGCCGAGTGCTGCTCCGCCCCAGACTGGTGTTGTGCCGCTGCCGGTCAGGCTCTGGCCGGTGCTGTGGCAGTAGCTGGTGGTACATGTTGCATATACGCTGCTGCCGGCAGCATAGCCGGTTCCTTTACCGTATGCGGTGCCTGCTGCTGTACCTGCAAAGCTAAGGTCTATATTTTTGTTGGCATGAGTTGAGGAGACAACTGTTGTTTCGGTGTAGCCGGCATGGCAGGCGGCACAGGCAATCGCTGCCGTCTGGGCATGTTTCACGTGGCTGCCGGGTGCGGCAGGGTCGCTGTCCATATTTTTGTGACAGCTGCCGCAGCCGAGTGCTGCTCCGCCCCACCCTGGTGTTGCATAGTCTCCGGCGGTAAGTGCCCCACCGGTAGAGCTTTGCCCGGCGCTGTGGCAATAGGCGGTAGAGCAGGTGCCATAGCCGTTGCCGAGCGTATGGGCTGCACCCTGAGAATATGAGGTAGTTGCGGCTATTCCACTGAAAGCAAGGTTGACGGAGCCGTCACCGTGTGTTGTCGCACTGGTTGATGTTTCAGTATAGCCGTTATGGCAGATTGCACAGGCAATGCCGGCAGACTGAGCGTGTTTTATGTGACTGCCGGGTGCGGTAACATCTGTCTTCATGTTCTTATGGCAGTCGCCGCAGGAAAGCGCGCCACCCCACACAGGAGTACCGTAGGTGAGTGGTGCAGCTGTGCCGTCGGCGGCCTGGCCGGAACTGTGACAAGATACGTTGGCGCAACTGCCGTAGCTGGCGCTCGGCGCAATAGCACCTGTACTGCCGCTTACTGAGCCTTTATACGTTGCCCCACCGGACAGGGTTCCTAAATCCCACTCTACAGAACCATTTACATGGTCGTTATTCAATCGTGCGCCATGACATGATGCGCAGGGAATGGCACTGACAGCAGCATGGCGCGTATGGCTGCCGGCAATCGGCGCTGTTGCAGGAGTCACCCCGTGGCAGGTTCCGCAGGTTTTCTGGCTTCCATCACTTATCGTCCAGGTCGGCTTCGTGATGGTGCCGCCAGTCAGTGTTGAACCATGACAATAGTTGCTGCAGGTAATCGAACTGTTACCTGTCGTAAGAGTCGTATTACTGCCGTTACTCCAGCTGTAGCCACTGTTCAGGGTAGTACCATTAAAGCCCCCCCCGGCGACATTCCCGGCGAACCCTCTGAAGTTACTGCCGTTAATCGCGAAACCAATATCAATGGTATTACTTGGCATTGTTTTTCCGGCATAACCGGTGTGGCATGTATTGCAAGCCATATAGCGACCGGTTGCATGCGTTACGTGGGCACCGGGACTGTCCTGCGTGGCACCGGTTTTTGCATCCTCGGGACGGGCATAGCCTACCAGACCGTTGGCGGTTGAAGGCGGATAGCCATGGCAGGTTGTGCATGCTCCGGAGAACGAGCCATTAGTGCTGTTGTGGAAATGGCAGGTATTACATACTTTCGGATCACTGCTCGCGTGCTCAGGTGGATAGCCGAAAACATTGTCCGGAGCCGGAACAGCGTGGCACCCTTGACAGACTCCGGTTCCCTGGGCATTTGTATACTCTTTCTGCGAGCCGGTATAACGGAAGAACACCTGATTCAACTTACCGCCTTTCAAAGTTGGTTTGCCGTCTTTGGCGACAAGATTGCGGCGAATCAGATAAATATTGGTTCCCTTGCTACCGTTCAAATCATTTGGATCATATTCGACATGAGCACCGTGGCAATCAGCGCACTGAACATCCTGTCCAGCCATGTTATGACTCTTTTTCCCGGCGTGACAGGAGGAACAGATATTGGGACTGTCATTGCGGGCACCGGGGTCAACACCACGCCGGTCAGTTCTCAAGATAAAACCATCCCCGCTGCTGAGGTTGGCAAAATGTGCACTGTCGTCAACCGTGCTGCTGCGGGAATCGGAGAAGTGGACACCATGGCAGGTGGAACAGGAAACATTACCGTTTTTAAGATTATTATTAAGATCAGCAGTGGGATTGGTGCTATTGGCAGGAATAGCTTTAAAACCGTTTTTCGAGGCATTAAAAGGGACACCGACAGGATGACTTCCACTGGTGTGAGTTTGAACATTACGAGTACGGTGACAATCCATACATAGTTGGTCCTGATCGTTGGCCATTCGCAAGAAACTGCCGTTGCTGTTGTCATGCTGATTGTGACAACGGACACAGGCGAGTTGGCCATCAGTACGGGCACGAAGATTGTTTGTCGTCATCTGGGCCTGAAGTGGCCGCTGAGCGCCAGCTGCGGGATTTGTATCAGAACCATCCCAGCGATGCGAGGTCTGATACATTCTTGAAAGCCCGGTACTTGAGTGGCTGCCAAAAGGGTTTGCTGCATCGGCCAAAGTAATCGGCTTACTGCCGGCGGCAGGGTCACCGGGGCGGTGGCAGTTCTGGCATACATTATTGTAGCCTGTGCTGCCAAGAGTCAGATGAGTGGTATGGCAGGTGGTGCATACAAAGCCTGATGTCTCGTCAGAATGTGGAGGAGACACCGTTACTGCAGCAAACGCACCAACCGTCAGCAGCATGGCTTGAACCATAATAACCAGAGCCATAAATATAGATCTCTTCATAATTCACTCCTGGACAGCATAAACAACTTTTTGTTCGTGTTTAAGTAGAACTCAACTTCATTAACTTCAGTATCCAAAAGTGACCGAAATTTTAGGGTTGACACTGTTCTTAAGATCTTGACCACCGGCCCCACTAGGATCAAATAGAACCGGCACAAGCGAAGTAAATTGGGATTCCATCAACGTTTGCCCGGACACGACATTACAGGTAAGCCTTGCAAAGACAATATTCTCAATTGTATTGGAAATATTGATTGCAGGAATTCTTACTTCATTATCTGCCACCAAATAATTAGATGTGAGTATCTGAAAGGAGTTAACACCTTGTAACACTGCGGCGTTTATTATAGTGCTTCCCGCTTCAGTGGAGACAGTCACTCCAGGTGGCAGCCTAACTACCATTGTGACACCTTTAACTATTGATGTTGCATCTGCGGCAGATACTGCAAATTCTACGATGGCCGTTTTCTGTGGGCGGGCGACGGTACTCCCATCTACGGCACCACCTCCACACGCCTGAAGGACAAGCAGTCCCATCAGTGTCATGCATAAGCATATAATTTTCATAGAAACTCCGATACCGGCATTTACGGCTTTTGTCACCACGTCGACAACCCGATTATTTTTTCCATAATAACGACTATATCAGACATTTTTATCTGCCCATCAACGGTGGGTTCACCATTGGTAATTGGCCCAACATCGCCACGAAGCAACTGCTGCGCTGATAATTCTGGTTCAAGCCCAACAAGCACACGCAACGCCAGCAACGCATCGGCAATATCCAGCTTTCCATCTCCGTTAAGATCACCGTTCCTGCTGCTCGAGCCTGCAGGAGAAAGAGCCTGAATATTAAGTGTCGCCGGATCGTAGCTTACTCCAGTCAAGTCAAGTGTTGCGATACCGTTCGTAACCGTCGAAGCCCCTACCGCTCCATTTTTGTCTTTGGCAACCAACACCCCGCCTGGAGCAGTGACCTTTATTGGAGATGTCGTAACGCTGTTAATCACCGGAGAATTCGGGTCATAAAGGATCGATCTTGAACTGGTTGAAGTAGCACCGGTAGCATCGGTGACGCTCACGGTAACCGTATATGTTCCGGGAGTTGTCAACGTGGGGATGGCAATTGAGAAGGAACCTGATGCAGATGTGGTAACCGATGCCGGGACATCATTAACCCGTGCGCTTACGATAGCACTGGGAGAAGCTGTACCGGACACGTTATTGTAAGAAGTCGCGACAGGAGAATCCTTTGCCGGAGAGGTGATAGAAAGTGAAGGCAGGCCGGGAGAATATGCCACGGCTGTGACAGCCGTGGTTGATACTCCGGAAGCCTGGCTCGCTTTGACCTCAAAGTTATTAACGCCGGGGGACAGCTGTACATCCGCACTCCAACCTACCCCGCTGAGCACGGCAGCAGCACCGTTTATAGTCACACTGCTGCCAGAGGGCGCCGTACCTTCAAGGCGATAGGTCGCTGTCCCGCTTACAGCGGCAGCAGGAGTAGCAATAATTACCTTCGGTGTTTGTGGATTATAGGACACAGAACTTGCCAAAGCCTGAGTAGTCGCACCAAAAGAGTCTACGCCCACGATGGAAATATTGTTGTTACCAAGTGCGAGCACAACCGGCACGAAAAAGATACCGTCACTGACAGGCGAAGTTTGACTCGTTCCGTTTACGGTTACAATAATCGTTGTGGCATTTGACGAGCTGACAGTACCCGAAAGAGTCTGCAGCGGTGTGCTGAAAACGCTTCCTGGTGATGGCAGGCGTGTAGCAATAACAGGCGTGCTGGCATCGAGAACGACCGACACATCGGCAGTACTGTTGCCCATCCCGGCTTTGCTGGCGATAATCCGGAGAGTATTCAAGCCGGTGCTCAAATTTATTTTCATGCTCCAGGCTGCGCCGGTGACAAGAGCTGCCGCACCATTAACAGTTACGCTGGCCCCTTCAGTAACCGTTCCTGAGAGTGTCAAAGCTGATTGTGATGTCTGCGTGGCAACAGGTGTTACGGTTAAACTCACAGGATTAACAGCAGGCGCAAGCGCTGTAACAGTTAACATCCGGGATGTTGAGCCTTTTGCATCAGAAGCAACAACAGTAACCGGATTCACACCCGGAGTAAGACTGACGTTTCCGCTCCAGACAGTACCGACAAGAGTGCCGGGGACACCATTAATTGACACCGCTGTACCGGTAGTTGTTCCCGTAATTGTCAGCGTAGTCAGGTTGGTTGCCTGCGGCACCGTGTCTATCTGCAGGAACGGGCCAAGAGAGGGATCGGCGACACCAAAGAGCGACAGCTTGCCGGTACCGTTTGCCACCACGAGACGACTGTTTTTATCAAAGAGGATGTCCGACGGAGTCACCAGCTTACCGTCGGTAACGCCGTATCCGCCGATATAGCGAACAAACTCGCTGGTAGCAGCATCAATTACCTGAATTGTACTCTGGAATGAGTCGACAACATAGATTCTCTTCAATACCGTCTGATCGGTGCTGTACTCAAAGGAAACGGACTGTGGAGAGGTAAATTTAAGCGGCCCGGCACCAAAGGAGCCGATACTTTTTTGATAGACACCTGTTGTCGAGAAAAACTGGATTCTGCCGTTACGCGTATCCACTACAGCGATCTGATCTGCGACTTTTTCGTATGCAATTCCGGTCGGTTGCCTAAACTGGCCGGAGGCGGTTCCTGCAGTACCAAAGCTGTTTGAGGCGCCAATTTTATGCGGTGAATAATCTGAGGCATTAAATGCCTGAATGCTGTTGCTGAGGCTGTCGACAACAAATATTACGCCGTTTTTTGTTATTGATATCCCGTTTGCCTTGGTGAACGTACCGAATTCTTTCAGCTTAGTTCCCGTTGAAGAATAAACCGCGACAGAAGTTCCCTGACAGACAAGTATCTCTCCAGTTGCCGTAACGGCGACACCAAGAATACCGGTACCGACAGGAATCGTAGCGGCATGACTACCATCACTGGCAAATTTTACTATACCTCTACTTCGAGGGTCGCTGACATACAGAGATCCTGAAATATCGGCTGCCAATCGTACCGGCGTGCTGAGAGATGCCGAAATGGACGAGAGCGAGGTAACATCCGGTGCTATTGCCGGGAACGCCGGGCCGGCATTCAGTAGCAAGCTGAAAATCAAGAGCGTTGAGCAACATATAAATCGTCCAACATGATTGGTCATAAAATTTCCTCTCCGGGAACGGAACAGCGTCTGCTTAATGTACTATTCACTTCCACACTTATTTCCAGTTTTTAGACCCGCTGTGGCAACCGGTGAACTGCACGCCCTGAGGCGGCGGATTACTTACAGTGCAGCTCTGGGCTGACTGGTTGTAACTAAGATAACTGCGCAATGTTGAGTACGGCTGGGTTTCAAAAAGCTTCGTGGTAACGTTGCCGAAATGAGCTGAGGTATTTGACATATCATGACAATCTGTACAGGCGATTCCTGTGTTCAGATGTTTTGTATGCTGCCCGGAATAATAGCCGGTGTACTCTGAAGCGCCCGACTGATGGCATTTTGTACAGTTGGAGAGTACCGTCAGACTTCCGCCCCAGATCGGTGTTGTTTGGCCACCGTGGCAGGATATATTGGCACATGAGGTCCCATTAAATGAGGCTGTACCCGAATTTGTGGTGATATTGGCAGCAAAGGCCGTAGTTAAGGCAGATCCGTGGTTTACCCCGCCGCTACCACCACCATTATGGCAGACAGAACAGTTGCCTGACACCCCTGTAAGCGCAAGATGGACAGCATGAGAACCGGCACGATTCGGTGCCGCTAGACCATTAGGTGGATTCCCGTGGCAAGAAACACATTGACCGAAAACAGGAATGATTCCGGCCACAAGCAGCTTGTGACATGAGCTACAGGCAGGGCCGTGCCCGCCACCAAACGCTGAACCATGGCACAGTGCACAGGCATTGACGAAATTGCCGGAGCTTCCGTGACTTTTCCACGGTTTTGGATGTGCCATGGTTACCAGATGACAGCCGGACGCTTCGCACCCTGTCGGCAGGGAGCCTATAGATATGTTAAAGGAGGGGTTACTCCCGGCACCACCGGAATCACCGTGACACGCCTGACAGAAAAGAAGATCCTTCTTCGCCAGGGTTCCGTGAAGAGCAGGATCCTTGAATGGCAGAGAATGGCCGGTCGGGCGCGGGCCATGACCATCGGCGTGACATTGACTTAAACCGGCCTGATTGAAACAGTCTATTTTTGTAATACCACCGGTTAGTTCATTACCGTGACAGCTGCGGCACTGATCAGGAGATTTAATGTACTCACCGCGATGAGCCGAGATCCAATCTATGGGGTGCTTGGCTGTGGATCCGAGAGCTGGGGCGTTTTCATTGATCTTCCCGCACCCGCTAACAAGTGAAATACATATTAATAGAGGCAGATAGCGAAAAAGGTGCATGTCCATATCTCCTATCTGTGGCATGCGACGCAGCGGCCGTTATTGGCTCTGCCATGGCAGCGGTAGCAACTGGCTGGATCCAGTTTTCCTTCGATCTTGTGCATCGTCATGAAGTTGCCGCGATGCTGAAATTCGCGGTCAGGCCGGTCGCCATAGCGACTTGATGGTTTTATTTCGGTCTTATTGGTGTGGCAGTCATTACAGAAGGAGCTTTTATGGCAAGTTGAACAGAGACGATCATCCGATGCGGCATAGAAGCGATGAGTTTTGACGAAAGCACGCGTGTGACTGAAGGCATTGAACGCCTTCATGGTGCCCTTTTGCTGATCTTCATGACATTCGGCACAGTTTACCTGCTGACCAACGGCTAGCGCTTCAGGATGCGATGCGGGGAGACCGGGAATCGTTTTCATCTGGGCACAGGAGGCGACAATGACAAAGAGTCCGACCACTGCCATAAGCGGGAACATCATTTTTTCGTTTTTCATTTTTTCCCTCCGGTACCGGGGTAAGTCATATTGTAGGTCAAGCGGAGAAGCGCTTTGGCCTCTTCGGTAAATTGGGGGTTTCTGCCATAAGTGAGGTCTCCTGAAAGTGCCAGAGCGGGAGTGAAGTGATAGCCGATAGTTGTGGTAGCCTCCCAGGCGCTGCTTTGATTGTAGATTTTTTCTTTAAAAAAGTTGCCCAGGAGATCGACCGCAGCAAAGTAGCTTTTAGAATCATGCATGGCAAAACAACGCAGTTCATGGTAGGAGGCTGAGGTGTAAGGAGTGATGGCAAATCCTTGTCCGGCATTAAGGTAGTGATAACCAATGCCGCCGCGTACGGAATTGTCTTTATAGTTGACACGTGTTTCTCCGCCAAAACGGTCGGCAGAACCAAACTCACGGGTGTAATGTTTGTAATCACCGGATATTTCGACGTTTTTGCTTATTTCGTAGGAGGTACTCCCCCCAGCAGAACTTGATTTGTCGTTGGGGTTGAGAAGTGTGGCTGAGAACGTGGTCCTGGGGAACAGGTAACTTTGTTCAAAGTGACGATTGAACTCTCCTGTCAAAACAAGTTTTTGAGTCGCCTTGAGATTAAACAGATATGAGTGTTCGGCAAACTGCTGGGTTTCCGGGTTATAACTGCTATGTCCGACGATATCGATTGTTTTTATTGGAGTGACCCAGATATCGCCTCCTACCCGGCGGTAATCTCCAGCGGCATGAAGTGTTTTAAGAATCGGAGCAGCGCTTTCGTAGACCCCTGAAAGACCAATTTCAAGTAATCCATTGTAGCGGAAATTGGCGCGACCGCCATAGAGAGTATCCCCTTTGCCATCACTGGTTTCGCCACTCAGATGAGCTGTATGTACCGTTGCACCACCAAATACCGACAGGCCAAAACCCATTGGTAGATCAGTACGGGCACTGACACCATCAATCTGCTCGTTGACAACACCCTCGCGGACAAAGAACCGACCAGTGCGGACGTTGGCGTTGGCGTGGTTAAAACGATATTGTAGGTAGCCGTAGGTGAGGCTACCTGCATTTTTATCATTGTTATAGCTGTTGTCGGCCAGATCAGACCGCCCCCACCCATACAGGTGGAGCGAAAGGTTACCGTCAGCCATTTTGTCGGCGGTCAAACCAAGAAACTGCGTAGCTGGTATAATAGTTTCTTTCGATGAGCCGGAAATATCCCGCTTCGCAATGCCAAGCATAGTAGTGGAGTCAATGGTGACGTCAGCGGCCAAAGTTACGCATGGTGACGCGAAAATTGATGCTGCGCATAGCAGTGTGCAACACGTTTTCTTCATGTGATGACTCCTGTACAAAAATAAAACCGTAATATCACTCATTAAAGCGAGGCCATTCTAAAACGATTCACGACAAAAGACCACAAATATCTTGTTTGTCCTGTTCATTACAAAAAAAAACGGGTTGCCATAAATTTTCATTTCGGCAACCCGGCTGTCTCAATGAGACCCATTAGGCTTTCCGCCCCATCCTCGCGAATGGTTTAGTATTATCGTGTATGTGTGGTTTGTTTCTGTACTATATTACGTGTATATATTTTTTTATAACAGTATGTCAAGCCTGTTTTTTTAGCCCCTGATTTTTTATAAAATGGTTTTTGATGTGCATTACGGTACATCCAGAATTTAATGCAAAGTAATCATACCGCTTCAATCAACCGTTTTTGTTTATTATTCAACCGGTTGAGAGCATGGATATATGCTTTCGCCGAGGCAACAATAATATCGGTTGAGGCCCCCTTCCCAACAACGCTATGACTCCCTTCGGTTACCCGCACGGTCACTTCACCCTGCGCGTCTGTACCACCAGTAATGGAGCCGACGTTATACTGCGTCAGCTTGGACTTTGACTTGGTCAACTTTTTAATCGCCTTGAACGTAGAGTCTACCGGACCGTCTCCCAGCTCTGCTGTTCGAACTGTAACACCGTTTATTTCCATCTGAACGGTTGCTGTTGCAACAGCAAAAGAACCGCAGGTAACAGTAACATGGTCCAGTTTGTAGTGATCTTCTTCTCTGGCCTCATCAGTGACAATTGCGTCCAAATCTTCATCAAAAACCTCTTTTTTCAGATCGGCCAAATCCTTGAAGCGATCAAAGGCACGATTGAGTTTTACATCATCAAGGTCGTGTCCCAACTCTTCAAGGCGCTTTTTGAAAGCATGACGGCCGGAATGTTTGCCAAGAACCAGGGCACTTGCCAGAAGACCGACTGATTCGGGAGTCATTATTTCGTATGTGGTTTTTTCCATCAGCATTCCGTGTTGGTGGATGCCTGCTTCATGTGCAAAAGCGTTTGCACCGACGATCGATTTATTAGGCTGCACGGCAATACCGGTAACGGCAGTCAGTAAACGACTGGAAGGTGTTAGCTGTTCAGTTACAACATTGGTTGCAAATGGGAGAATATCACCACGGGTTTTTAGAATCATGACAAACTCTTCCAGTGAACAGTTTCCCGCCCGCTCACCAATGCCATTGATCGTACACTCTACCTGGCCCGCGCCGGCCTGTATGGCCGCTATAGAGTTCGCTACCGACAGCCCCAGATCGTTATGACAGTGCACAGAGATGATCGCCTTATCGATATTAGGCACATTGTCTTTGAGGTATTTTATGATATTGAAATATTCAAAAGGGATTGTATAGCCGACTGTATCCGGAATATTGACAGTTGTTGCGCCAGCTGCAATAACGGCCTCGACAACTTCAGCAAGAAATGGCAAACGGGTGCGAACGGCATCCTCACAGGAAAACTCAACATTAGCAGTGTATGAAGCGGCGCGCTTGACGGCCTTAACTGCCGAAGCAAGAACCTTAGCCGGCTCCATCTGCAGTTTGTATTTCATATGGATGTCAGAGGTTGCGATGAATGTATGAATGCGACCTTTCTCACCGGCGTATTTCAGAGCATCCCAGGCACGATCGATATCTTTCTCACTGGAACGGCACAACCCGGCGATTTCAGGGCCTTTGATCGTCTGTGCAATTTTTTTGACAGCCTCAAAATCACCCTCGGATGCAATCGGAAAACCGGCTTCGATGACATCGACATTGAGTTTCTGTAGTTGCCGGGCAATGCGCAGCTTTTCCTCAATGTTCATACTGTTGCCAGGGGCCTGCTCACCATCCCTCAGCGTCGTGTCAAAAATTCTGATTATCTTCCTGTCATCTTTTTTAGCGGCTTTTCCCATTGTGTCCACTCCTTTCAATATCCTGAGATTACTTGCTTTTTAACATATACATTTCAACAAACTGAACATAAAAAAACCTCTACCCCAAAATTTGGGGCAGAGGTTTTGAAACCTTCCGCGGTACCACCCAATTCACCTGAGTACTACCAGGCCTTTGATACACCTTTAACGCAGGCTCACGACCCTGACTAACGCTACCTGTCACCAGAGCGGCTCCAAGGCGAGTTCACCACAATGCTTACCGGTTCGCACCAACCACCGGCTCTCTGAAAAGCATGTAAATGGCTACTACTCCTCTTCATTGCCTTTACAATTTGCGGCATAGTAGAAATATGACCTCTTAAAGTCAAGAGGTTTTCAGATTTATTTTTATTTTGAGTGTTTGGCCAGATACGAGGCAACACCTTCCGCCGTTGGCTTCATCGCTTCATCACCCTGCTTCCAGTTGGCTGGGCAGACTTCTCCGTGAGTTTCGACAAATTGCAGTGCATCAACCATGCGGAGAGCTTCGTCAACATTGCGACCAAGCGGCAGGTCGTTGATGACTGAATGGCGCACGATGCCTTTAGTGTCGATCAGAAAAAGACCGCGCAGCGCAACTGAACCGCCAAAAAGGATGCCGTATGATTTTGTAATTTCTTTATTTAGGTCTTCAACAAGCGGATACTGTATGGCGCCGATGCCTCCATCTTCAATGGCAGTTTTTTTCCAGGCAAGGTGCGAGAAGCGTGAATCAACAGACACGCCAATAAGTTCGCAATTTTTTTCTTTGAACTCAGCAACTTTTTTATTGAATGCAAGAATTTCAGATGGGCATACAAAAGTGAAGTCCAGTGGGTAGAAAAAGAGTACAACGTATTTGCCTTTAAGAGCAGAAAGGGTGATGCTACCGAAACTATTGTCAGCCATTACCGCATTGGCGGTAAAGTCGGGGGCTGGCTGCGTTACTAGAGTTGTTAGACACATGGGTTGGTTCTCCTTAAAATTAAATTGAAAGCTATGTTTATTCTTTTATCAGCCAATCAGCTCTTTGTCAATAGGATAAAAATAGTCCTTTAGTCTTTTTTTGACTGTGAATCGGCTTGTGAAAGGACAATAAATGTTGTCACTCTATTGCCAATTTATGTTGTCACTCTTGTGTTTGACAAATTAGGCGGTCGAGTTGTTGAAAAGCGCATGAGGCACAAATAAGCTGTAACATATTACAGATGGCACTGTAACATGTTACACCACATCGATTTTATCTCCCTGACAACAAAGACCAAAAACCCTTCTAAATATAGCCCGTTACCATCGTATCATGATATCCGGTTCTCTTTGGTATGTAACTTGCGTGTTACAGTTACTATTTTTCCCACTCAGCAAGGTCAACAGACCCATCATATTTTTAATGAACATGGGAACTACAATGACAAAAAAAATCCTATTTTTTTGTTTGCTCACTCTCCTACTGACTATCTATATCTCACTAAAACCTCCGTACGCGGAAGCCAAACGAACCGTTAGAGCCGGAATACCCCGGCGGTGATTTACACATGCACTGTTTCTGGAGATTACGGCGCAACATTCGTGTCAGAAAATGTGCAGCAAGTGCTTGGCTATCTACCGGTCGAATTCATTGCAGATTCCACCTTCTGGGCAAAGAATATCCACCCCGATGATGCGGAGAGGGTCTTTGCTGATATTGCAGATGTCACTGAATTGAATCGACATGTAAACGAGTACAGATTCCGCCACAAAGATGGGACATATCGCTGGATGCATGATGAAATTCAGCTTTTATTTGATGTCACTGGTAATTCCTCTGAGATGATCGGATTCTGGCTTGATATTACTGAACGTAAGCTCGTTGAGGAGGCCAAGGCAAAACTTGAAGCTAAATTCCAGCAGACTCAGAAACTTGAGAGCCTCGGAGTTCTGGCAGGCGGCATTGCCCACGATTTTAATAACATTTTGAACATTATTCTTGGCTATTGTTACATCATCAATGATGACATTGACTCGGGCAATGGTAACAAAACACACATAAAACAAATTGAAAATTCTGCATTACGGGCAGCCGATATATGCCGACAGATGCTGGCCTATGCGGGTAGAGACTCCTTTGTTCATACTAGAATAAACCTGTGGATGCTGGTTGATGAAACAGTAAAAATGCTCCAGTCAGCAATGAAGAAAAATATCAGTATCGAACGGGATCTTAAATATGACGTGCCGGAAATTATCGGGGACAGCGCTCAAGTTCAGCAAGTAATTATGAATCTGCTTATCAACGCCGCCGAGGCCATTGGCAATGCGAATGGAATCGTTAAAATCACTCTCCAAAAGATGTCGTTTTCCTCTGATCAAATCGACATAGAATCTGTAGTTACGGCTATAAATGCTGGTGACTACGCATGTTTAACTATTACAGACAACGGCTGTGGAATGGATGCCCAAACACAGCAGCGGATATTTGAACCTTTTTACACCACTAAGTTGACCGGTCGGGGCCTGGGTATGTCAGCTGTACTCGGCATTATTAAAGCACATGGCGGGTCACTTCAGCTGTCTAGCAGTCCGGGTGATGGCACAACGTTCAAAGCTTACTTTCCATTACCCGCATCTGCTAACATTGTTGAATGTGCTCCAGTTGTTGATCTGGCTCATACTGCTAAAGCAAGCGGGACCATTTTGCTTATTGATGATGAAGAAGGACTGCGGATTATTGGTTCCGCCCTTTTAAAAGCAATGGGCTATTCTATAATCACAGCGGAAAACGGCAGCGAAGGCCTCGAAATATATCGGACAAAGAGCAGCGCAATTGATTTAATACTGTTGGATTTGATTATGCCAGAAATAGATGGTGCCCAAACTTTTCGCCTCCTGCGGGAAATATCACCCGACATTCCAATTGTTATTTGCAGCGGTTGCCGTATGAGCAAAGGCAACATAACTCATGCTGCCCGGCTCCTTGGAGTCAGTCGTCCTACAATATATCGTCACCTGAAGGAAAACGGCGAGAATGACAACGTAGTTCATTAAATACATTGATTTCTGGAACTCCAACCGACTGACCTAACTACCCAATACACCACATTACAACTGTAATATATTACATGTTAGCCGTAACATATTACATATATGGTCGTAATGCCTTACACCATTTCCGCTCAAACAACCCTACTCATACAGCTGCAACCTACTATAAAACAACGCTTTATCTCACACTTTCACTCAGTGGCACGCTTGATGTAATAGATTCCGGAAATCCGTTTATTACAAAAGTGTAGGCGAGGAGGTTCTATGGCTGAAGATTTGGAAGCAACCCAGTATCTGACTTTTGTGCTGAATGAGGAGGTGTTTGCCGTGGACGTTGCCAGGGTACGAGAGATCCTGGAGATGCCAAGTATAACAAAAGTGCCGCAGGTACCTGCTTTTATGCGTGGAGTTATCAACTTACGCGGCTGTGTAGTACCGGTTATCGATCTGCATATGAAATTCGGAATGCGGGAGACGGAGCAAACCGTTAACACCTGTATCATCGTGGTTGAGGTCGACATGGAGGGGGAGAACATTGTCCTTGGGGCGCTAGCCGACAGCGTTCAGGAGGTAATTGAGATGGAGCCATCCCAGATCGAATCGGCACCGCATATCGGCACGCATCTAAAGACTGATTTTTTGAGGGGGATGGGTAAGCATAACGAACGTTTTGTCATGATCCTCGATATTGACAAAGTTTTTTCAGGCGCGGAGTTGGCTGAGGTGCAGGGTAAATAGAGATTTCAACTTACAGACTTCATTTAAAGGAGAATTCATTATGCAATGGCTTAACAACATGAAACTGAGAGCAAAACTCATGACCGGTTTTATTATGGTCGCAATCGTAGCAGGGATAATCGGATGGTTTGGCGTTTCAAAGATCCATATGATCGATGATGCTGACACCAGGCTATATGAAAAAATTACCTTACCATTAGGTGACCTCGGTAATGTTTCCACCGGATTTCAGCGAATACGCATTAATCTGCGTGATCTTGTGGAAACGAATATAGCTGCTGATAAACAGTCGGCTCTGGATACCATAAAGAAACTGCGTACTGAAAATAACGAGCGTGCGGCTGCTTTTGAAAAAACAATCCTGACAGATGAAGGGCGTAAGCTGTTTGAAGAATTCAAGAAGAGCCGTGAAGTCTACGGGCAGATAATCGATCGCATCGTACCGCTTGCGTTCGCCGACAAGGATGCTGAAGCCATGGCCATCCTCAGGGGTGAAGGCAAAAAGGCTGCATTGCACGAGCAAGAGTTGCTTGACAAGCTTGAGGATTCGAAATTGAAACAGGCCAAGGCAACTTCCGACGGTAATACCGAGTTGGCAAAGTCTGCATCTAGAGTTGTGACTATCCTCGCAATCATCGGTGCTCTATTAGCGGTTCTTCTCGGTTTTTTCATCTCCAAAATCATCTTGGCCCAGTTGGGTGGCGACCCGTCAGAGGTTGCCGATATTGCGGTGAAAGTCGGCTCAGGCAATTGTTCTGT
Organism: uncultured Geobacteraceae bacterium; assembly: GCA_903875605.1. GTDB lineage: Bacteria > Desulfobacterota > Desulfuromonadia > Geobacterales > Pseudopelobacteraceae > JACRCG01. Next base: position 37,691 of record CAIQWT010000031.1, on the reverse strand, counting down.
TGAAATAGACTCAAAAGGCATTCGAGAAGACAGTGTCATGATGGCTATGAAAAAGATGGTCGATGCAATTCAGATGTTAATCAAGGACGCCGGGATGCTCTCAGACGCTGCGATAGCCGGGAAACTTGCTACACGGGCTGATGCTTCCAGACACCAGGGCGATTTCCAGAAGATTGTTGTAGGTGTTAACGACACCCTTGATGCTGTTATCGGCCCACTTAATGTGGCCGCCGAATACGTAGACCGTATATCAAAAGGCGATGTTCCACCAAAAATCACCGACAGTTACAACGGCGACTTCAATGAGATACAAAACAATCTGAACGTTTGCATCGACGCAGTATCTGCACTCGTTGCTGATGCCCAAATGCTTTCAGTAGCAGCTGTAGAAGGTAAGCTTGCCACCCGTGCAGACGCATCCAAGCACCAAGGTGATTTCAAAAACATAGTTCAGGGTGTAAACAACTGCCTTGACTCCGTTATCGGCCCGCTGAATGTAGCAGCCGAATATGTTGATCGCATAAGCAAAGGAGACATCCCGCCCAGGATTTCTGATTCCTACAACGGCGATTTTAACGAAATCAAGAACAACCTCAACCAGGCCATTGATGCGGTCAACGCCCTTGTGCTTGATGCGAAAATGCTATCAAAAGCTGCAGTAGACGGCAAACTTGCCACACGAGCTGATGCAACAAAGCACCAAGGCGACTTTAAAAATATCGTCCAGGGTGTAAATGACTGTCTCGACTCGGTTATTGGCCCGCTGAACGTGGCGGCAGAATACGTTGATCGAATTTCAAAGGGTGATATTCCACCGCTCATCTCTGACAGCTATAACGGCGATTTTAATGAAATAAAAAACAACCTCAACAACATGGTTCAAATGATGAGCGACCTCCTGGCTCAGACAGACATACTCATCAAGGGCGCAGCTGATGGTGAACTTGACAAACGAGCTAATGCAGACCTCTTCGTCGGTGGCTGGAAACAGCTGGTAAGCGGCGTTAACAATACAGTCGTTAACATTGTCAACCCGCTTCGAGTTACTGCTGACTATGTTGATAAAGTTGCAAAGGGTATAATTCCCCCGACTATCACCGACGAATACAAAGGTGAATACAACGTTATCAAAGGCAATCTGAACAACATGGTCAAAATGATGAACGATCTGCTGGCCCAGACAGACATACTCATTAGGGGCGCGGCTGACGGTGAACTTAATAAACGTGCCAATGCAGACCTCTTCGTCGGTGGCTGGAAACAGCTGGTAAGCGGCGTCAACGATACAGTCGTTAACATCGTAAACCCGCTTCGAGTTACCGCTGACTATGTTGATAAAGTTGCGAAGGGTATAATTCCCCCGACTATCACCGACGAATACAAAGGTGAATACAACATTATCAAAGGCAATCTGAACAACATGGTCAAAATGATGAACGATCTGCTGGCCCAGACAGACATACTCATCAGGGGCGCGGCTGACGGTGAACTTAACAAACGTGCCAATGCCGACCTCTTCGTAGGTGGTTGGAAACAGCTGGTAAGCGGTGTCAACGATACAGTCGTTAATATTGTCAACCCGCTACGAGTCACCGCAGACTATGTTGATAAAGTTGCAAAGGGCATAATTCCTCCGACTATCAGCGATGAATACAAAGGTGAATACAACGTCATCATGAGCAATCTTAATAACATGGTCAAGATGATGAATGATCTGTTGGCCCAAACCGACATTCTAATCATTGGCGCTGCTGATGGTGAACTTGACAAGCGGGCTAATGCTGATCTTTTTGTCGGAGGTTGGAATCAACTTGTTAAGGGAGTTAACGCTACGGTTACCAACATCGTCAACCCGCTTATGGTAACGGCAAATTATGTAGATCGTATATCCAAAGGTGATATGCCGCCAACAATCACCGATGTATATAAGGGCCAATACAACCAAATCAAGAACAACCTCAATAATCTTGTTGAAGCCACTAACGGCATCACTGCTAACGCCAAAAAAGTATCTCAGGGAAACTTGATGGTGGAATTGAAAAAACGTAGCGATAACGATGAACTGATGGAATCCCTGGCCGCCATGGTGGCCAAGCTGAAAGAAATCGTCTTGGATGTACAATCGGCTGCAGATAACGTTGCCTCAGGTGGTCAGGAGATGTCAGCTACCGCTCAGCAGATGAGTCAGGGAGCTACCGAGCAGGCTGCGTCTGCAGAAGAAGTGTCCTCAAGCATGGAGCAGATGGCCTCCAGTATCCGACAAAATACCGATAACGCCATTCAGACGGAGAAGATCGCTGTAAAATCGGCAATCGATGCCAAAGAGGGTGGTAAGGCGGTTATTGAAACAGTTGCAGCAATGAAAGAAATAGCAACAAAGATCTCCATTATCGAAGAGATCGCAAGACAGACCAACCTATTGGCACTAAATGCTGCCATTGAGGCCGCACGTGCTGGCGAACATGGTAAAGGTTTTGCGGTTGTTGCATCCGAAGTTAGAAAGCTGGCCGAGCGAAGCCAATCGGCCGCTGGCGAAATCAGTAAGCTCTCCACCAGCAGTGTTGCCGTTGCCGAGCAGGCGGGTGAAATGCTTAGTAAGATGCTGCCCGATATCCAGCGAACGGCTGAGCTCGTACAGGAAATAGCGGCTTCAAGTAAAGAGCAGGATACCGGTGCCGAACAGATCAACAAGGCAATACAGCAACTTGATCAGGTAATACAACAAAATGCCAGTGCCGCGGAAGAGATGGCATCAACCACCGAGGAGCTTTCCGGTCAGGCCGAACAACTGAAATCCACAATTGCTTTCTTCACACTCGATTCCGGCAGTCAGAGAACTTTACCAGCACCAAACCATGGCGCTCAAAGACAAATTGCTTCCAGCAATCATGCAATCGCACATTTGGCGCCACACAAAACAGGAAAAGCAGCAAAGATTGGTAAAAAAACCGGCGGAGTGAATATTGAACTTGGACATGCAGGAGCGGATGAATTAGATGAGGCGTTTGAAAAATACTAGAGAATAAAAGGGTGCGGGGCACAGGTAGGCCGAGTTTTTAAAATCCTGTCCCTGCACCCTATAGTTATTCTGGCCGGATGATATGGCCTCAACATAAACGCACTTCTCCTTGGGATATTATTATTAATACAACTTTCTATGGAGCATTATTATGGCATTTACTTTCTTTTTCCGTGATTTACCAGTGCTCGAATATGCCGTGCAGGAGACGATCAAGCTGGCTATGGGACGTATGCGTATAAAAGTATGGGATGCCGGCAGTGCATTAGGACAGGAACCATACACACTGGCAATACTTTTTGCAGAGTGCCTGGGGGCAACCTTTAACAATCTGTTCATTGACACCACAGATTATGACAGTGAAAATAATTTTGGAGATATAGTTAAACAAGCAACCTATAAATACGATGAACTGAAACGGATTCCGGTGGATATTTTCAAGAAATATTTTGAGTCACAAGGAAAGGACACTTTCCGCGTTTGTGACAAGGTGCGTTCACGGGTTTTTTTCCAGTATCATGACCTACTCTCTCTGAGACCGATTGGATCTGATTACGCCCTTATTGTCTGCAAAAATGTATTGTTGCACTTCCAGTGCCACGAAAGAATTGAGGTACTAAAAATGTATCACAAGGCATTAAGCTCCGGTGGAGTTCTGGCTCTTGAAAATACCCAGAAAATACCGGACACAATATCTCATTTGTTTGAACAAGTCGTTCCGGATGCTCAATTGTATAGAAAACTATAGCCCATTAGCACCTACAGATTTTGTCTTTTACCAATATCAACCAAAATATCATCCACTTTCAACTGCACTGTATATGTAGTCAGAATACATTCCGGATGCTCGACGCAGCGACCATCTATCAGACTGAAACGGTAGCCGTGGCGCGGGCAGGAGATGTAACCATCCTTGACTACCGCAGCGTTCATTGGACTCCCTTGATGCGGGCACTCGTTCTCAACAGCATAAATAATACCTTTGACGTTAACAAGAAGGATTTCTCTGCCAAAAGCGGACACAACCTTTGATCCAAAATTGGGTACTTCACTAATTTTAGCTACGATATCCATACTTCCTCCCCTGTTGACCACTCCGAATAATTGAACCTATCTGAAAAAAGCGACCTTCGTCAATTGTTCATATTCCTACGAACAACCGACAAGTTATTTTTACAGCAGTAGTGCCTAATATATAATCATATTTGAGATAATAATACCTTTTATTTTCATAAAACAATTGGGCACGACTAGATAACAGCATGTAATATAAGGGTTTAGTATGATTGGCACGTTCTCTGCTGAATAGTAATCGACAAAAGAAACACCTTCCGAAAATATAAATTGTTGTGGCCAGCAGCAGTCAACTTCAACAGAACGTGCAGCGATGGAACCAAAGAAGTTTTCATCTTATCACCGTTCAAAATCAACGATGAAAAGGAGAAGATGATGAAAAGTTTAAAAATGTTAGCAGTAGCAGCATCAGTAGTGGCAATGGCAAGCAGTTCTGCGATGGCGACCCCTTCAACACAGATATGGATTCCGTCAACAGATGCCAAAGATTTCAAAAATGTCCATATCGACATTGACAACTATGCGCGCTTTTCTTCAAAAGCTGACGCCGGCACAAATATGTACAATGTTGGTGTGAGTGCCGGTGTCCTCCCGCTTGAAAATTTGAAACTGGAAGTTGGAGTCGACTTCCTCAAACAGGATATCAAAGCATCTGATGACCATCCATTTTATTTTAATGCTAAATTAGCTACCCCGGAAGGTGCCTTTGGCATCAAAGAACTGCCGGCATTCGCTGTCGGTGGTTTCAACCTCGGCACTGTATCCGCAACCCAGCAAAATATCGCCTACGCACTTGTAGCTAAAACGCTTCCTGTTGTTGGCCGCCTCTCCGTCGGAGGTTATAACGGCTCTGAAAAAACACTGGGTAAAAACACCAATAACGGCCTGCTCGCTTCCCTGGATCGTAACATGCCGGAAATTTCCGATAAACTATGGCTGGCTGTCGACTACATGAGCGGAAAGAATGCAAATGGCGAGGTGAGTTTTGGTGGGTCGTGGACATTCTCAAAACAAATTTCTCTGATAGTCGGGGCTGTATTTTTTAACCCTTTACAAAACACACTTTACGGTGGCAAACCAACACTAACCACCCAGATTGATATTAGTCTCCCATAGCTGTTCCTCCTGTTATCCGGGGGCGGTGTGGGGTGCCTCCCGCTCCCGACTTTTAGGAGTTAACCATAAACGCACACAAGGAGGTTTGCACAATGAAACTTATCGAAGCGATCATAAAGCCATTCAAACTTGACGAAGTGAAAGATGCTCTTAATGCCATCGGTATAGAAGGAATTACTGTCAGTGAGGTCAAAGGATTTGGCCGCCAGAAAGGCCATACCGAGCTGTATCGTGGTGCCGAGTATGTTGTAGACTTTATTCCTAAAATAAAAATGGAAATTGCCGTTAGTGACGAGCTGGTGAGTAAAGTTGTTGAAACAATACAAAACACTGCCAAAACCGGCCGGATTGGGGACGGGAAAATATTTATTATCTCCCTTGAAGAGGCCATCAGAATCAGGACCGGAGAAAATGGCACTGACGCGATCTGATAGTGATTTGAAAAATACCTACTACGGAGGAACACCATGAAATTCAAACTTTACCTTGCTTCAATTATGCTTGTTATCCTGGCCGGACTGATACCGATTACCGCCATGGCAGAAGAAAAGAAGGACGCTGCTCCGGTAGCCTCTGCTGCTCCGGCAGTAACAGCTCCTGCAGTAGCAGAGGCCGCTAAACCAGCAGACACTGCTGCTGCCGCTCCGGCAACACCACCAGACGTCAAACCAGTGCTCAATACCGGCGACACCGCATGGATGTTGGTGTCATCTGCACTGGTGCTGTTGATGATACCGGGGCTGGCACTGTTCTACGGCGGTATGGTCCGTCAGAAAAACGTTCTCTCAACATTCATGCACTCATTTGTGGCTATGGGGATCGTTGGTGTTCAGTGGGCGGTCATCGGCTACTCCCTTTCTTTTGGACCTGACGTTGGGCACATGGGCTTAATAGGCGACTTCAGCAAGGTTATGCTGAACGGCCTGATTATTATGAAAGACGCCGCCAGCGGCACTGTTGAATGGGCACTGTTTCAGAACTACACCAAAGAGCCTGGCGCTATCCCTGAGCTTGTTTTCGCCATGTATCAGGCAATGTTCGCCATAATCACCGTAGCACTTATTTCAGGTGCCATGGCGGAACGAGTAAAATTCTCAGCCTACTGCATTTTTGTCCTCCTCTGGACCACACTGGTCTATGATCCACTGGCTCACTGGGTCTGGATGACTGACGGCTGGCTCTTCAAAAAAGGCGCGCTTGATTTCGCCGGCGGTACCGTTGTTCACCTCTCCTCAGGTATTTCGGCTCTTGCCTTCCTAATTTTCCTCGGCAAGCGTCATGGTTTTCCCAATGAGCGTATGGCCCCACACAATCTGCCACTGACACTGCTGGGCGTTGGCCTGCTCTGGTTCGGCTGGTTTGGCTTCAATGCCGGTTCGGCAATAGTCGGAGTCAACACTTCTGATGCTGCCGGTGGGTTGGCTGGTCTGGCCTTTGCTACCACAACGATCGCCCCGGCAGCTGCTGGCCTTACCTGGATGATCGCAGAATGGATCCACTCCGGCAAACCGAGCGCTCTTGGTTTCGGTTCCGGTGTTGTTGCCGGACTGGTCGTCATTACCCCAGCCGCCGGTTTTGTACAGCCGGGTGCTGCACTGCTAATGGGCATTATGGCCGGTCTCGTATGTTACGGAGGTATACTCCTGAAAGCTAAATTTAAGTATGACGATTCATTGGATGCTTTCGGTGTACACGGAATTGGCGGAACGTTTGGAGCAATCATGACCGGCGTATTTGCCACAGTAGGTGCCACCGGTTTATTGTCCGGCAACTTCAAACAGCTGATGATTCAGTTAATAGCTGTCGTTGCTGCTGGTTCTTACGCCTTTATCGTTACTTTCATCATCGCCTTCATTCTTGAAAAAACTATCGGCCTGCGTGTTGATAAAGAAGACGAAATCATGGGTCTCGATCAGACTCAGCATTCAGAATCCGGTTACAACATGTAGTTTAAGCCGTAGCGTTCTCTTATCAACAGGAAGCCGTCCGGGATAGTGGGCGGCTTCTTTCCCTTCTGGAGCATCTATGAAAGATTCGGCTTCCAGGCATAGTGATGATGCTGACATCTCCCCTGATCTGCTGCGGCGGTTGGCCTATAACGAAAAGATGGCTGAACTGGGCAAAATCTCTGCTGGCGTCGTCCACGAACTAAATGCACCTCTTTCCGTTATAGTGTCAGCATCTCAGATGATCATGCGCGAAGAAGGTATCCCTGAAGTCGTGATGGAAATGATCTCCCGTATCAGCTCTGAAGCCCAGCGCCTGTCTCACTTAACCAAGGGGCTGTTGAACTTCAGCAGTCACGATGAAACAGTCGGCAAGGTAGATCTCAATCTTACCGTAGATTTTATTCTTAATTTCCTTAATTTTGAAGCTGCGCGCCGCGGAGTCACAGTATTTCGGGAACTTGACCACACACTGCCGACAGTCCACCTGGACGCCAACATCCTTAAACAGATTTTACTTAATATTATAATGAATGCTTTACAGGCTATGGAAAATGATGGTGGCAGGCTGCTCGTAAAAACAACGGCGGCAGGAAATGATCGCATAAGCTTTATCATATCCGACAACGGGCCGGGTATATCGCCCGAATCATTTGAACGGATCTTTGACCGTTATTTTACAACAAAAAAACCGGGGGAAGGCACTGGGCTAGGACTGTTCGTTACGAAAAATCTGGTAGATAATTTGGGCGGAGAAATAGCAGTGATGAACAATAGTAACGGCGGTACATCGTTTAACGTTACTCTTCCCGTCTGGCATGCAAGCGGCCAGCAATAATACTGCAATAATCGTATCCAGCTATATTATTGGAGCTTTTTAGCTACCATATCCGCATTTCAGCAGATCACAAGGGTGGAAAACAGCGCTAATAACTTGACAATAAGATGCCCTTAGTGATATCGGAATGATCATATTTTTAGATATCTATCGGAGGAATCATCATGGAACGTACGTTCGCAATCATCAAACCGGACGCAGTTGAACGTAAACTTGCCGGCAAAATTCTGGCAAGAATCGAAGAGAAAGGTTTCACTATTGCCGGAATGAAAAAGATCCAGCTCACCAGAAAACAGGCTGAAGGTTTTTACTATGTGCACAATGAGCGTCCTTTTTTCAATGACCTGTGTGCTTTTATGTCCCGTAGCCCGGTAATCGTGCTGTGCCTCGAAAAAGATAATGCTATTGCTGACTGGCGCACACTGATGGGGGCTACTAACCCTGCTAATGCCGAGCCTGGTACGATCCGCAAGGATTTTGCCGTTAATATTGAGGAAAACTCTTCACACGGATCTGACGCTCCTGAAACGGCTGCTTTTGAAATTCCATATTTCTTCAGCGCACTTGAACTGGTTTAGATAACACTTAACCTGCCGCAGTACGTAAAAAAGGCTCCGTACTTGCGGGGCCTTTTTCTGTATCTGGTACCAAACTATTATCAAAAAGATCGCCTGGAGACATGGAGACAAGAGGCTTAGCGACACCAGGCTTATGTTTTTACTTCTAAGAGCGCTCGCTATCCGAAATAAGTTTCGAGCGACTCTGCCAGTGATTGAAGAGTATACGCCTGTGGTTCGATGTCAACCTTCAGGCCCAGATCACGGCAGCTTTTTGAAGTTATCGGGCCGATCGATGCAACAGCAACTCCTTTCAGCATATCAAGCATAAGCTCTTCGCCCAGCATGGCAGCCAGATTTTGAACGGTTGATGATGACGTAAATGTGATGCAGTCAACCGAACGTTTTTCCAAGGCAAAGAGCGTTTCAGGAGGAAGCCTTTCCGGTAAAAAGTTTCTATACGCAACCGGGCTGTCTACATGCGCACCCAATCGCTTAAGTTCATTAGGAATAAGATCTCTTGCTTTGTCGGCGCGTGGAAAAAGCACTCGTGTATTATGCATATCCAAACGGGAAAATTCATCAACCACGCCTTCAGCTTTAAAATCTGACGGGATCAGATCAGGCTTTATACCAAATGATAGTATTTCGTCAGCAGTCTTGGGACCCACCGCACAAATCCGGCAGCCAGCGAGGGCCCTGGCGTCCAATCCAAGTGTATTCAAACGCTGAAAAAAGTATCGGACTGCATTGCCTGATGTAAGCACGACCCAGTCGTATTCAGGTAAATCGCGAATGGCCATATCGAGCAATTGCCAGTTTTCCGGTTCCACCAGTCGTATTGTAGGACACTCCAGCACTGTCGCACCCCGTGCAGCCAACGCAGCAGAAAACTCCCCGGCCTGTTCGGTAGCACGAGTAACAATGATCTTTTTTCCGCACAGCGGTCGCTTGTCAAACCATTGCAGTTTTTCCCGCAGAGCCACAACTTCGCCGACAATAGTAACCGCCGGGGGCTTGAAACCACTTTCTTCGGCACGATCCGCAATATCTGCCAATGTACCGACCAAAACCTGCTGACAAGGGGTCGTTGCCCAGCGTACAAGGGCTACCGGCGTAGCAGGAGACCGGCCATGCTCCACCATGCGCAGCATATTACGCCGCAGTGTGGTAACACCCATATAAAACACTACTGTACCACCACCTAAAGAAAGTCGATCCCAGTCGATGTTGGATTCATTTTTATCTTTACCTTCCTGACCGGTAACAAATGCCACTGAAGCGGTGATGTCCCGATGGGTAAGCGGTATGCCGGCGTATGCGGAGGCTCCGACCGCTGCGGTTACTCCCGGAACAACCTCAAAGGTAATACCTGCGTCCCGAAGTGCCTCACACTCTTCTCCACCGCGACCAAACACAAAGGGATCCCCCCCCTTCAAGCGCACTACAACCTTCCCTGCTCTTCCTTTTTCAACAAGTAGATTGTTGATCTCATCCTGTCCCTGATTGTGGCGACCACCTATTTTACCGGCATATATACGTTCTGCCGTCTCAGGGGCATGGCTGAGAAGCTGTTCGTTAGCCAGATAGTCATAGACCACCACGTCGGCTTTTTTTAAGCATTCCACACCGCGCAGCGTGATCAATGACGGGTCACCTGGACCGGCACCGATAAGATAAACGATTCCCTTACTCACCAATCGACCTCTGATAAACTTCTTCCAGTATCGCCTTACCACCTTCGGCCAGCAATTGGTCTGCGAGACGGATACCCAACTGCTCGCATTCTGCTACCGGGCCACTGATTTCGCCTCGTACTGAACGTTGCCCGTCAACAGCAGCGATGAAACCGACCAAACGTAGCTGGCCTTCGCTTACTGTACCATGAGCAGCTATCGGCACCTGGCAACCGCCCTCGCAACGTTTAAGAAGGGCACGTTCCGCCCGGACAGCATGGCTGGTATCTGCATGATTAAAGAAGTCGATTGTCTGCGTTATGACCGGGTCTGCAAGGCGGCATTCAATACCCAAAGCTCCCTGACCAATTGCAGGTATGGAGAGGTCAACATCCAGATATTCGCCGACACTGTCGGTAAACCCGAGACGTTTCAACCCGGCTGCGGCCAGAATGACAGCATCCAGGTTATCTTCGGTAAGTTTTCTGATCCGGGTTTCTACGTTACCTCGAATTATGACCATCTGCAGATCGGGGCGCACTTTAAGAAGTTGTGCCTGGCGGCGAAGCGCACTGGTGCCGATGCGTGCGCCATGCGGAAGGTTGGCAAACGTTACATTACGAGAGATTACTGCATCACGCGGGTCTTCACGCTCGGTAATACAGTGCAATCCCAATCCTTCAGGAAACTCGGTCGGCACATCTTTCATACTGTGAACAGCAATGTCGATCTCATCCCGCAACATAGCCTCTTCGATCTCCTTGACGAATAATCCCTTGCCACCAACCTGTGCCAGCGGGACATCCAGTATCTTGTCGCCAATAGTCTTGATTTTGGTCAATGTAACTTCCATATCGGGATAACGTTTTTCAAGTTCAGACTTAACCCAATTTGCCTGCCATAGCGCCAGTTGACTGGCCCTGGTTCCGATTCTCAATAGTTTTGGTGGCATACTATTCTCCATTTTTTTATATTTACCTTCAGTATTAAATGCATGGTACATGCTTAAGCGGTGTGATTATCTCTAATATTGAGATTTACTATTACGTCTCGCTTAAAAAATCACTGACAACCAAGAAGCCTTTATTCTTCAAGCTCCAGCTCTTCATCGTCCCTCTGAAGTGCTTCAAGCTCAAACAACTGACGCAGTGCATCGACATATAAGTCAACCCGCCCCCCCTGACCGGCTTGCTTTAGAACAAAAGTGGGGGCGTGAAGCAGTTTATTCATCATAGCCACAGTAAGAGCTTCGAGTCGCTTTCCAGCATCAGGCGGCAAATCTTTCCACCCGGCAATGGTCTTATCAAGCTCTGCCCGACGAATCTCATCAAACCTATTACGCAGTGCGACGATGGTGGGGGTTACTTCAAGAGTCGAAAGCCATTTATGAAACTGCCCTATCTCCTGATCAATTATCTCCTCAGCTTTTTCAGCTTCAAGCGATCGCTGAGCAAGATTGGCCTGAACAATCTCCTGCAGGTGGTCAACAGTGAACAGATACGCGTTCTCTACATTGTCGACCTTAGGATCTATATCTCGAGGGACCGCAATATCAATAAAGAAAATAGGCTTTGATCTGCGTTTTTTGATGGCTTGTTCTGCATCCTTGGGCCCGATAATACAGTGCGGGGCACCTGTAGAGGAAAGAACTATATCTGCCCGATGGAGGTGTTCAAAAAGCGACTCAAAAAGTATAGCCTCGCCTCCGAATTCGTCTGCCAGTCGTTCCGCTCGTTCGAAAGTGCGGTTAGTAACCATCACTCCCTTGGCACCACTATTAAGAAAGTGCTTGGCGGCCAACTCACACATCTCACCGGCGCCTATCAGCAGTACCGTTTTATCGGATAAATCCCCCAGAATTTTTTTTGCAAGCTCAACAGCGGCAAACGCAACTGAAACAGCTGAAGAAGCTATTTTGGTTTCAGTCCGAACCCGTTTTGCAACCGAAAACGCTTTGTGAAGAAATCTATTGAGGATAATTCCTGAAGATTTAAATTCGGCGGCATAGCCGTAGGATGTTTTAATCTGCCCAAGAATCTGAGGTTCTCCAACGACCATTGAATCCAGGCTGGAAGCCACCCGGAATACGTGGCGTATGGCTGCCTCAGCATGATAACAGTACAGATGAGATTCTATATCTTCAAATGCCAGGTGGTGATATTCGGCCATAAACCGTTTTATCCGGGCTATTCCTCCTGCAATATCGCGGGTTGTAGCATAAATTTCGACCCGGTTACAGGTAGAGACAATGACGCCCTCAATAATGCCCTCCAGCTTGATCAGTTCGCCCAGAGGCTTTTCAATCTGGTTGGGAGAAAAAGCCACTTTTTCACGGATTTGAACTGTAGCAGTTTTGTGAGAGAGGCCGACAACGATGATATTCATCAATGATTCCGTTTCAAAGTTTCATATTTATATTCAAAGAGACAGTGCGTGTTGCGCCTCTACCAGGTGATGCTGTGCTTCATCGTCAAAAAGGTAAATAGTATGACAAGAAAGCCGACAATTGAAAGAATTGCGGCACGCTTTCCACGCCAGCCGATGGTGAGGCGGCCATGCAGAAGTGCCGCGTAGATGAACCAGATAATCAAAGACCATGTCTGCTTTCGGTCCCATACCCAATAGTTTCCCATAGCCTGTTCGGACCAGATGGAACCGGATATGATGGCAACAGTAAGAAGAGGAAACCCGACCGTTAGACAGCGATAGCTTATCTCGTCCATAGTGTCTAGTGAGGGTAGTTTTTGGAAGAGAGATCCGAGATGCTTGGTTTTTAAGAAATAGCGCTGGATCAGATACATTACGGCAACACCGGCTGCTATGGTGAAGCAGGCATAACTGGCAAATGCCAGCAGAGCGTGAAACCAGAACCAGTTACTCTGTAAAACCGGTGGAAGCTGGCGAGCCTCTGCATGAAGTGAACTCGATGCTATCAGCATCATAAGTGAAACAGGAATAATGAAGGAACCGAGCGTCGTAACTTTATATCTGCGTTCGAAAAAAATAAATCCGCCAACAATGGCGAGGCTGAAAAACGACAGCGATTCCTGCATATTGGTAAGCGGCAAGTATTTCATTTTAACAGCTAGATGGATAGTTGAAAGGAAATGTGCCGTAAAACCTGTAACCAGTACACGACCGGCCCAACGAGTTAACATTGGTGACGTTCGCAGCAGGCAGGCAAGGTATGCAGCGGTTGCACAGCTATATAGAGCAACAGTAAGAATGAAAAACATGTGTGTCATGGCAGTAATTCCTTGCGTTCAATGAACTCATTGAGCAAACGCCTGGCAAGCGAGTGTAAAACCTGCGCATTGTAAGTGCTTGGACTCCCGTTCGTCAACAGCTTTTCTCGTTCTCTGGCCAACTGATCAAGGATTGCTCCGTATTCCTTACCGACATATTCGGCAATAGATTCCCGCACATCAACGGCAAACGTCGGGCAACGACCACCTGTTGAAACAGCTATTTCGAGATCACCCCGCTGCAAAGTTGCCGGAAAAGTGCAGTCGCCCGCCTCCGGATTGTCAGAGACAGCGACCAGAATCCCTTTTCCGGCAGCATCGGAACGGACCTGCTCATTCGCTAAAGTATTGTCGGTAGCCGCTATCACCATAAACGCACCATCAAGGTCATCCGCAGAATAATCACCTATTCTGACCGAAAGTGCGCCGGCTACATTCAGAGCAGATATCTCAGGACATATCTTTATCGCGACCACTCTAATCGAAGCACCAACCCTCAGCAAAGTATTGAGTTTACGTAACGCTACCGCGCCGCCTCCGACGACAAGCACCATCTTGCCCTGCATCCGTATGTTTATCGCAAGAGTAGACATCCACAACCTCCATTCTTGGCATCATACTCTGCTATAGATCAGTTTTCAACGATATGTACAGATGATATCAGGAGCGCCGAGTTTGCTCTTGATTTTTTCTCCGTCTGGTATATCATTCCGAATACCCAACTATACACATTAAAGGAGAAATACAGATGGCTAGTGAAAACGTGATCGCATTTACAGATGCAAATTTCGACAGCGAGGTGCTACAGTCCGGCATCCCGGTACTGGTTGACTTTTGGGCTACATGGTGTGCTCCTTGTAAAGCGATTGCACCTCTTATCGATACAATTGCTGACGAATATGCCGGAAAAATCAAAGTCGGCAAAGTTAATGTCGATGAAAACCAGGCAACTCCGAGCAAATACGGCGTACGTGGTATCCCTACAATAATTTTGTTCAAGAATGGTGCGGTACTCGAGCAGGTTGTCGGGGCAGTGCCAAAATCGCAGCTTGACGCACTTATCGCCAAAGCGCTCTAGGGGCGATGATCTTCGCTTCAAGCCTCATCAGAATTCTGCTGATCACAATAGCCGCATCATCCCTGACCTCAGCCGGTCTGGCTGATGCGGCTCCCCGTGCAGGACAATCCACCCCCAATTTTAAAGTTATTTCCACAACCGGACAGACTATAACTCAGGAGAATTATCGAGGCCACGTCCTTATTCTTGATTTTTTTGCCACTTGGTGTCAACCCTGCCGCCAGTCCATACCTCATTTGGTAGATATGAATCGCAAATATGGTAAGCAGGGTCTTCAAATACTTGGCCTCAGCGTGGATGAAGATGGTGAACGGGTTGTAAAAGCTTTTACCGATGAATTCAGGGTCAACTACCCACTGGCATTAGCAGGAGATCCGACCACGGCAGATTTTGGTGTCCGTTCAGTGCCGATTATGTATCTAATTGATAAAAAAGGTAAGATTGTGGAGGTATTTCGAGGGTCCTCTGGCGAAATGGCCCGTTCGCTGGAACAGTCTATCAAGAGGCTACTGGCAGAGTAGTAATTACGGTTTCAAGAGACAATGTTATCAAAGCGATGGCTTGAGGAAACGAGGGAAGGCTACATATCCAGCGAAACAGTCAAAGATGAAGCGGCAAAGAGGTTGCTTTGCTCTGTAACTGGAATAAATTCTTCAGGATACATAACCTGCATCAGACATAATCCGCAGGCCGGTGCTGTACTGCCTGACTCTTTTCTATCCCCCCTTAGCAGGAACTTCTTTATATCCGATGGCGTAAAGCGCCCCTTTCCAATGTCAACAAGAGTGCCGACCATCACTCGCACCATATTTTTCAGAAAGCCACCGCCGATTACGTCGATAGTAAGACGGGAACCATTGCGCTTAAGCTGAACGGAATCTATCCTTCTTAGCGTCGTCTTGGCGACACAATTTGAGGCACGGAAAGCGGCAAAATTGTGAGTGCCAACAAAATAACCGGCAGCCTCCTCCATTGCAGCGAGATCAAGCGGCTCACGCACTTGCCAACTGTACAGGCGATCAAGCGGCGAACGCACCGATGAATTAATAATGGTATAGCGATACTGCTTAGCATAAGCCATGGTAATCGGCTTGAACCCATCCTCAACAACACGAGCGTCCTGTATGGCAACATCTACAGGTAGAAAGCGATTAGTTCCCTCGACAAAAGCCCGTAAAGGAAGGTTCCGGCTTGTAGTAAAGGCTGCTGCCATCGCACGGGCATGCACACCGGCATCCGTCCGACCGGAAGAACGGACCTGAACACGCTCTTTGAGCAGCTGTTCGAGTGCTTCTTCAACAACCTGCTGTACCGCTAATCCGTTTGGCTGAACCTGCCAACCGGAATATTTCGTGCCATCGTAGGAGATTGTTACAAAAACCGTAGGCATATTAGCAACCGGACTTTCCTGAAGCCAGGTGAATCAGTTTGTCTAGTTCATCAATTCCAAGACTATACGATTTGCGGCAGAACTCGCAAGTCACTTCAGCACCGTTTTCCTTATCCCGCATATCCAATAGCTCTTCGCCCCCCAACGTCAGTAGAGCCCGCTCAACCTTCTCTAGTCCGCATCCACAACGGAAGAAGATATCGTGAGATTCAAGAATTGTGTACGGTATATCGTCAAACAGCTCTCTAATAACTCCTTCAGCTCCTTCTGACTGGAGCAAACCGGATAGCGACTCGAGTCCCGCTATCTTCGCCATGATTTTTTCAAGTTCACCGTCATCAGCCTTTGGCAATGCCTGGACCAGGAATCCACCGCAGACTGTAATCAATCCATTTTCATCAAAGACTGCACTCAAACCGACAGCAGAAGGAGTCTGTTCAGAATCAGCAAGATAGTAGGCAAGATCTTCACCGATTTCACTACTAACCAACTGTACCACGCCTTGGTATGGCTGCCCTCCCGCGCCAAGATCCTTGGAAACAGTCAGAAAACCCGCCCTGCCTATCAGTCCCGCTACATTCCATTTTCCATTGATCGCTTCGAGCTCGGCTGCTGGATTTCCCACACATCCGCGAACGGCTCCGTCGCTGTCTGCTTCGACAATCATTTTTCGAAGTGGGCCATTGCCTTCAAACTTGAGAGCGGTCCGCTGCCCGCCTTTGAGAAGGGCACCCATTAAAGCCCCGCCTGCCAGCCCTCTCGAAAGCACAATACTTGCTGTCGCAGAAGTCTGTTGCAACTCACATATTTCACGCGCCAACAGAGTGGCATTGCACACCAGTACTCTAATTCCACCCGATAAGCACAATGCTCTAACGATCTGATCTGCCATAATGTCTAAGACCTCTAATCCTGTTGTCAGGGATGACTTTAATAATGGTAAAGTAGCGCATAATCTTATTTACTCTACTACAATAGGCACAAAAAAAGCCGCATCTTTCGATGCGGCTTTTTCCGAAGTTCGCTAAAAGCGAATTACTTTGCAGCAGGAGCAGCAGCAGGTGCAGCTTCTTTTTTCTCTTCTACTTTTTTAGCTGCTTTTTTTGCTTTCTTTGCTTTTTTAACTGGCTTAGCATCTTTCTTTACTTCTGCAGCAGGAGCAGCAGCAGGAGCAGCAGCAGGAGCAGCATCAGCAGCGAAAACTACAGCGGAGAAGGAAAGAGCAACGAGGGCGGCTACGATTGTGGACAGAACTTTTTTCATTTGTAATACCTCCAGAGATTTGTTTG
Source organism: uncultured Geobacteraceae bacterium (assembly GCA_903875605.1). GTDB lineage: Bacteria > Desulfobacterota > Desulfuromonadia > Geobacterales > Pseudopelobacteraceae > JACRCG01. The sequence continues at coordinate 20,463 of CAIQWT010000031.1, read as the reverse complement.
ATTATTTATTTGCAGATCGTGTGCCAAAAAAATAAATATCGTAACTACCTTAAATACAACAACTCAGTATTAATGTGTCTTTTACAAGCCACTGCAGTATCACCTCATACACAACATACTTCACCCCATATGAGGTATACAATCCGTGTTACCCCCGAGCCTTAATCTGAACACCACACCGAATTATCCGTAATACTCCCGGTACCAGTCAACAAAGAGAGCAATGCCTTCTTCTATACTTGTAGCGGGTCTAAAACCAACAGCATCTGCTAAATCGGTGACATCGGCACTGGTAGCAATTACATCACCCGGCTGCATATCCAGATAATTCATTTTTGCTTTTTTACCAAGACCCTCCTCCAATACTTCAATAAAGCGCCCAAGCTCAACCGGATTGTTATTACCAATATTGTATACTCTATATGGTGCGGCACTTGTTGCCGGATCCGGCACCCCCGCGTTCCATGAGTGGTCAGGTACCGGGATATGACTCAGCACCCTGACAACCCCTTCAATAATATCATCGATGTAGGTGAAGTCCCTTTGCATACGGCCATGGTTAAACACATCTATCGGGTGGCCTTCTAAAATGGCTTTGGTAAAGGAGAAATATGCCATATCCGGGCGTCCCCATGGTCCATATACGGTGAAAAATCGCAAGCCGGTGACGGGAAGGCTATAGAGATGTGCATAGGTATGCGCCATGAGTTCGTTCGATTTTTTGGTGGCAGCATACAAAGACACCGGATGGGCGGCAGGATGATGTTCCGAGAAAGGCACCCTGGTATTCGCACCGTAGACCGAACTGGAAGAAGCGTATACCAGATGTTTGACGCTGTTGTGGCGACACCCCTCTAAAATATTCATGAAACCGACAATATTGCTGTCTATGTAGGCATGCGGATTCTCCAACGAGTAGCGAACACCAGCCTGGGCGGCTAAATTAACCACCATATCAAAGCACTCTTCCACAAATAGAGACTCCATGAACGGCCGATCAGCCAAAGATGCCCTTACAAAGCGAAAGCCCGGCAAGGGCTCCAGTATTTGAAGGCGATCTTCTTTGAGGCGCACGTCATAATAATCATTCATGTTGTCCAGGCCGATCACCTCATTACCGCGCTCAAGCAGGCGCTGAACCAGGTGGAAACCTACGAAACCGGCCGCTCCGGTGACAAGTATCCTGCTCATTATTTTCTCCCTTCCCTGCGCTATTACCAGAATATCTATGACGCAACAGTCTGAACGCTTTCCTCAACAACTGTTTTTCGTAAACTGAACGTCTACAGGAAGATGCATACCCTGAGAATTTTATTTCTTAAACTGTCTAGCGAATTTTTCTATTTTAATTATATGAACTTTTTGCTCAGAATTAAGAGTATCCATAATTTTTCTGACTTCATCAGAGTCACCCTCAAAACATTGGAATACTTTCTGCTCCCATAGTGCTTTTTCAAGATGCAGCGCCATGCTCACGGCTTGACTTATGGGAAAGTCTCTGTTGTTCTTAACTCCATCAATAAGGCCCTCGATTGATTCTATACTTGAAGCAAGATAGTCTGATCTTAATTCCCCTTGCGAAAATTTGAATTTATTCGCTAAATCACGTTCGGTAAGCCGCTTAATCCATGAAGCATGCAGGTGCTCTTCCATCGCCATTTCAGTCCAAAAAACTTTATGCTCGGGATATCTATATGAAAAAAGCTTATATAATTTACCAATGATAAACTCTTGCCTCACAAATAACTCTACAAGTTTTTTCTGATCACTATTTAAGTCCATACTATTCCTTTTGCACGCTTATACATGGTATGCTTTTAGTTGGTATTCTTTACCGTAGCTTAAGATGTCCTTCATACGGGTTGACGAGAACTTTGCTCTACCGCATCCAGCCTTAACTTGCCTTCCTATCAAGGCTCCGGTACTGAATCGCCTCGGCAATATGCTGCTCATGAATTGTGGCACTGCCGTCAAGATCAGCAATGGTGCGGGCTACCTTGAGGATGCGGGTGTAGGTGCGGGCGGAGAATCCGAGCCGGTCAGTGACAAGCTCCAACATCCGGTTGCCGCTGGTATCCAATTCGCAGTATTTCTTGATAAAGCGGGGTGTCATCTGGGCGTTGCAGTGGATTTTGGTTCCTTTGTAGCGTTCGAGTTGAATCTCCCGTGAGAGTTCAACCCTCTTGGCAATCGCAGCTGAACTTTCTGCTTCACCCCGGTCAGCAAGATCGCGATATTTTACTGCTGGCACTTCGATATGGATATCAATGCGGTCAAGCAGCGGGCCGGAGATGCGGGAACGGTATCGGTGAATAGCGACCGGCGTGCAGGTGCATGGGTGGGTTAGATCGGATAAATAGCCGCATGGGCAGGGATTCATGGCTGCTACCAGCATAACCCGTGCCGGGTAGGTTAGCGATAGTAGCGAGCGTGAAATGGTAACTTTGCCATCTTCCAGCGGCTGCCGCAGGACTTCGAGAACATTTTTTTTGAATTCCGGAAGCTCGTCAAGGAAAAGGACCCCGTTGTGGGCAAGCGAGACTTCGCCCGGCTTGGGAGTTGTGCCACCTCCGATCAGGCCGACATCTGAAATCGTATGGTGCGGGGAGCGAAAGGGCCTGACAGCCAGTAAAGCCCGTTCCTTTTCCAACATGCCACTGACACTGAATATTTTGGTGGTTTCAATTGCTTCATCAAAGGACATACGCGGCAGAATTGTTGGAATGCGCCGGGCAATCATTGTCTTTCCCGATCCGGGTGGGCCTATCATCAGAATATTATGAGAACCGCTCGCTGCTATTTCCAGAGCACGCTTGGCATGTTCCTGTCCTTTAACCTCGCTGAAATCCTCTCCGTATTCACAACCACTGGTGAAAAGCGCCTGTAGATCAACCCTGCACGATTCGATGGCCTCTCGGCCACTCAGGAATTCAACAACCTGGGAAAGAGACGTGGCGCCGATAACGTCAATGCCGGTAACTACGGCAGCTTCAGGGGCATTCTCAGCCGGCAGAATGAGTCCCGTCAGACCGGCTCTTTTGGCGGCAACGGCCATTGACAAAGCGCCTCTGATAGGCTTAAGTCCGCCATCCAAAGATAATTCACCCAGCAGTATGTAGTTATGAAGGAGCGTTCCCTTGATGACCCCAGTGGCTGCCAGTATGCCAATTGAGATCGGCAGATCGTAGGCAGTGCCCTCTTTCTTGATATCTGCAGGAGCTAAATTAGCGGTGATGCGCCGCGCTGGAAAATCATACCCGGAGTTTTTGAGCGCCGCCTTGACTCGATCCTTGCTCTCTTTAACAGCACCATCCGGTAAGCCGACAGTAGCAAAAGCGGGAAGACCTGGGGCAATATCAATCTCGACATCAACAAGAAGGGCGTCAATACCGATCAGGGCACTGCTGAATACTTTTGCGAGCATGGCAACCACCACCGATTTTAAATTTAAATTCTGGATTTAAGGCTCTTTGAATTCAAAGTCCAGGAATCAACATCGCCTTTAACCTTTCAGCATGATAAAGCCCATTTGACGACCCGACTCTTCCTTATCCCTTCGATATGAAAAAAATTGTTCGCTGTGACAGCAGACGCACTGACCGGAAAGCTGAATTTCATCAGCCATAAGTCCGGCTGTCATCAGTAGCTCACGGTTGGCGGCGCTCAGATCAAGTTGCCACTTGTCAGGATTCGTAGACTCAGCACAGGCATCCCACGCAATGCCGCCTTGTTGAAAGGCCTTCCTGACCGGTTCATCAACTTCGTAGCAGCATTTCTGAATACAGGGGCCGATCGCTGCCTGTAGCGTCGCAGGATTAGAGCCAAATTCCGACTCCATTCCGGCTACAGTCTTAGAAACCAGCTTGGCAGCAGTACCCTTCCACCCCGCATGGACTACTGCGATAACATTTTTTACAGGGTCCAGGAGCAGTATCGGAGCACAATCAGCAACACAGACGCCGATCATAACGTTCGGCTGATTGGTTATTACGGCATCTCCCTCAACGGAGAGAAAATGGCTGAAATCTTCATTAGGTTCGTTTATCACTAGAATATCACAACCATGAACCTGCCGGGGCGTCACGAGCGCACCTTGGGTTACACCAAATGCCCGGGCAAGCAGACTGCGATTACCCTCAACAGTTGCCTGCTGGTCCTGCGTGTTCATTCCCAGGTTAAGAGAATTATATGGGGGGCGGGAGACACCTTCATGACGTGTGGTAAATCCTTGTGTTGAACTTGATGACCGGGGAAAATCTACTTCCACATACTGGATACGGCCGATACGATTCATCTGCATAGTGTACATCCTCCAAAAATATGCCTACTGCAAAAACCTTTTGCCGATAGTAGCAAGCTAGAAGTTGTTTTCTGTCCTTTTCCAGCAGAAAATTACTCGTTAATTCATTCTCTCCATGTTAAGTTTTACTATGATTGCTACGCTGCCGCCAGATATAAACTGCAACTATACCGACACTGAACAGGATAACCCAGAGCAGCGCTTTATGCGAATACTGCATGATCAACTGCTGATTTTCGCCGATTTCATAACCGATCAACGTTAGAATGGTGCACCATAAGCCGGCACCAAGCAAGGTATACAGAGAAAACTTGAGATGATTCATTCCTGCCATTCCGGCCGGGATTGAAATTAGATGCCGGATCACCGGCAGAAGACGGCCGATAAAGGTTGATATCTCGCCATGTTGCAAGAAGAAATGTTCCACCAGTTCGAATTTTTCAGGCGTAATCAGCACGTATTTGCCATACTTAAGGATCAGCGGCCGCCCCAGGTATTGAGACACAAAATAGTTGGCATAAGCACCAATCAGGCTGCCGGCAGTACCGCACAGAATAACAACCGCCATGTTCATTTCGCCTTTATGTACCAAATATCCGGCTGGCGGAATAACCAGCTCACTCGGGACAGGAATAATCGAACTTTCCATTGCCATCAGGATCAAAATCCCAGGGTACCCCATTGCATTGATGGTATCCAGCAGCCACTGAATAATGGTATGCATCATACGAAACATCCTTTTACAAAATAATTTGACTGCCCTTTATACCTTAACTGAACCATTCGAGCAACAGCAGATAGGAATGCGGTAAATATACCACCCGAAAGAACTAACGGCTTATCCGGTTGATAAAACATACCCAGCAGAATGAAAGGAATAAATGATGATGAATTGGCCTTTAAAATGGATTCTCCTTTTTTCGTACCTAATATTAGCCGCCTGTGCAACTCAAACCGGCTTAAGAGAAGAGCTTGACCGGAGCGTAAAAGCCTATAACAGAATGCTGCGTTGGCATGAATTGGAAAATGCCGGGACGACTTACGTAGAGACAGAATTACAGGACGAGTATTTAAAAAAAGTCAGCTCTCTCAAAAAACGGGGGCTTTCCTTTACTGATTTCCGCATAAATTCTATACGATACATTCCGGAAACAAAAACCGGGGATGTTATCACAGAATTCGAGTATTACATTCTCCCGTCTAACAGGGTAAAAACTCTTAGTTACCATCAGGAATGGATATATTTGGAGAGCCTGAAAAGTTGGAAAGTAAAGAGCGGCCTGCCGGTTTTTGAGTAAAAGCCCATGTCTTCGTTGGTATTACAGATACAGCAGTTCATAACCTACCTTCAAATTGAGCGAGATGTCTCACCGCATACTCTGACTGCCTATCGTTCTGACTTATCACAGCTGTTGACGTTTGCACTGCGCGAAAAGGGGGCGTTCGCATCTGCGCAGGAGGTCGATCATCTGCTTCTCAGGCGCTATCTTGCCGGCCTTTCCAAGGACACCAAGAAGAGTTCAATTGGACGGAAACTGGCGGCACTTCGTTCTTTTTTCCGTTTCCTCGTGAGACGCGGCATGCTTGCAAAGAACCCCGCAGAGCTTATTGCAACGCCAAAAAAAGAACAGCGACTCCCGTTTCATCTTGATATCGATCAAGCTACGGCCTTAATGGAGGCTACGGACTCTCAGCTGAAAAACGCGCTGCGCGATCGGGCAATACTTGAATTACTTTACTCCAGCGGCCTCCGGGTTTCCGAGTTGACAGGGCTGAATATCGGTGAGCTTGATGTGACTGGTGGCACAGTAAGGGTAACCGGCAAAGGAGGAAAGGAGCGTATTGTCCCTGTAGGTAGTCGCGCACTGGAAGCGTTGCGGGCGTATCTAGACCAGCGCACCGATGCTACGGCTAACAATGCTCTTTTTCTGAACACTCGCAACGGGCGCATTAACCGCCGCAGTGTGACACGGATTATAGACACTCATGTCTTGCGCATTGCCGCTTTCAAAAGGATTTCACCACACACACTCAGACATACTTTCGCAACTCATATGCTGGAAGGTGGAGCTGATCTGCGTGCAATACAGGAGTTGCTGGGGCATGCATCACTCTCCACCACCCAGAAGTACACTCATGTCAGCATTGATCGTTTGATGGAAGTTTACGACAAGGCTCACCCCAAAGCTCATACGAAATAACTGAAGGGACATACAGCCTGCAAAGATTAGAGGAGGAGGTTTTTTGATCGGCTATCAGGTCAGATCTCCAGGCATCGCCACCACGTTGACTGTGGGTGACGATGCCCACCGAAGAGGCTGGTTGCTATTTGGTAATTGGGAAGTTTTCCAGCTTGATCAGATCAGTTTCACCATTAGCATGAGTAACTGATGTAAATGTTATTGATGTGGCTCTAGTATCAAGATATGTGAAATTATAAGTAATTTTTATCGCATTTCCATACGCAACTCTACAATACGAGCTTGGCGAACAGCGGGCTGATGTTTGAAGGAATTTATTACCGAGATTATCAATTATTGACGTTGTTTTTGGATCTTCAGTAACAACTGTGTTACCAGCTGCGGTATTTATATAGGTTATGTCACAAGTCATTGCTTCACCAGTCATAATGCACTGTCCGACTTTAACCCGTAATTTTGTTCTAGGATAAATATAATTGTAGTCCGGTATGTTAGTCGCACTGGCACGAGGTTTAGGAACCGGCTCGCCTTCTTCTTCGGCGACCTTCGGCTGTTGCTTTTTCTTTGCTTTTGGTGCCTGCGCAATATCCTCACCATCTTCGTTCTGGCATCGCTTGATATCAGCATTCCAGTTCGAACCGGGAGGACATTGGATAACAATTTTCTCTTTAATAATCACCTTTGGTGTCGTCTTTGGCCGCTCCATACCGAGTGAATATGCTTTTTTAGGTAAAACTTCATCTTCATCTTCATCGGCAAAGCAGACACTTCCCACCATCAATATTGCAAAGAGAGCCGGGCACAGCAATTTTACCGCAGTTTTTATTATCCTTGACTTAATAAACATCTGTTATCCTCCAGGTTGTTTTGTGCCCGCAAGCCTCGCGGAGGGGCATGCTCCGATTACTACCAGAATATTTACATCTCAAATAATGTTTTAGCATTAGTCGAATCCAGTTAACAGTAAATTATGAATTTATTTTACTTGTCTGGGCCTGAGTATCGCTTATGTGCTCCTTTCTTTTAACATTAGGCAGCGACGATATTACGAACATTTACCTGTAGAGACTTTGGAAGAGAGCTGCCTACGTGGGATTTATTGGAATAACCGGCATACTAAAGCTGGAGATATAACGGATAAAACGGCTTACAGCGCCAGGCAGCAGACGCAAAAATCGTAAGGGAAAAAGGGTTGAGATACACTGAGGGGACGCACCTGCCATAAAAGCGGATCGACAGGAAAAAGCGGCGGAACTACCCGATTTTAACTTCAACTTTATTACCTTCATTAACCTTGAGTTTCTTTTCGATTCCAGGCCCGACAACAACTGTACCGTCGTACAGCAGGTCCATGTCTTTCATGACCATAACAGGAAAAGTGCCGCTTATTCCGTCCGCAGCATTTGTCAGAGTCAGTTTTTTGAATGGTGTCTTAAATAAATCGGATATAAATTGATACGTGGGCTGACTTAGAGCGATCATTCCAAGTGAATCAAAGCTGGCACTCGCCTGTTTATTAGCCAAATGGCTTATACTCATCCGAAGCAGACCATCCTCAGACTCAGTCTTTTCTGCAACCGTAGGCAGTGTAGCATTGACGGAGCTACCGGGAAGCAGTACTTCCATTTTTTTCACAGCAAGGTTAAGCGTTATTGACAGCACCTGCAGATTAATATTGTTGGCACACAGCAGGAAAAGAATGGCGTCAGGAAATGTTTTTACAAGAATACGGCCTTCCGGATAGCGGAGATCGAGCAGATCCAGTGTTTGCGATATTTGCAACCCGTGAGAACATTCGATGGTCAGGGCAGCGGCTTTCTTAAGTGAAGCAGCATCAATAAGGGCTGGAAATGCGTGAGCAAGCACGTGACCATTTTGGCTGAACACAGCACTGCCAATGACACCATCAACGCTGTTTATATGCTGCAGTATATCTTTCATGATACGACTCCCTTACTTAACCGGTACAAAAGCAGCTTTAATTTCACCCTCAACACTGTCCAGGTTGCACTCTGGCTTAACTGCAATGCTTAGATAATGTTGTTTTGAATCGTACATAAGGAGGTGATAATTTGAGGTATGAACAGCCGCTGCCTTGATTTCACCTAATCCCATCAAGTCGCCAAACTGATTACCGGTTTTAGCTAAAAAGATACCTTTTGCAGCCAGTGCCACTGCTTCAATACTGGTGTCTTGAATTGGAGCCCCTTGCTTGTCGAGTAAAACAGCATAAGTGATATTATTTATTTCCTGCAGGCGGGCAGCTATTTTACTCATTGTTCTGCGTGGAGTGACGGAAGGTCCAGCCGCTTTATTGATGGAAGCCCCGGCATTTTCTTCGTCAAGCCGGCGCAGCGCTTCAAGCAGAAGATAATCTGTCCGATAGTGAATGGTACAAATGTTAGAAGTCATCTCCGGATGGATATTAAAGGTACCGCCAGGCCATTTTATAATTTCGTAAATTGCCTGTTCCCCAGATTCAAGACCCTGTTCAGCATGGATTATCTCGCCGTCTACAAAATAGATCACTCCTTGGCTATCTCCGTATTCAACTGAAATAGCACCGGTGTATTTATTATGCCCCTTTAGCTGAATAACATCTGTCAGCGAAAGTCCAGCGACCGCACCTTTAAAACCACTTACTTTTTGAGACATTTTTGCCAACCTGTCGGAGAGATTCCGTATATAAGATTACTCCATTGAGTGAGTTTCACTTAAACCACAACCGCGTAGCAAGTTCAAGCACGAAGTCACTATTATATAACAAAACCCCGTCAGTTTTACCCGACGGGGTTTTGTTATACCTGGTTAGGAAAATTTCTCTAGTCTTCGCAGAGATCGACCTTAACGTCCCAGTTTTTAAGTTTCATCGTACCATTCCGCTCGAGGTTGAGATGCATTTTGAATGCACGATCCCACAGCTGCGGCTCGTGACCAACTTTACGCCTGAGGCAGTCAGCTTCTGCGATATCAAGATACTCTGTCAACTGTGCTTTGTATTCCGGATGAGCGCACTTTTCAATAATCCGACGAGCGCGCTCCTTTGGTGCGAGACCGCGCAAGTCAGCCAGACCCTGCTCGGTGATGACGCAGTCAAGGTCATGCTCAGTGTGGTCGATGTGCGAGCAATGCGGCACAACGCAGGAGATACCGTTCGGATCAGTTTTTGACGGACGTGAAGAAGGTGTGTGCATCATCTTCAGATAGCCGTTGCGGAGGAAGTCGCCAGAACCGCCCAAGCCGTTGATCATACGGGTACCGCCAACCAGAGTTGAGTTGGCATGCGCATAGATATCGATCTCAACCGGAGTGTTCATAGCGATACAGCCCAAACGGCGGATCGGCTCCGGTGCGTTAGAGATAGAAAGTGGGCGCAGTGTGATTTTATCGAAATATTTATCCATGTTTGCAAAGAATCTAGGGAAGCCCGGATCTGCAGAAAGTGACAAGGAGCACGAGGATGCAGCATCAAGCTTACCAGAGTCGAACAAGTCGAGCATGGTATCCTGTAGCACTTCGGTATAAACGGTCAGATTACTGAAAGGGCCTTTAGCCAGACCACCAATAACGGCATTGGCGATGGAGCCGACACCCGACTGAATCGGCAGGAGGTTTTTAGGCAGACGGCCGGCTTTTACTTCCTGAGTGAAGAATTCGATTACATGACCGGCGATAGCTTCGGAGGTATCATCCATCTCGGCAAAAGCGCGACCCTGATCTCGGAGCTTAGACTCAACAACTGCAATTATTTTGCTTGGATCGCAAGCAATTGATGTTGAACCAATCCGGGAATTGGCAGCGACAATATTGAACGGCTGACGGTTTGGCGGCAGTGCAGGTGTCAGCAGGTCGTGAATTCCTTCGAAAGAAGGTTGTCCGGTGTTGACCTCGATGATAATCCTGTCACAGATCATGAGAATTTCTGGAATAACGCCGCAGGATGATGTTGGTACCAGGCTGCCGTCTTCCTTGATAGCGGATACTTCAATAATGGCCAGGTCTAGCTTACCGCTTTCTGTGTCTTTGGTGTAGAAACCATAGCCCAGATCCTGAGCAAAAAGGGAAAGGTGCTTGTCGCCCATACGAATGCGGCCCTGATTGATGCCTGCTGCGATGTTTTTACCGGTCTGGTAAGGCCAGCGGCGGTCGATCATGTCATTTAAGGCCCAGCGGTCCTCTGTCTCGGCTCCTACGGAAGCACCAATGAACAGGTTGAATTTCAATTTGCCCTGAAGGTTGTTCTTCTCGACGTGTTCAGCCAGAGCAATCGGTACTACTTTGGGATAACCAGCCGGCGTGAAACCTGACCAGCCCAGATTCATGCCATTCTTGAAGAACGGGATTGTCTGTTCGGCGGTCATTACCTTGCTCATAAGGGACTTGCATTTTACGCGGTCTTGCAGGGTACCGTAATCGGACATTTACTACCTCCAGTTTGTTTATGTGTTTACAGGCTGAAAACCTGTGTTGAAAAACTTCTGAAAAGGGCGTATTGCTTCGGAACATCTGCTTAAATACCAGTATGTTACCGGCACGACACTCCATGCTTGTTAAAGTAAAACTGGATTTTACGCATACGGCCATGTTTCGTCAAGCTAAAAAGTATACACTAAATACATATCAGCTTTCGTAATCTACAGCCACTATCGACGAGCAGACTGACTTCATATGCGAGACGACTTCTCCGGCATGGTACGGATGAATCTGATAAGCCTGCAGATCTTCGAGAGAGTCAAAACGGGTCGTCAGCGCGATATCATACGAGCGCTCCGATCTGATCACGTCAATACCGACCTCAAGGTGACGCAGCAGGTCGATTTTACCGTCCATACTGAGCAGTTTGTTTCTGGTAGCTGTCAAATTCTCAGTGGTAGGGTCAGCCAGTTTGAATAAAACGATATGAGTAATCATGAGTCTGTTCCTTTCATTACAAGTGGTTTGAATTAAGTTTTAACTCATATACATCGCCAAATTGTAGCTGTCAATGAGCCTTATTGTAATTGTTGCAAACCCGCCTATACAGGAGACGAGAGCTGACGCAAAAAGACCACATATGCACCGCTCCCACCCATTTCCCGGGGAGCCGGAGCAAATTCCAAAACGGTCGTTTTTCCTGTGTCGCGCAACCATGAGGCAACAGCCTGATGAAGTACAGGTTCTTCAGGAGAGTGTTTTCCTTTACCGGTAATCACCAGAGCAGCTTTCTGGCCATTTTTTTGAGCGGAAAGCAAAAATCGTGGGAGAGCATCCAAAGCCTCCTCACGCGTTAAACCATGTAGGTCAAGCTGATGACTGACTGAAACAATGCCACGCTTCACCTGCCGGAGCCGGTTTCCGGTCAGCGGCTGCAATTCACCTTCGTCCGGGATTACATCCGCAAATTTTGTATCCAACTTCAGCCGGCCTATTTCCGCAAGAAAAGCACCCTCTTCCAGTACGAGTAGATTTTCTCCTGCTTTTTTAGCTGATTTCTGCAGTGGATGCGAGCCTACTGAGACCGCCTTTTTAACGGAGTCCTGAAACGGCCGAACATCCGCTACGGCCTGGAGGAACAGGTCGATACTATCAGCTTCTTCCTCTGTATTTTTTTTTGCGATGGTAATAACAGGCAGCGCATCAACCACGTCTAAAACGGCAACTCCCTTTAAAGCACCAAAAGGGGATACATGAAATGTTTTAGGTTTGGGTGGATTTTGAATTTGTTGCTTTTTTTTTGCCACAATTCAATCCTTCGCTACTAAAGTTATTTCTATGCGACGATTCTTTGCCCTGCCTTCTTTAGTACCGTTGTCTGCAACCGGCTTATGTTCGGCAAAGGCCGCTGCCGAAAGATTATGTGGATCAATTCCCTGCTGCTGCATAAATTTTGTGACATTAATGGCCCTGGCAGCTGAAAGCTCCCAGTTTGTGGAAAATGTGCGGGAAAGTCCGCCAGTAATCTGAACTACATCCGTATGGCCCTCAATACGTATGGCCTTATCAGTAACGGTTTTAAGAGTTTCTACCATCTTGTTCAGAATTTCCAGCCCCTCCTCCTTGACATCCGCCTTTCCGGAATCAAAAAGAATGGCTGCTTCCATATTTACGGTCAGTTTACCCTTAAGCTCGGAGATTGTAACCTGTCCCTGAGCAATTTCGTTTTTCATATTAGCCAGTAATTGCTCGTAAGTGCCACTAACCTCTTTAACTTTTTCTTCTTTAGCTTTCTGGAGCTCAGAGACTTCTTCGCTCAGCTTACTGTTTTCGACTTTAAGTTCCGCGACTTGTTGACGCAACTCACTGATATTTTTAGACAGAGTGTCTGATTTAGCCCTAAGAATTCCTTCCAGCTGTTTTTTATCAGCTGTCAGGACCTCTGCGTCCTCTGTCAGTCTGTTAAAGCGAGTCTTCAGAGCACTATTTTCAAGAATAAGTTTTTTGTGCGCCTGCTGCAGTTCCGACAACTCTTTAGATAACCCGTCTGTTTCTTCAACCTTTTTCAAGTATGTACTTTCAGCAACCAGGCAACCACTGACAGACAGCATAAAGGTGGCACCAACTACATAGACAATTAAACGCTTGATCACAATTCTTCCTCCCGCATAATAAGTTCTGGATTTATAGCATATATTCTAAAATATGGTAATGCAGAATATGCGGTTTTCTGAATTATATCCCGTAGAACCGCCTCTACCTTGACATAACTACGCTTTACGGTTACAAGAAACTGCATATTATTTGAAACTATGAAGCAATGGAGAACGCATGAAAGCCAGAGTATCGTTCGTAGGTGCGGGACCGGGAGCGGCCGACCTTATCACTATCCGTGGCGCGCGACTCCTCCGGCATGCTGATGTGGTTATTTTTGCCGGAAGCCTTGTGGACCGAAAGCTGGTTCAGTTGTATGCGACTAGAGCCGATGTCTATGATTCCGCCGCTATGACACTTTCTGAGGTCATTGCTGTAATGATGGATGCCATGGCATCCGGACGGAGCGTCGTCCGTCTGCACACCGGAGACCCCTGTATCTACGGAGCTATTCAGGAGCAGATGGAAGCACTTGACCAACTGAAGATCGAGTATCAGGTTGTGCCTGGAGTAACCAGCGCCTTTGCCGCTGCTGCGGCGCTCAAGCAGGAGCTCACTCTGCCGGAAGTTTCACAGACTGTCATCTTTACACGTATAGAAGGGCGCACACCGGTGCCGGAACGTGAACGCCTGAATGCAATTGCCCAACTGGGCGCCACCATGGTCATATACCTTTCCGTCGGTATGGTCGAAAAAGTCGTAGATCAGCTTCTACAAGGTGTCTACACAAATAACACACCGGCGGCGGTCGTCTGTCGGGCTTCGTGGGACGACGAGCTCATCATTCAATGTACCTTGTCCGGCCTTGCAGAAAAAGTGCATCAGGCAGGTATAGATCGACAGGCGCTGATCATCGTCGGCGATGTTCTCGCCGCGCGTAGTGAGGGCCTTAAAGCCAAGTCACTGTTGTATGACGGCGGTTTTTCTCATGGATTCCGTGAAGGTCGCGTTGCCTGAAGTGAATATTGCAATTGTGGCCATAACCCGTGGGGGAGCCCGACTTGGCCAACAACTGATAAAAAATCTGGCTAGCCATGATTTTTATGTTTCCAGTCGTTACGCCGGTCAGGCCGGCGCTGATTGCCAACGATTCGAACCAACAGAATTACGTTCCCTTTTCGCAGCACTCTGGAAAAAATATGATGGTTTCGTACTGATCATGGCAACCGGTATTGTTGTACGCATGATAGCACCTCTTCTGGAGTCAAAGGAAACAGACCCTGCAGTGGTAGTAATGGATGATGCCGGCAGATTTGCTATATCGCTTATTTCCGGGCATATTGGCGGAGCCAATGAGTTAGCCGAGCGCTGCGCCTTCGCTACCGGTGCCCGCCCTATTATAACCACGGCCACTGACACTAATAACCTCCCCTCTTTTGACATGTTGGCCAAAGAACAGGGGTGGGGTATTGACGACATCAGCCAGGTCAAGACACTAAACACACTGCTGCTCGATAACAAAGAAATTGCCGTATTTGATCCTAGCGGCTGCACCCGAAACTGGCTGCATGGCCGCGGAAAAATTACTTTCCATAAAAGCTTAACTGAGGCTACTAACAGCGGAGCGCATGGTTTTTTGTTCGTCAGCAATCGTCACATACCGCAGCAGAACTGCCCGGAGCGACTGCTGATTCTACGCCCACGTAACCTGGTGCTTGGTATCGGCTGCAATCGCGGAACGCCTGCTGATGAGATCGAGGAATTTGTTATACTGAATCTCAAAAGATTGTTCCTTTCCCAAAAAAGTATCTTCTGTATCGCCTCGGTTGCTGCCAAGCGCGATGAAGCCGGCCTACTGGAATTTGCAGTACGGCTCGGTGTCCCGCTGCGCTGCTTTGAAAGCGATGATTTGAGTATGATCCCCTTTCCATCTCCACCATCAGAGCATGCCCTGGCGGCGGTAGGAGTTGCCGGAGTAGCTGAACCGGCTGCAATTCTGGCCTCTGGTGGAGGACTGCTACTGCTGAAAAAAGTCAAATCCACTAACGTCACTCTTGCCGTAGCTCAACTGAAAGAAGAACTGTAATCATATGCAACATAGACCTATTATCGCGATAACAATGGGCGATCCCTGTGGCATCGGCCCCGAAATCATCATAAAAGCTCTGCAGTCTCCGGAGATTCTCCGGCTCTGCGCCCCGTTGGTAATTGGCGATCGATTGACTCTGAAGAGGGCGCTTGCAACCTGCGAATCAGCTATGCATATCTGCGAAATCACCGCCGCTGAAGAGACTCTTTCGACCCCGGATGGCACCATTCCTCTACTGGCGCTCTCTCATCTGACTGAAGCAGACATCTGCTACGGCGCTCCGTCGCCTGCGGCCGGAGATGCTGCCTACAACTATATCTGCCACGCAGCGCAGCTTTGCCTGACCGGCGCGGTTGCCGCCATGGCAACCGCGCCAATAAGCAAAGAAGCCATGCACCGCGCCGGTCACGACTACCCTGGACACACCGAACTGCTGGCCGAACTGTGCGGTACGGACAACTTCGTCATGATGCTGGCCGGAGATATCCTGCGCGTCAGCCTGGTCACAATCCATGAAGCGTTGCATGAGGTGCCACGTCTGGTAACGTACGAGCAGGTTCTAAAAACCATTCGTATCACAGCTGAAGGGGTTACACGCCTGACCGGAAATAAGTCGCCAAAATTGGCAGTACTGGCCCTGAACCCTCATTGCGGCGAGGGGGGGAAGTTCGGTTCCGAGGAGTCCGAGATAATTGAACCGGCGGTCAAAGCTGCATTCAAGGAGGGGATTGATGCTGTTGGGCCACTGCCTGCTGACACCCTGTTCCATTTTGCCAGCAAAGGCGCTTATGACGGTGTGGTCGCCATGTACCACGACCAGGGCTTGATCCCGCTTAAAATGATGCACTTTGACGATGGTGTGAATATCACTCTCGGCTTGCCGATCATCCGCACCTCCGTTGATCACGGAACCGCCTATAATCTGGCCGGAACTGGAAAAGCGTCTGAGAAGAGCCTGATGGCTGCGATCAGAATGGCTGTCGGCATGGCCCGCTTTCCGCTTGCACAACCGGCCAGTATTTCGTAGACTCGCTATTATGATAACCTTTAAAAACATATCCGAGAAAGTCCACGCCAGTCAGCGCATTACCTCTGATGAGGCGCTCTTCCTGTTTAATTCCAACGACCTGCTGGGCATCGGCGAACTTGCCGCTCTGGCTAATGAGAAAAAAAACGGTAAAAACGTATATTTCAACGTTAACCGTCACATTAATCCGACAAACGTCTGTGTCAACCGTTGCGCCTTTTGTGCTTTTTCGCGCACCGCCGGCGAGGATGGCGCCTACACCCTGGCACTTGATGAAATTTGCCGCAGGGCCCATGAAGCTGAGGAAGATGGTGCCACTGAGGTACATATTGTCGGTGGGCTCCACCCTGATCTGGCTTTTGAGTTCTACGAAGAGGCCTTGAAAGCCATCCGCAACACCGCTCCAAACCTGCATATAAAGGCTTTTACTGCCGTGGAGATTGAATATTTTTCCCGGATTACCGGCTTGGCCATACAACAAGTCCTTGAGCGCCTTATCAAAGCCGGGCTCGGCTCCATGCCGGGCGGAGGGGCGGAAATACTTGGTGAAGCGGTCCGCGTAAAGATATGCCCCGAAAAAATATCCGGAGAGCGCTGGCTCGAAATTATTCGACTTGCACACCTGGTCGGCCTGAAGACTAACGCCACAATGCTCTACGGGCACGTAGAATCTGCGGCCGACAGAGTAGAACACATGGAATTACTTCGTTCCCTTCAGGACGAAACAGGTGGTTTCCAGGCTTTTATACCATTAGCATTCCAGACAGAGAATTCAGATTTAAAACTGGACATCAAGGGGGCCTCCGGCCTCGACGACCTCAAAACACTGGCCATTTCGAGAATATATCTCGATAATTTTGACCATATAAAAGCCTATTGGATCATGCTTGGCGAAAAAATTGCCCAAGTTTCTCTCGCATTCGGAGTCAACGACCTGGACGGCACAGTCATCGAAGAAAAAATAGGCCACGATGCCGGCGCAAAAAGCCCGCAATCTCTTTCAAAAGAGGGCATAATTCGCCTCATCAGAAAAGCCGGTAAAATTCCGGTTGAACGAGACACTCTGTACAATCCTATCCGCAATTACTGATGCACTCTGAATGTTCTACTTACCAAATAGAAGGAATCGTCTCACTGAACACGCTGATTAATCCGGTTGATATAACCCTTTTCCAAAGTGCTGTCTGTCGCCTTGACACCCTGTTCTCTGTTTATGCCGGGACATGCCCGTCACCAATCCCCGCTCCGGCACTTATCATAACCTCGGAGATCCGTTCTCAGTGCGAGCGTTATCTGCCGATTTCCTGCATTTCCTCCTTGTTTAAGAGCTTCTATTCCGCTGCATTGTCTTATCGCCCTGTTTTTTCCAGTACACCTTTTTACAACTCCCTTAGCTGGGCCGACACGTTTACAATGCTGCCAGCTGAATTTCAGCGCAGTGCCAATCCGGCACGACTTCTGGAATCGCTACTTACTGACAGTGCATTACTGACTAGATTTATATTTACTTCATTCCTGCCGAATCGCTTTTATGGACGCCTGGGTCGCTATCCCGGCCAACAGAATTTTATTCGCAAGTGGTTAATGACTAGGAAAGTTAAAAAACTTGATTGTTTGGACACTGCTTGCGGTACAGGAGAGGACACTTATTATCTTGCCTTCCTGCTGTCAGAAACCGGCTTTACTCCCGAAAGTGTTTACATTGAGGGATGGACTTTGGATCCACTGGAGGTCTGGGCTGCAGAACACCGCCGCTTTCCGCACGACCAACGTAGGGAGGAATTGTTGCGAGAAATAACAGCACCTGTCTTCACCCAGGGATACGGTGCCAAGATCAGCTTCCACTGTCACAATATCTTATCATTGCCCCCACAGGATAAAGGCACAGGAAAGTTGGGCTTTGATCTGATTCTCTGTAATGGGTTGTTAGGTGGGCCTATAATTCATGACAGACAATCACTGAGTCGAGTGATCAGGAATTTGGCGCAACTGCTGAACCCGGGAGGAATGTTGCTGGCTGCCGACCATTTCCACGGGGGATGGAAACAAAAATGCCCGCAGAGCGAACTGCGGGCATCATTTGAAGCTAATTATTTAAAATCCTTTGCAGCAGGAGAAGGAATCGGCGGACTAAAATCTGATCAGTAGGCCGCCCCACGTCAAGCCGCCTCCAAAACCCATGGCCAGAATCAGGTGCCCTGGCTTGATCGTGCCGTTACGCAGATTCTCATCCAAAACCAGTGCAACCGAGGCAGCTGAGGTGTTACCGCACCTGTCAAGGTTGAGCAGAAAGCGCTCCTTGGGGAAGCCGCTTTTTTTGGAGATGAAGTCAATCATGCGCACATTGGCCTGATGGGGAATTATATAATCCAGATCACTCGGTGTGATGCCGGCTTTAGCACAGAGTGTGTTGATTATATCGGGAATTACATCCGTTGCAAACACATAAACCTGTTTCCCTGCCATCTGGAAAAAGATCTCCCGGGCTTCAATAGAATCTGGTGTAACTGGTTTACGCGATCCGGAAGATGGCACCTGAATCAGCGGCCATCCCTTGCCGTCACTGCGCATATATGTGTGTTGAACTCCTAGTGTAGTATCGCCACCGCTGCTTAAAATGGCTGCACCAGCGCCATCCCCAAAGAGCGGACAGCTGTTCTTATCGTTGAAATCAAGGATCTTGGAATAGGTGTCTGCCCCAATAGCCATGACGGTCTTATATTTTCCACACTTGATGAAGTTGTCGGCTATTTCCAGCGCATAGACAAAACTTGAGCAGACGGCATTGATATCAAAAGCAAAAGCGTTTTTGGCGCCGATATTTTCCTGTACAATACAGGCGGTTGAGGGAAGGCTCATATCTGGAGTTGAGGTGCCAACGACGATACAATCAATATCTGAAGCATTAAGGCCGGCAGCTTCCAGAGCATTCTTGGCAGCAATAGTGGCCAGATCAGAAGTTGCTTGATCGGCGTGGGCAAAGTGGCGCTCGCGGATGCCGGTACGGCTATAGATCCATTCGTCAGCATTTTCAACTAGGTAATCGAAATGACTGTTAGGTATCACCCGATCCGGCAAACATGAACCGCTTCCGATGATTTTTGAAATAATCATTATTTCCCCGCTTCCACCCATCTGTGACAGGTGAATTTCATTTTGAGTAAAGGTTTTTACTTATCACACAAAATAACGCCGTTTGTCAAGATAGACCAACGCTGCATTGAAGCTGACCACCAACCCGACTGGCTATTTTAGTGTTTAAATCTAATGACATCAACAACAGAAAATGTCCACAGGACAAAAAAAGCAGCTAGAACCACTTTGCCAAAGCCGGCAGCACCGTCAAGTGCCTTTAATACCTCTGCCGGTGTTATGCTGATAGCCCCACCGGCAATTTGTGACGCGATCACCGGCGAGAGGCCTCGCAACAGCACAAACAAAGCCAGTATCAGTACAAAATTTACTAGCACAATAATGATTCCACCAATCATCTTACGGCCGAGATAGAGTTGTCCAAGTCCAGGCAGAACCAAAGCAGAAAGCAGCAGGGCGGTCAGTTTTCTGTTCATAGTGTAATTCCTTTCTTGCCCATTAAGCATAGGCAACAGCTGCAGATTGTACCATCGTTAATCCTGGTAATGCTCTGATTCCAACCAGTTCTTTTTTGACTTTACCGGGTCATTAAGGCATAGTGAGGTCAATTTTACCCTGTAGTATGGGAGTGTATAAATGATTTTATTTGCAAACATTCTTCTGGCACTTGCCAAACTGGTAGAACTCGCCAGCGGAATTCTGACTCTTTACAAATACATTCTGCTGGCCAGCGTGGTTGTCTCGTGGGTAAATGCTGATCCCTATAACCCGCTTGTTAATTTTATTTATCGCGTCACAGACCCGGTTCTTAGCCGTATCCGTCGTCACATGCCTGATACCGGCATGCTGGATCTGTCACCGCTGGTAGCTTTCGCAGCTATCTATGTCCTGCAGATCGTGGTGTGTGATACCGCCTACCAGTATTTGATTAGCACAGGTATGACAATCAAGGTTGGCCGCTGAGAATCTGAGTTTGTTGTATAGCAAATTATCTGTAGCACCACTTTTAGAAAATTATCCAAAAAAAAACCCCGGAGAGTATCCGGGGTTTTTCGGTTTTGAAGCGAAGCGGGCCTTAAATTCTAGTTACGTTCGCGGCCTGAAGCCCTTTCGGACCCTTTGTTACTTCAAAAGTTACTCTATCGCCTTCTGCAAGGGATTTGAAACCTTCGCCTGCGATTGCGGAGAAATGGCAAAATACATCCTCGCCACCTTCCTGCTCAAGAAATCCAAAACCCTTGCTGTC
>CAIQWT010000030.1 GCA_903875605.1 uncultured Geobacteraceae bacterium | reverse complement strand
ATCTCCCTTAAAGTGGCTGAACGCCCGGGAGGATACACGAGAATATTGAAAATTGGCCACAGATTAGGTGATAATGCCGATATGTGCATTCTCGAACTTGTCGACTACAACGAAGCAATGCTCGGCGGTGATGCAGCAAAAACAAAAACATCACGCAGAAGAAGAGCTCCGAAGAAAAAAGAGACTGTTGCTGAGACAAAAGCACCGAAAGTTGCAGCTAAGGCTGAAACAACTGAGGGTGACGCAGCTCAGGAATAATAAAATGTTAAGAAATAATAAAAGGAAAGGATTTGCCCGAAACGGCGTCCTTTTTTTTGTATATTGCAGTAATGTTTAATAAATAATCAAAATTTTATGAGTCAGATAGTTAGTGTTCATGCTCGTGAGATTCTCGACTCCCGCGGCAATCCAACGATTGAAGTTGATGTAATAACAGAAAACGGATCATTTGGCAGGGCAGCCGTGCCCTCTGGTGCATCAACCGGTGAAAATGAAGCCCTCGAACTGAGGGATGGCGACAAAGCCCGTTACCTTGGAAAAGGTGTTCTGAAGGCGGTTCATAACGTGAATAACGTTATTGCCGAGGAGATAATTGGTATGGATGTAACCGACCAGCCAGGTGTTGACAAGAAGATGATCGACCTCGACGGAACTAAAACAAAAAGCAACCTTGGAGCAAATGCTATTCTTGGCGTTTCTCTGGCCGTAGCAAAAGCAGCTGCAAATTATCATGGTCTTCCATTGTTCCGCTATATTGGCGGAGCTAATGCAGTTACTCTTCCCGTGCCTATGATGAATATCATCAATGGCGGATCACATTCCGATGCCCCTATTGCTTTCCAGGAATTCATGGTCAGGCCTGTAGGAGCTTCTTCATTCAGGGAAGGCCTTCGCATGGGTACAGAAGTATTCCATTCACTTAAAAAAGTTCTTAAGGAACGCGGATTAAGTACCGCAGTAGGCGATGAGGGTGGATTTGCCCCGACACTCGGTGGTACTGAAGACGCTCTTGAAACAATTATTAAAGCTATTACTGCTGCAGGATACAAGGCAGGTTCAGATATCACAATCGGCCTCGACTGTGCTGCTTCGGAATTCTATAGCGAAGGAATCTATAACTACTCCAAGTTCGAAGGTCCGAAAGGCGCCAGGAGAACTTCAAAGGAGCAGGTTGACTTCCTTGAGGAACTAGTTACAAAATACCCTATCGATTCAGTTGAAGACGGTATGGCTGAAGGTGACTGGGACGGCTGGAAAATTTTGACCGACCGTTTGGGCAAAAACGTTCAAATCGTTGGCGACGATCTTTTTGTGACCAACACCAAAATTTTCAAGGAAGGCATTGACAAAGGCATTGCCAATTCCATTTTGATCAAAATCAACCAGATTGGCACTTTGACCGAAACGTTTGCCGCCATTGAAATGGCCAAGCGCGCAGGATACACCGCAGTGATTAGCCATCGTTCGGGTGAAACCGAAGACTCCACCATTGCTGATATTGCTGTGGGCATGAACGCTGGGCAAATCAAAACCGGTAGCCTGAGCCGCTCTGACCGCATGGCCAAATACAACCAGTTGCTGCGCATTGAAGAAGACTTGGGCGACATTGCCGTTTATCCAGGTCGATCTGCCTTTTACAACCTGAAATAACTATAAAGATATGGGAGGACGGTCTGTTGCGGTTGCCTTGACCACGTTGTTGCTGCTGCTTCAAGCGCAAATTTGGTTTGGCCGTGGCAGCGTCTCCAATGTGTCACGTCTGCGATCTGCGCTTTCTTCACAACTGGAACGCAACAGCAAGGCTGAGCTTCAAAATCAGCAACTAATGGCTGAAGTGAGCGACCTTCGTGATGGCTTGGAGAGCATTGAAGAAAGATCGCGCATGGAGCTGGGCATGATTAAGCCAGATGAGATTTTTGTTCAGGTATCTCATGACTGATGGTTCGCGTCATGCTTTTACACTGGTCATGGCATCTTGGCCATCCCGAATGATGAATGAATTTTTTACCCATAAAAAGTGCCTGTAGCCCTTATGGGATAAGGAT
>CAIQWT010000029.1 GCA_903875605.1 uncultured Geobacteraceae bacterium | reverse complement strand
TCTTTTTTGCTGTAATCCAGATAATAAAAAGGGTAAACACTCTTTATCTTTATTACCAGGCTGTAATATACAAGGTTATTAATCCTGTAATTTGGGAAAGTTTTGAGTTTGACTTTTCCAAATTTATTATGGATGGCTATAAGCTGCTTACCATCTCCATAGGTCCATTCACGGGGCTGTGAGCCTTCACTTCTGAAGTCATTGCCCCGCAGGATGAATTTCACTCCTTCCCTCGCTGCTATTTTGTACAATACAGATTTTATTGCCAGGTCAGTTGGAATATCAACCCATGGCAAGCCAGCTTTCATGTATGAACGGTTGAGATCCTTGATCTCTTCGTAGTCAATTACATAAGTCTCGAGATCAATATTTAAAGCGTTGGTCAGTTTTTTAATGTTCTTTACTGCTATATCGCTGCTCCAGCCGTTATCAAGATTTACGGCGAGTGGGCGCAAGCCTTGTTCCTTTGCAAGGTGGAGAAGATAACAGCTATCGGTTCCACCACTTACTCCGATTATACAATCATATTGTTTGCCCTTGCCTTTTTCTTTTATCATGCCGGTCATCCGGAGCCAGTCAGCCTTGCCCTTTTCTCCCCTGGGATAAGCGGACATTAGTTTTTGCATCAGAAAGTAATAATTGGAAATCCCATTTTCATCAAATGTTATTCCCGGAACTGATTCATCCCACACACCACGGGTACAGATTTTTCCTATAAATGGCATTTTAATTGAATTTTTAACTCTGATTAATGGATGGAACGCTGATCTTCGAACGCTGATCTGCACTGATTAATCCCCGTTTATCCGCGATTGGAAATCCGCGTCATCCGCGTTCTATTATGTCTATTCAAAGATCTTCCTAATCTCATCCCGCGAAGGGTAATTGACCAGAACTGCTCTGCGAGCTCCGTGATAAACAAACATGCTGCCTGCTGCCACTGCCGAGGCATATCCATCTTTTACAGCTTTAGCCAGATCACCGGTATTGCCAGCCCCGCCGAGCGCCACAACAGGTATCGTGACGGCCTCTGAAACCCTTTTTATCAATTCAACATCATACCCGTTCATCATTCCGTCCTGTTCAATCGACTGGATTACAACTTCTCCGGCACCGTTTTTTTCCATCAATCTAGCAAAGTCCTCTGGGGACTTTCCGTTAGACTTTGTACCACCGGCAGTCCAGATATCTTCTTTCCCAAATAGTTTTTTCTTCACATCGATACAGACTGTGATGGTTGATGAACCGAAAGTATCTGCTGCCTTTATGATAAAGTCAGGATCGACTGCTGCATGAGAATTGATGACAACTTTCTCGGCCCCCGCATGGAGAATATCACGTATCTGGTCAATAGTTCTTATACCGCCGCCAACAGCAAAGGGCATATTTGTCTCCTCGCCGACGTTTCTGACAAAATCGAGGGAAATTGTCCGGTTTTCCCTGGTTGCAAGAATATCAAGGAAGACGAGTTCATCAGCACCCAGGTCGTTGATGTTGCGTACTGCATTAATGGGGTCGCCAATGTAGCGATGGTTTTTGAACTTAACGGACTTTACAAGACCGTTACCTTTCAGGAGAAGGACAGGGATTACTCTTGGACGAAACATGATGGAACGCGGATGACGCTGATCTGAAGAACGCTGAT
>CAIQWT010000028.1 GCA_903875605.1 uncultured Geobacteraceae bacterium | reverse complement strand
TAATGGTAGGCGCGGGCGGTGTCGAACCGCCGACCTCTACCGTGTCAGGGTAGCGCTCTCCCGCTGAGCTACGCGCCTACATCTAAAAGCTGGAGAGTAATAGCAATTTGTGCTCTGAATGTCAAGCTGATTTTAGTATATGAAATTTCTAATTGAAATTACTTTTTCACTAATCTGGCAACATTCTCCACATGGACAGTTTGTGGAAACATGTCAACTGGTTGAATTTCGCTACAGAGGTAACCCAGCTTATGCAGAATGTCCAGATCCCGCGCAAGGCTCTGCGGCGAGCAAGAAACATAAATTATTGATTTGGGGCCGAGCGCTGAGACTCGCTCCAGCACGTTTTGATCACACCCTTTACGCGGTGGATTTAATACAGCAACATCGACTGAAAGATTATCGCCAATCATCTCATCGAGTAAATCTGCAACGTCTCCAGCTTCAAACTGGCAGTTTTTAATGCCGTTTATCCTAGCGTTCATTGTGGCATCAGCCACTGCCTCTTCAACAACTTCTACGCCTATTACATTCCTGGCACCTTCGGCCAGAAACAGTGATATTCCGCCAATACCACAATACAGATCAAGTATTGTTTCAGAACCGTTCAATCCGGCCCATTCACGAACTTTACTATAAATTAAATTGGCACCACTATTGTTAACCTGAAAAAATGAGCGGGGTGAGACTCTGAATGAGACATCCCCGATCCGTTCAGTGAGATGGAGTTTCTTTGTCAAAAAGAAATCCTTCTGGCCCATGATCACATTGCCTTCTGTTGCGTTCACATTCTGTACAACAATCTCAACCTCCGGCACCTGCTCTTGTACAAAACGGCCCAGATGGTGAATCTCGTTGAACGATCGCTTAGAAGTGACGAAAACCACCATCGCTTTTTTTTCATAGGTCGAGACTCGCACAACCAGATAGCGCAGCAAGCCCATTTTACTTTGCGGATTATATACCTGAACTTTTCCTTTTTTAATCCCCCTTCTGACAGCTTCAACAACCTTATCGATAAGCGGATGATGAATCGGACACTGTTCGAGATCATAGACATCATGACTTGCACGACGGTAGATGCCGATAAATGGCTCAGTGAATTTTCCGGCGACAGTCAGTTTAGCTGTTGTGCGGTAATGGATCAAATTATCCGGAGACAAGAGGGGATGTACCGTGGTTACAGATAATTCCGGATATTTAGCTATTTCGGCCAGAATCATGCCGCGTTTCCAGTTTTTTTGTTCGGAATATTTCATTGATATCAAAGGACATCCGAAGCAATCAGCACTTTCTCGGCACGGTGGATTATTACTACGCAACGGAGATGGCTGAAGCAACTTTTTAACATGACAAAACGCAGTACCACCGGCAACGTGGTCGATACCTGCCAGAACTACATCACCGGGCAATGCGCCACCAACACGTAAAGTCATTCCATCTTCGCTGCGGGCGGTTCCATAACCATCTTCGTCCAGAGAAGCGATGCGCAACTCCAGCACATTTTTGCGGGTTAACGGCACAAATGGTTTGACTATAGCCGCCGCTTCTACAGATTTTTTAAGCGGCGCACGACCTGATAATTTTTTAGATTGTTCGAATTGATTATTTTTTTTCAAAGTTATATTATCCTTTTTTCATTCCGCTTATTACTATAGCGTTAAACTGTCGCTAGAAACAGTACTTTATGACATATCAGAACACAAAAAAAGCCTGAATTTTTCAAATGCCTGAGCACGGTGACTGATACTGTTTTTCTCTGCCAAAGTCAACTCTGCCATGCTGCGGTCATAACCATCCACAAGAAACAGTGGATCATATCCGAAGCCCCCCTCCCCTCTGGCAGCAGAGAGTATCTTCCCGCCAATACTACCGGTAAACAGCATTTCATCTCCCTCAGGAGTTACAAATGCCAGAACACAGACAAAAGCCGCCTGACGGAGTTCATCTGGAACATCTAGACATTCCCTCAACAGGCGGGAGTTATTTGCGGCATCACCGGCATCCACACCTGCATACCTTGCTGAAAACACTCCTGGACTTCCTTTCAGAGCAGCAACAGTCAAACCAGAATCGTCGGCCAGTGCCGGTAACCCTGTATACACAGCAGCTTCACGAGCTTTTTTTAGTGCATTTTCCTCAAAAGTCACGCCATCCTCAATTGTCTCGGGAAAATCAACAAAATCCGCGGCACAACAGATCTGGTCAACCAGCCCGGCCAAAAGCGCATTAATTTCAAGAATTTTAC
This sequence comes from uncultured Geobacteraceae bacterium, assembly GCA_903875605.1. GTDB lineage: Bacteria > Desulfobacterota > Desulfuromonadia > Geobacterales > Pseudopelobacteraceae > JACRCG01. Next base: position 910 of record CAIQWT010000028.1, on the reverse strand, counting down.
CGTTATTACGTGTTGCTACTACCAACTGCTTCATAGCGCAAGCGCCTCCTGCTGGAAAACAAAAAGATGCTTTACACCATAGAGTGCAAGGTCACGCATGGCATCCATCTCGGCACTTGTGAAAGGCTCGGCTTCTGCTGTACCCTGAACTTCTACAAAACGACCACTGGAAGTTATGACAAAATTCATATCGACTTCTGCAGAAGAATCTTCAACATAATTCAAATCGAGCAGTGCTTCACCCCCAACGATACCAACACTGACAGCCGCAACAGCCTCTTTAATCGGTATGTCGGCAATGAGTCCTTTGGATGTTAGAGTTTTTAAGGCATCAACCATGGCAACGTAAGCGCCTGTAATTGCAGCAGTCCGTGTTCCACCATCAGCCTGCAGGACATCACAATCGATATAAACAGAACGCTCACCAAGCTTGACTAGATCAGTAACGGCCCTCAGAGAACGACCTATAAGTCGCTGAATTTCCAAGGTACGACCGGTCTGTTTCCCTTTTGCCGCCTCACGAGGAGAGCGGGTATGCGTGGCGCGCGGTAACATTGCATATTCAGCCGTCACCCAACCGGTGCCCTTGCCTCTAAGAAAAGGTGGCACGGACTCCTCTACCGAAGCGGTGCAAAGAACTTTAGTGTCTCCAAACTCAACCAGAACTGAGCCCTCGGCATGTTTGGTAAAGTTACGAGTAATTTTTATTGTTCGTAACGCTGTGTCTGTTCGACCATCATTCCTCATGTTAGATAACTCCTCAGCTGTAAAAAATAAAAAAACGTGGAGCTGTTCATTAACCTGTCAGCGATGGAGAGTCAAATAAAAAGGGAACCTGAAAACAGGTTCCCTTATGCAGTGCAGCCTAAATAGTTTTATTAAACTAGCCGAGGTGTGTGTTGTTATTCCT
>CAIQWT010000027.1 GCA_903875605.1 uncultured Geobacteraceae bacterium | reverse complement strand
GGTACGATCGTTATCAGAATTGATTTTATACAAAAAAGAGCAGAAAATGGCTCAAATGGCTTGGGATTAGAAATCAAAAAGGAGGAGTAATCATGAGAGAAAAGTCGGGAATCATTACATTTAAAGGAAACCCCATGACCTTGCTGGGTTCTGTTCTTGAGGTGGGTGATATTGCTCCAGAATTTATTGCAGTTGACAACGGATTGGCGGCCTTATCGCTTTCCAGCTACGACGGCAAAATCAAAATCATCAGTGCAGTACCGTCCCTTGACACTCCGGTGTGCGATACAGAAACCCGTCGTTTTAACCAGGAAGCTGCTTCATTGCCCGGAAATGTCGTTGTGTTGACGGTCAGTCTTGACCTCCCATTTGCTCAGAAACGGTGGTGTGGGGCAGCGGGGATTGATAAAGTGGTCACGCTTTCTGACTACCGCGAGCGCTCCTTTGGGACTGGTTATGGGGTTTTGATCAAGGAACTATTACTCTTGACTCGTGCAGTTTTCGTTGTTGACGCCGCAAATATTATTCGCTACATCCAGATCGTTCCAGAAGTCACAGCCGAGCCTGATTATGCCGCTGCAATTGCGGCTGCAAAATTATTGCTGTAATTAAATAATCCTTCGCAGGGCGCTCTCTTTTTAGCGCCCTGCAAGCGCCTAGTTATTCAGCAATTTTCTTTAGCAGCCAAGCCATGTTTTCACCAAGCACCTTCATGGTACTCATTCCCTCTTCATCCTGGAGCACGTCGCCAATGTTCCTGCCGACACCAGTATTCCAGTAGTTTGACGCGGGGATAATCATTTGACCTATACTGAAAAAGTGGTTAATGGTGTCAAAAACGTTAATGGCTCCGGTGCGACGCATTGTAACTACAGCTGCACCCGCCTTACGCTTGAGCATGTCGCCGTTTGCACGTGAGACCATGCCACATCTATCAATTAACGCTTTTGTCTCTGGTGTAAGCGCGGCAAAGTAAGTTGGAGAACCAATTATAATGCCATCTGATTCAAGCATCTTTTCAATGCAGCTGTTGGCAATGTCATCAGTCACTGCACAGCATTTGTCTTTACGGGTGAAACACTGGTAGCAGGCAATACATCCGTGGAGTTTTTCTCCACCAACCTGAACCATTTCAGTTGCTATACCTTCCTTGTTGAGCGCTTCAAAGGCATGCTCGATTAACAGGGATGTATTACCTTCCTTGCGTGGGCTGCCGTTAAATGCTGTTACCTTCATGGTAAACCTCCAAATGAATAAATATATTATTGATGTATCATGTAACTTTACTGCAAACAATTAGTAATTCAAGTGCCATCTAAACGGTCAAAATGTCTTTTATTGTGTGAATCTGAGAATCACCGTGGAGGCAACATTGATTATTATGAATAGCTACGTTACACTGTTGGCGCATTACTGGCTGTAACGGGGCTTTACTTGTTTAATAATCGAAATCGGGGGAGATGACTATGTCAATCAAAGGCACTTTTTTTTTGGAGCGTGATAAAGCGGTACTGGTGGTCATCGACGTGCAGGAAAAGTTATGCGTTGCAATGGATGAGGCGGTGCTGAATGTTTTAGTCAAAAACGTCGGTATCCTGCTTGACAGCGCATTAGAGCTGGAAATTCCTGTTCTTGTGACCGAACAGTATGTCAAGGGGTTGGGGGGCACTCTGTCGGAGCTGAAAGAAAAAACGGCAACTGCCTGCTATTATGAAAAAATGACCTTTAGCTGCTGCGGCAGTTCTGATTTTGTAAATGCACTCAAATCCACCGGGAAAACACAGGTTATAATTACCGGTATGGAAACTCATGTATGTGTTTTACAAACGGTCATTGAGCTTCGTGAAGCCGGTCTGGATGTTCACATAGTAAACGATGCCATTATGAGCCGCAGTAAGCAAAACTGGAAAACGGCAATACATGCCATGACGCTCGCCGGTGCAATTCCGACATGTACTGAATCCGTTGTGTTTCAATTGTTGAAGGTCGCTGGGACGGATGCGTTTAAAAAACTGTCAAAACTGGTTCGATAAAAATAATTGCGGTTAAAACTGTTTGCTATAAACGCCGATTGCCAAGATGGCCCCGGCGTTTTTTGTTTATTTAAAAACATGGTGGACTATTTCGGCGTGGTGCTGGATACAAGCCAGGCTCGGCAGATTGGATTTGTAAGAGATAAATGGCACTCCGGCACTTTTCGCAGACTGCATATCTACCTCCCCGTCGCCAATAAAAAGGGCCTCTTTCGGCTCGACGCCAAAGTAATCAAGAACTTTCAGAAGCGGCTCCGGATGGGGTTTTGGGTGGGTAACCTGTGATGCTGTCATGACGTATTCAAAATAGCCGGTTAGCCCGAAATCCTCAATTATCATTTCCATTGAAGTTGCCCTGTTAGTGCAAATCGCCAGTGAAGTATGCCCCTTCAGTTGGTCAAGTGCACTGACAAAGCCTTCTTCCATCCGCATATATGGTGCCAGATCACGATAGTGAATTGTTTTGGCAAATTTGAATGCCTCTTCCCGCTGCAGATCGCCGTTGAAAAAATACTCCATCACATCATTGAAAGAATAGGTGTGGAGGACCCTTTTAGCTTCATTGTTGTTCCTGTTTATTTCTGGTCTCCCGAGGAAGCCCATGACACGGTTATAAAAAACATAGTTAGATTCTATTGAGTCTAGGATCACGCCATCACAGTCATAGATGACGACTTTATAGCGACTTTTCAGTTCATTCACTCGTTTGCTCCACTGTTGGATTCTCAATCTTTTCAAGATACTCTTCCCACTCGATCGGGAGCAGATATTTTTTGCGGCTATTGCACTCTTTGCAGGCAGGAACAACATTGTTGCGTGATGCTTTACCACCGCGCGATACTGGAACAAGATGATCCATCGTTAGCTCTTCAGGTACAAAAAACCCGTCACAATAATGGCAACGACCCAGAGCTACACGATTTTTCCACCATCGACTCTTGCGAAGTTCCCGCGACTTTTCACGCTCTCGCTTCACGTCAGATTCACTAATTTCCAGAATAAAATGATCCATAAACAAGCGCCCTTAGGTGTAGACCTGTGACATAAAATTGATTTATAAGAATATCCGAAAACGGCTTAACTTGGTAGTCATAATAAGCGTGTTAGATGTTAATTGGCTAAAGAGGAACAAAAAAGAGTTGATAAATTTACTGCGGTGAGTTATAAGTCTAAGTCTAATGCGCTTGTAGCTCAGCTGGATAGAGCAACGGACTACGAATCCGTAGGTCGGGCGTTCGAATCGCTCCAGGCGCACCATAAATTCAGGTACTTACGTTGATTCGTAGGTACCTTTTTTATTACCCTTTCGCCGTGGGTAACGTATGGGTAACACTTGGAACAAAACGTATAAAAAAAGTCAGTGATCAACCCGGCGCTCCCTTCTCAATCTTTTGCGTTATTTTTTTTCATAGTACCTGATATATTTTAAATCTGCCATAATAGAACTTGATACAACAAAAAAGAGGTTACGCTTTTACTTTTGGGGGTATTTTTGGGGGTATATTGAAAGCGCCATTTTATACAAGCCGCCATATATAAGCCTTTGCGGGTTCAGTTCGATTCCTACTTCCGAATAGCAAAAACGGCCTTTTTAGATTATTGTGGGGAGGTCATTGCCTCTCTTTTAAAAACGTGACATCTAACGCCTTCCATCCGTCTTTTGTCCGTTGAACTGTAACAATAAAATCCTGTCGCAACATAGCCGAAAATTCATTTTCTGAATCTACATATCCAGCGACGTCCCATGCTTGCTTACCGTCGCTAGCCTTAGTCTTTCCTGCTACAATGGATTTTATAGGTTCAAACTTTGCTGTGAGTGGAGCTTTCAGGCGTTTCGTTACAAATTGGATAGCCGCGCGCTTTGCCTCTGTTTTCTCATCAGCCGATGACAGTGAAGGGATAACCAACATTACCGCAACCAACACCAACATGATTAATTTCATAAATCCCCCTATTCGGCTTATCTATTTTGCATACTCCATGTATCAGCTTATCTTCTCATTAGCATCAAGTGTTTATATTCATATTCCGCCAGCCCGCCATATAAGCCGCTTCACAAAGAAAAAAGCGCCATTACCCGAAGATAGTGACGCTCTAAAATGCCCTGTACGGCTTTAACTCTTGCCGCTGCTGGTGGTAGTATGTCTGGTATTTCGGCACTCTCTGCCGTTGCGGTCATCCATCATTCAAAACGAAAGAAATACAATCGCGCCCCGGATAGTTGCAGAGGCGAAAATTTGATGTCTGAGTGATAACTGGTGATGTGAAGAGTAAAATTTTGGAACAATAAAACAATAAAGTTTATCTTACAATAAATGGCTTGCTTGTCATGTGCTGGTTGCTTTGTATGGCATTTGATGAGAGCCTGAGGCGTTACAAGGGAAAGCCCACTAAATTCCTATGGCTGGCTTCATGACGATTCAAAAAATATCGGTTTTGCTTAAAACAATAATAATCCCAACGCCTTATTAGCTATCTCATTAATGTTTTTAACGCCTGCTTCAACAGCCCTTCCACCGATAGACCTCCTACCGCGTCCAACCCTGCCAATGCTTTTCGTACATGTGGCTCCTTATAGCCTAGATTGAGAAGTGCTGATATCACGTCTTCAGTAACATTATCAGCAGGAATTACACTGGCAGCACTCGCCGGAAGCGATGATAGATCCAGTTTGCCTACCTTGTCTTTCAACTCCAGCACCAGTCGTTCAGCCGTTTTTTTTCCAATACCAGGAATGGTAGCGAGCTTGGTGAGATCTCCTTGAGCCAGCGCCTGTGAAAGTGGGCCGGGTTGAATGTTGGAAAGAATATCGCGAGCCAGTTTTGGGCCGACACCGGACACGGCGATTAGTAGCTGGAAAAAGGTTTTTTCCAGTCGGGTACGGAAGCCGTAAAGTAAAATGGCATCCTCTCTGACACTCGTATGGATGTGTAGAGACGCTGTCCCGCCTTCTTCAGGGAGTTCGTAGTAGGTCGAAAACGGAATGTGAACCCGGTAACCGACACCTTGAACGTCCAGTATAATATGGTCGGGTGATTTATGGGCGATCAAACCTGTTAATAGTGCAATCATAGCTTTATATCTCTCCAACAGGTTTTCTTCTGTTTTGAATTGGTACTGCGCCCTGATAGCTGACTAAGGCCGCAAGAATTAATATGGCATATTGCCACAGCAAGGGCATCAGATGCGTCAGCCTGGGCTATTTCTGGCAATCCAAGCAGCGCCTTAACCATTTTCTGTACTTGTTCCTTTTCGGCGCGTCCCTGACCGACTACGGCCTGCTTGACCTGCAGTGCAGTGTATTCTGAAACGGGCAGGTTACTATGTACTGCCGCAACAATAGCGGCACCGCGTGCCTGCCCAAGTTTCAGGGCGCTCTGTGGATTGGTCGCAAAGAATATGTTTTCGACGGCAACCTGATCAGGGCGGAACTTCGCTATAATTGCCATAAGACCGTCAAAAATTATTTTAAGCCGCCCAGGGAAATCGTCCGCTGTGTCGGTGAAAATGGCTCCATTATCAATATGTACCAACCGGTTGCCAACTTTTTCAACAATTCCATATCCCGTGATGCGTGAACCGGGATCTATACCCAGGACAATCATAAAAACATTCCTATAAATATAAAAACAGGCGTCCAAAATGTTGTTGGACGCCTGAAGTGGTAATTCATGTGCCGGTTCTATTTTCGCAAGACTTTGATAACTGCCGAGAAATCCTCTTCGCCAAGTCCAGCATCTACTCCAGCTTGATATACCTTGCTGGCAGATTCTGCTGCCGGTAGAGTCAGACCGACAAGTCTTGCAGCATTCATGACCATGTGCAACTGGTCGTTAACATACTTGAGTGCCAGGCTGCGGGAAAAGTCTCCGCGAGCCATTGCACGTCCCTTCTGGTGGAAAAGCGGAGACGCTACGCCACGAGTATCAAGGACTTCAAGGATCTTGTCAGCAGCAAAACCCATTTTTTCACCAAACACCAAGCCTTCTGCCAGTACCTGCACCAATTCAGCCTGAACCAGGTTGACGATAAATTTCATTTTTGTGGCGTCGCCGATTTGACCGACATGAATTGTATTAAGTCCGAAAAAGGAGAACGGCTCACGGCATTTTCCTGCCAGAGCCGGGTCACCTGCTGTTATGATAGTCATGAGCCCGTTGACGGCGTGGTCTTTACTGCCCCACACCGGAGCATCAAGGTATTGAATATTCTTTTTAGCGCATTCCTCAGCTAGCTTCATAGTCGTTTCCAGTGAATGTGATCCCATGTCAGCAAGGATTGTCCCACTGTCTATTCCAGCCAGAATGCCCTTGTCCCCAAAAAAAAGTGGCCCCAGTTCATCTCCCTCTGGAACAATGGCAATGACAAGGTCTCGGCCTTTAGCAGCTTCAAAAGCTGTTGAAGCACCCTTGGCACCAGCTGAAACTAACTCCTGTACAACCGCCTTCTCAGTATCAAAGACAGTAAGCTCATAACTACCTTTGGTGAGATTTACTGCCATATGACGTCCAACAGTACCCAAACCGATAAACCCTATTTTTTGTAGCATGCAATACCTCCTGTAGGTGGCTGTAATTTAAAATGATGTTTCAATTTATATGAGTTTTAGTCAGCTGGCAATAATCAAATAGTCTCCGAACATTATTTTTACCTGTTTTGTATTAGCGGGACACTTTAACGCTGATTTTCTCGCACATTTCTGACAATTTGCAGCTTGAACAACGTGGCGAAACGGGGTGGCAGTGATTCTGCCCGAATGCGACCAAAAGGTCGTTGATCTCGATCCAGTATTCTGGGGGGAGTAGGGATCTTAACGCTCTTTCAGTCTCATCGGGGTTTTTGGTGGAAATATATCCAAGCCGGTTGCATATACGGTGTACGTGAGTATCAACACAAATTCCGGGTTTGCCAAAACCGAGAGTCACAACAAGATTTGCAGTTTTTCGCCCGACCCCCTTGAAAAGAAGCAGTTTGTCCATCTCATCCGGTACAGTTCCGTCGTATTCATCCAAGAGTTTACGGGATAACAGTGCTATCTGATCAGCCTTGGTACGATAAAAACCGGCAGGATAGATAAGGTGAGATATCTCCTCAACAGTAAGTTCCACCATGCTTTCTGCAGTCTGTGCTCGCTCAAAAATCCTTGCCGATGCAAGTGCAGTGATTTCATCCTTGGTACGCAGAGATATAATACAGGAAATCAAAATCTTGAAGGGACTACCATTGCACTGCGCAACTATTGTAACTGCAGGAGTCTGCCAGTGTTTATATTCTTCGCGCAGAATAGCTATAACCGTATGTATTTCAGTCGGGTTCATTGTTTGAATTCTATCCTATGCTGCATTTCACTGCAATAGCGGTTTTACTTTTTTGTTAAGGCGCGCTAGTATGCAGCTTATGAATATCGATCTACACATACACTCCAGTTATTCTGATGGTGCCTATTCGCCCACGGAACTTATTGCCCTTGCCGGAAAACATGATGTGCGAGTAATTGCTATTGCTGACCACGACTCAGTTGCCGGGTTTGACGAGGCCGTTGTTGCCGGAGAGTTGAGTGGTGTCGATGTTATCTCCGCCGTTGAGCTTTCAGTACAATTTGAATCATGGCAAGACGTGCACCTGCTTGGTTATGGTATCGACTGTTATGACGGGCAGTTTTTACAAAATCTTGATGGTTTCAGGCGCCGTCGCGAGTGTAGAAACGACGAGATACTCCGGCGTGTGAACGATCTGTTACTTACTGAAGGGCGTAAGCCTTTAGACCGTAATAAAGTCATCGCTTATGCCCGCGATGCAGTTGGACGACCGCATATAGCCAGAGCATTATTAGAACAGGGTCTGGTAAGTTCAGTGGAAGATGCGTTTCGACGTTATCTTGTTCGCTGCAATATCCCTAAAAGCTATTGGCCAATGAACGAGGCAATTGCTGAAATTCATCGTATTGGCGGCGTTGCCGTTCTTGCACACCCGACCAGCATCTCAAAGGATACTGATATACTCGGCTCTGTTATATTGGCTCTTCATGCCTCTGGGCTGGACGGAATTGAGGTTTACAATAATATGGGATGGCCGCTTGAAATAGAATATCTGAGGCGTACAGCGGAGAGTTATGGGCTATTAATGACAGCAGGTTCAGACTTTCACGGAATCGAAGAGGGTCTTGAAATAGGAAAAGGGCGGGAAGGGATGCGCTTTGACAGTGCCCTTCTCGCCCCTTTATATGAGCGGATACAACAGATTCGGAAGTAAGTCAGCTACATCTTTTCCTTGTATGCTTTGTAGTCAACGACGTGAATATCTTCAGTGACTGACGTTACCCCTTTGACTGATTTGACAATTGCGATAGCGGCATTCTTTTGTGTCTCAGAAACGATGTAACCGCAGATTGATACTGCGCCTTTATCTATTGAAATAGTAAACGGCCGATAATCCTCTAAGACCGGTGCGTTCAAGAGGGCCGTTTCTATTTTTTTAGACAATATGACGCTGTCTATTACCGCAGCAGCGGATTTATCAGACTCTTTTATAGAGGGTTCTTTGACCGTTGCAACAATACAGTCAACTATTGTCGACTGAGAAAGGCGGGAGGTGTTAAAGACTAGATCATAATAATTCGGATCGTGCCAATCACGATCAAAATAAAAGTGAATAAACCCGCCGCGTTGGTGGTCGCTGCGGCGTATCAACGAACGAGCCATGTCAGGATCAATCCACTCCCGCTCGGCAAACCTCTCTACTCGCCCTTCAAAATCAGCAATGAACCTTAGGCGGAGAATGTTCTTGCAATCCTTCAGCAGGTCCTGACCTCCACGCCCATAGACAACAACATTGCCTTTGCGGGCAAGATCAAGAATTATCAATTCAATAGCATTAAGTGCCGCTGCACGCTTGCGGTCTTCTGCCGTTACATAGGAGGGGGGTTTTTCATCAACCATCTGCAACATTTCCGGTGTCAGGCCGTATTTGGCTGCTAGAGACTTGATTCGTGGACCGTCTATCAGAGTGTATTTAAGTTTTTGGGCAACATCTGAGGCAATCTGGTAGGCTCCAGTGCCCATTTCACGCGATACGGTAATAATTGCCATTATCCATCCTCCAAGAGAGCGAATCAGTTTAAAAGTTTATACCATGTAAAATTATTGTATACAAGTTGATCGTGATGGCGAGGCCAACAATGAAATGTACCGGTATAAAACGACATTCCGTCCATACCCCTTCTTATCAACTATTCCAATTCAACGCTAACAGTTATAACCACCCTGCGAAGTGTTTCTCCCAGGTTGATTTCCAGTGGAATACGAATAGTTTTTCCTTCAGAAACAATCTCATGTGACAATAAGGCAACATGCGGACAATCGTCCTGAGGAGCTTTTGCCTCATGGTCGACAGATATTTTTTGTAGAGCCGGATCTCTCGTCTCAAATTCTGGAAAAGAGGGTGTTGATTCGCTTCCCGCTTCATGTAGTTCCTCCTTAACAGTAATCCTGTCAAGAACCTGGCGTGAAAGTGCCGTTAACGCTTCGAGAAGTCCTTCCCCGCTGGCAGCGTTGGAACAAAATGCTGGCAGTGTCGAAAGGTCCAGTGCTGCCCCGATTTCAGCCCCTTCATCCGGTCGATTTATGCTGGTAAAGCTGTTAAGCTGTAAAACAGCAGGTGTCTCGTAAAGACCAACGCCATAGGCAGACAGAAAATCCCTCAGTTGTGCCACGCTTTCTTTTGAATCCTCCGCCCGCCCGGCTGTTGAGTCCACCATAATTAAAATACCGTCGGCGCCTTTAAGCGTCATTTTCCAGGTAGCTTGATTAGTGACCGTTCCTGTTAGCGTGTAGACGTGTAGGCGAATGTGATAGCCGTTCGGCAGGGGTATTTCAAATGGACTGAAATCAAAGAAGAGCAAATTGTCGGCGCCTGCTGGAACGTTTTTAAGATCTCCGCGCAGGGTGGGTTTGATCCGCGAATAGATATAGTTCAGGGCCGTGCTCTTGCCACTGCAAGCCGGACCATAATAGACAATTTTTGCGTTGATCTCTTTCTTTGCATGATTAACAAGCGCCATATTAACTCCCGATCAACCTACTTTTTTTTGTTCAATAGCAGTCGTTTAGCCATAGTCGAGATGACGGAACTGATATTTTTACTTTTCGCAAAGGCCGCAAGATCTTTTACAACCATAGTATCCAAGTATCTCATGGAATTCTGAACAGGTGTCCGATTATTCTCTATCAGAGCTTTCCGGATTTTATAACTTTTTATCCATTCTTTGTTGGCACAGATCAGTCGCATAATCTCGTCATTCTGGATGCCGGCTTTGATAAGCGTCAGGATTTCAGCCTCGGTAATACGAGGATTTTTTATAACACTGCCAGAAACCAGTTTGTTGGCGTCCTTTACAAGAATAGAGCGCCATTCCTTATCACCTGAGAGCGCCATCTTGATCTTTTCGCCGATCCCCATGAGCTGTGCTGTTTTATATTTGCTGAGGAACTGTTCGTTTTCCTCATTGACAGGTATTTCATCTTCAGTTTCGGTGTTGATCTCTGTGGTCGTCTCAGTCTCATCCTCATTATTTGTCAAGAATACTTCATCTGTGGGAAATTCTTTCGGATAAAACTGGCAGAGGGTGGGCAATACTTCAAGGACCAGAGAATTAGGACTGTCAGAATTCATATATTCTAATAGAACTTCAGCCGGAACGTGCTTAAAGCTTGAGAGGGCAGAGCTACGGACGGCGGGTTCAGCATCTTTGGAGAGACAGAACAACAGCATTAAACGATCGGGTGCTACCATGTCCGCAGCAGCTTCGCACCCGGTTAGCCGTATTTCCACTGAAGTTCCCGACCGGACGAATGCCGCCACAGTCGGGGATATGGTCAATCTAATCTTTTCGGCCATAGTTATGGCTATTTCGGTGAAAGAGTAGCTGTTATTCCGGAGCTTTTTAGTTTAGCGAGCGCCGATTGTGCGGCATCTTTGGTACTAAAAGGTCCGATAGAAAGGCTCTGTGAAGGAATTGCTATTTCAGTATTTTTGATCGTTACTGCAATACCGGCACCTTTAAGACGCTCTTGCTCGGACCTTGCTGATTCACTTTGCAAATAAGACCCGGCATATACGGTGAACTTGCCAGCATGCTCAATAACAAATGCGTCCGAAGTATGCCGTTTCATTTTGTCCATCGCTGACTGGGCAGCTGCCCTATCACCGAACTCAGTGACAAACAGGCGATTCATAGTTGTTTTTTTACGGGCTGTAGGTTTAACAATCGGTACAAAACCAGCCTTCCGTACGTGCCCCAGATCAGCCGAAAGAGCCTCTTCAAGCACGTAATTGCCGATAAAAAGAGACCAAGAATCGGTTCCGGTTTTTTGTTGCTTTGATACTGTGTTTTTTGCCGGACTGTCTAAAACCTGCTTTTTCGTACTATCTTTTGCCAGGGCACTCTTTTTAACAGCAGTCGCAGGTTTTTTACTTTCGGCTGCGCTCTTTTCTTCCTTTTTATCAACAACGGCCGGTAGTGATTTTTTGTCAGCAGCTTTTATTACCGCAGTTTTTTTAGGTTCTTCTTTTGCTTTAACCGGCGTTGGTGCAGGAGGCGTTGCCGGTTTAGCCGCTACAGGTTTAGCAGCCGGAGCAACCGGAGCAACTGGAGCAACTGGAGCAACTGGAGCAGGTACTGCGGTTTTGGGAACTTCAAGCTTTCCTACTGTTTTGACTTCCGGTTTGGTCGCTTCACCATCGCGAGCCGGTAATGGTATTTTTACCACAGCAGGTGTAGCAAGTGGAGCTTCAGCGGTTTTAGTGGGTACCTGCGGTTTTATCAGGCCGGTGAAGAAATATAGATAGGTAAAACCGCCGACAAGTACCAAAAGAAGTATAAGAAGAGCACTTTGTTTCTTTTTTTCGCCACTTGCTTCTTGTGATTGAGAGTCATCAGAATCTTTACTGAATTTGAAATCCATGAACATCCTCCATTAAGTAACTACAATAACGCATGTATCCAGTGAGTCAGTGGTAAAATTTAATGATTATGTTGTTCTTTTTTACCTGCAAGCGAGTCGGCAATAATTTTTTGTGACAGATGCGAAGGCACCTCTTCATAATGGGAAAATTCCATACTGAACAGACCTCTGTCGCTGGTCATTGATTTCAGGTCGTTGGAGTAGGCCAAAACTTCTGACATCGGGACAATAGTGCGGATAATTTGAGAATTAGCTTTGGGCTCAACGCCTACAACCTTGCCGCGACGGGAGTTGAGGTCACCTATGACGTCGCCCATATTCTCATCAGGTACAGTAATCTTCATGTTAACGATAGGTTCAAGCAGAATCGGTTTGCACAGTTCCATTGCTTTCTTGAACGCCATCGAACCGGCAACCTTAAAGGCCATTTCTGATGAATCTACAGTATGGAAAGATCCATCATATAGGGCAACTCTGAAATCCACTACCGGATACCCTGCCAGAAAACCTTCAAGACAGGCTTCCTGTATACCTTTGTCTACGGCCGGGATATATTGGCGTGGAATTACACCTCCGACAACCTTATCATCGAAAACATATCCTTCACCGCGACCGGTTGGGGACATTTCAATCCAGCAGTCGCCATATTGCCCACGTCCACCAGATTGTTTTTTATATTTTCCCTGTACTTTGGCGGTCCCACGAATTGTCTCGAAATAAGGGACCTTAGGAGTCTTCAGCAGGACCTCAACGCCAAATTTGCGTTTCATCTTTTCAACGATAACTTCCAGATGAACCTGACCCATTCCGGAGATAATAAATTCTTTAGTCTGGATGTCACGGTGTGACTCAAGCGTGGGTTCTTCCTCGATCATGCGGTGCAGCGCGTTGTGTATTTTATCTTCGTCAGCCTTTGTTTTTGGCTCAATAGCATATGATATAACCGGTAATAATTGCTTTGCCGGCTCGAAAATAATTGGCTTAGCGGTGTCACAGAGGGTGTCTCCTGTGACGGTCTCTTTGAGCTTGGCAACAGCAACGATGTCCCCGGCAACCGCTTGTTTTATCGGATGCTGTTTTTTACCCTCCAGTTCATAAATCTGGCCGATTCTCTCTTCAATACCTTTTGTAGAGTTAAACACAACTGAATCTGAGTTCAGTACGCCGGAGTACACTCTGAAAATTGTGATTTTGCCGGTGTATGGATCAGATGTAGTTTTGAAAACCAGAGCAGAAAAAGGTTCTTTTTCGTCAGGGGCACGCTCAATAACCTCTTCGGTCTTGGGATGAATGCCGACCGCTTTGGTTCGATCCAGAGGGGAGGGGAGATATGCACAGATTGCATCCAGCAGGTGAGCCACACCGATGTTGGCAGTAGCCGCACCACAGAGAACAGCGGTGAAAGTATTGCGCATCGTACCAACCCGCAATCCGTCAATGATCTCGTCAATGGTAAGGTCGCCATTTTCGAGGTATTTTTCAGTGAGCGCATCATACGCTTCGGCAACGGTCTCGACCATTTGTTCCCGCAGTCGCGCCGCTTCCTCTGCATACTCAGGTGGGATGGCCCCTTCAGTATATTTACCCGAACCATCTCTGGCATAAAAGCAGGCTTTCATTGTTATCAGGTCGATAATACCTTCGAAAGTGTTTTCAAGGCCGATCGGTAATTGAATTGCGACTCCGCGTGCGCCAAGCATTTTTTCCATATCATCAATGGCTCGCAGGAAGCTGGCCCGTTCCCGGTCAAGCTTGTTGACAAATGCGATACGGGGGATCTCGAAATCGTTTGCCCAACCCCAGATTTCCTCAGTCTGGGCTTTGACACCGGAAATTGCCGAAAGGATAATGACAGCGCAATCGAGTGTACGCATGCAGGCACGGGTGTCAGCAATGAAGTTCCCGTAACCGGGGGTGTCTACTATGTGAATGGAATGTTCCTGCCACTCGCAATGGTCCAGCGCCGAGGTGATCGAGATTTTCCGTTTGATCTCCTCCGGTTCAAAATCCATGGTTGATGTGCCGTCATCAACCCGGCCAAGTCGGTCGATCATCCCCGTGTCGAACAAAATTGCTTCTGAAAGCGACGTCTTGCCGGCACCACCATGTGCTATGATGCCCAAGTTGCGGATCTTGCTGGTTTCAAACTGTCCCATAGAACTGCCTCCTTGCGTGCAAAATGGATTTCACTATCCGTTAAACTTTGTCTGGTACACTCACATTGCGACTTATCGGGGGAGGAATAAAACTAGCTGTTTCGCTCGTACAATATGCGTAAACCTTCCAGCGTCAGGTTTTCATCAACTTCATTTATAGTCTTAGATTCCGGGGCAATCAATGAAGCCAGTCCACCGGTTGCGATCACCCTGAATTCTTCGTGTGATTCTGCCCTGATATGCTCTACAATTCCATCAACCAGTCCGACATATCCGAAGAAAATACCGGCCTGCATCGAGTTAACGGTGTTCTTTGCAATAACATGAGGCGGTTTGATAATGTCTATTCTCGGCAGCTTGCTGGCCCGTTGAAAAAGCGCTTCAACTGAAATAGCAAGACCGGGTGCAATGGCACCGCCGCAGTATTCACCCTTGCCATTGACATAGTCAAAAGTTGTCGCCGTTCCAAAATCAACAATCACCAGTGGGCACTTGTGCTTTTCAAAGCCCGCTACCGCGTTGACAATGCGGTCTGCTCCTACTTCGCGGGGATTGTCATAGTGGATTACCATTCCCGTTTTTATTCCTGGGCCAACTACAAAAGGGGTAAGATTGAAAAAATCGTGAGAAATCGCCTCCATTACCCCGGTGAGAGGTGGTACGACTGAGGATATAATTGACGCTTTGACTTCGGAAAAGACGAGTCCTGCCTGATCAAACAGGCTGTGCAGAAGTACGGCGTATTCATCCGATGTACGAGACTTGTCAGTTGAAAGACGCCAGCTGCGCACGAGCAGTGTGCCATTATAAACACCCAAAACAATATTACTGTTGCCGACATCAATTACCAGAAGCATTCAGATTACCCTCACATCGCCACAGGTGATACGGTGCAGTACGTCATCATCTGATCGAAGCAGCATTGCTCCGTCGGAATCGATACCCATAAACAGGCCACCGGTGCATTCAGTCCCGGTGTCACTAACAAAAACCTGCCGCCCGTTGGCATTGCAGCGCAGTTGCCATTCTTCACGTATAGGGCCGAAGCCGTACGATAAAAAGTCAGTATACAGTCGATCCAGTTCGTTCAGCATGGTGCTGGTAAAAATGGAGCGATCTACCCGTGTGCCGGACTCAAGAAACAGGGATGTGGCCGGGTGGCGCAAGTTTTCAGGAAACTGTTCTGCTTTCATGTTTAGATTGACGCCGATACCTAAAATGACAAAATTGATGCCGTCGGTTTCAGCACTCATTTCATTCAAGAGCCCAGCGATTTTTTTACCCGAAATCAGGAGATCATTGGGCCATTTGATTTCAGGAGTTAATTTTGTTGTCAGTTCAATAGCACGAGCTACGGCCACCGCTGAGAGGAATGTCAGTTGTGGTGCTTCATACGGCATAATCGCAGGGCGCAATATCACCGAACAGTATAGATTAGCTCCGGCTGGTGATGCCCAAATCCTGCCGCGTCTACCTTTGCCGCCGTTCTGGGCATCAGCCAAAACAACAGTCCCTTCAGTTGCTCCCTCTTCTGCTAAGCGAAAGGCATCTGCGTTGGTTGAGATGGTTATCTTAAGGAATTCGAGTCGTCGGCCGATAATAGTGCTGTCAAGCTGTGTCTTTACTTCGTGCGGATCAATACTGTCTGGCGATGACATGAGACGATAACCACGCGATGGTACCGCTTCGATATGATAACCGTTTTTTCTTAACGCAGATATATGTTTCCAGACAGCAGTCCGTGACACACCCAGTTCTCTACTGAGATGCTCACCTGAGATGTAACCGTCTTCGCTACGGAACAGTCGCAATATGTTGCCGGCTTTGGCGTGCATCTGATACCTCAATCGTCATTGGGAATGCTGCATAGCTAATCCAGAAGCATTGATATATCCATTGCCCGTGGTGAATGAGTTAATGCCCCCACCGAAATGATATCTACGCCGGTTTCTGCAATTGCTCTTACTCGCTCCAGGTTGACACCACCCGAAGCTTCCACTAAAGCCCGTCCATTTATTATGACAACTGCAGCTCTCATTTCATCGAGGCTCATGTTGTCCAGCATAATGATGTCTGCTCCGGCTGCAAGTGCTTCATCAACCTGAGACAAGGTCTCCGTCTCGATCTCTATTTTTAATGTATGGGGGATGTATGCTCTGGCGCGACGGATTGCTTCAGTGATTCCACCTGCTGCAACAATGTGGTTTTCCTTGATCAGTACGCCATCATATAATCCGGTGCGGTGATTAATGCCACCCCCGACCCGTACGGCGTATTTTTCCAACTGTCGCAGCCCAGGAGTGGTTTTTCTAGTGTCAACAATACGGGCCATGGTTCCAACGATCGCCTCAACAAAACTGGTGGTGAGTGTTGCGATGCCGCACATTCTTTGCAGCAGATTAAGTGCCACCCGCTCACCCATTAAAAGCTGAGCGGCTTCACCGTGAATAGTTGCCAGGATGGTTCCTGCAACAGCTTTATTCCCATCATTAAGGCATGCACTGAAGCGAATGTCGGGATCAAGTTTACTGAATACGCGAGCTGCAGTAGCAATACCTGCGATCACCATATTTTCTTTTGCAATCAGTCTGGCAGAAGCCGGACGCTGACCCGGTACAACCGCTAGAGTGGTAATGTCACCGGTATGAATATCCTCAAGTAGAGCCTGCTCAATCAGACGGTCAATCATAATCATTGTTGTCACCCGGTACGCGAAAGTGTGATGATTTATAACACAGCGTAAGAAGCGTATCAACCGCTATGAAGATCGATTGTCAACGACATAATGACTGTGGTTTGAGTCTTTTGCCAGCTTTTTCAGTTCAGCGGCGATCTCTGCAACCTTTGCCGCGTGCTGGAGTTTGGGCATATTCATTGGCACAACACCAATGGATATAGACAGGATTGGTATATTCTCTTTCCTGCCCTTGCGGTTGGTGCCGTAGTAGTGACCACGCCGCTTAGTTTCGTCATCAAACAGATCTAGTACAATCATGTCAAAATGAGTGATTACCGTTTTACATACGGATTCAGCGATTTCAAGAGGCACAATGCAAACGAAGTCATCCCCACCGATATGCCCGCAGAATCCTCCGCCGGAATCCCGGACGGTATTGAACATTATCCTGGCTGCCATACGAATTACCTCGTCACCGTGAGAAAAACCATAGGCGTCATTATACGGCTTAAAATGGTTAATATCGATATAACAGACAGCTGTTGGTGTTCCTAATGCGGCTTCAATAGCCATTTGAATGGAGGTGTTTCCAGGGAGACGGGTCAGTGGGTTGTTATCAAAAATACGCTTAAGGCGGGAGGCTGCGAGAGATATACGGCTGAAAAGCTCATTGAAATTAAGCGGAAGTCCAATAAAATCATCAAGTGGGCAAT
Source organism: uncultured Geobacteraceae bacterium (assembly GCA_903875605.1). Taxonomy (GTDB): domain Bacteria; phylum Desulfobacterota; class Desulfuromonadia; order Geobacterales; family Pseudopelobacteraceae; genus JACRCG01. The sequence goes on along the minus strand of CAIQWT010000027.1, from coordinate 4,196 downwards.
GCTGCCAATCGATAGTGCTGCTATCTTGAGTATTGAGCAGGCCGATGATCGGTATGACACTGAAAAAACTGTCGCTCCGGAGTGTTGCAACAATCCCGAGGCCGCACTCAATGTCGACAGAAAGGTCAATAATCAGTAAATCCGGCGGGTCAGCATAAAATACTCCGATGGCGGTATCAAAACAGGCCATCGTAGAGGCCTGGCATCCCTTACTGTGCAAGCGGAGTTGAACGTGCGAGGCGATCTGTTGATCAGAGGAGATAATGGTAATTCTGGCCGGTAGCATCACTCACTCATCATTTCAAGGCTGAAATTTTTAACTTCTACCAGCTTGTCTTCGACTTCATCGACCAGTTCAGCTAACAATCGCTCATTTAAATTTAGTGTTTCCCATGCAATTTTCTGAATTGGCGGTACAAAACTTTCTCCGCTATTACCAAACCCGCTGGCTTTAATAAGTACATCGGCAATATGAACTACCGCTGTTTTGATTCGGTGATTTTCTGATTTAGCAACATCATGGTGATAGGCAATAGGTTCGATTAATTTGTCTGGGAGAAACCAACTTTTTGACAACCAGCTGCCTACCTCTGCGTGGTCAGTTGCAATGACCTCACGTTCAGCTTCCATAATATAAATCCGGCGGTCATTTGTAAGTTTCAAGATCTCTTTTTCAGCTTCTCTGCATTTCAGGGAGATAATCACTTTACCAATGTCATGTAACAGTCCCGCCGTAGCAATCTCCTCGCATTCGGGCAGTCCCATCTTCCGGGCGATCAGATTGGCCGCAACGCCTACACCCAGAGAATGCTCCCATAGTCCGACGCTTTCTTTTTCCATAATCGCAAAAATTGATGACGAGAGTGCCAGGCTTTTAACAACATTCACTCCAAGCAGAATCATCGCATTGGATATAGTGGATACTCGATAGAAACCATACGAAGGTGAGTTAGCCAGGCGGAGGATGCGAGCGGAAAGCACTTGATCCGAAGACACAATTTTGGCCATCTCCTGGACGGATGATTTCTCATTGTCAGAAAGCGAGTTTAACTTATGAATGACACTTGGCAGAGTTGGCAGCGTCTTGGTGTCCATGATTATTTTTTTAAGATCACTCTGCTTGTCGGTCACTGTCGCCCCCCATCGATTTTGTAAGGTGCGCTTTATAGATGTCATAAAGCATGACGTTTAGCGGTTCATTGAGGGTTTTACTGAAGCGGTCATCCATGTCACGAACGAGGTCTTCAAATGACCGCTCTCCCTCTTCCCATACAGGGTGACCTTCGACTTGAACAGTCTGGACATCCATGTTCTCAAAGCGCGCTATTAAGGAGTCAGTTAATTCCGTGCCCTTGCCGCAAATAGGCATCCCTACGGGCGCATCGCCACGAAAAACGTCTCGGGCAAGCGTCATTCCCGCTTTGGCAAGCATTAATGGTATTTTTTGCATGATGATTTTCCTGCTTCAAATTATTTAGGCGTAAAGAGGAAAAAATATTACTGAATGTGGGGATATAAGTCAATTGATTACAAAATATTATATTTTCAGGCGCGTGATAGTTTACCAGGCGGTATACGCACCTATAGATTGTTTCAGTAATGTAAGTGCATCCATGATGTCAATCACGCTGTTGCCTTTTGGTATGTCCTCGGCAAGTGGAGCAACATCGAGCCACAGATACTCTTCAGGTGCAGAAGGTGCAATTTTAACTGCGATGTGCAGTGCCCGAAGTGCATCGGCTAGCGAATACTGCGTAAACGATGCATTAATGGTTCGGGATGCCTTGATTTCTTTAATCAAGTAACTGTTTTTGTTTGTAACGGAAGAGAGCACACTGGTACCGTTATCAGTCAAAGTCATTAGATGGTAGCCCCTGTCCGGCACAATATTGCATGTTGAGCTGTTGCCTGAAGCGGTGGGCTTAGTACAGATAATAGAACCGTTAGAGCCGGTAACTGTTGAAGTGACAACAGGCAAAGCAGTGAAAGTTACTGAAATAGAACAGTCACCTATAATACTTCCGGTTGTGTAGGTGTTACCTGCCAATGTCCCGCCACAGCCGTTTACAGATTCTGTTGAGTATCCGGATTGAGGAGAAACAGAGATTATCGCGATGTTGCCATGCAGAACATCGCTGATAGTTGGAGTTATTGAACCGCCGATTCCGGCCGTTGCACTGACGGTATAACGGTTGCGGGCAAATTCTACAGTTACAGTGCAATCGGCGGTTATGGGAGATGTGGTATAGGTTGTGCCGTTGAGAGTCCCGCCGCATGCGCTATTAATCGGGGTTGCAACGTGATAACCGGCATTGGGTATCAGCAAGAAGCCGAGGGTGTTTCCTCGAATAATTGTTTGTGTGGTACTGGGAGATGTCCTGCCGTTAATCCCCGTTTTGATAGTTACAATATAGCTCTTAATGGAGAATGTTGCTGCCAGTGCGTGATTTACTTTTATTGGAGCTATCACATAAGACGTTGTGTCCGGAGTGATTTGTACCGCTGATCCATTGTCAAGCAAGCTACTTAACTGAAAGCCGTTGTCAGGTTTAATTATACAGGTGACGGAAGCCAAGTAATCAGCACTTTCAGGAGTGCATAATAACGTACCGTTACCATCGGGGATGCTGGCCGTTGTTGAATATTTACTGGAATTGAAGTTTGCCGTAATGCTTAAGTCAGCCGTAACATTTGCAACAGTCAGTGGGTTGCTGCCTGTAGTGGCAAAGCCGTTCGTACCGGTCCAGTCCACAAAGTGATAGCCGGTCGTTGTTGGTAACGCGGTTACAGCTGTTATTGAAGCACCATAGTCGATTGTTTGTGTCGTATCGCCATTAATTGATCCATTTATTGGGGCAATAAATGAAATACTATATTGCTTTATCGTCGCAGTGCAGATGGCTGGTGTCGTTCCGCCATATTGGCCATCGCAGCTCCAACTCCATGGGTGACCATTGCCGGCTATAGTTGAGGGGCTACCGGATGAACAGAGATTGGTAGGTTTCATACTCGCCACTGTTTGCCCGTTGTCGGCACCGCAAACACCATCAACAGATGTAATGCTGAAGTTTGCAGTGATGGTCATGTCTGCTGTGGTGTTATTAATAGTTAGGGGGTTTTTGCTGGTAGTCGAGAACCCGCCAGTTCCGGTCCAGTTTACAAAATGGTAACCTAATGATTCAGTTGCAGTAACGGTCGATGTTGATCCGCCGTGATCGATCTGTTCGGTTGCAACCTTGTCAATAGATCCGTTTGCCGAGGATGCAAAATTCACATTGTATGTCTTGATTGTTGCGGAACAGGTGACTGGTGCAGATCCGCCATATAAACTTTCGCAATTCCAACTCCATGGGTGACCACTGCCTGTGACCGTTGATGCGCTACCTGTTGAACATAGTTTTGTTGGTGCTAGTGCCGCTATAGTTTGTCCATTGTCTGCTCCGCAAGCTCCGTTAATTGGGTCAAGGCTGAAGTTGGCAACTATTTCCAGGTCAGTCGTAACATTGGTCACGGTCAGTGGATTGTTGCTTGTGGTGGTAAAGCCGTTCGTACCGGTCCAGTTCACAAAATGATAGCCGGAGTTGGCCGTGGCGGACACCGCCGCGCCGGTGCCATTCCAGTTAATCGTCTGGGGCGTGGTGCCGCTGATGGTGCCGTTGCTGGCGGAAACGAAGGTGACACTCTGGGTGACCTGGGTAACCGTGATGTTCACTGTTGCTAGTGCAGATGTATTCTGGCCATCACTCACGGTAAATGTAAAACTGTCGTTCCCCACATACCCTGTTGTCGGCATATAGGTCAGGTTCGGTGCAGCCCCGGTGAGCGTTCCGTGAGTCGCCGAGCCGGCCGCGTAGGTCAGGTTGCCTGCTTCCGGATCGCTGCCGGTGAGGGTAATGATCTTTAGCTGGTTCTCCGTCGTAGTCACGCTCTGGCCATTGGCGGTCGGGGCGCTGTTGGCAAAGTTTGCCGTGATAACCATGTCGCTGGTAACATTGGTCACGGTCAGTGGATTGTTGCTTGTGGTGGCAAAGCCGTTCGTACCGGTCCAGTTCACAAAATGATAGCCGGAGTTGGCCGTGGCGGACACCGCCGCGCCGGTGCCATTCCAGTTAATCGTCTGGGGCGTGGTGCCGCTAATGGTGCCGTTGCCGGCGGAGGCGAAGGTGACACTCTGGGTGACCTGGGTAATCGTGATG
>CAIQWT010000026.1 GCA_903875605.1 uncultured Geobacteraceae bacterium | reverse complement strand
TTCGTAGAGTGCACGTTCCCACAAATGCCTGTTTCATAATAGTGTATACTTTTGGCCAACGCAACACCACTATTGCGCCGTTTTTGGCACACTTATTTTAACCGGTGAAAACAGGACAAAGATCATCCATTTGCACTTCGCTGTTTTTATTGATGTTATATTTGTAAATCATTTTTGGCATGATATTGGCTAGTGTATACGCATACGTTCACTTGAGCTCGATATAAACCATAAAAAATGAGGAGTACGACAATGGGAAGAATGAGAGAAAATCCACGTTACAATGTTATTTCTATGAGGGTAAGCGACGAAGAAAGAGATCACCTTGAAAATCTGATGAAAACGACTCACAAGAGTGTATCGGATATTATGCGCGAGGCTATGGAGTATTTTTCCGTTCATTATGAGCAGAGTGGATTGGAAAGAAAAGCCGCATAACAAAATATTGTTAAAACGCAACGAGGCGAGGAATTCAAGTTCCCCGCCTCGTTGCGTTTTAACCTATATACCTTTCACAAGGACAACAATCCGTCAATTTATCGCGATTTCAAACTGTTCCTGATGAAACCCCGGCTTGGCCCGTACTGTAATTCTTTTTTTAAATTTCTTTTCCAGCTCTTCAAGGCCACGGCGTTCTTCATCATAAAGAAGATCTGCAACCTGTGGATGGACGGTAACAGTCGCTTTAGTCCCTCTAATATCCAGCATTTCACGCCGCAGTTCACGAAAAATTTCATGGCAGACTGTAATTTTAGACTTGATGTAACCGCGCCCCTCGCAATAGCTGCATGGCTCACACATCATACGACTGATGTTTTCGCGCACTCTTTTTCTGGTCATCTCAACCAGGCCGAGTTCGGATATTTTCAGAATATTTGTTTTCGACTTATCCGCCTTAAGAGCCTCGTCTAAAGCCCCGTAGACTTTTTCACGATTTACCTCTTTTTCCATGTCGATAAAGTCGATTATAATAATACCGCCGATATTGCGCAAACGCAGCTGGTATGCAATCTCCTTAACAGCCTCCAGATTAGTTTTTAATATGGTATCTTCCAGGTTGTGCTTGCCGACAAAACGTCCGGTGTTAACATCAACCGCACTCAAGGCTTCAGTCTGCTCGATGATGATATAGCCACCGGATTTGAGCCATACTTTTCTCCCCAGCGCGCGACTGATTTCAACTTCCAGTCCGTAATGGTCAAAGATAGGCTCTTCTTCGTCATAAAGTTCGATTGTGTATTTCATTTTTGAGGCAAATGTCGAAATAAAATGCACAATACGGTCGTAATCTGGCTGAGAATCGACCACTATTTTATCAACCTGTTCTGTGACAATATCACGAACGACCTTCTGAACCACATCCAGGTCGGAATGCAGTAACGATGGCACTGCAGCCTTTGCCTGGCGCTTGGATATCTCATCCCAGAGAGTGCTCAGATAATGCATATCAGCAATAAGATCTTCCTCGCTCTTTCCTTCTGACACTGTGCGCACAATGTAACCTGAACCCGGTTTTTTAAGGCGCTCTACGATTTCACGTAGACGCTCACGCTCTTCCTCGTCCTCTATCCGCCGCGATATACCTATGTGGTCGACTGTTGGCATATAAACCAGGTGACGACCCGGCAGAGAAATGTGGGAGGTTATTCGTGCCCCTTTAGTGCCGAGAGGTTCTTTGGATATCTGCACCAGCAGCTCCTGTCCCTCCTGGAGTAGATCTTCAATCGGGTGAAGCGGGCGGAATTCAGCACGGTCATTGCCATCTTGCGCCTCGGCCGGCTCATCGTCTTTTTTACTTCCCGCATACAACAGCGACTCGTACTCTTCAATAGCATCGAAGACATCAGCAACGTAAAGAAACGCGGCTTTCTCCAGACCAACGTCAACAAAAGCCGCCTGCATACCGGGAAGTACGCGAATGACCCTCCCTTTGTAAATATTGCCCACAATTCCCTTTTCACGGCTACGCTCAATATAGAGTTCGGCAATAGTACCGTTTTCTATCAGCGCAATGCGGGTTTCGTGGGAAGCAGCATTAATAACTAATTCAGCTCCCATGGTGATTTTCTCCGTTTACATGATATATATATACATTAAATAGTTAATTATCATTTTCGGTAAAAATGACTTCCAGTTTTTCAACCTGAATATCATCGCCCTGAAGTTCATCATCGCCACTTATAGCCCGGACGAACTCGACAGGTTTACCTCGCTTGGCGACCAGCTCAAACGTCCGCCCGTCAGCGCAGAGTGAAACAGTTTCACTCCTCAGATCAACTGATTGGGTTTGCCCTTTTTTGGAACGCAGAATAACATAGGTATCGTGTGCCATAAACTGCGCACATTTTTCAGCCAACTCGGCCGGGTCAGATTTAGTCACAGTTATCCGGTAACGAGTGGCATGTATCAAGGTCGAAATAGAGGGAGATTTAGCATCTATCTCCTCTGACTCAAGAATCTTCAAACCTTCCGGCAACACTTCATTCAGACGCTTCATCACGTCACTTGCGGTAATTCCGGAAGCGACAAACATATCCATATATTCAGCAATTGATTCGACTCCAACGGAAGTTGCAGTTCCGAATGAAAAACGGGGATGCGGATGAAACCCGAGTGAAAAAAGGATCGGCACTCCTCCCCTGCTGACAGCACGCGTAAAAACCGTAATAAGCTCAAGGTGGCTCAAATAGCGCATGACTCCGTTTTTGGAGAACCTGAGACGCATTCTGGCAGCGTTCGGCGCGGTAAACTGAATATTTGGCTGTGGCGAAATAGCATCATGCCCGGAAATCCGGTTTGCAACAACTGTGAAATCACAGACGCCACAGGCGCTGCAATCGCCGTCACGACAGTCTTTGGTCGCCGCCTCCGCAAGGGCCTGCTCACGTTCAGTAAGTAGAAATTCACGTGTAACACCGCAATCAAGGTGATCCCACGGTAGAATTTCATCTAATTCGCGACGCCGCAAATACCATTCGGGCTCGACAGCACAATCGGTAAACGCCTGTAGCCAACGCTCCAGTGAAAAATGTTCGCGCCACCCATCAAAACGGCAGCCAAGTTCGACCGCACGGATCAAAACCGGCGCCAACCGGCGGTCACCACGGGCAAAAACCCCTTCCATAAACGAGAGCGGTGCATCCTGCCACTTGAATTTAAGTTTACGTTTTTTGAGGTCACAGTGGAGCTGATACTGGAGATCTGTAGTTTCCCGGTTGGAAATCTGCGGTTCCCATTGAAATGGAGTATGCGCCTTGGGAACGAAGGTGCTGACGGCAACATTCACATCACCCGAAACTCCGCTGCCCTTGGCCTGATCTTTGACCTGGCGTGCCAGCGTCGCTATCTGGGCGACGTCATCTGCTGTTTCTCCCGGCAGGCCGATCATAAAGTAAAGCTTGATCAAGCGCCAGCCAGCCTGGTAGATAGCTGCGGCTCCGGCGATCAGGTCCGCTTCAGTTATACCCTTGTTAATGACTCGTCGCATCCGGTCACTTCCAGCCTCTGGTGCCAGGGTAAAGCCGGTCTTACGTACTTTTTTTATCTCTTCAATCAGCTCGTCAGACAGACTTCCGACCCGTAGCGAGGGGAGAGATACAGCAATCCTCTCCTCTGCATAACGAGCCATCAATTCCGTCACTAACGGGGTAACGCAGGAGTAATCACCGGTCGAAAGAGACAGTAGCGATATTTCATCGTAACCGGTTGTTTTAAGGGATTTCTCTATTATGTTGAGGATAGTTTCAGGAGATCGTTCACGTAGCGGGCGATAAACATAACCGGCCTGACAAAAACGGCAGCCGCGAGTACAGCCACGGGCTATTTCTACAGCGACACGGTCATGGATCGTCTTCATAAACGGTATTACAGGAGAATCCGGATATGCGGCAGCATCAAGATCAGCAAGGAAACGCCTGCGGACAGAATTATATCCCGGCTTGAGTGGTATATTTGCTGATAACTTACCATCCGGGGCGTACTGCGGCTCAAAGAAAGAAGGAATATATACGCCTTCAATAGCGGACAGGCGTTCAAGCAGCTGAGCCTTACTGTCACCCGCTTTTTTTGCTTCCCGCACCGCCTCTGCAACTTCCACAACAGCTTCTTCGCCATCCCCCAGCAGAACGGCATCAAAGAAAAGGGCAAGCGGCTCAGGGTTGTAGGCGCAGGGACCACCGGCTATCACAAGCGGAAATGGTTTCTCACGCTCACTCGCCAACAGCGGCATACCGCTCAAAAGGAGCATGTTAAGGATATTTGTATAAGAAAGTTCGTACTGGAGAGTAAAGCCGATAATGTCGCAGGATGCAAGCGGAGTTGCGGTTTCAAGCGTGGTCAGAGATACACCGGCGCTACGCATTTGCGCCTCCATATCGGGCCATGGGGCAAAAACTCGCTCTGCAGCAATACCTTCGACTTCATTCAGAATGTGGTACAAAATTTTCAGCCCCAAGTGGCTCATACCAACTTCATATACATCCGGGAACGCAAGGGCAAAGCGCAGATCAGCATCATCCTTGCGGATAGAGCCCATCTCACCACCCATATAGCGGGCAGGTTTTTCTACAGCCAGAAGATTCATTAGTAAAATTCAGTTCTTGTGCGATTTTTAGAAGGTCGGGAACTATAGCAAATCGACCGTGGGTATGCAAGGGAAATAGCCTTGGTTTCCAGCATAATACCCCTTAATATCGCCTGCCCTTGCACTTTTCACCGATGATGTTTATCATAACTTCAGTTACTCATATCAAATAATTCCTGAAGTACATATCGAGGAGAGCAATGAACAGCATTAAGACAGCATTCCTGATGGCACTCTTGACTGTGCTTCTCGTGCTTATAGGTGGCGCAATAGGCGGCAAAGGGGGAATGACAATTGCCTTTTTGCTGGCTGGCGGGTTGAATTTTTTTTCCTACTGGTTCTCGGACAGGATAGTTCTGCGGATGTACGGAGCTCAGCCGATCGAAGAGCGGGACAATCCCCGTTTTTTTGGTATGGTACGGCATCTGGCAGGACGGGCAGGACTACCGATGCCGAAGGTTTATGTTATTCAGGATGACAGTCCGAATGCCTTTGCAACCGGACGGAACCCGGAACATGCCGCTATTGCTGCGACTACCGGTATCATGCGACTTTTAAATGATGAAGAACTTGCGGGTGTTATGGCTCATGAACTTGGTCATGTAAAAAACCGTGACATCCTGATCTCAACTGTTGCCGCAACCTTCGCCGGCGCAATCACCTATTTGGCCCATATGGCACAGTGGGGAGCCATGTTCGGCGGCGGACGGAGTGACGATGATGAGGGAGGAGGTATGTTCGGCATGATTTTTATGGCAATTCTTGCGCCAATCGCTGCCATGCTAGTACAAATGGCCATCTCGAGATCACGGGAGTTTGGCGCTGACGCCGCAGGAGCACGTATCAGCGGCAATCCGCTTTCACTTGCCAGGGCACTGCAAAAGTTGGAGATGGGGAGTCAGCAAATACCTATGATCGCCAACAGTGCCACCGCACACATGTTTATCGTCAATCCGCTGACCGGCGGCGGCATGATGTCACTTTTTTCAACCCACCCCCCTATTCCGGAACGTGTCCACCGACTGGAAAATATATCGAGGACACATGATTATTAGACGAACCGCAAAAGACAGCGCCACTGCAAACCCCCGCCAGGCAGCCTGCGAAACCCTGTTGCGAATAAAAAAAGAGGGCGGTTTTGCCGACCGTCTGATCGACATTGAGCTTTCTAATGGCATCTTGATCGGGCCAGATCGTGGGCTCTATGCAGAACTGGTGTTCGGCGTGCTACGACGCCAGGGGACTCTGGATCACATCCTCCAGCAGCTGCTCGAAAAGCTGATGATTGAGCTTGACCCGTTAGCATTGGTTATTCTCCGAATTGGCCTGTACCAGTTAACCTGCCTTGACCGCATTCCTGAATCGGCAGCAGTCAATGAATCAGTCAATCTGGCAAAACTTATCACACCGGGAACCAGCGGGTTGATAAATGCCGTTTTAAGGAACTACCTGCGCCGCCGTGACACCATAACCTTTCCGGATATACTGACAACTCCGGCTGCAGCAATTGCTGCGCGGCATTCCCAACCTGAGTGGCTGGCCGAACAATGGATTGAACAGCTGGGCGCCAGTGAAGCCCGGTTACTGGCAGAAGCATCCTCAGAGCAGCCGCCGTTAGCACTGCGGGTGAACACACTCCGCTCCACTCGTGATAAATTACTGCAGGAGCTTGAACTGCACGGCATCAAAGCGGCACCCTGCCGTTTTTCTCCTGATGGCATTGCAATTGAGGGACGCCATACGATAACTGCTCTTCCAGGCTTTGAAGCAGGCCACTTTGCCGTACAGGATGAAGCATCACAATTAGCGGGAAGGTTGCTGGGAGCCGTGCCAGGAGAACGTATCTGGGACGCCTGCAGCGCACCAGGCGGAAAAAGTTGTCATATCGTTCAGCAGATGGATGACCGGGGAGAGTTAATCGCGACAGACATCTCCCGCTCCAAGCTAACGCTTGTACAGGAAAACGCCCGCAGACTCGGCATCAACTCTCTTGCAACGGCTGTGGCCGATCTGCATCAACCCGACACTTTTCCGGACGGCTATTTTGACCGCATTTTGCTGGACGCTCCATGCTCCGGGCTCGGAGTAATCCGTCGTAATCCGGAAGCAAAGTGGCGGCTTTTTTCCGGCGACATCACCCGCCTTGCTGCCGTACAGAAAACCCTTTTAAAGAATGCCGCTACCAGATTAAAACCCGGGGGTACACTTCTCTACTCAACCTGTTCTACGTCAGAGGCGGAAAACGAACTTGTAGTTGAGGATTTTCTTTTGCACCACCCTGGGTTCGTGCTAGAAAACCTGAACGACCTCTTCCCGGAATTAGGCGAGTTAATTGCGTTTTATGGTATGTTTAGAGTCTGGCCGCACCGGCACGGCATGGACGGTTTCTTCGCAGCAAGAATCAGGCGTGTACAATAGCAGAATCAACCACGGAAAGACTGAAACACAGGTACGATCTATAAAACAGATATTTATTGCTTAACTTCCAAAACCGGTAAGCTTTTATTTATGTTCTATCTGTGCGTATACAACTTCGTGGTAATATTTTTTACTGGAGTTCCCACATGAAAAAAATTGCCCCATCTATTCTTTCTGCAGATTTTTCCCGTCTTGGTGATGAAATAAGAGCCGTAGAAGCGGCCGGTGCCGACTATATTCATATCGACGTCATGGATGGTCATTTCGTTCCCAACATTACAATCGGCCCGCTAATTGTTGAGGCAGCCCGCAAAGTAACATCGCTGACACTCGACGTGCATCTGATGATTGAAAACCCCGATTTATATATTCCGGATTTTGTGGCCGCAGGGGCCGATATCATTGTTGTGCACGCAGAAGCTACCAGCCATTTACATCGCAGCGTGCAGCTGATCAAATCCCTTGGGAAAAAAGCCGGCGTATCGCTTAATCCGGCTACGCCCCTTAATGTCCTCGATTATGTCCTGGAAGATCTGGATCTTGTGCTGTTGATGACGGTTAATCCAGGTTTTGGCGGCCAGAGTTTCATTGAAGCGTGCCTACCGAAAATCCATTCATTGCGGGCAATGCTGGATCAAATAGGCTCTGAAGCAGAACTTGAGGTGGACGGAGGAGTTAAACCATCCAATATCGCCAGGATTTCTCATGCAGGTGCAGATGTTTTTGTCGCCGGCAGCGCCGTATTCGGGGCTGCAGATTATGCAGCGACTATTGCGGAAATGAAGCGTCTTGCACACGAACCTCGGCTCTGATTTTAATCGCATTACCGCAATGATAGCCGTTTTATTAATTGAATTTTGGAATGAGTTGGTCTACAATTCCGCGCTATGTCCTCAAGCGTACTAATTATAGATGATTCAGTTACGGTTCGGGAACAGATCATCAGAACCCTCGAGTCGTTCAACCTCTTTACTCGTTATTATGAGGCAGAGGATGGGCTGGAAGGTTTCAAAAAACTGCTTTCATCCCCAGTTGACATTATACTGTGTGATCTGGAGATGCCCCGCATAGATGGTTTTAAGTTTTTAAGTATGCTTAAAGCCCGTCCGGACCTTCAGGATGTTCCTGTAATCATCCTGACAGGAATGAATGATCGTGAACGCAAAATCAAGGGCCTTGAACGAGGCGCCAGCGATTATATTACTAAACCGTTTGATCATGAGGAACTGGTTGCCCGGGTCAAAGTACATCTAAAAATCAAAAAACTGCAGGATGAACTAAAACGCTCTAACGAACTGCTGTTGGAACTTTCCAACACCGATCACCTCACAGGACTCTTTAACCGCCGTTATATGATGGAAGCGCTCGACAAAGAGGTCCAACGCAGTATCCGTAAAGGTGGCAATCTTTCGCTGATCATGTTGGATATTGATCACTTCAAACTGGTTAATGACGGCTATGGCCATCTACAGGGAGATGTTGTACTTCATAAGGTGGCATTACAGTTACAGAAAGAATTGCGCAGCTATGACTGTGCCGCACGCTACGGCGGCGAGGAATTTGTTGCAATCCTGCCGGACTCTTCACTGAAAGAAGCTGTTTTTGTGGCAGACCGAATTCGTCTGGCTGTGCAAAGCACCCGATTTAACGGTCAACTTGCAAAGCTCAGCCTTACCGTCAGCCTCGGAGTCTCCTGGTTTTCAAATGAGTTGGCCGGAACTGTCGACGGCTTTATCAAGCAAGCTGACGATGCCCTCTATCGGGCCAAGGCCAATGGCAGAAACCGGGTCGAATTTCATGACCCGTCGATTGCGGCAAGGCTCACAACCATCGATGTTGCTGCGACCTAATACTGCTCTACTGACAAGGATTATCGTGACAGGCCTGGAAAGCAACCTGGTCACGCACCAATAATAAAAGAGCGCCACCAGCCATCTGCCATTTTTAACAGGTATGACGGCGGGTGGCGTTTACGTATTTACATACAGAGGTATATTCCAATGAACATACACAGCCTGCGAATAAAGGCCATAGTTTTTACTGCCTGTTTATTATTACTCTGCAGCTGCATAGCCGCCATGGCATCTCCATTTGGCAAAATCGATATTCCACCGCTGTCCGAACGCTGGTTTGGTATTTATGTTAACAGTGAGCGGGTCGGGTTCTACCGGCAAAAAATAGATAAACACGAGGACGGCTACAGAATAGAGGGCAACGGCAGTGTGCGGATGAAAGTAATGAGTTTCTCTAAAGAAGCTTCAATGCGTGAAACGTATCTAGTTTCTAAGACCCTGACACTTCGCTCCTTTGATGTTGAACAGACAGTCAATGGCTCTTCATCTCATGTCAGCGGCAAAATCAGTGGCAGTGCCATGCATATTAAAAGTGATGCGAATGGTAAAATTACTGACAAAATGCTCAAATTCAAAGGGGATGTCTATCCAGGCCCCGCCCTTAATTTATACCCACTGATGCGTACTGTCACAGCTGGATCGTCGTATAAAATCCAGGCGTTTGATCCGGAAGAGCTTAAAATAAAAGAAGTTCAGATCTCGGTGTTGGGTGAGGACAAAACGTCCACTGGATTACCCTCTCTCAAACTTCGTAACAATCTCTATCCATTCGTTAACAATGATATTTGGGTCAACGGGCAGGGTGAGACGATTGAAGAGTCCGTTAGAGAAGGCCTGGTAACCACCGTTGCAGAACAGCCAACAGCACTTGGTTCATTTATCAGTGACTGGGCGCTTGCCAAGAAAGATCTGATTTACGACTTCAGCCTCGTTCGGGTACAGCCACCGATTAAGGACTCAAAGAGGTTAATCGGTCTAGCCGTAGAGATAACCAACTGGAATGACGCTCTGCCGCTATTACAGGGTGGAGGGCAGCTTGTTGAAAAATCAGGCAATGGAAGGGTAACGTTCAAAACCGGAACACTGGCCCAGAAAACGCCGGATATTAACGTGCAGAAACCGACAGACGCACAGCTGAAACCGGCCGACAAAATTGAATCCGAGGCGCCAGAGATCAAAGCCCAAGCCAAAACTCTTTCTGTGGGTGTAAAAAATCAACAGGAATTGGCTAAAGTCATCGCTTCCTGGACAGCAAACTGGTTGAACGACACCATTGATGATGGTGGCAGCGCTGCTGAAAGTTTCAAGTCAAAGAACGGCAACTGCCAAACGCACTCACGCCTCTATACCGCTCTTGCCCGGTCTGCCGGCATACCAACTCGCTTCGTTTCCGGACTGGTGCATATGGAAGGCAAGGGGTTTCTATATCATAGCTGGGCAGAGAGCTTTATAGATAATCACTGGGTTTCGGTCGACCCCACATACAATCAACTCCCGGCTGATCCCACCCATATCAAGCTGCTGGAGGGACACCTCCCGGAAGATATGGCGCCGATAATTGCTATTATAGGCCGAATCAAGATGACCGTCCTGGAATCAGCATACTAAACATATCAGATTAGAGCGGATATTTTTTGACAAATATATTGCAATTCAGTAATGGGGAGATAGAGTATGGCGATGAAACCAGAAACACTAGCTGCAATAAACATGACAGAGGATCAGCTGATCAAAAGCCTCATCAAGGACGTTAAAGATGTTTTCATCAATATGGTGGGGGTTGAGGATCTGATGCACCTGCCGATTCAGGTTGATGTAACTACGCACTTCAAGGAGTGCCTGACATCCATGGTCGGCCTGGCCGGTACCTATAACGGCCTGGTAAGTGTGCACCTGCCTTGGCCTCTGGCTATCTCATTCACCTCTTTGATGTTGGGTATGGAGGTTACTGGAATTGATGATGACGTAAATGACGCCATGGGAGAGATCGCAAACATGATCGCCGGATCTTTTAAACAGCATCTCTCAAAAGGCGGCTCAGATATTCAGCTCTCAACACCCTCATTAGTCAATGGAGCAGACTATGTTGTTTCCTCTGGAAACAATCTTGAAAACATCACACTTAAATTTGCCACCGACGAAGAATGGTTTATGGTTGCCATCTCAATAGAAGAATAAAAGTATGCCTTTACCAGACCACCCGATACTTGTAGTTTCATACATCGACGAGACCCGGACTGCACTGGTATCCATCTTGGAAACTGCAGGAGTTGCGGCAGTTCCCTGTGCAAATTTCTGTGAAGCGGAAAACTTCGCACTCAAGGAGTTGTTCAGCGGGGTACTTATGGATCTCACCTCGATTATCAAATCGAAAGGTGAAGAAAAAATAGTTGCCTACACACTGGCCAACTTCTTTCCAACCTTGCGTGTTCGCACAATGGGTGCCATGCTTGTACCGATGTCAATGCCTGGAAGTGCAAAGCAGGATAAGAATCTTGATGACTTTTTGCGCATAACCTGTGTGGCGCACAGAGCCAAGCGATTGCGAAAATTTAGACGGCATCCAGTCTGCCTTTCTACTATTGTCAATCATAACTGCAACGAATTTAAAGGCTTTACACTGGATATTTCGTGGGGAGGGATGTTCAATGTTGACCTGGATGCGGAAAGATTTTGCGTCGGAGACCAAGTTTCGATTTTTATGCCGGAATTTGACTGCACCATTTCAGCAGAAGTCCGCAGAATAAAACCGTGGAAAATCCAACGTCACCCCCCCGGAATCGGCCTCCTTTTCAACGAACTTGATGAGACAGGAGAAAATGTTATTGCCGGCATTACAAGGACCAGTAAAGAGTTCGATCGTGACCGGTTAACTTCCTGAAAGTCGGAGCAGCAGCTTAAAAGCGCTGCTGATAGCCCGCAACCAATTCCCGTAAAGCCTTCTTCATACCACGCTTCCAAGGTCCTACAGCCACCAGACGCAGATTTTCCGGAGCAAATAGTGCTCGAGCTGTCTCCTGAATCTCGCTGGCAGTTATCCGACGTGCTTCAGACTGATCCTCCTCAATACTTCTAACGACTCCCATCAACTCGCCCCAACCGTATCGCCCCCCCATTTCATAGGCCGAATCCCGACTGAACTCCAGATCAAAAATATAAGAATTACGAATTCTTTCCAGCTCCTCTGACGGAACCGGGGTAACGGTAATCAGGTGCAGCTCTTCAAGCGCAGCTTCCACGGCGTGGAGCAGGGTGGCCGGAGCTGTAGATAAATCAAACGCCAGACAGCCGGTTTCATCGTAAGCACCTATTGCACCGTCCACAGAATAGACTATACCCAATTCCTCTCTCAAGTGTAGGTGCAGACGGGAACTGCCTCCACCGGCAAGAATTCTCCGCAAGAAGCGCAATGCCATAAAGCGACGATCATCACGAGCAAAGCCGAGGAACGCCAACTGCAGACTCATCTGGCTATCAGAATCCTGAACGCAGCGGATCTGCGGCGAATATTGACGCTGTGTCACAAGAGCTGTCACAGGTACGCACTCATCATGCCACTGGTCAAAACTTGCTTTGGCTGCACCCAGAACGTCAAGGTTTTTTACAGGCCCGGAGACAACCAACACTGCATTTGAAGGGACATAATAGTTTTTAAGATGTTCCTCCAGATCGTTCCGTTCAATAGCCGCAATGCTCTCAAGCGTGCCTATGGTGGGCATCCCCAGAGAGTGGTGGGGCCAGAGCATCCGGCTTACGATGGTATCTGGATTAACCTCTTCTCCCTGTTCGTTCAGATCCTCTCTGGCTTCCTCAGCGACTATACGCTTTTCTGTATCAATGCCAGTAAGTAGGGGCTTCATAAGCATTGTAGCAAATATTTCCATTCCACGTTTGATACTGTCCGGATGTACCCGCGAATAATAATAAGTTGATTCGGCATCTGTTGCGGCATTCGGAGCGCCACCTATGATCTCGAATGCCGACTCGATTGCCAGAGACGAGGGGAATTCGGCCGTCCCGCGAAACAGAATATGTTCCAGAAAGTGAGAAAGCCCTTCCCGGCCAGGTGGGTCATTGCGACCACCGACTTTAAGATATATTGCCAGCTCTGCTGCGTGCAGATGTGGCATTTCAACGCAAACTACCCGCAAGCCGTTGTCAAGGGTGTGAAAAAAAGGGCGAATCATATCAGTGCACTCCGGATGTTTTCAATGTGCTGGCGGTATGTATCTGAGGGGAGCAACAGCTCGGGGTGTGGCTCGGCCCAGATTGGGCGCGGCCAGAGCAGTTCGGATGAGAATCGCGGCACGATGTGCCAATGAATATGCGGCACCATATTTCCCAAAAGTTCATAATTTATCTTTGACGGGTTGAATACGCTGTAAAGCGCCTTGGCAACGAAAGATACTTCCTCCATCAAAGCACCTCTAACATCACAATCAAGATGAAATAACTCGGTAACATGCATTTTAGTAAACAGCAGTGTGTATCCTGGGAAAAACTGATCCCGGTTAAGGATAACGTAGGAATGCGGCAATTCTACAATGCGCAGGTCGGAATCTGTTTCCCACCTGGAACACATCTGGCAGTCGGACATATTATTCGTACCTCAAAGCGTCAATAGGGTTCAGGCCCGCTGCTTTTTTTGCAGGATAAAAGCCAAAGAAGATGCCCACGACAGCTGAAAAAACAAAGGCAATTGTAATAGACTGAATTGAAATCATAGTCGGCCATCCCAGCAGACGGGACACGACCGTAGCTCCACCAGCTCCCAGCGCGATGCCGATCACTCCTCCCAGCATTGTAAGCAGCACAGCTTCAGTCATAAACTGCAGCAGGATGTCATTCTTTTTTGCGCCGATCGCCATTCGAATACCGATCTCACGAGTGCGCTCAGTAACCGAAACCAGCATGATATTCATAATACCGATGCCTCCAACAATCAGCGAGATTGAAGCGACAGCTCCCAACAGCAGGGACATTGCCTTTGATGACTGCTCCGCAACAGCCAGAATTTCCGATAGGTTACGAGTCGAAAAATCCGATTCCTTGCTATTTGTAATACGGTGACGCTGATTAAGAAGTGCCTGTATTTCTTTTTCAGCCTTATTGATCAGCTCTTCATTCTTCGCCTTGACTATTATGGAACTGACTATTCCCGTGCGTTGTGAGCGCACCAGATTGCGCTGGGCTGTTCGCAAAGGCACAAACACGGAATCATCCTGATCCTGTCCCTGTGGCGACTGCCCTTTACGATCAAGTACCCCGATAACAGTAAAAGGTATTTTTTTGATCCTGATGATATTCCCTATCGGATCGGCCGCGCCAAAAAGGTTTTCGGCTACCGTCTGCCCCAGGAGACATACTTTGATAGCACCGTCTACATCCTGCTGGCTGATTGAGCGCCCGGCAACAACAGGCCATTCACGGATGTCAAAAAGTTCAGGAGTCGCGCCCATAACAACAGACGACCAGTTCATGTTACCGCTGACGATCTGTCCCGATGTTCGAACCGTACCGGCCGCATAAGCCACTGAGGGGCACTCTGCCATTACTGCCTTAGCGTCATCACTTGACAGAGTCTGTGCCCCGCCTGTACCGGTACGCAAACCGCCACTGGTTGTGGACCCTGGAAGGACCAGAATGATGTTGCTGCCGATGCTGGCAATCTGCTGAGAAATAACATAGCTGGCGCCTGTTCCAACCGCCATCATTGCAATGACAGCGGCAATTCCAATGATAATCCCGAGCATTGTCAAAAAAGAGCGCATTTTGTTGGTACGCAAGGCTAGAAGGGCTATTTTCAGAGTCTGGATAAAGTCCATAGATTAAATCACCTGGCCGGTCAGGCTGTCAGAAACTATGCGACCATCGCGGAAGGTGATCTGTCTCCCAGCGTAAGCCGCGACATCATGCTCATGTGTTACCATTATTATCGTAATACCCTGCCGGTTAAGAGCCGTAAAAAGGTTCATGATCTCTTCGCTGGTACTACTGTCCAGGTTGCCCGTGGGCTCATCTGCAAGAATAACGGCGGGATTGTTAACCAGGGCCCTGGCAATGGCAACCCGCTGCTGCTGACCGCCTGAAAGTTGGCTTGGATGGTTATTTTCCTTACCGGAGAGTCCGACCTGTTCCATGGCAATCAGAGCCTGTGCCCGCCGTTCTTTTGAAGAAAGTCCGGCATACACAAGCGGCAGCTCTACATTCTCAATCGCCGGGGTACGGGCAAGCAGATTGAACCCCTGAAAAACAAAGCCGAGTTTTTTATTACGGATATCTGCCAGTTGATCGGTTGTCATTCCACCCACATCCTGGCCATCCAGAAGATAACGACCGGAGGTTGGAAGATCCAGGCAGCCAAGGATATTCATACTGGTTGACTTACCACTGCCGGACGCCCCCATAATGGCAACAAATTCACCAGCAACAACGTCGAACGAGACCCCTTTAAGTGCCTCAAACTTCTGGTCTCCCATAATGAAGACCCGGCAAATGTCCGTTAAAGAGATTACGTAGTCCATCTAAAAGCGAGGCCCCATAGGCGAAGCGCTTGCGCCGGCCTTTTTCTTCGTATCACCGCCGATCTGCTCGATAATAACGTCATCACCCTCTTTGAGACTGCTTTCAATTAGTTCAATACTGCTATTGTTGGCGATTCCGGTTTTTACTGGCGACACGACGGGCTTGCCATCGCTGAGCATATATACCTGCTGCCCCTTGTCTTTTCCTTTACCTGCTGGCCCTTTCCCTGCGGTGCTTGTGCTACCGGCAGCAGGACGCTGAGGAGAAGCGCCGCCTCGGTCGCCGTTAGCCACCCTATCTTTCGAATCATCCCCTTTTGATTTCGGTTTGAAGCGTAAGGCGGCTGGAGGCAGTTTGAGCACGCCGTCTTTCTTGGCAACTTCAACCGAAACATTGGCTGTCATACCCGGCATAAGTTTCATGTCACTGTTATCGACATTAACAACCACGACATAGGTAACAACATTCTGGGTAATGACTGGTGAACTGCGAATCTGGACAACTTTTCCGCGGAAAGTCTGTTCAGGGTAGGAGTCAACCGTAAAACTGGTTATTTGATGCAGCTTGATTCGACTGATGTCAGCTTCATCAACACTGACCTCGATCTGCATTTTAGTCAAATCTTGAGCAATGGTGAACAGCGTTGGCGTCTGAAATGAGGCCGCTACAGTCTGTCCAACGTCAATTGCACGGGAAATAACCACCCCATCCACCGGCGACCGGATTGTCGAATAGCGCAGATTTGTTTTGGCTTGCATCAACGAACCGCGAGCCTGGGCAAGAGCCCCCTCAGCCGATTTAAGCGAAGCGCCGGAGGATTGCAATATTGTCTCGGCTGCGTCAAAATCCCCCTGAGAAACTATACCATCTGCAAGCATTTTTTTATTGCGGGCAAAAGTACGTTCAGCATCCGCCAGTGTGATCCGTGCCTTTTGCAGATTGGCCTCGGCGCTTAAATAGTTGCCCTGGGACTGATCCACCGAAGCGTTGAACAATGAAGGGTCTATCTCGGCAATGGCCTGCCCTTTTTTTACTCGCGAGTTAAAATCCACATAGAGCTTCTGTATTGTTCCTGAAACCTGAGTTCCGACCTGGACTGTGGTTACAGCCGAAAGGTTGCCGGTGGCCGCAACCGTAGACACAATAGTGCCGCGCTCAATCTTGGCAGTTTTGTAGCTGACTTCCGGAGTATGGTTATAGAAGAAATAGCCGACAATGCCGGCTGATATAATGATAACACCAAAAATAATAAGGTATTTTTTCATGTGCATTTCTCGATTTATAGTAGTGATTTAATAGTTAAGTTGGCACTATAGCAGATATCAGCGGGCGCGACAAAAAAAAAGCCCCCCTGTCTAAAGACAGAAGGGCTTTTGCTGTGCGCCCGCTGCCGGTCGGCGGCGGGCTAACGAGGGCAACCCTCTTTGCAGTGAGAAACCGGACGAATCTTAAATCTTGCAGTCCACATTGGCAGGGTCTCCTTTCGATATTAATTACATACTATCCTAACAGGATAATTTTTATCTTAATACTTTTTCTAAACTTGTCAAGCATCAAATTCAAAGAATGTTATTTAGGTTGCAATATCCGAGACTGATGGCAAAATAGAAATATGCTTCGACAAAAAACTTCTATGGAAATAGCCTGCCAGCAGGTAATGACAGAGGATGCTTCGGTCTTTTCTGTTCAGTGGACTGAGTTGCAGAGTGCGGTTGCGAATGGTCTTTCTGCAGAAAATTTACTCAGTCGCTATCTAGGCTATATTAAAAAATGTTCTCTTGCTCTGATTCGCCCGACTATCCTGATTAGCGGCATCGAATTCCGACTTCTCGGCAGCAGGTTGAGCTTGATCAGCTTTTTACCACCGGTTGCCACAGAAAGTTTCACAACTTTGCGCATCTGTGGCGGTTTTCTGGTACAGCCGCGCCAATGTGATCGTGGTGAACTTCGTTTCGGAGTGGAACAGCTACCTGAAAGTGTGAGGGTTTCACTGCAGCTCAGTGATTTCTGTCCGCTGATTCTTGGCAGTGCTTCACCTTCAATAATTCGCTTCTGGCTGTACCGTATGACTCAGGCCGCGATCCATCGCTTGGTTACGGTTCGTTTTCTATCGATGCTTTATCGAGAACTGGCCGGCCCTGCTGGCAGGGTGAAAGTTGTAAATGTTGCTGTCCGCACCGGGAAACCTGTCTGATACTTTGCTTGTTGCATGAACTGTGTTATTATTCTCCGTCTTATTTCAAGATATACTGCTGTTCACCGCGGTTATAACTAATAAAAGGATCAACAGAAGATGCCACACGCTAATATTGAAATACCCGCAAAACTGCCACTGTTCACTCAAAAAGAGACCGTAGTTTTCCCTTATATGCTGCTTCCCTTATATGTGAGAGAACAGGACGTTTCGGCTTTTCGCGAAGCAGAAAACTACGATAAACTTGTTGCCCTCGTGTTTGAGAGACCTGACGACCCCCAAAGTGAGTTTCCGGCCGGCAGATGCGAAATAGGAACTCTATGCAAAGTCAATCAGATAAAAAAACTGGAAGACGGGCGCTACAAAGTTTCGCTAGAAGGAGTTACCCGGTTGCGGATTCTGGATACAGAACTGGCAGGTATTCTCACTTTGGCTCATTGCGAAATAGTACGCGAGTTTGTTGAAAAAAATATCGTTTCGGAAACACTCGTTCAGAGCCTGAATGCGCTGTTAAAAATAGCTCTTTCACACGGGAAACCACTGCCTGACGATGTTATGAAGATGATTGACTACATCGACAACCCTGCTCGCCTGTCTGATCTTGTGGCGTTGTATGTCAATCTGCCGCCGGTTGATCTACAGGATCTGCTTGAAACAATAGATCCTTTGGATCGCCTGAAAAAGGTGTACGTTCATTTGACCAATGAAGTACAGCGGATGCAGGTAAAAAACGAAGTCGCCGGTGAAGTAACCAAGCGAGTCGGCAAGAATCAGAAGGAATATATCCTGCGTGAGCAGATGAAACATATTCAGGAAGAGCTGGGTGATGAAGATCCACGCACTGCCGATATGAACGAACTGCGCCGGAAAATCGAAGAGGCCGGCCTTCCGGAAGATGTCAAAAAAATTGCCGATAAAGAGCTTAAGCGACTTGAGCGGATCAATCAGGCCTCGCCGGAATACAACGTATCGAGGACATATCTTGATTACCTTGCCGGAATGCCGTGGAACATAAGTACACCCGACAGTCTCGATATGGTGCGTGCAGAGGAGATCCTCAATGAAGATCATTATAATCTAAAAAAAGTCAAAGAACGTATTTTGGAATTTCTCGCCGTACGTTCACTTAAAGAGAATATGAAAGGGCCGGTACTCTGCTTTGTCGGCCCACCGGGAGTCGGAAAGACATCACTGGGTAAATCGATAGCCCGCTCGATGGGCCGCAAATTTGTACGCATATCCCTTGGTGGTGTACGTGACGAAGCCGAAATAAGAGGGCACCGCCGCACTTATATCGGCGCTCTGCCGGGGCGCATTATCAAGGAGCTCTATCGTTGCGGCGTAAACAATCCAATCTTCATGCTTGATGAGATAGATAAACTCGGGAATGACTTTCGCGGCGACCCGGCCAGCGCCCTTCTGGAAGTGCTTGATCCGGAGCAGAACTCCACCTTCAACGATCATTATCTTGACGTCGCTTTTGACCTGTCAAAAGTGATGTTCATCACCACTGCAAACCAGCTTGATCCGATTCCAGGTCCGCTCAAGGATCGCATGGAGGTCATCCGTCTTGCCGGCTACAGCAGTCAGGAAAAACTTCAGATCGCCAAAAATTTTATAATCCGCCGCGAGTTGGAAGAAAACGGCCTTACTGGCCGCGGACTTACCTTCCGTGACGAGGCACTGGAGAAAGTTATCGGTGACTACACTCGCGAGGCGGGAGTACGAGGACTGCAACGTACCGTCGCTTCGATCTGCCGTAAGGTGGCCAAAGAAATAACCCAGAATAAAGCCCCCCGAAGCTGTGTTACTCCTGAAACGGTTACTGAATTACTCGGTTCAAAAAAGTTCCATAATGAAGTGGCTGCGGAGAATGACCGCATCGGGGTGGTAACCGGATTGGCCTGGACAGAGACCGGAGGAGATATTCTATTCATAGAAGTCACCTCTATGCCTGGAAAGGCGGAGCTGATCCTTACCGGATCACTGGGCGATGTCATGAAAGAATCGGCCAGGGCAGCTCTCTCCTACATTGAAGCGCATGCCGACGAATTCGGCATCAAACCGGAAGCTTTTGAGAATCGCACTATTCACATTCACGTCCCTTCCGGAGCAATCCCCAAAGACGGTCCTTCTGCAGGGGTCACTATGGTCACTGCGCTGGTTTCTCTACTGACCGGAAAACCTGCACGCCGCAGCGTCGCCATGACCGGAGAGATTACACTCACCGGCCGGGTACTGGCGATCGGCGGCCTGAAGGAAAAAGTGCTTGCAGCTCATCGAGCAGGTGTCAGTACTGTTGTCGCGCCGGAGCGCAATCGAGACGACCTGGAAGATATTCCGGAGAATGTCAGGGCCGATCTGCAGTTCGTTTTTGTCAGCGAGGCGGCTGAAGCGTTAGCTGCAGCACTCTAGCTAATTATGACATTTGCCACCATCGACCGAGTCCTGCTCATTTTTTTCCACGATCTGCAAAATTACTTTACCCTGGCCGGGCGTACTTTTGTGCGGATCTTCCTCCGCCCCTTCTACTATCGTGAATTCACCATCCAGTTCGATAAATTGGGGTTTGCATCCCTGTTCATCTGCACTCTGACAGGACTTTTCTCCGGCATGGTTATGGCGCTTCAGTCACTGATACAGCTTAAGCCGTTTGCGGCAACGAGTTATGTCGGAGGTATGGTTGCGGTAACAATGATCAAAGAACTTGGACCCGTCCTGGCTGCGTTGATGGTGGCCGGTCGCGTGGGGTCCGCCATTACGGCCGAACTGGGAACAATGGTGGTCACGGAACAGGTTGATGCCATGAGGGTGGAAGGCACGGACATTATCAAGCGCCTGGTCGTACCCCGTCTTAAAGCCATGCTGATTGCATTGCCGCTCCTGACGATAGTGACTGACATGGTCTCCGTCTTTGGCGGGTATATAATGTCGGCCGGCTACAACATCAACCCGGTTATGTACATCAGTGGCTTACCCCAGTTCATGGTGTTTCAGGATTTGATTGAAGGTGTGATAAAACCAGCCGTATTCGGCGCTATTATCGCCATAACCGGCTGTTACGTTGGACTTAACACCAGAGGTGGTGCTGAGGGGGTAGGCGCGGCAGCCAAGAAAGCGGTAGTGCTTTCGTCGGTACTGATCCTGGTCTGTGATTTTTTCATTGCAAAGGTTTTTGTAGTGTTTAGAGGATAAAGCCAACTCATAAGAGTAAGGCAGATTTAAAGAGATCGACCGCTACTAAACGCCCGGGTAGTAGTGGCAGCGTACACCGCATTGATTCTACTTTTACTGTCACCGATTCCATCTCCCTGCACACGTGCGGCAAAATTACGGGCACTATCCATTGACATAACCTGCACAAAAACGGGCAGGTCTGTTAGCAATTACGAGACCCAAATAACATGACCCTGACATCCCATCTCAACTCCCCACAAAAAGAAGCTGTGCTCCACGGTGAAGGCCCACTTCTTATTCTGGCCGGCGCCGGCTCAGGCAAGACCCGTGTTATCACTAACCGCATTGCTTACCTGATCCGAGAGCGCGGTGTGCGCCCCTGGAACATCATGGCGGTAACTTTTACCAACAAGGCATCGCGGGAGATGGCCGAACGGGTAACTAAACTGCTGGGGGGCGGTGACATACCGCTGATTTCAACATTCCATGCCGCTTGCGGCCGAATCCTGCGGCGAGATATCCATCACCTTGGCTTCCAATCATCCTTTGCAATTTATGACGACCGTGACAGCGATCGCCTGCTCAAAGACGTCATCGCCGAGATGGATCTGGACGAGAAGCGCTTTGCCGTCAAAGCCGTCTCAGGACGGATTGATGATTTCAAAAACCGTGGGCTCTTTCCGGAAGATATTGGTCCTATATCCCCCGGTGACGTTTACAACAAGAAAGTCGTTCAGATTTATGCAACCTACCAGGAGCGCCTTAAAAAATGTAACGCTCTTGATTTTGGCGATATGATGATCCAGACCGTGCGCCTTCTATCTCTCTTTCCCGAGGTTTGCGCTTATTACCGCGACCGCTTCCAGTGGCTGCTGGTTGATGAATATCAGGACACCAACCCGGTGCAGTACAATCTGATCCGCCTGTTAGCGGGCGAACGCAAGAACCTTTGCGTGGTTGGCGACGACGACCAGTCGATCTATTCCTGGCGCGGGGCTGATATCCGCAATATTCTCGAATTTGAAAAGGATTTCCCCGGAGTGAAGATCATCAGACTGGAGCAGAACTACCGCTCCACAGCCACAATCCTGGCTGCAGCCGGTGCTGTAGTCAAACAGAACTTCGGGCGTAAAGGTAAAACCCTCTGGACAGAAAACCCGGCCGGCGAGAAAATCCGCTATGAACGGGTCGAATCAGACCGCGAAGAAGCCCGTTTTGTGAGCCGCGAGATAGCTAGACTGCGAAGCAGCAAAGTACCGCTGGAGGAGATGGCAGTATTCTACCGCACCAACGCCCAGTCGCGCCTGATCGAGGAAGCACTGGTCGGCAGTGCACTTCCATACCATATCGTTGGCGGTGTTCGCTTCTATTCGCGCATGGAAGTCAAAGATATCCTGGCGTACCTGCGGGTACTTGACAATCCTTCAGACGAAGTTTCACTGAAGAGGATTATCAACGTTCCAGCCCGTGGCATCGGTAACACGACTGTCGACAAAATTTCACTTAAGGCGTTCCAGCAAGGTGGCACTTTTTTTGATGCTTTACTGGATGCTACGAGAGATGGCCTGCTAACCGCTTCCCCGCGCGGCAAAGTTTCGGCCTTTATCGCACTGCTTGATAGCTTTCGCGAAACAGCTGCGAACAGCTCTCTGGCACTACTCGCCAAATCTATTATGCAGGGGAGCGGTTATCTGGACCGCCTGAAGAGTAGTCAGAATGAGGACGATATCGAGCGATTGGAGAACCTTGAACAGCTTTTAGCGGCAATTGAGGAATTCAGTGAAAAGAACCCCGATGCCGGGTTGTCTGAATTTTTGGAACAGGTGTCACTGGTCTCCGACCTTGAACAGGGGGAAGTCGGCCAGCCGTCAGTTACCCTGATGACGCTGCATGCTGCAAAAGGTCTGGAGTTCAAGGCGGTATTCATGCTCGGCATGGAGGAGCGTCTCTTCCCTCACGTCCGTTCATTGGATGATCTGGACGGCATGGAGGAGGAGCGCCGACTCTGTTACGTAGGCATGACACGTGCCAGAGAGAGACTCTATCTACTTAACGCCCGACGGAGATATCTGTTTGGTCAGGAGCAGCATAACCAGCCATCACGGTTTTTAAAAGATATTCCGAGGGAACTGATAGAAGAAGGTGAAAGTGGACAGGATCAGGGATACAAAGTGCAGCAGACCGCAGATAGGCAGAATATGGGCCAGACAAAATCGTTTTCAGATTTTTCTTCTCCCGGCGCTCGTTTCACTGCAACCACTGCGCACAATCTTGCCACTGCGGCCACCTATTGCGACGACATAGAGATCGTTCCGGAACCGCCTGAAGATCAGGATGGTGTCTACCTCGGCATGAAAGTGAGGCATGGTAAATTCGGGATCGGCACGGTGAGGAAAATTGAGGGCGAGGACGAGGCGCAAAAGGTTGTTGTCTGGTTTAACTCGGTCGGGCCTAAAAAACTTATGCTACGCTTCGCAGGACTGGAAAGAGCCTAATTAAACCTCTATCTCGGGCTATAGAACCATTCCATGCAAATCCCGCCGGTGATAGCGCCAGGCGAAAGCTGCCCCCCGGAAATACCAGTCAACCAGAAACACCCCCCACACCGCGTAGAGCGAAAGATGCAGCCAGCTTGTAGCAACCCATGACAGCGCTACGCGTATCCCCCACATGGCAACCAGCGTTACGATAAACACATAGAACGTGTCGCCAGTACCGCGCAGACTGCCGGCATAGACGAATGAAATCGCCAGCGGCACCTGAGCAAAAGCGACCAGCTTCAGAAACATGCTCCCTTTTTCGATCACGTCCGGATCATGACTGAAAAGACCAATCAGAAGGTGCGGAGCAAAGAAAAAGAGTACTGCCATTGCCGTCATGACGCCGACAGCCAACCGCAATGCTTCGTTGTGGCTTATCCGGGCACGTCGAAGTTTGCCGGCCCCCAGCGACTGACCCATCAACGTCGCCGCGGCAATGCCCATGCCGGCCCCCGGCATAAACGAAAGCGATTCAATTGAAAGTCCTATCTGGTGGGCGGCGTAAGCTGTCGTACCGTAGGCGATTATAAAACTGGAATAGAACAGTTGGCCACTCTGCTGAGCAACACGCTCAAGCGCTACCGGCCAGCCGATTTTCCATATTTTGCCAAAGAGCCCATAATCAGGGCGACCAAAGGTAATATAACGCTTGCGCATAGCCTGTATCAGCAGATAGGTGAAGCCGACAAACTCGGAGCTGTTGATAGCAATTGCCGCCCCGGTTACTCCCAGTGCAGGCATACCCCATTTCCCGTAAATCAAAGGCCAGGCCAGCAGTACATGGAGGATGTTAACCAGAATAATCGCTTCCATCGGTGTCCGGGTATCGCCGACCCCATGCATAATTGCCGAAAGAACATTCAGGCCGGTGGTCCAGACCATCCAGAGAAACACCAGTCTTATATATTCGGTTGCCATCCCCTGAACATTCGGGGCTGCTCCCATCAACCTGGCGATGTCACCGCCCCAACGGGATCCCGCCAGCGAGCAGAGCGCCGTCATAACCAGTCCAGCCAGACACGCAACATACGCTGCCCTTCCGGCATCTTCGCGCCGCCCGGCGCCCCACAGATGCGAGACAACAACGGTAACACCGGTCGAAAGCCCCCAGAAAACCGTCATCGTGGTAACCATCAGCAGCTGACCAAGGCCGGTGGCGGCAATGGCAGAAGCACCAAGTCCTCCGGTCAGAAAGACATCTACTATTGAAACCAGACGCTGGAAAAGGGACGAAAGCAACACCGGAAGTGAGAGGTTAAGAACATTACGGCGTATGGAAATCGGCTTGCGGCGTTTTGAACCAAATATGGCAAAAAGATGGGGCATGTAACTTTATAAGTCTCTGAGGTTTTAAGGTCAATGCATTTTCAGACCGTGTTACTTGACCTTAAAAGTAAAGGCGAACGAGTTACTTCATATAATCCAGCAATGACAAAGCAGAAAGTTTGGCGGTCGTCGACAATGCCGCTTCAAAAGCAATTTTCTGCTGACTAAGCTGTACAGCCAGCTTGACGTTGTCGACATTCTGGGCATTACTGTATATGGTTTCCAGAGTGCTTCTGGTATTTTCATTCATTTTGGTCATACTATCGAGTCGCATCACGCG
Source organism: uncultured Geobacteraceae bacterium (assembly GCA_903875605.1). Classification (GTDB taxonomy): domain Bacteria; phylum Desulfobacterota; class Desulfuromonadia; order Geobacterales; family Pseudopelobacteraceae; genus JACRCG01. Next base: position 43,545 of record CAIQWT010000026.1, on the reverse strand, counting down.
TGCTGCCACGTCGCTCTGAGCATTATAGACCTGCTTGGCCCCGTCGGAGAGAGACAGTGCTCCGGACTGTATGGCAGCAAGATCACCATATTCATTCGGAGTGCCCACACCCCCGTCCCCGTTCACTGCAGCGATCAGAGTATCAAATGTTTCTAGAATATCTGATGAACCGTAACTTGGGCTTGCTCCGGTTCCTTTTAACAAACGGTCGCCGGTAATGTTCACTGTCTGTGTCGTATTTTGACCAATTTCAATTGAAAGTTGGGTAGTGTCACCGGAATAATTGTTGTCCGTGTTGGTGTAAGGCTGTACGCTGTTGTTGGCTCCGCCGAAGAGATACTGATCGCCTATCTGGGTGTTTGCCATGTCAACTATCTGCTGTTTCAGCGCCTGCAGTTTCGAAACAGCACTCTGACGTACTATTGCATCACTGCTTCCAGACATGATTGAGCTTATCACGTCCTTGGCAAGTTTCAGCGTATCAGTCATCCCTGTCAAAGCAGTGTTTGTTAGCTGCAGCCATGTCGAAGACTTACTTATGTTGCTATGATACTGATCTCCGCTCTTCAGCTTGTCGCCAATATCGAGCAGGAGCCTGGAGTTTATCGGATCATCGCTCGGGCGGTTAACCAACGCCTGAGTGGAAGCCAACTCCTGCAACCGATCCTGTTTGGAACGACTCTGCTGTATATTATAGATCGAATTATCCGCTGACATGTTTGATGTAACCCGCATGGGAATCCCTCCTGAGCTTGATAATCTTGATCGAGCGTCAGCCAAAATATTTTTTTAGTGAAAATATAGCAAACTTTGCAATGTTAAATTCAAAGACTATATCAAAGTGGCTCCGGACGATAGACGAGCCGGCGTAGATGGCGCTTTGGTCGTAAACAGGAATAGCGCACTAACGAATAAGGCCCAGGACCATATCCATCATTTCCGTTACCGTGGAGACCAGCTTAGCCGAGGCCTGATAGGAACGCTGGTATTTTACCAGGTTAGTCAGCTCTTCATCCAGAGAAACTCCTGAATTTGATTCGCGGAGAGTTGTCAACTGCTTGGTGAACGCTTCATCCTGGGCGACTGTGTTCTTGCTGGACAATACATCAAGGCCGACTTGACTGACCAGGCTGCCAAAGTAACTGCTGAAAGAGGCGTTCGGGGTCGCGGGAGGCGGAGGCATTGTCTTCGTATTCTGAATTTGTGCCAGTTTCAGGACGTTGCTATTGTCACCGATAAGCAGCGGATTGCTTGACGCAGCAAGCTGATCAGTACTTGTCAGAGCCGGATTAATGTTAAACGTGGCCGCATTTGATGTGGAAGGATCAAAAAAATCTAACCCTGCTGCACCCGTCACATCAAATCCAAGTTTGTGCTGAGTATTCACCTGAGTTGCAATGGTTGTGGCCAATGCATTAACCTGATTCAAATATCCAGGAATGATCGTATCACGCAGCGCCAGTGTTGCACCCAGCTTTCCGGTTTTGGGAGTCACAAGCGTCGCAACGCCACCGGGGGCAGCAACATTTACATCGTTGAGACCGCTAGCTGAGTTGATTGTCAGTGAAAAAGATCCGGCCTCTGAGCCTACAACAAGAGCCGCTCCGCCATCTGAATAGTTGATGTCCGTTGTACCGTCACTGTTTTCCTTATAAGTGATCCCAATCTGCACGGAAATATCACGCACCAATTGATCCCGACGGTCTCTTATTTCGTTTGCATTACCGCTCACCAGCTCTGTCGTCTTGATCTGGCCGTTAAGTTGAGCAATGTTACTCAGCGTTGCATTGATGTCTTTGGTAAGCGGTACAAGAGTGTCGTTCTGGATTGTTATGGTATTGTTGAGAGATTTACTGGCTGTCTGGAAGTTATCCGCCAATATCTGTGCGCGGCTTAACACAGCCTGCCGTTCTGAAGAGCCTGCCGGATTAAGTGTCATGTCATGCCAGGATCCAAAAAAACCGGAGATGGCAGCACCCAGACCGTCATTGGTAATTTCGTTAAAGGCTGGCTCAACCTGCTGCAGCACAGTAGATTTAGTAGTGTCAAAACCCTGTGTAGTCTGGGCATTTGTAATCTGTTGCTGCAAAAGACCATCATAGTAACGCTCTATCGAAGCAATATTTACTCCGGTTCCGACAGGAAATCCACTTGCATAAGTTGGGGGAGCTGTTTCCAGAATAACTCGTTGGCGAGAGTAGCCGGGCGTATTAACATTGGCAATATTTTCGCCGGTTACCTCACTGGCAACCCGATATATATTGAGACCATTCTTGCCGATCTCCATTGCTGCACTGAGCCCCATATCATGCCTCCCTGTTAACCAACACTGCGCCTGTCGTACGCTGCTGATAGCCGCCAGATGCACCGTAAGTGTTGGATTGATTAATTACTCTGGTCAATAACCCCAATGAACTGGTGACCGACGCAGCAAAGCGTTCTGCAATTTCACGATTAACGTCGATCGCCTGCCTGATACGATCTGCAACCCTGTTGAGATCCTCATGCAAGCGGGAAATCTCTTTTTTCCCTTTACGTTTATAAGTAGCCGCAAGTTCACCCAGAGTGGCTTTGGGGGGAAGACCTTCACGAACAGCAGCGTCTTCAATTTCTTTACGCATAACGACAGAATGTGTCTCAATACGAGCTGCAGCACTTTCTTTTAATCCGTTAAGCTCAGCCATTGCATCGAGATTGATATCAGACAATTCACGAGTCTCACGGTTTAAAAGGTTGATAAAATCTTCAAGCAAGTGCAATTGCGTTTCAAGGGCTGCTGTCAGAGTCTTTACCATACGTCCAATCTCCAGAACTCAGGGCTGCGATTATTCTTTAGTATCAATTGTATGGCGGACGATGCGACTCTCCTGCCGGATAATGTCCTTTTCAATTATCTTCGCGATTCCAAGACCGCCACCCTGTTTTACCGATGCAGCAGCATATTCCTGATCAAGCATAGAGCGATAGACTTCATCGCCGTGACCGCCGCCGGTCAACTTGTCTTTTCCAACTGTTGCACGCATCGATTTCATCATCATACCGACAAACAGTGCCTCAAAATCCCTGGAGACTTTTTTTGCCTGTTGCCGCTGTTTTTCAGTAAGCCCAGCACCACCGCTTGACGCAGACCGCTGGAGAAGGCGCGCCTTATCCGCCGAGCGTGCTGATTCATCCGGTAATGTTGTGGTCATTAACATATCCATAACGTTCTTATCGTCCCTATCCTACGGTTGTGAAGCACTAAATAATGGAAAGATCCGCCTGTAACGCCCCGGCCGCTTTGACCGCCTGGAGTATACTGATGAGATCGCGCGGAGTGACCCCAAGCATATTAAGAGCCCGTACAACATCACCTATACTGGCGCCTTCCTGCAACACCATCAACCGTCGGTTGTCCTCTTCCACTTTCATGTCTGTGCGCGGCACGACTTTGGTCTCGCCAGTTTTGCCGAGCGGCCCCGGCTGAGATACCTGAGGAGTTTCCTTAATAACCAGCGTAAGACTGCCGTGGGTAACAGCGACTGTGGAAATCCGTACGCTTTCACCCATGACAATTGTCCCGGTGCGTTCATTAAGAACAACTCTGGCTAACAGATCAGGAGTAATTTCAAGTCTCTCGAGAGCAGCTACAAACTCCACGGCCCGGTTTGAATATGCCTCTGGTATAGTCAGGCTTACTGAACCCGGATCGCTACTCACGGCAACAGGGCTCTTAAACTTGTCATTAACCGCAGTGACGATACGTGAGGCCGTGGTAAAATCAGCGACGCTCAGATTAAGGTTTAAAACAGCCTTGCCCACAAGTGTGTTGGGAATTTCGCGTTCGACAAGCGCTCCGTTCGGCACCCGTCCGGCTGTTGGATGGTTCTTTTGAACTGACGCACCCTGACCGCCAAAAGCAAAAGAGTTGGTCAGAATCGATCCCTGGGCGACGGCATAGACCTGATTGTCGGCACCTTTCAGGGGTGCCATAAGCAGAGTGCCACCGGCAATACTTTTTGCGTCACCCATTGACGACACAAGAACATCCAGGCGATTTCCCTGTTTAGCGAATGGAGGGAGAGTCGCTGTAACAATGACGGCAGCAACATTTTTTATCTTTATGTCGTTGACAGAGGCTGTTATCCCCATCCTTTCGAGCATATTCACTACTGACTGTGTCTGGATTTTAGTCTGGTCACTATCACCTGTACCGTTCAAACCAACAACCAGACCGTATCCCATTAACTGGTTGTCTCTCACCCCCTCAAACGAAGCAAGGTCCTTGATCCGGATTGCGTGGGCGCTTGCTGTCACCAGAATGGCGATTATAAAAACTATGGTTGATAACGTATGTTTCATAAAATCACCCTGTTAAATGTCACCTGTATGGCTATCAGAACGGCCATATTTTGTTAAAGATATTCATCAGCCAGCCGGGACTCTGATTGTCAGAGATGATGCCACGTCCTGAATAGCTGATGCGCGCATCAGCGACATAGATAGAATTCACTGTATTGTCAGGAGCAATGTCCCGCGAGCGTACCGTGCCTTCTAAGACAATAATCTGATCTTCTTCGTTGACTTTAATATTGCGGCGTCCTTCTATTATCAGATTACCGTTCGGCTGAACGTCAATAACTCTTGCAGTGATTGTCGCCTTCAGATTTTCCTGACGGGAGGTCGAACCGGCGCCTGCAAAAGATGAACTGGAACTGGCGTTAATAATCTTCGCAAGATCGCTGAAATTGTTCTTGAATATCCCCGTTTTTTCCAGAGCAAGCAGATTGGGCAACCCGGCGCTTACTGCGCTGTCCCTCGAAGTACCGGTCTTAGCCTCCTTGGAAGCGCTGGCCGTCTCGGAAATCACAATAGTGAGGATGTCGCCCCTGCGACGTGCTTTTAAATCATCAGTCATGTTGGCTGAAGTTGATTGCCAGAGAGAACCTCCCGAATAGTCTGCAGGTAATCTTGGCGTAGAATCTTCAAAGCCGGCCGTCTTGACGTCAGTTTTTTCAACCGCACATCCGGTCATGAAAAACGATAATAATAGGAATAGAATGTATTTCATTGGCTTTCCTTCAACAATAGTCTGTTAAAACGGCACCAGAACCGTGGAAGAATCAATGACCCTGGCAGGTATTTCCTTCAGTGATGTCAGGTTTTGAACTCTGATGACATCACCTTCCGCACCGGAACTGCGGGCTATACCGGTCACCGATATTTTCAGGACTCCACTTTCGGCAATTATCGTAACCATCTGACCACTCTTTATGAGCGGAACTTTTTCAACCTGATCAGCGCGAACCGGCTGATTGGCCCTGATGGTTGTGCGGGCTTTTTTCCCTATTACGTCATCTAGCTTCCGTGCAGCCAGATGGGAGTTTTGAGTAATTTCACGCTTTTGCAAAGTAACGTCTGTAGCTGCGAGACTGGCGCCATATTCTATCTGGCGAAGGGTGACAACCGTATCAACCGATGCTTCCACTTCTAACCGCACCGGGATATTGCGTATTATCCTGTCTTTCTGACGCACAATAACTGCAATACTTATATTTCCCCATCCCTCCCACTGCTGCGGCGCAACAATTTCATAGTCAACTGTTCCATCCGGAAGCTTCAGCGAGTCAGACAGTGAAATTCGGCGAATATGAATATCCCATCCCATGCCGGCAGTGCGAGTCGTAACAAATGCTGTGACTGCATCACGCACCTCTTGCTCCCGGTCAATTGCCGATGCAGCATGGCGTGGGGAGATCGCCGCCACCAACAAAAAGAGGATGAAAAAATATATCCGCATGCGTTTCATAAATAATTAGATCCGGCGCTATCTTTTCAGGTTATTAGCGGTCTGCAGCATCTCATCAGAAGCGGTAACGGCCTTGGAATTTATCTCATACGCACGTTGCCCGACAATCATGTTGACCATCTCTTCCGCCACATTAACATTACTCATCTCCAGCATTCCCTGGGCAATCGTGCCGGTACCATTCTGCCCTGGAGGCCCTGTCGTTGCTGTTCCGGATGCGTCAGTTGGTAAATATATGTTTTTACCCTGACTGGAAAGCCCGGAGGGGTTGGAAAAAGATGCCAACTGAATGTTACCGACGGTAGTAGTGGCACTCTGTCCGGCTATCTGAGTTGATACCGTGCCGTCACTGCCAATGTTTATTTTGGTAGCATTACTGGGTATCGTAATTGACGGGGAGAGCGGATTTCCGTCAGGCGTTACGATCTGGCCGGTACTGTCCCGCTTGAAAGCTCCAGCCTTGGAGTAACCGATAGTTCCGTCCGGCAGTGTAATTGAGAAAAAGCCTCCACCTTCTATGGCAACGTCCAGCTCATTGCCTGTCTGTGTAAAATCTCCAGCTGTAAATATTTTTGTTACAGCGGCCAGACGGCTTCCCAGACCTATCTGAATTCCGGTCGGCACCTGAGTGGTATTAGTCGCAGGTGAACCGGTCGTTTTCAGGTTTTGATAGATCAGATCCTGAAAATCGGCCCGACTACGCTTAAAACCGGTTGTATTTACGTTGGCCAGGTTGTTGGCAACTACGTCGATGCTCTTCTGTTGTCCCTGCATGCCTGATGCAGCGGTCCAGAGTGAACGAATCATGGCTTAGCTCCTTCTTAAATTGAATACTGGATTAGATCTTCCCTAACTCATTGGCGGCTTTAGTGGCCATATCTTCGAAACCTTTTATCACCTTTGAACATGTCTCAAAGTAACGGTTTGTTTCGATCATCTGCACCATTTCCGAGATACTATCTACATTAGACCCTTCAATGTATCCTTGCTGAACCTGCGCTTTGCCGGCTTGCGGAATCGCCTCCTGATCGGCTGGAACAAACAGTGCGTTGCCCGTCTTGGTCAGATTATATGGTTTGGCAAAGTCCATAATTGAAACGACACCAACCTGTGAGCCGTCAACAGTAACCCCACCATTTGCATCTATATCAACTTTACTGCCCTGAATGCGGATTGCCGCCCCCCCGGAACCTTGAACCGGGTAGCCGTCAACTGTCACCAGAGTGCCGTCAACCGATGTGCGAAAATTCCCCTGACGCGTGTACGCGGTTCCTTCCGGGGTGGTAACTGCAAAAAAACCGTCTCCGTCAAGCGCCAGATCAAGTGGATTGCCACTCTGACTGGCCGTACCACTGGCATAATCGATATAGATATTTTCCTTCTGCATAATAGGGTCAGCAGTGGTACCCGAAGGAACCGCAGGCGGGTTAATATCGCCGGCAAGCATACCTTCGAAGGACATCTTATCTTTTTTATACCCGGGAGTATTGATATTCGCCAGGTTATTGCTGATCACATCTAGCCGTTTCATGGCGGCCAGACTGCCAGACACGGCTGCGTACATTCCACTGTTCATAGCTGCTTCTCCTCTTTAGTGCTCAGGGACGTGACCTGAGCGCACTAGTTCTTGTGCAGCCTTAGTCGCGAGCGCAGCCGCACCATTGCCTGACTGATGATCTGTGATATCCTGGATTCGGTCAATCCCATCGTCTCGCCGATCTCCTTGAGATTGAAATCCTCGTTGTAATATAGCGTAACGGCGAGACGTTCCTTTTCAGGCAATGTATCGATTGCCTGCCCAAGAGCTTCTGCCAACTGCATGGTTATCACCTGCTGCTGCGGGTTTTTTGCTTCCGCTTCACACAGCACGTCAGCAAGGCAGAGCGGACTGCCGTCATCCCCCTCCCAACTGTCATCAAGACTGATAAAAGTGAATATGTGCACGTCGTCTAGCAGATCATAATACTCATCAAGGCTTATCTCTAGTGCGCTCGCTACCTCTTCACTCGTCGGATGCCGTCCAAGGCTGTTTTCAAGTTTGTGCAATTCCCGTTCCAGACGTTTGTACTTATCCCTCATGGAGCGGCTGAGCACATCGTAGGAGCGAAGCTCATCCAGAATAGTTCCGCGAATATGCTGTTCGGCAAAAGTTTTAAAAAGCACCCCGCGCGTGATATCAAACCGGTCAGCCGCATTTATCAGCCCGATCATTGCAGAACTCATCAGGTCCTGCAGATCCAGATGCGAAGGCAGTTTAGATGCAATTCTGGCGACCAGATAGCGTACCAGCGGAATATGCTCCAGTATCAGTTGTTCCCGATCAGCACCTTGACAAGCTACTGAATCTAAACTACCCGAAAGAGCCATCGCCTCAGTTCCCTCCTGCACTATCCAGCATTCTTCTGAAAAAGAACTGGATGTTGCCCTTAACTCTGGTTTGACGTTTGTTTTCAATTACGCGCTTGGCCAGCGTGTGAAAACATTGTGCCGCGTCAGAATCGGGAAAAAGTTCTGTGACGGCTTTTTGACGTTTGACCGCCTCGACGACCTTTTCGTCCTTAACAACACATCCTAAGTAATCGAGTGAAATGTCCAAAAAACGCCCGGCTACGTTGGCCAATTTGCGAAAAACCTCAAGCGCCTCTTCACTGTCTTTGGCCATATTGACTAGAACCTTGAAATGATGCTCCGAATATCGGGTCGCCAGAAGTTTAATCAGCGCATAAACATCGGTAATGGAGGTTGGCTCGGGAGTTACTACAACAAAAATTTCCTGTGCGGCAACGGTAAAGTAGGTGACATTTTCAGAGATACCCGCTTCCGTGTCGATAATCATGATGTCAAACTGCTCTTCAAGCATGTCCAACTCGTCCAGCAACTTCAACTTTTCATGCTGCCCCAGGCTTGTCAGTTCCTGTACGCCCGAACCTGCCGGAATAATTTTGATGCCGGCAGGGCCGTCTATCAAAATGTCTATGATGCTCTTATCACCATTTAAAACGTCATTGAGGTTGTATCTCGGCGAAAGCCCCAGAAGGACATCAAGATTACCGAGTCCAAGGTCTGCATCGATCAACAGGACTTTCTTGCCTTGAGCTGAAAGAGCGATTGCAAGATTGGAAACCACATTACTTTTACCAACGCCACCTTTGCCGCTGGTCACCGAAATTACCCGTATTCCCTGCTGATCAGTTAATCCGCTTGCTGAATTTGAATCGGTTTTCTGGTTCATTTTAGCTGTGCGGGCCATCTGACGGAGAGTATCAGCCTGGTCACCCGTTCCCTGTACCGTGCTCATTCCGCCCCCTCATGAAAAATCATATCAGCAAGTTTAGCCGGAGTCGCAACTTCAATATCTTCGGGTACACGCTGGCCGGTTGTAAAATAAGCAATCTGCAAATTATCCTTCATCAACAGATTGACCATGTTTCCAAAACTTTCACACTCATCTATTTTTGTAAAAACGACCTTACTTACCTGAAAAATCCTGAACCGGTTTAGAATTTCTTCAAGTTCACGATCTTTAGTGGTGGCTGAAAGGCATAGGTAGACCTCCATCGGGATTTTGTGTTCAAGAAAGTTCTTCATTTCGTCAAGTTTTTCTTTATCTTTATGACTGCGCCCGGCTGTGTCGATAAAAATAAGATCGCAGGCAGAATGCTTTTCAACCGCTTTCTCGAGCTCTTTTGGAGTCGAAGCGACCTCCAAAGGGATTCCCATGATACGCGAGTAGGTTTTTAGCTGTTCAACTGCCCCCACCCTGAAAATATCCATTGTGATCAGCGCTACTTTATTACCGCGATTAAGTGCATACATCGCCGCCAGTTTGGCTGTAGTTGTTGTTTTACCGACGCCGGTCGGGCCGACAAGGGCGATAATACGGGGAGAGTTTTTTTTCAGCTTAAGTGTGCCGGCGAATTTTATCAAACGGCCGAGTGTTTCACTGAGTCGCCCCTTGACTGACTGATTGCCGCTCTGTATCGGCAGTGCGTCGAGTGTATCGACAATTTTTCTGATCAGCTCGGTAGAGACTCCACTTGCGGCCAGTTCTCTTGCCAGCGGTGAATTGTCCGGCAGCAGATCTGCACCCGACTGCCCCTTCTGAGCTGTTTCGTCAGTTATTGTGGGCCACTGGACATCTTTGGCATCACCCTCATGGCTTTTTGCCAGCGTGGCAAGGAGCAGTTTTTTTATCTCCTCCAGGTCCGACCTTGGAATATTTTTAAGGTTTATTCCGCTTTCCGGTAAATCTGTATCTTCCAACCCGTCAGCCGCCTTTGCTTCAGCGCGAACGTCTTCTTCCCGGCGGGTAAGGGCCTCCACTTTGTCGCGCAAATCTTTCAACTCCCGAGCCAATGGTGCCAGCATTGAACTTTCCATCTCCTCCCGCGCTGTCCTTTCGCGAGGCGCTGGTTCACGATAAACAACAGGGGCAGCTGTTGGTGGAGCCTGTTTGCGGACAGGATCTATTGCCGCAGTAACACGGTATACCTGTTTACTGAAGAGCCCCAGGAATCCTCCAGTCGCCTCTTTTTTTGTCGAGAGGATCATGGCCTCCGGCCCGAGTTCTGCCTTTACCATGCGTAATGCTTCCGGCATGCTAGCCGCTTGAAAGGTTTTAACCAGCATTAAAGCTCACCACCCCTAGAGACTGGATTTTAACATTCTGAGGTATTTCATTGTGCGACAACACCGCCATGTGCGGGACAAAGCGCTCAATCAATTTTCTGACGTGGCGACGAATCGACGGTGAAGCCAGAAGCAGTGGTTGAGCACCGCTGCTACCGAATCGTTCTGACATACTCCGGACAGAAGCTATAATCTGCTGGGCAACGGCCGGCTCAATCGCCAGATAACTCCCCTGATCAGACGGTTGAATCGCTTCGGCAATTATGTCCTCAACTTCCCGGTCTATCGTGACCAGAAAAAGAGTTTCTTCATCCAGCTTGTACTGATCAACGATAAACCTTCCCAACCCCTGCCGGACAAATTCAGTCAGCACATCCGGATCTTTGGTAAGTGAAGCATAATCAGCCAGGTTCTCCAGAATAGTGCGCATATCGCGGATAGAAACACCCTCTTTCAGCAGGCTCTTGACTACACGCAGGACTGTTCCCAGATTAAGAAGATTGGGAATCAGCTCGTCAACAACCTTGGGAGCCGTTACGGCAACATTGTCAAGCAACTGCTGCATTTCCTGCCGGCCAACCAACTCATGAGAGTAGCGTTTGATAATTTCACTGATATGCGTTGCAACAACAGTCGTACTGTCAACAACCGTATAACCGTTCATCTGGGCCTGATCGCGATCTTCGCTGCGGATCCAGACAGCCGGAAGACCAAACACCGGCTCTTTAGTCGACATGCCGGGCAGATTGACTGAGACGGCACCTGAATCCATTGCCAGATACTGACCTGTCAATTCGCTTCCGCCAACCCGTGCCCCGCGAATAAGCAAATTGTACTCATACGGTTTAAGTTGAAGATTGTCATGGATATGGATAGGAGGAACGACAAAACCCATTTTTTGTGCAGTCTGTCGACGTATAGACCGGATGCGTTCCAACAGTTCGCCATTCTGTGCGGCATCAACCATCGGCACAAGACCATAACCGACTTCCAGTTCCAAAACATCCAGCGGCCTTATATTTGATGCCTGGTCAATAGACTCTTCACCGGCGGTTGTTTCAGCCAATGCAGTCTCTTCGACGATCTCTGCTTTCTCACGTGCCATCTTACCGATCAGGAAAGTGACGCCAGCCAGCAGCAAAAAAGCAAAATGCGGTAATCCCGGTATGAGGGCAAACAGAAACATTACACCGGATGAAACAAAGAAAGCTTTCGGATAATTAAGGAATTGTCCGGTAAGTTCCTGGCCAAAGCTGTTCTCATCAGCAGAGCGGGTTACAAGAATACCTGCGGCCGTTGATATAATCAGCGCGGGAATCTGGGCGACTAGTCCCTCTCCAATAGTCAGCAGCGTATAGTTGGTCAGGGCATTCATAAGTGGCATGCCTTGCTGCCAGACCCCGATAATTAAGCCGCCGAAAATATTAATCAGGACTATCATTATACCTGCTACTGCGTCCCCACGAACAAACTTGCTGGCACCATCCATGGAACCGTAAAAATCCGCTTCACGTGATATTTTCAAACGACGGACTTTGGCCTCTTTATCTGTTAAAAGGCCTGCCGACAGATCGGCGTCTATTGCCATCTGCTTTCCCGGCATGGCGTCCAGTGTAAAACGGGCTGCAACCTCGGCAACACGTCCGGCACCCTTGGTAATAACGACAAAGTTTATAATTACCAGAATCAGGAACAGTACGGCGCCGACAATATAATTTCCGCCGACCACAAACTGACCGAAAGCCTTTATAACGGCCCCAGCTGATTCTGCGCCCTCACTTCCATGCAGAAGTATTAAACGGGTCGAAGCGATATTCAGTGCCAGTCTAAAAAGAGTGGTCACCAGCAACACGGAGGGAAATACCGAAAAATCAAGGGGTTGAATAGTATAGAGGCATATCAGCAGTATCGACAGTGCGATTGTAATATTAGCAGCCAGAAAAATATCAAGAACAAACGCGGGCAGAGGAATAATCATAAGAGCCAGTATGCCAATCAGCCCCAGAGCGACATAGATATCCGAGTTTTTGCGAAAACCGCGTAACTCTATTGCTTCTACGGAACCATTCGCCATAATAATTATCTTTAATCCACCTTATCACACGTTATGTTTAACGGTCTTGCACTGCACTATTCATGCCGCCAGTGACGCACCCCCTTGGATTTACTGCAAAAACGGACTGGCCTGCTGATTAAGTCACAGTCGCTGTTCTCCGCAGCCTAAAGCAGCAACGACCTTTCGCGTCAATCCATTGAACGTGTCGGATTATTGACTTCCACATAACAGGCTTATCAAACACCAAACCGCAGAAGCAGCATAAAATATACCTTTAGGAACAGACTTATTTGGGATTGAATAAAGAGGGGGCCGTTTAAAAGACAACAGAAAAAAGCGGGTGATTCAGCATGGGTGGTGGGGAGGGGAATGCCTTTGTCTCAATCACAAGCACCGTGCAGATTACCCGGCGCGGCACACCTGAGCATTCAAGGCAGTGGAAATCTCCATTAATTCAGCGCTGCGTTCGGCGGCGCGCAGGCCGAAGTATTCGCCCGGGGTGTTGATATTTTTGAAGGAATCAAAATCGGGATCAATTTCAGCGATTTGCTCACAGGGGAAATTGTAGACTCGCACTTCGGAGAAGAAGGAGACAAGCCGATTTTGGCCTGCTGCCAGCGAACGCTCCATTGGAGCCAGGCAGGCCTTTCCATACAAAGCGTGAAGAGGTTCCTGGCCTTTATTCCCCTGTGGAATGACGACATCTGCCCGGTCACACAGACTGGACATCTTCCTGACCAGTGAACCGTTCAGATAAGGCATGTCGCAGGCAACAGCAAATATATGAGTGTTCGTACTGTGATAAAGTCCGGCATGCAGACCGGCTAAGGCTCCGACATCAGGGAAAATATCTTTCACCATACGGCAGGGAAGTGATGCGTATTGCTCGGGGGTATTTGTCACGATCAGAACTTCGTCGAAAAGTTCACTAAACTGGCGATAAATAGCCTCAATAAAAAGCCCGCCCCTGAAAGGCAGCAGCGCCTTGTTACTCCCCATTCGGACAGACTTTCCTCCGGCCAGTATAACTCCGGTCACACCAGTTGGCGAAGGACAAATATCATGGCTGCTATAATCTTTCATATCAGTACCCGGTTAGCATCCAATGGAATTCAGACCTGAACATAAATATTATTTTCCACGCTCAAAACCTTCCCTTGAAGCGAGCAGATCAAGATGGATCGTCAACAGGTCTTCATTTTACTGGATAATTGATCATTTTTCAGCATTATACGTACAATGCCAAAACTATCGCGGGGTAGCTTTAATACAATTGTCACTATAATTGTTATTGCACACTCTTTTTTGATTGTGTAGCTTGCATAACTACCTGTCTTCGTGTATTGTTTTTCGAAATATCAGCGGGGGTAGCAAATGACTAAGGCAGACATTATTGAATCCGTTTCCGGAAAATGCGGTTTTTCAAAAAAAGAATCCTCCGAACTTGTTGAGTGTGTGTTTGCTCTGGTCAAAGGATGCCTGGAATCGGGTGAAGATCTGAAGATATCAGGATTCGGCAAGTTTGAGGTGAAACAGAAAAATTCCCGCCGGGGCAGAAATCCCCAGACTGGAGAAGCATTACAAATATCGGCGCGAAGAATCCTTAGCTTCAAACCGAGCCAGCTTTTAAAAGAGGCTGTCAACAAAGACTGACCAAATCTAATTGGCGCACCGTCCGCCCTCTCATCGTGAAATATATTTTAGCGTCCTTAAGTTGTTCAGTGGTCAACTCCGCTGCGCCAGAGGTCTTTTAACCTTTTGTCCCTACCGCATCCGTTCCGATAATAACTATATCGGAGCGGATTTTTTTTGTAGTAATGCTGATGGTATTCTTCCGCTGGATAGAACTCCGTCGCCAGAGTGATTTCCGTAACAACCGAGTCTCTAAAGGGTCGACTCTTTTCCAGCGCTCCTTTTGACTGCAGAGCAAACCTGTGTTGTTCTTCCCCCTGATAAAATATTGCAGCACGATACTGGTTGCCAACGTCGCAAAACTGCCGATCTGTAACGGTCGGATCAATATTGTGCCAAAAGACATCAAGGAGTGCCGAATACGAAATCATGGACGGATCATAAATGACCTGCACCGCTTCCGTATGGCCGGTACTGCCAGCGGAAACCTCTTTATACGAGGGGTTCTTCGTATGTCCACCGGTATAGCCGGAAGTAACGGAAGTCACGCCTGCAAGCTTATCAAATGGTGCTTCCATACACCAGAAACATCCGCCGGCAAAAATTGCTTTTTCTAGATTTGCAGCGCAGGTAGACCCCGTAAACATCATGGTAAACACCACCGCCAACAATGTCATGTATCTGTTCACACCACACCTCCATGCCGCTATTTAACAGTTGCAGCAAAGTCCAGGGCTTCAGAGTTCAAGCAGTAGCGCAACCCTGTCGGCTTGGGGCCATCGTCAAAAACATGACCAAGATGACCACCGCAACGGCGACACAAAACCTCGGTCCGCCTTGAAAACAGGCTGTTATCTGTAGCTGTCGCAATATTTTCCGCGGAGATAGGTGCGAAAAAACTTGGCCATCCGGTACCAGACTCATATTTTGTTTCAGAACGAAACAGATCAAGTCCACAACCGGCACAGCGATATATGCCATGTTCACGATGGTGGGCATATTTACCGGTACCAGCCTGTTCGGTACCTTTTTCCCGCAAAATGTGGAACTGTTCAGGAGTTAACTGCCTCATCCATTCGCCTTCAGCCTTGACTACTTTTTCACTCATAACAAAATCTCCTTTTTGAGCAGAATATACTTTGACCGGACCGGTTTTATCGGCAACTGTAGATGTTTCATGCTTGTCAGCACACCCGGGGGCGGTACTGAACAAGAGAAGGACGACCATAAGTATAACTGCATAAAACCGCTTTTTTCCCATAACCGACCTCCTGCTCCTACTCTAAATTTACTGTCTGTATTATAGCACTTGAGCCTTCCCGAAGTAAAAATATTCCGATCCGATTTTGAGGTTGAGTAAGCAGATCTTCTGAGGTATTCTTCTCAGACAAAAAATGAGTCTGTGTCAAAGCTTAATGGCGCACTCATTTACCCTTTCATACTAAATAAGGAGTCGGAATATGGCTAGTCTTAACAAAGTTATGCTTATCGGAAACCTGGGCAAAGACCCTGAAGTGCGATTCACTGCATCGGGTCAGGCTGTAGCAAGCTTTTCCCTTGCCACAAGTGAGAAATTCAAGGGAAAAACCGGAGAGTGGGAAGAGCGTACCGAATGGCACAACATCACACTCTGGGGCAAGTTAGCAGAAATAGCCGGTGAGTACCTTTCCAAAGGGAAAACGATTTATGTAGAGGGACGACTGCAGACCCGCAAGTGGCAGGATAAAAGCGGCAACGACCGCTACACGACCGATATTGTCGGAGATAAAATGCAGATGCTTTCAGCCAAAGGCGAGCGAAGTGGCGGCAGTGATAGCTCATCAGCACCAAAAGCAGGAGGGGTTAGCAACCACGAGGAGCCCCCTTTTCAGGATGATGACATTCCGTTCTAGTCAGAACAATATATAAATGCATGCGAAACCCCTTCAAGCTCAGGCTTTATGGGGTTTTGTATTACAATCGGCGCTACAGCAAGTAACAACCCGGTTTGTTTTATAAAATAAAATAACGTCGTTGCATTTTTTCCTTGTTTTTTTTATTTTCATATCGTAGAGTACATCCAAACAGTCGGGAATTGTTTATACATAAATAACGATAATACTAAACTATCCGCGAGGGTAGGACGGAAAGCCTAATGGGTCTCAAGGAGATAGCCGGGTCGCCGAAATGTCGAAAATTCGACATAATGGTGACCCGGTTTTTTTATGCTTAATTGTGCTAAATTTTAATAAAGGAGGTGAGGCTAGCAGTTGTATCTGAATCGCTTATATCGACTGCCGATATAAGTTTGTTACCTCTCGTGGCAGACGATAATACTAAACCATCCGTGAGGATGGGACGGAAAGCCTATAGGGTCTCTCATAGAGACAGCCGGGTCGCCGAAATGTCGCGTGATAATTGGCCTGCTAATTAAAATGGGGCGTTATTCACAGCTACGAAAGGAGAATTATCATGTTAAAACAGGACTCTTATGCATCATCAATTACACCTGAATTAGGAAAAAAGTCGCGGCTACTCTCTCTTGCCCTGGTTTCGCTCCTGCTTTCACTTCCAGTAGCTTCACTTGCTGCCACTCCTTGGTACTCTCACGGTAAAGACCACACCCTGGCGCTTACAGAAGACGGCAAAGTCTGGGCACTTGGTGGAAACGAATTTGGAGAACTGGGGAATGGTACTTTTGGCGGAGAAGGCGTTGAACCTAAAATGGTTAAAGGGCTGGACAACGTAATTGCAGTACTGGCGGGCGCATCTCATTCCGTTGCTTTGAAAAAAGACGGCACCGTCTGGACTTGGGGGTTTAATGGTTCGGGCCAGATCGGCGACGGCACCACCCATGATTGGTCTGTACCACACAAAGTAACTGCCATCAATGACGTTAAAGCGATCGCAACCGGAAGCGGCCATGTCGTCGCGTTAAAACAGGACGGCACAGTTTGGGCGTGGGGCGGCAACCACTCCGGGCAGGTGGGAAATGGTGAATTTTCGAACCGCATGGAGCCGACACAAGTTCAGGGATTACGTAATGTAACGGCAATTGTTGCTGGAGCCTACAATACCTCTGCCCTGCAAAAAGATGGCACTGTATGGTCTTGGGGTTTTAATGGCAAGGGACAACTAGGCAATGGTGGATCCGAGCGCAGCGCCATCCCGGTCCAGGTATCCGGACTAAATGACGTCCACGCCATAGCCGCCGGTGACTGGCACGTAGCCGCTCTCAAACACGACGGGACTGTATGGGCATGGGGCAATAATCATGCAAGCCAGCTTGGCAGCTCAAGCGTCTCCAATAGCAATTCTCCAGTTCAGGTTTCGGGGATAAGCCATATAACCGATATAACAGCATCAGTTGGTCACACTATCGCTATTGCACAAAATGACATTGTGTGGGCGTGGGGGGATGCGGGAACCGGCAGATGGGGTAATGGAATATCACTGGATGGGAGTGTTTCTCCAATTCCGGTCTCCGGCTACAATGGCCCGGTCACAATCGCCGCAGTCGTGAATCCAGGTACTGTTCTGAGAGATAATCATGATGGTTCATCGCTTGTGGCAACTGCCGGAAACAGCAGCTTTACCAGCGCAAACAGCTCGCGGCCTGAGATTTTCATTACTGCATCACGTTAATTCAGCTTGGTAGTAATCCGCGATTGCTGATAAGATGGTGCCATATTGGTTAGAGGCGGGAATCACATTTCAGCCTCATCCGAAACAATCACCCAGGACTCAGCTATCAAAGACCTTGCCCGACTCATTCCTTATTTGAAAGCGCTCCGCTGGCGGTATGCCGGTGGAGCGCTGTTTCTTCTTCTTACCAACGCTTTTGCGCTTTTGATCCCCTGGTTTATGAAGCTGGCTATTGAGGCCCTTCAACATCCTGAGAGAGCGCGTCTGTCTCCGGCTACCTGTGCACTGATAATCGTGACTCTGTCGGTACTACACTGTGTAACCCGTATTTTCTCACGAACATTAAGTCTTAATGCCGCCCGGATAATTGAGTTCCGCATCCGTAACGACCTGTTCCATCGCCTGACTCAACTTGACCTGGGATATTTTTCCAACAGTCGCAGCGGCGACATCCTTTCCCGCTTTTCCAACGACCTGACAAATGTACGCATGCTCACCGGCTTTGGCGCAATGAGTGCCATCAACACGCTGATAGTTTATAGCTCTGCAGTAACGATGATGGTTGGTATTCATCCCTGGCTTACGTTCTGGGCTATATTGCCTTTCCCGTTGATGGTTTTCACAGTCAAAAAAGTAAGCCATCGGCTTTTTCACCGGTCTCTTCTGGCTCAGGAGGAGTTGGCACACCTTTCCAGTCAGGCGGAAGAAACGGTTTCTGCTGTACGGCTGATCAAATCATACTGCCGAGAAGAGTATTTTCAGGGGGAGTTCGGCAAGACAGCCGAGCGTTACCTCAAACACAACCTGAGACTGGCACGTTTGCGGGGCCTTATCATTCCTGTGATGGCAACAGCCACCGGGGCTGGAACACTGGTCGTTCTATTTATGGGGGGACGACTTGTCATAGACAACGTCATAACTTTAGGAGATTTTGTTGCCTTCAGCGGCTATCTGGCGATGCTTGTCTGGCCGACGGCTGTACTGGGGTGGATTTTGACTCTGGCGCAACGTGGTGCCGCCTCCATGTCTCGCCTCGCCGGAATACTGAGTGCCGAGCCAACGGTGATAGATCACCCCGATGCCCAACCAATTACCACTCTACAGCACGGCATTAAAGCCAGCAATCTTAGTTTCAGCTATGGCGACACACTTATTCTCAACGGGATCTCGCTTCACATCCAGACAGGAGAAACCGTGGGCATCACCGGAGAAGTCGGCAGTGGAAAAACAACTCTTTTACGGCTTATAGCAAGATTACTCCCGGTATCAGAGGAAATGCTTTTTGTCGACGGACGTGATATTAACACTATAAGTACTACCAGCCTGCGCCACCTGATCGGTTATGTTCCTCAGGAAACGTTTCTGTTTTCTAGAACAGTGGCCGAAAATATCAGTTACGGAATTACCGGAAAGCACTCTGACGCGTTAATGCAAAAAGCGGCCAGTCAGGCTGGTTTTTTTGAGGACATTGAATCGTTCCCCGATAAATTTGCAACGCAGGTAGGAGAAGGGGGCGTAACTCTTTCCGGCGGCCAGAAGCAGCGACTCGCTATCGCCCGCGCCGTTGTCGGCAACCCGCCGCTTCTGTTATTGGATGATCCTCTTTCTGCCGTTGACGCCGGGCGCGAGGAGGAGATTCTCAATGAGCTGGGCAAATTTTACACCGGACGAACCGTACTGATCGTCTCGCAGCGAGTGTCGGCATTCCGCGACTGCGACCGGATCATCGTCATGAAATCGGGACAGATTGCCGAACAGGGCTCCCCTGCCGAATTGTTTCAGCTTGGAGGGCTGTACACGGATATATGTTCCAAGCAGCAACGCAACCGGGAGACCTGATTAATTCAATTTAAACAGTGGCTAAATCTGGTAATCCTCGACAAACACCCTCACTTGACGTGGCCGAACATACACCCGTTCCCCCTGCTGCAACCCCAGGCTCTGAAATACGTCCTTCGTCAACTCAGCTTCTACAATCTCCCGATTTCCTTCAATAGTCAGGGTAACCCGGACTGCCGGGCCCAGTCTTTGGATATGTGTGATCTCGGCGGGTAGCGCGGTGGAATCCTGCCTGCCTCGTTCTATCTCGATATCGTGAGAGCGAACGTAGGACACGGTTTTTTCGCTGCCCTCATGCGGAGAGCCGCCCGACAGTTGGCTGCGCCCATGGAATAGATTGACGTTGCCGAGGAAGTTGAGAACAAACGGATTGGCCGGATGTTCGTAGACCTGGTCGGGGGCCCCGGACTGTTCGATTTTCCCCCTGTTCATAACCACTATCCGATCAGCGACCTCCAGCGCCTCCTCCTGATCGTGGGTAACAAACACGCTCGTGACGTGGATCTCGTCATGCAGTCTGCGCAGCCAGCGACGCAGTTCGGCCCTCACCTGGGCGTCCAGCGCACCGAACGGTTCATCCAGCAGCAGCACCTGCGGCTCCACAGCCAAAGCACGGGCCAGGGCGATGCGCTGACGCTGTCCGCCGGAGAGTTGTGCAGGATAACGCTTCGCCATCCCCTCCAACTGCACCAAATTAAGCAACTTCATGACCCTGTCGCCGATTTCGGCGTTTGAAGGGCGCGTGGCGCGTGGCCTGACCCGTAAGCCAAAAGCGATGTTTTCGAATACCGTCATGTGCCGGAATAGGGCGTAGTGCTGGAAGACGAAGCCGACCTTGCGCTCACGCACATGGCTCCCTGCTGTGTCCTCTCCACTAAACAGGATTCGACCGGTATCAGCTGTTTCCAGCCCCGCAATAATCCGTAGCAGTGTGGTTTTGCCGGAACCGGACGGCCCTAAAAGTGCGACCAGTTCTCCGGAAGGTATTTCGAGTGTAACGTCCTTTAAAGCGACAAAACTGCCGAACTGTTTGTGTATGTTTTCAATTTCGATGTTCATAATGTCTCCTGCGACAATTTGACTACCCCAAACCAACTATCATGGAGGGGTAACGCAAAACTCCCGTCCTGATTCAGAAGGGGCTGGTGGGAATTTATTTATTTTCCAACTGCAGCTGTACCTTCCACTCAGCCAATGTCTTCACGCCAAGCGTGATCAGCGCCAGAAAAGCCAGCAGTGAGGCCACGGCAAAGGCTGCGGTGTAGTTGTATTCATTGTAGAGAATTTCAACATGTAGCGGCACGGTGTTGGTCATGCCGCGAATGTGTCCGGACACGACCGACACGGCGCCGAATTCACCCATGGCACGCGCGTTACAGAGGATCACGCCGTAGATGATGCCCCACCTGATATTAGGCAGTGTCACGCGAAAGAAGGTCTGCAATCCTGTGGCGCCCAACACCATGGCGGCCTCTTCCTCTTCTTTACCTTGTGCCTCCATCAGCGGGATGAGCTCGCGGGCCACGAAGGGAAACGTAACAAAGATCGTGGCCAGAATGATCCCCGGCACGGCAAATACGATCTTTATGTCATGATCCTGCAGCCAGGGACCGGTCCACCCCTGCAGACCGAAAATCAGGACATATATCAGGCCGGAAATAACCGGTGAGACCGAGAACGGGAGATCGATCAGAGTGATCAGCAGGTTTTTACCCGGAAAGGTGAACTTGGCAATAGCCCAGGCAGCGGTTACCCCGAAGAAGAGATTGAGAGGCACCGCTACAGCGGCAGTTACTAGAGTCAACTTGATGGATGACAATGTATCAGGCTCTTTCAAGGCGTTAAGGTACACTGAAAGTCCTTTCTCGAACGCCTGACTGAATACAGCGGCCAGCGGCAGCAACAGGAACAGTGCGAGAAATACCAAGGCTACAGTGATTAACAGCCAGCGCACGGCATCCGGCTCACTCTGAGCTCGCTCTTTTTCTTTTTTAGGAATTGGTAGTGATGCTGGCATAAAACGCTCCGTAAGCAATTAAAATAGGATGTTTCTAAATATCTACTCTGTGAACCTTCTGCTCCACTTCTGCAGAAGATTAATGACCATCAGCATTAAGAAGGAGGTCAGCAACATCACGCAGGCAATTGCCGTGGCACCCCGGTAGTCGAACTGTTCCAGCTTGGTGATGATCAGTAGCGGCGTGATCTCCGAGACCATCGGCATGTTGCCCGCGATGAAAATTATTGAGCCATACTCGCCAACGGCACGGGCGAATGACAGGGCAAACCCGGTAAGGATCGACGGCAACAGCAGCGGAAAAACAACCCGTTGCAGAGTCTGCCTACGGCTGGCACCAAGGCAGACGGCCGCCTCTTCCAGTTCCACATCGATCTCCTCTATCACAGGCTGCACGGTGCGCACGACAAACGGGAGACCGATGAAGGTCATAGCTAGCACGATGCCGAGCGGCGTGAAAGCGACCTTGATCCCGAGCGGCTCCAGATAGCTCCCGACCCAGCCATTCGGGGAATAAATCGTAGCCAATGTGATGCCGGCTACGGCAGTCGGAAGTGCAAAGGGGAGATCGACCAGTGCATCGACGAGCCGCCGCCCGGGGAAACGGTAGCGTACCAGCACCCAGGCCACCAGCACTCCAAAGAACGAGTTAATCATTGCCGCGATCATGGCCGCCCCAAAAGTAACCTTGTAGGACGCCAGAACCCGCGGTGCGGTGACGGCGCTGAGGAACTCCTCCCACGTCATCCCGGCAGCATTAAAGACCAGCGCCGACAGCGGGATCAGCACGATGATACTCAGGTAAAAGAGCGTAATGCCGAGGGTCGGCCCGAAACCGGGAAGGACGTTATTGTGTTTTTTGAAAAGCCTCATCGTTATTTTCCCGGTGCGTAAATCTGGTCGAATGTCCCGCCATCGGCAAAGTGTGTTTTCTGCGCTTTTTGCCAGCCGCCGAACGCCTTGTCATCAATTCTGTAGAGTTTGACCTTGGCCAGTCTGGTTGTAATCCTGGGATTAATCGGACGATAGTAGTGCTTGGCAGCAATCTTCTGCCCTTCGTCGCTGTAGAGATAGTTCAGGTACGCTTCCGCCACTGTTCGGGTGCCGCGCCTATCGGCTACTTTATCGATTACGGTGACAGGCGGTTCAGCCAGAATGCTCTCCGAGGGGGTGACAACATCAAACTTGTCCGGTCCGAGCTCGTTGATAGCGAGGAAAGCCTCGTTTTCCCAGGCCAGCAAGACGTCACCCAGACCGCGCTGCACGAATGTATTGGTCGAGCCGCGGGCGCCGGAATCAAGTACCGGTACATTTTTAAAGAGTTTGGCTACAAATTCTTTGGCCTTGGCATCATTGCCACCCGGCTGATGCAAGGCGAAGGCCCAGGCGGCAAGATAGTTCCAGCGGGCGCCGCCGGAAGTTTTCGGGTTGGGGGTTATAACCGCTACTCCGGGTTTTACCAAATCATCCCAATTTTTGATCTTCTTCAGATTTCCCTTGCGCACAAGAAAGACGATAGTTGAGGTATAGGGTGAACTGTTGTGGGGCAGCTCTTTCTGCCACCCCGGCTTGACCAGTCCTTTTTCGGCGATGGCGTCGATGTCGTACGCCAGCGCCAGGGTGACTACATCGGCTTCAAGCCCGTCAATGACAGCACGGGCCTGTTTGCCGGAGCCGCCGTGAGACTGCTTGATGGTGACTTTCTGGCCGGTTTTCTTCTGCCAATACCTGGCAAAGTCGCTATTAAAGTCAGAGTACAGCTCGCGGGTCGGGTCATAGGAAACGTTCAATAAGGTGACGTCAGCCGAGAAGGCAGCCGTTGCCATGGACAGGACCACTATTACTGTGGCGAGGGTTGTTACGATCTTTCTAATGCTCATTTGTTTCTCCTTTAGTAAGTTAGCGCCATAAATACAAAAGGCCGGTAGAGCCCATCTGTACGATGTCTCTACCGGCCTCCAGTTTTCTGGTCAGCACTGAATGTTTGTTGTGAAAGTCAGATCCCGCAGCCGTCGATGTGTCCAGTTCGGGTGATCCTGATCTTCTCACTCTTGTCAACCTGGATCACCCTGCCGTCCTGAACGACAAGTGTTACAGTGCCGAAGCGGATCGACTGCAACGAATCACGCACCACCTGTTCCAGTTCCCTGTTCCACCGCTCATCTCTAATATGCGTCATATCCCTATCCCACCGTCATCGGAAACCTTGCTCCCTGACCAGGTGCCTCTTTTGAAGAGCAGAATACTAACACCCCCTGCCGTTCGATCGAATTCAAAAGACAGTGCCTGCTCGTAAGCCAGCAGTGCCACGGGCTCCAGTTGATCCAAATCCCGCAAACGGAAGAGAATGCGGTTACCCTTGCCAAGATAGTCAAGGAAGCTGTTTGCAACATCAAATTTAATCGGCCCATATTTCACGGTCAGATCCACCACGCTGACTCCGGTTCCGCTCACGGTAGCTTCACTCAGGCTGACACGGGAGACGAGATCGCTGCCAACACCTGGCAGCTTAGGACTGATGTCCTCTTTCATTCCACTCTGCGGATTAAGAGGTGCTGCCATGATAATCATACCGGCGGCTACGGTGGCGTTCGTAAACCGGTCGATCAGAATAAAGCTGCCGGTATGCCGATTCTGCCGATAGGGATCAAAGGATATCGGGCGGTCCAGCTCCAGGCGTACAACTCCGATTTCGTTCAGCCCCAGTGTCGGCACCTGTTTCTGCTCCAGTGTATTTACGTCAACTGCATACTGTACCGCAGTAACTCGACCGGGGGTCACTGCAGCGGCTGTCTTTACCAGGTAGATCTGCCCCGGCTGCAGTGGCTCGTCATGCATCCAGACCAGGTATGCTTCCGGGTGCCTGGCATGTGCCGGTGGTGCATCAGTAGCAGAGAGCATGTCACCGCGACTTATATCCACCTCATCCGCCAGAGTCAGAGTCACAGACTGGCCTGCAACCGCCTCCTCCAGGTCACCATTCATGGTAACGATCCGCGCCACTCGACTGGTACGTCCGGAAGAGGCAACCAGCAGCTCGTCACCCGGGCGGATAACTCCTGAAGCGATTGTGCCGCAGAAACCACGAAAGTCTAGATGGGGGCGGTTCACCCATTGAACCGGCATCCTGAATGCCCTTTTCCTGTCCTCACCCTCAATCTGGACACTCTCCAGATAATTCATGAGGGTGGGTCCCTCATACCAGGGCGTGTTGGCGCTCGGATCAATCATATTATCGCCACCAAGTGCCGAGAGCGGGATTGCGGTTATATCACCAAAACCAAGTGAGGCAGCGAACTGTTCATAATCCTGACGTATTGCCAAGAACTGCTGCTCATTGAAATCGATCAGATCCATTTTGTTGACCGCCAACACAATATGCTGAATGCCGACCAGAGAGACCAGATAGCTGTGGCGGCGGGTCTGAGTCAGCAGCCCTTTACGGGCATCAACCAGAATGATTGCCACCTGAGCAGTTGAGGCACCGGTGATCATGTTGCGGGTATACTGCTCATGCCCCGGGGTATCGGCCACAATGAACTTGCGCTTGTCGGTGGAGAAGTAGCGGTACGCTACGTCAATAGTGATTCCCTGCTCCCGTTCAGCCTGCAGACCATCAAGCAACAGGGCATAGTCAATTGCCCCCCCCTGAGTCCCGACCTTTTTGCTGTCAGCTTCCAGAGAGGCCAGTTGATCTTCGAACACCATCTTCGAATCCCACAACAAGCGGCCGATCAAGGTGCTTTTACCATCATCAACACTGCCGCAGGTTATAAAGCGGAGCATCGATTTTTCTTCATGGCTTTTGAGATAAGCGAGAATATCCTGTTCGATCAGTTCCGATTGATGTGCCATTAGAAATACCCCTCCTGTTTCTTCTTTTCCATCGACCCGGCCGAGTCATGGTCGATCAGGCGTCCCTGCCGCTCCGAGGTGCGGGTCAGCAGCATTTCCTGAATGATCTCGGGTAATGTGG
Source organism: uncultured Geobacteraceae bacterium (assembly GCA_903875605.1). Lineage (GTDB taxonomy): Bacteria > Desulfobacterota > Desulfuromonadia > Geobacterales > Pseudopelobacteraceae > JACRCG01. The sequence continues at coordinate 17,984 of CAIQWT010000026.1, read as the reverse complement.
CTGCTTTCGATTCAACTGCAGCGGTCAAGGGGTAGCACCCGAGGGTGCGGAAACGTACCGATTTGTACTGCACCGTTTCTCCCGGATTCAGCTCCAACCGGTCATCGTCAACCATGATGAGCATGCCGTCGCGCTCAACCACAGGCCTGACCGCGGCATAATAAAGCGGTACAATCGGGATATTCTCCAGATGGATATACTGCCAGACATCCAGCTCGGTCCAGTTGGAGATTGGAAAGACGCGGATGCTTTCGCCCGGCTTGATGCGGGTATTATACAGGCTCCAGAGTTCAGGGCGCTGCAGCTTGGGATCCCAGCGGTGGTTGGCACTCCGGAAGGAGAAGATCCGCTCCTTTGCCCGTGATTTTTCTTCATCGCGACGGGCACCGCCGAAGGCGGCATCGAATTTGTAGCGACTTAACGCCTGCTTCAGCCCTTCTGTCTTCATGATATCAGTATAAAGTGAGGAGCCATGGGTAAATGGCGAGATCCCCTGGCGGACACCTTCGTCATTTACATGCACTATCAGTTCAAGGCCGCATTCAGCCGCCATTTTGTCCCTAAACTGTATCATCTCGCGGAACTTCCAGGTGGTGTCCACATGCATCAGTGGAAAAGGGGGGGGCGCCGGATAAAAAGCCTTGCGGGCCAGGTGCAGCATAACAGCCGAATCCTTGCCGATAGAATAAAGCATCACCGGGTTGCCGAATTCAGCGGCCACTTCTCGGATAATATGAATACTTTCGGCTTCAAGCTGTTGCAGATGGGTAAGATTCAGGCTCATATGGTTACCTCTTTATATGAATGGGTTAAATCAGTGGAGTGTTTCATCTCCGATGTAATCCGCACTCTTTGTGTTCCGGGTTTTCCCACCACCACCTGCCGGCTCTGGCGGCCTCATTCGGCTGTACTGCTCTGGTACAGGGGGCACAGCCTATGGAACGGAAACCCTGGCTATAGAGTCGGTTTTGGGGTAAGCGGTGTTCCTCGGTATAGCTGATGAGTTGCTCCTCGTCCCAACTGATCAGCGGATTGATCTTTATTATTCCATTATTCAGTTCGTCACGCTCAATTGCCTTCAGGTCGTTGCGGGTAACACTCTGTTCGCGGCGCATACCGGTCACCCACCCGTTCAACCTGTTTAAAGCCCTGGAGAGCGGTTCTACTTTTCGTATATGGCAGCATTCATGGCGGTTTTGCAGCGATTCACGGAAGGAAAACATTCCTTTTCCACGTTCAACCGCTTCAACATTCTCATGGCGGGGAAAATACCAGTCAATCTTCAGCCGGTATCGCTCCACTAAAGCGTCGGCGACTTCGTATGTCTCTTCATTCAATCGACCGGTATCAAGAGCAAAAAACCCCAGTTTTATTCCCGCCTGCTGAGCGATATCGATAATCACCACATCCTCCAGCGAGAATGAACAAGCGAGAGACACCGGACCATTGGCTGTTTCGATGCCGATTCGCAGGAGCTCCGCTGGAGTGGCATTCAATTCTGTTTCAGGGATATAAGTGTTCATGCTATTTCCTTATTGATTTAAAGCTTGAGCCCGATCAGTGGCCAGACGAAGGAGACCGAGGCTAGAAACAACAACCATGATATAGCCATAATAAGGGCGCCTGGCAGAATGATCTCGCGGCTGCTGAGATGCCCGGAACCGTAAACTATAGCCGTTGCGGGCGTCCCCATCGGCAGGCAGTACGCCAGACCTGCAGGCAGGGCAATAGCCAGAGTCATTATTTTCGGATCAATGCCAAGCCCCTGGGCCAGGCCAAGCCCAATCGGCATTAGTATGGCTACGACCGCTGCATGACTGATGCACTCGGTCAGAATTATCGCAACAAACGAGATAACAGCGATTACCACAAATGGAGCAGGCGAGAAGGCGCCAAGTCCTTTTTTAATAATCCAAAGTGCAGCGCCGGTCTTTTCAAGCGCACTGGCCAGAGCAATTGAGCCGCCATACATCAGAATGATTCCCCAGTTGACATACTCTTCAATTTTATCCCAGGAGACCACCCGGAAGATAAACAGAGTAGCTGTCGCAAGCAGTGCGATGTTTGCCAGTCCCAGTTCTCTGCCGTAAATCATCCAGCAACCGATTGTAACGATCATAACTACCGCCGTAATGATCTCGTTGACTCCCGGCTTACCGATTTCCAGACGCTTGCGGTTCAGTTGTCGCAGTCCGCCCTCAACTTCGGTAATGTCGATCGGAAAGAAGCGTTCAAGAACCAGAAAACCAATTATCAGGAGCGGAATAACAATCGTGACGGAGGCAAGTGTCCAGTCCATAAACGAGAATTCCAGACCGCTGTTTTCCCTGAGCATCTGTACTGCCAACGGGGCTCTGGCCCCACCCAGAAAAGTAGCTATTCCACCGATAATACAGCCCCAGGCTATGGACATATAGAGAAGGCGTGAATAGCTGCTTTTGCCTGCTTTGAGTGAGAGACTGTCAGTGATTTCGGCAACCACCGGGAACAGCATAGCTGCCACGGCATGTTCACTCATGCAGAACGAGAGTCCGGCTGCCAGCAGGTATACAGTCAGGGCCAACCGTCTTGGGGTTCTGCCAAAACGAGCAAGCATTGAGCGCGCCAGTCGAGCCGACAACCCGGTACCGGTCATGGCAGCCGCCAGGATAAAAGCCCCGAGGATAAAAAATACCGCCTCATTACCAAAGAGCGCATAAGTCTGCTTGGCTGGCAGAATACCGGTTAGCGGCAGCATTACCATGGAAAGCAGCGCTGTTACCGCTATTGGCAGCAATCCGGATACCCACAGTACGATTGTGACACCAAACAGCACCAGTGAACGGTATCCTGATACCGTGAGACCATCCGGCGGAGTCAGCTGAAAAGCAATAACTGCCAGCAACAACAGGCCGGCCAGCAGTTGATACCGTAGGGTACGATCCATCACTATCAGCCAGATAGGACGTGTATCAATCTTAAGCGGTTTATCGAACGATATAGGATCCATTTACAGCCCCGCTGACTCGAATGATGCAACGGCACCGCTTGTGCGCAGATGCCGCCTTATATCCGATGCCGCCATGATCCTGCGATCCTGAAATTTGTCGATCACATCTCTCAGAAAACCGGAGGAATTACTAAATTCAAAAGGTGCTGTAAGGCGTAATAACGGCATGATCGGCTTGAGCGGTACCCGGTGCTGATGCCATTCCGCAGCCAGGTACAGAAAGAGATCAGCGATTTCTGCCTGAATGCAATTGTTCCGTTTTTCTGTAAGTACGAGTAACGGAATGACCGCGTGGCTCAACAGATCATGGATAGTTGCCCGTATCTCTTCCATTGAAGAGTGATTTGCAATAATAGTTGAAACAACCGACCAACGGTTAAATACGTCCGCGGCGGCTCCAAATGTTTCCCGCCAGCCATTCACATCACCAGCAGGAGCGGCCGCAGGATAACTGTCGTAGGCGTATTGTGGAATATCAAGAATATCAAGGCCGGCAAGGTAAATCTGCTCAACCTGCGAAGCGGACAAAGGGTAGCGGATCTGTCCCATCAGCCGGACTGAAAAATTGCGCTTGATCTGGCGGATCATGTCGAGATTTTGCTCAAAATCACCGGAATTTCCAAACGTAACGTGAAATAAATCGGTTGCTTCAAGGCAATAGCTTTCGTACATGGTTTCCAGGGTGCTGTAGACCGGCAGATTCCCACCGATAAAAAACACCCTTCCTTCTCGACGCAAGTGAGTGGAACTCGAATAATCGTGTGGCGTCTCCTGCAGGCTTTTCAGCCTATGTGAATCAATTGCATGAATCATGTTCTTACCCGATTTCCCGCACCTTGCCACACAGTTCATCCAGAGTATGAGCGCATCCTGCAGCAGTTCCCAGACCCTCTCCAGTCGAGCGGTACAGGTCGAAGCGAGGAGTGCGTACTCCGTCTTCGCCCTTTACCAGAGTTGAGCTGACAATCCCGATATCAGCCAACTGTGGCTGAGTGCAGGAGTTTTGGCATCCGGAAAGAGCCCATGTCAACTTCCGCCCCTGCATACCGATGTGCGCGAGAAGTTCACGCGCCACATCGCGGGTCGCCGTTAGCCCCATCAAGCATTCATGATTGCCGGGGCAGACACGCAGTGCCGGTGCCGAACCGGCTGATGTCAATCCGGTCTGTTGCTGCAAAATACTTAATTCTGCAGCAGCATCGACGTCAGGCAACAGTTGCAGTGCAATATCCTGGTTGGCCGTCACCATCAGGACACCGTCAGCACATATTTCGGCTCTGTTAGCAATTATGGCAAGCTGCGCCGCCGTAAGCTTGCCGGCAAAAACCGGCAGCTCCAAACGATTATGATCATTCACAGCAGTAATAAAGTTTTCATGGATACCGCTGACTTCCGGAATTTCTTCGCTGAAAGTTGCTTCGGCTTTGATAAGCTGGCACAATTTCGCTTCACCAAACTCTTTGGCCAGAAACTTAAGACGTTTTGGTGGTGGCGCGTGTGCAGTGTAGACCCTTAGAATTGCTTCAATGACTGGAATGATCCGCTCTTCGGCTAAATTTTCTACAAACAGGAATGCTGCTTGCGGTTCACGGCCAAGCCCTCCGGCAATCCATAAGTCATAGCGTGCCCGTCCTCCATCAATCCCTGCCAGCACCAACCCTACATCCTGAATCAGATGCCTGCCACCAACCACATCGGCTTCAATACCGATTTTGAATTTTTTAGGCAGGCGCTCAAAGCGAGGGTTACCGGTAAAATGACGTTGCAGGCGACGGGCAAGCGTTTCAATAATCGGGAAGCCATGAGCACCCTGACTGCCACAGGTGATACCGCGAACAGCACCTCCGCAAGCTCCACGAGATGTCAGGCCTGTCATAGCAAGTTCGCGCTTGACCTGTGGCAGATCTTCTTCCTTCAACCAATGTATTTCCATGCTGCCACGGGTGGTCAGGTGGACAGTACCCTGCCCGAAGCGAGTTGATACAGCTGCTATGGTTCGCGCCTGACTGGCAGACACGACCCCTGCCGGTAATTTGACCCGCTGCATGTAGAAGCCATCCTGCCGCTGTTTATAGATACCATCAAGACGGTATTCGGAACCGGCTGTACTCATGATTAGATACCCTCAAACAGTGCGGTTGAAAGATACCGTTCTGCCCCGTCCGGAAGAATGACTACGATTGTCTTACCGGCAAACTCGTCCAGCTGTCCAAGGCGTACTGCCGCGGCAACGGCCGCACCGCAGGAGATACCAACCAGCATTCCTTCCTCTTTTGCCATACGCTTGGCGAACTCAATTGCCTCTGCACTTTCTACCTGTTCGACCCTATCCACTATTGAGAGGTCAAGCGTATCAGGAATAAATCCTGCGCCGATTCCTTGGATCTTGTGCGGAGCCGGTTGAATCGGCTGACCAGCAAGATGCTGTGTAATCACAGGACTTTCTTTTGGCTCTACAGCTACAGAAATGATTTTTTTACCTTTGGTGTTTTTGATATAGCGAGAAATGCCGGTAATGGTTCCGCCTGTGCCGACTCCGGCAACAAGGACATCGATTGCTCCATCCGTGTCATTCCAGATTTCCGGTCCGGTAGTTTTTTCATGAATCTCCGGATTTGCCGGATTTTTGAACTGTTGTGGCAGAAAATATTTTTCCGGCTCAGCTGCCGCCATCTCTTCGGCTCTGTTAATAGCGCCTTTCATCCCTTCAGCACCAGGGGTAAGGATCAGATTTGCACCTAGCGCAGCCAGTACTCTACGACGCTCGATACTCATTGTTTCAGGCATCGTTAAAGTCAGCTTGTAACCTCTGGCAGCGGCCACATATGCAAGTGCGATACCGGTGTTCCCGGATGTAGGCTCTATGATCTCGACACCCGGCTTAAGTACGCCACGTTTTTCAGCATCCCAGATCATGTTGGCACCAATGCGGCATTTAACCGAATAGGCAGGGTTTCGTGCCTCTACTTTTGCTAGAATAATTGCTTTTGAGTTGCCGATTATGTTGTTTAATTTTACCAGGGGGGTGTTTCCGATCGATTGCGAATTGTCAGCATAGATTTTGCTCATGATCTTTCTCCTTTTCTAGTTTACCTATCTCTATAGATTAGGTAGGCATTTGTGATAAAAAAACTTAAATGCTGAAATCCACGATCTTTGACTTATGTTGCCGGGCTAGCTCGCTTCTCTCAACCATATCCGCGAGGGTTGTTGATTCGAATACTGAGTCTATTGCCTTTTTTACATCTCCCATCACCAGACGGATACCGCAGCAAGTCGGGTCGCCGCACTCAACACATACCACTTCTACATTATTATCGTTAAGACATTCCACCAGAGCAAAGCCGCCTTCAAGTATACCGACTATCCTGCCAATAGTAATATTGGTCGGAGGGACAGCCAGCATATAACCGCCGCCTTTGCCGATCTTGCTCTTAAGTATTCCGCCTTTTCTGAGAGAGACAAGAATAGCTTCGAGAAACTTCCGTGGGATATTTTCTTCTTTCGCAAGTTCAGAAATAAGAATAGGTTCGCCCGTAGAGTGTTCGGCCAGATAACCAAGCGCCTTAAGCGCGTATTTAGTCTTTTTTGAAATCATAGTCTAGTAAGACTATAGTTATTAGAATTAATGGTTGGTGTCAAGTAAAAGTTTCATTTTTGTATTTTTTATCGCACACACCATATTCCTAACCGTCGCTACAAGTAAGGCGCATAACAGTATGCTGTTGAGGTGCAGACAAGCCAACAAAGTTGAGACGTTGGTATGGATTTGGTTTTACGGCTGACCTGATGCCGCCGGTACAGATGCGAGCGAGATCAAAGTGAATAAACAGTCCGCCAGCGCGAGATAAAAAACGTTGTCGGTACCCTCTTTCATATTCCCGCAAAATGCAGGAACCCATTTATCAAGGAAACGACTGCGGAAATTCTCCTGTTTTTGGCGATACAATTCTGCCCGCCCGGACTCTCCATTCTGCAGAGCTTCCGCTTCCCTGAAAATGAGAAAATACATGAATTCCAGCTCTACTGCGATATGATCGGGAAGCTCGTTAAAGCTCTCATCTCTGGCAAGCCCTTCTTTTTCGTAAAAGTGTATAGTCTCCATGGTGGAGGGGCCCATAACCGTGCGTTCATTGTCCAGATAAATAGATCCATACGGCGGGGCCTTCAGGCCGAATGGTCCCACGAAGAGCCTGGAGTATTCTACTGCAAGCTCTTCTTCCGTGTACGCTTCAAAGCTCTCTTCCATTTTTTTTGAAAACGGCGCAGCCGCCGGGCAGATTTGCTGAAGGTTTTGCGTCAGATTGGCAAGTAATTGTTCCGCTGCAAGTGACTCCTTATTTGGTAAATAGAAACAAGCGGCCAAAAAGCGATAGCACTCACCTTTCATTATCTCAAGTACGATAATTTCATCTTTTTGCATGGCTACTCCTCGAGCTTTACCGGCCCACTCCCTGATATGGAGAGGGCCGGCCATGATAGATGCCAGTCCGAACTACACTTTTTTATAATCCCTGATGTAATAATTGTTTGGCTGCGTACCCTTCTCGCCGGCTTTCAGATACTCACCCTTATTGTTCTTGAGCAGTCTCGGCTTGTATTTACTGATCAGCTTGCTCACCTCACTGGCAGGATCGTTGACATCGCCGACGATCCGCGCCTTGGCCGGACAGGCCACGACACAGTACGGTTGCTCGCCATTCCTGATCCGGTGGACACAGAAGGTGCATTTTTCCACCCAACCGCCGGAACGGACATCTTTAGTCTCTCCTTTGCCACGGGTAGCTTTCGGGTCGCGCGGGTTCTTGTCATCCCTGTAAGCATACTCGTTTCTGTTGGGCGGGGTTGCCCCGGCGGCTTGAGACACTTGAGCTCCGGAGGCGGTACACCCCTTGATCAGTTCCGTTTTATCCTTGTAGAATTCATTGACTTCAACACCAACCTCATTAAAGCTGATGACACTGTATTGCACATGCTGCTTGTTCACATCGAGAGCACTGTAGGGACACTTCTCCTGACATTTTTTACATTGGATACAATACTTGGCGTTGAACAGGGTGAGCCCCTCTTCCGACTTATACAACGCCTGTGGCTTCGGGCATCCTTTGATACATTCCGGTTCTGCGCAGTGATTGCAGCGGGTAGGGATAGTCTCTGACTGGATGTTAGGAAACGTCCCCTTCTCCGTGATGTAAAAATCAGCCCAGTTAAAGGTTTGTCCTCTGTTTGCGCCCTGCGTGCTGTTTTCGGTTTTGCAGGCGAGGGCACACGCTCCGCATCCCACGCATTTCTGCATATCTATAACCATTCCTAGTTGTTTTGCCATTGGTTAATTCCTCCCTTTCCTAGGCTTTCTCGATCTTGACGCCGGTGAAGCCGCCGTTGCGGGCAGTAGCGCCGCTCAAACGGTCATAGTCGTCGACCAGAAGCTCGTTGTTGTTGCCTCCACGTGGCTGGGCCTTGGCGTAATCCTTGGCGGCAACGCGACCGTAGGCCCAGTGGCCCTGACCATAGCATTTGGCGACCGTACCGGGACGGACACCTTCCCAGAGCCGTGCCTTGGTGACAATAGTTCCAGTAGTAGAGGTGAGACGAATAGTGTCGCCGTCCTTGATGCCCATTTTTTTTGCGTCTATCGGGTTGATCTTGGCCACGTCATCCCAGCTCTTATCCCCAACGTCCACCTTCTTGAATTCCTGGTACCATGGAGTGTTGGCGCTGCGCCCTTCCCGGTTGAGGCGGGACTTGTGGTCGATAAAGGTAAAGGGATACTCCGCCAGGCTTCCGTGGCGCTTGGGTGATTCATAATGCGGCACAAAGGCAAGTTCACCCTGGGCCTCATAACCGCTGACCTTGAGGATATCATCTATGGTGGTGTTATGCTTTTTGGCATGCTCGGCAAGCCCTTTTTTCATGGTCTCGCTGTAAAACTCGAACTTTTTGGTTTCGGTCTTGAACTTGCCTTCGAATTTCTTCGTTTCGGGGTTATCCTTACCCCAGTTCTTTTTGTACTTATAGACCTCGGAGTTGTAGACGCCTTTTTTCTTGAAATCTTCCCATCCTGCAATCTGATCTCCCTTCATCTTCTCTTTACCGTTCCAGACCTTCTGGCTGGAAATTTTAGCGGCTATTTCTGCAAACTCTGCTGCGTTGGCCGGTTTTTTCTTGGTTTCCGGATCTTCAAAGGAAGCATAGTAATCATACAGATTTGCAAACCCTTTGGTTTTAAGCTTTTCGGCCAGAAGCCACATTACTTCGATCTCTTCGGCCTTAGCCTGCCAGAGCGGCTTGATCACCGGTTGCTGAATGGAGATATGGCCGTGCAGGTTGGCCATATTACCAACGATAGAGAGTTTCTCAGCCGGAGCAAAAGTCGCCGGCAGAACAATATCAGCGTATTGGGTCATTTCAGCGGCGTTAGTGACCACATGAACGAAGAAGGGGATTTTTTCCATAGCCTTTTCCCAGCGCTGAGCACCGGTGGCAGAAAAGACGAAGTTGCTCCAGGTGCTGATAAAAACCTTTATCGCTCCGGGATCCTTCAACAGGGCATTGGCCACGTTGTTGGTGACCACGCCGCTCCCCGGCTTGGCGTTCATCATGGCCGGCATGTTTTTAGCGCCACGGCCGTCAATCTTTTTGCCATGACCGTGGTGCTTGGCCAGTTCATCAATAAATGGATCGGCCTTGGGGAAACTCTCCACCGGCGCACTGGAACTCTGCATGACGCCCCCTTCGGTTTCAATGGAACCGAGGATGCCGTTTAGTGCGTAGACCGCCATAGATGCATAGGTTCCGCGAGGGGTCATGGCCACGCCGGGCCCCATCCAGACCGATGTTTTTGTCCCCGCTTTGCCCATGGCGCGGGCTGCACGGATGATCTGATCTTCAGGGATCAGTGTGACCTTGGCGGCCCAGGCAGGGGTCTTGTCCTTCAACTCGATATTCCACCATTTAACAACGCCATACGTCTGTTTTTCCACAAAAGCCGCCTCGTCAACCGTTGCACCGCTCTTGAAGAGATTGACACCCTCCTTGAAATCACCGACAAACTCCTTACTCCACATCCCTTCGGTCATAATGACGTGTGCAAAGGCCGCTGCCAGAGCACCGTCTTCGCCCGGCTTGATCGGAAGCCACTCCGTGGCCTTTGCAGCAGAGGTGGAATAACGGGGATCGACTGTGATGACTGTGCCGCGATCAAGGATGTCGCCGAACTTGTTGATGGCGTTGGGCACCTGACGGTTAGAGCTGAGCGGGTCGGTACCCCAGATTACCAAGCAGGTTGTTTTGGCCAGGTCGTAGTCCCGGTAACCGAAGAAACCCTGGGTGAGCCCCGGCCCCATTTTCTCAGCTTCGGCGCAGATGGCGCTGTGGGAGTAGTAATTAGGGGTGCCGTAAATTTTCGGTAGTGTGCCGTATAGTAGCTCGGTTGAAGTTGACGAGTAGCGGCCACGCATGTAGAGCAGTTTTTCCGGCTCATTGGCTTTGCGCAGTTCCAGCATCTTGTCAGCGACCGTATCCAATGCCTCATCCCAACTGATCGGAATGAACCTGGGATCGACACCGCGCCCCTTGACAGGGTTGGTGCGTTTCATCGGCACCTTGATCCGGTCCGGATCATAGACCTGTTGAACCATAAGATGGCCGCGAGGGCAGCAGTAGCCATTGTTGGCCTTGCTGAGCTGGTTGCCGCGAACCTTTGCTATACGGCCGTTTTGAACAAAAAACTCCACCGGACACCAGGCGGTGCACCCCTGACAGGTGGAGGGGAGCCAGGCACCAGGTTTTACTCCACCCTCAGCAGCCGCAAAGGCCAGGGCGTTAAACAGCGGGCCGTCAAGGGTAAAGAGCACACCAGCCGCCAGTGATGCTTTCAGAAAATTCCTTCTGTTAATGTTCATACGTTTCTCCTTTCAGGTTTTTCACCTTAAGTTCCGGCACAGCAATCTTGTAGCCAATGGCGCCGTACAGACCATCTTCTGTGTGAATCATCCTCACCACATTGTTACCGCTACTTCTCACCTGTCCCCCCTTTCGGAGTTTGTGATTTCAGTTCCGCCGCCACTTCCTGAAAACTCTGCGTGGCCATATCAAGCAGAAGCATCGCATATTTTTTGTTATGCACTCCACCACCGGCAGTCACAATCCGGAGATTCTCCTGACCACGTTTGAGCTTAGCGACGGCTTGCGTGTATACCGGTGTCGTTTTGGCACTCTGTACCTCAGCGACCGCTTCCAGCGCCGCCTTCTCAGCCAGTTTTGTTTCCGCCACCGCCTCCACGATGTCTTTAGCCCATTGTACAGTCATCTTCTCGTACTTCGGATCGTTATGATGGCACGCGGCACAACTCTTGTTCGACCCCGCTCTGACCTTGTTCCCCTTAGCATCACGGCTGTCCTTCTGATGGCAACCGGTGCAGTTGGTTCCGAAAGAGTGCATAAGTGAAGGATATTTTTCCTGAGTTCCCACGCCCACACTGCCGACGCCAGCCAGAAGTTTTTTGGTATAGAAGTGTGGTTCCGGATGGCATGCGTCGCAGTTCTTTACCGCGGCGTCCAGATAGGAGTTTTTTTTGTGGTCGATAGTCTCGTGGCACTGGGAACAGCGGGCTGTCTGTTTGGTGACATGCTCCATGTGCATCAGCTTTTTATCACTTACTTTGGACATCAGCTCGGGTGACGCGTCGTGGTGACATTCGAGGCACAGGTCCATTTTCAGCGAAGTGCTTCCCATGATCATTTCCAGATGGCAGCGGTTGCACGAAATCTTTGCCGCTTCGAGCTCCTTATGAGTGATTGGCTTCTTCGGTTTGCCGTCTCCAACATCGCCAGCGACCTTTTTCATCTCCAGCGGCTTTTCAGGAATTTCGTGGCAGACGGCGCACTTGGCCCGTCCTTCATTCTCCTTGGCTTTACGGAAATGACAGATAAAGCAGAGCTCTTTCGGCACTTCAAAATGCCTGCCCCTCGTCTGGTGCAAATGACAGGAGGTGCATTGAAGTTTCTGCCCATCGATCACTTTTTCAAGGTGGGTTTTATGTTCGAAGGGTTTGAGATTGCCTTTGTATTTTGTTTCATACTTTTTCTTGTAATCAATCTGCTGGACCAGAAGCTTGTCCATGGGGTGGCACAGTGCGGTAGTGCAGCTTAAATCACTCACCGACGGTCTTTTGCGCACTTCCTTATCGCCCGTTGCCAGATAGGAGAAGAGCTGTCCCAACCCCCGGAATTTTGCCTTGGGCGTCGGTTTTTCTCCCGGTTTGTAATGGCAGTCGATACAGCCGGTTATCTTGCCTGTCTTCTTATCGGGCAGGCTATGTTTATCTTTTTTCCAGGTATCATAATTTGGTTTCATGATGTGGCACTGCGTACCGCAGAACTCGGACCGACCTGAGTAATTTTCCGCCACCAGCAGGACGGCCAGCACACCGCCAGCCATTACGACAAGCGCCACCACAGTTATGGCTAACCACCGAAGCAGCCGTTTCCTTTTATGTACCTTGAGATTCATTTCATCCACAGTTTCAACTCTCCTTTACCTTTATGTTAATTCCGTTCCAAACAACCCAACGCAACTATAAACCAGATCACAAAATACCACAAGTTATTGTTTTTATTGATGTTTTCTGTTACGATGTCGTAACAATGCATGCATTTGGAAAGTTACCGGTAGTTTTAAAGCGAAAGGTTCTTTATTCCAAATGTCTGAATAGTCGCGGATTAACTGTGTTTGCAGGGTTTTGAGGAGAGGATGGTGACGTTACGATTGCGTAACATGGAGAGACGAGGTAATTATGGCTGGCGCTTGAGTTTTTCCCACAGCACCTTCCGGGACAGACCAAGCGCCTCTGCAGCCCGACCTTTTTGTCCGCCCATGCTGTCCAGCACCCGATGAATGTAGCGCATTTCAAAAAGGCTGACAGCATCCTTGAGTGGCATACCGACCTGAATTCTTTCAAACTGGATGCCCATATCTAGGGGGGACTCCATCAATGCGGGGAGATGGCGCTCCATGAGCGTCTGGCCGGGGTGAAGCAGAATAAGTTCTTCGATCTGGTTTCCCAACTCCTGGATATTGCCGGGCCAGGGAAGCAGCATTAAGCGATCCAGCAGTTCCGGCGAAAGCTGGACGCGACTCTGGTTATTACAAGTGAACTTATTTACGAAATGGGCCGCAAGTAGCGGGATGTCCTCACGGCGCTCACGTAATGGTGGCAGATGAATGGTGACCACGTTGATTCTGTAGTAGAGATCCCTGCGAAAAAGGGCGTCATCAGTCATCGCCTTCAGATCTTGTGCAGTCGAACAGATCAGGCGGAAATCCAGTTTTCGGACTGTCGTCCCTCCAATCCTGCAGCAGGCCATCTCCTCCAGTGCACTGGCCAATGCCGACTGAATTAATAACGGCAGTTCATCGATGCCGTCCAGAAACAGGCTGCCCCCGGCGGCTATCTCAAGCAGCCCGGGTCTTCCACGGTCAGCAGTAGAAGTAGCCCCTTTTTCAATACCGAACAGCTCTTCCTCGATCATTGGAGCAGGGATAGCTCCACAGTGAAGCTGTATCAAACGACAGTTTTTTCGGGGGCTCCATCCATGGATGGTTTGAGCCAGGAGTTTTTTTCCGGTGCCGTTTTCTCCCTGAAGGAGCAGCGACACGTCGCTGGAGGCAACGACTGCAGCAGTATTCAGCAACGAACGCATAGCTGGAGAGCGGGTTATGATGCGCGACTTATGGGTAGCATCGTCGGAAAGCTGTTTAAGCTGCTTTTCAAGGTTACGATATTCAAACACCCGTTCAAGCTTCAATAGCAACAGATTGACATCAAAGGGCTTGATAAGAAAGTCGAACGCTCCCAGCTTCATGGCGCGCACCGCCATTTCCACAGTGGCCTGCCCGGTCATAACCAGAGAGTGACAACTGGGCTGGTGATTCAGGATGTCGCTAAGAATATCTAGACCGTCGGCATCCGGTAGCTTCACATCCTGAAGCAAAAGGTCGAAGGATTCGTTGCAGGCCGCCTCAAGTGCACCAGCGCCGCTGTCAGCCCAACGCACCTGATAGCCATTGGTCAAGAGCGCTTCCTGGAGCGCTTCACCCAACAGGGGGTCATCCTCAACCAGAAGCAGCTTGAATACCTCCATCAGGTACCTCCGAAGTTTGATTGGGAACGATAACGGTAAAGACTGTTTCGCCGGGGCAGCTGGAAACCTGGATGGTACCGCCGTGCATCTCGACAATACTCTTGCAGATGGCCAGGCCGATGCCCGTCCCTTCACCGGTTCGCTTGGTTGTATAAAAGATGTCAAATATCCTGTTCAGATCGGGAGCAGGAATGCCACAGCCATTGTCCGTTACCTGGATGTGATAGAACTGTCCGGAACAATGTGCGCTAAACAGAACCGTCCCTCCCGCTTGGGAAGCATCGGAAGCGTTAATAAGCAGATTGAGGATCACCTGCTGCATCTTGCCCTTGTCCAGAGACAAGGCGCGGGGCGTGCTACAGTTATCCTGAGCAACCAGTCGAACTGCATGCTTGCTGAGAACGACTCTGGCAAACTCGGCGCTTTCAGAGAAGAACCGACTGCTGTCGATTGGTTTCAGGTCAAGTGACCCGGCCCGGCTGAAATCGTTTAGCTGGCTGACTATACGCCTGATCCGCTCTGTCCCCTGCTTGATCATTTCCAGATTTCGGCCACCTGCCCCACCTTGCTGTTCTATATTGTAGATACAGGTATTGATTGCGCCGAGCGGATTATTAATTTCGTGAGCCACACCCGCAGTGATTTTACCGATTGAAGCCAATTTCTCGCTCTGGATCAGTTGGGCAATAATTTTTTCCCGCTCGGCTTCGCTGCGATGAAGACGCTCAAGCATCTGAACGAAACTGTCCTGAAGCTGGCCAATCTCGTCAGGACGACTCGGCGGAAGTTCAACAACCAGGTTCTCCGTAGTAACAGAGGACATCAATACAGATAGGCGCTGCAGAGGGCGCGCCATATTGCGGCCGATAAGATACGATGCCAGAGTGCCCAACATGAAAAAACTAAAAGAGGTCAGCAAGATGCGCAACGCCAGAGAGTGCAGCTCCTTTTCCAAAATGGCGGTGGAGATGCCTACCATTAATACTCCCCATCTTTTACCGTAAATACGCAGCGGCATCGCTATTTCCAGAACCTGTGGAGTGACCTCTGTAGACTTCTTCAATTTGGATATCTGTTTTGTTCCGGCGAGAGCGGCCGTAATCAGCGAATCCGTGTAAACCTTTCCATATTCGCCGTATTGATTGTGTGCCAGCACCTTACCGGCCTGATCGGTGACAAGAGCACTGGTTATCACCAGGCTCGGATTGTTCATGATCTCTTCAATGAAGTTATCCAGCAGTCCCCCCTCTTCTATTACCCCCATCTCTTCGTACAGCAGCGCATTGATTATCGGTGACGAAAGCGAGGTAACAACCTGCTCTCCCTCGCTCTTCAGGTTGTGGTACAGAAGATCACGCTCGTTCTGCCATGTCCACCAACCCCAAAGCGTAGAGGAGATTGTCACCAGAAACATGGCGATCATCATAAACTGAAACTTAATGCTGATAAAGCGCATCGATGTCATCTATGGCACCCGTAACCGCATCCCTTTGGAATATCGCGGATCATGCCAAATATTTTCCGGTAGTCATCAGAATTTGCTTCGGCGAATCCGTACTTGAATTCGTCGTCCCAGGTGTCCATGATTTTTTTGTGATCCGGCTTGTTTCGGTCAAGCTTCAGCAATGCCTGTTTGACGGATCTGATAAATTCGGGTGAAGCCTCTTTTCTGACCACGAAAGGGACTGAAGGAAGGGGATCGGAATAAGCCAATACGCGTAAACCATGGCTCATATATTTATGTGCGATCACATCCTTGACCGCTCCGGCTGCAAATTGTCCTTTTAGAATTGCTTTTGCAACTGCATCATGGTGTTTCAGATTGGTTATGGAGGCGAGGTCCTGGAGTCGGACTCCACTGTTCCACAGCATATAACGTGGGACAAGATTACCGGAGGTAGAGTGAGGCGAACCGAACACCATGCTTTTCCCTTTGAGCTCGGCCAATGATTTCAAGGGTGAATTTTGTGACACGATGATGGCTGAACGATAGTAGGGACTGCCTTCGCGATTGAGTGGCTTAAGAATGGGAATAGCCCCGTATAGTTTGCTAGCCTCAGTAAAAGTAACATCGCCCAGAGAGCTGATTGGGGTGATTCCTTCCCGGAGGAATCTCACCGCCTCGGAATAGTCGCGGCTGATCTTCAACTCAAATCGGTAGGGGGTTTCTGCCGTCAGGTAGTCCATGATCGGCTGGTAGCGCTTGTACATAACAAGTGGGTTGTAGCGGGGGATAACGCCGAAGCGTATGATGGGCTTGTCGGACGCGAAAGAAGGAAGCGCGAGCGACAGTAGCAGTAGACATAATCCAATCGATACGGGCTTCATTGCATGAGAACCTTTGTATGAATAGAGGTGCGAAGCTACTGACAACTATAACCGCTTTTGGGGATTAATCAACTACCCCCGTCGCAATGGGGTATGACTGCAGTTCAGACTATTGGAATCCTTTATATGGTTCCACAACATCGGTGCCGCACTGAACAAGATAATCGATATGAAGGCGAGTGACGTGGGTCAAAGGTATGTGCAGACGCCACCTTTCGCATCATTCAGAAGATTGAACGCGCTACTGTCACAGCCTGAAGAGGCAATAGTACCGGTCAATAAATAAAACCAAACAGCCAGAGTGGTATTCGTCTGCCACTACCGGTCTCAATATTGTCCAACGCCAACCAGACATTCTCCCGTTCCTTTATCTGGCATGCATCCTTATTTTTGCCGCCCACTTCAAAGGTAATAGAGTTGTCAATCAGGAAGTCTCCTTTTGCAGGAACTGACACGGTATATGCAGTACGGAGCATACTCATGAAAAACGTTTCCCTCATAGGTAGTGGGTGGTCGCGTAGAAAATACCGCTTGAAGTCACGGTTGCAGATTCGCAAAAATGTCTGACTCAACGGAATAAGGTCATCAAGCAGTGCTAAATTTGAAAATGGATGGCTGTATTTCTGATTTTTGGTGTTAGAGGATACTGTAAGGGGATATGTCAGCTACTTTGAAACCAAAACAGGCACTCACGATTTAACGTAAGTGCCTGATAATGTTTGGTGAGCCGCGTTGGGGTCGAACCAACGACCACCTGATTAAAAGTCAGGTGCTCTACCGACTGAGCTAGCGGCTCAAAAAGATGGATTTTATACCTCACTATCAAACTACTGTCAATGTTTTTTTATCTGTTTATTTATTTTTACTCTCCCTTACCTGTTTATTACAGTCCATCAACAACCTGACATCTAATCGACCAGAGCAAGCAACGCTACCTTAATCAGAACATGCTAGCCAACGCTAATAGGACAAAATAGTATAATCACCTATCCATTCAACATACAATAGAACGCAGTTTATATTTTGGATATTTTTGTGTTGCAATTATCATTTTAATAATGGTATGTATACCGAAATTTTCAGTATTCAGAGATCAATGCAGACACCAATGAATACTTAAATACCTGTTATTATGGCAATTAGTAATTTTAAGGTCTTGGTTTATCCAGTAAAGAATACAAGCAAATATAAAGTTTATTACCATTTGTATACATTTTAAATATATGCCTCTAAGACGACAGTGTAACTTTATATCTTCTGTAAAAGTAAACATAAGTCTATTTGAAATGCGGACAGGCCGCATGATGATTTCGGAAGTATATTAAAAAACAGAAAGGAGATACGATCCGCACACCAGCAGCACATCCCTGTACGCAAACAAGAAAGGAGTAACTAATGGCAGAAAAACAGTATGACTGGGCATCAATCGCGAAGAACCCGAAATTCATTGAGTTGCATCACAAAAAGCAAGCGTTCCTTTTCGGCTGGTGGATCTTCTCCAGTGTGTATTACTTCCTGCTCC
>CAIQWT010000025.1 GCA_903875605.1 uncultured Geobacteraceae bacterium | reverse complement strand
GCGTCCAATGACGATTATGAGATCGTGCGCCGCTATATAGCACAGTTTGAAAAAGATGTACGTATTGTGGATGGAGGTAAAAAATGACCTCCGGAATCCGCCTGTTTTTATTCGGTTCTTTGCGGCGTCAGCTGATTGTTGGGGTTGCTGCCGTTCATGCCGTTATGATGACGTTATTTATAGCGGACATCGCACAGAAACAGAAGGCCGCTTTCCTTGACTATCAATTAAGACAAGCGATTGCTCTGGTGAGTAACCTTGCCACTTCATCCGTCAACGGAACTGCGTCACATGACATTATGGGGCTTCAGGAGCTTGTCGATGCGCAAACAGTGTATCAGGAACTTAAATTCGCCATTGTGACGGATGTGAATGGCTTGGTGCTGGCTCACACCGATCATGCGCGTGTCGGTCAGCATCTGCTCGACATGCCGACTGATCCGATTCAAAAAATCATCAGCAACAGCCTGACACTCGTTGATGTTGCAACACCGGTGCTTTTGATGAGACACCATGTGGGCTGGATTCGGATCGGTATTGCGCAAACCGGGGTTAAGCAGAAGCTGAATGATATTTCACGTAAAGGCTTGCTATTCACACTAGTCACCATTCTCACAGGTTCCCTTTTGGCATGGGTCATGGGACGACAATTCACGAAGCGGCTCTACGTGATTAATTCGGTTATGAAGGAGGTTCAGGCAGGTAATACTGCGGTGCGTTCTGAGGTAAGCGGTTCTGATGAGGCAGCTGATCTTTCCGCCGGCTTCAACTCCATGCTGGACAAGTTGGCTCAGCAGATAGTGGAACGCACAGCGGCGATAAAGGATTTGCGGGAGAGTGAGGAAAAATATCGACTTTTGTTTGATAGCGCGGGAGATGCAATATTTATACATGATACCGATGGGCGCTTTCTGGAAGTCAACTCGCTGGCCTGTGAACGGCTTGGTTACTCCCATGCCGAGTTGATGTCCTTGCCGCTTAGTAAACTGGATACTCCGGAACAATGTCAGTACGTTCAGGATAGGGTTGTCAGGCTTATGGAGCAGGGTCACCATATGTTTGAAACGGTACATCAGCGCAAGGATGGTTCCACCGTGCCAACCGAGGTGAGCGCTCGAAAAATCAACTGGGATGGTCAACTGGCGATGATGAACATTTGTCGAGACATCAGTAAATGGAAGCTGGCGGAGGAGGAAATCCGACAGTTGAACAACAAACTAGAACAGCGGGTGATAGAACGAACTGCACAGTTGGAAATTGCATATCAGGAAATGGAGTCGTTCGCCTATTCGGTCTCACACGATCTGCGTGGACCGCTGCGGAGCATCGACGGTTTCAGCCTGGCGCTTCTGGAAGACTGTGGAGACAAACTGGATGATGATGGAAAAAATTATCTCAGGCGAGTGCGAACGGCCACGCAGAGGATGGCGCAGCTAATTGATGACATTCTGAAGCTGTCGCGTGTGACCAGGGTGAATATGGCCTCTGAAACGGTCAATCTGAGCACTATGGCTGTTTCGATTGCAGAAGAGTTGCGTCGTACCGATCAGCAACGGAAGGTGGAATTCGTCATAAAAGATGATGTATTAGCTAAAGGAGATCCCCGGCTTTTGATGCTGGTTCTGGATAATTTGCTCGGCAACGCCTGGAAATTTACCTACGGCCGTGCGGAGGCACGGATCGAGTTCGGGATTTCAAATCTCGACGGAAAAACGGCTTATTTTGTGCGCGATGATGGCGCCGGATTCGATATGAAATATATGGATAAGCTGTTCACAGCGTTTCAGAGGTTACACACCGAACTGGAATTCCCCGGCACCGGTATTGGCCTGACGCTGGTACAGCACATCATCCATCGGCATGGCGGCACGGTATGGGCTGAGGGTGCGGTGGATCAGGGAGCGACGTTCTGGTTTACGTTGGGTAATAAATGAAAGGAGTCGATCATGAAAAATAAATGGATTCTGCTTGTAGAAGACAACGCCGACGACGAGGAATTAACCAGGCGCGCACTCAAAAAAAACAAGATAATGAATGAACTTATTGTGGCGCGGGATGGTGCCGAGGTTCTTGGTTACCTGCTTGGTGACGGAGACCATGCTGGGCATAACAAAGATAGCTTGCCGTCGGTGATTCTGCTTGATCTGAAACTGCCGAAGATTGACGGTATTGAAGTGTTGCGCCGCTTGCGCGAAAACGAGAAGACGGCGCATGTTCCGGTGGTGATCCTGACGTCTTCAGAAGAGGAACAGGACATCGCTATTGCCTATAAAAACGGCTGTAACAGCTATATCCGCAAGCCGGTTGATTTCGTCCAGTTTAACGAAGCGGTGCAGAATTTGGGGCTGTACTGGTTGATGTTGAATGAGCCGCCGGTGAAATAGGGAGAACCTTTATGTCCACCCCACTTCGTTTACTGATCATCGAAGATTCCGAAGATGATGCTCTGCTGCTTGAGCGCGAACTGACAAGAAATGGCTATGAACTCTACTCCGAGCGTGTAGATACGCCAGAAGCGATGAAAAGTGCTCTTGCCACAAATACGTGGCATCTTGTCATCTCTGACTTTGTCATGCCGCATTTCAGCGGTCTGGACGCTCTGCGGATTTTGCAGGAAAGTCGGCGTGATATCCCCTTCATTATAGTATCGGGAAAAGTCGGCGAGGAGAGCGCCGTGGAGGCAATGAGAGCCGGAGCGAACGACTATATCATTAAGGGGAATCTTGCGCGATTGACACCTGCTATTGAGAGGGAGATACGGGATGTTGATGATCGCAGCAAGTGCCGACGGGCTGAAGAACAGTTGCGCCAATCTCAGAAGATGGAAGTTGTTGGCGAGCTGGCCGGTGGAGTCGCGCACGACTTCAATAATGTTCTGACCGTCATCTTGGGGTATTGCGACCTAGTGATGATGAAAGCGGTTTTGGATGACTCGGCAAAAGAGGCTATTGAGCATATAAGAGCCGCAGCAGAGAGAGGGTCACAGTTAACTCATGGCCTGCTGGCGTTCAGCCGTAAACAGGTGCTGGACACAAAGCCGGTGAATCTTGATGAAATAGTACAGCATGTAGAGAATTTTCTCGTCCGCATAATCGGTGAGGATGTTCATCTGAAATCCATTTACCATGACGTGAACCTTCGGGTAATGGCAGATGCCGGGCAGATGGAGCAGGTTCTTATAAATCTAGCAGCGAATGCCCGCGATGCAATGCCTGCCGGAGGGACTTTAACCATAGAAACTTTTTTTCAGGAAACCGATGAATCTTTTGTATACTGCCACGGTTTGGGCAATCCGGGGCGTTATGGCGTCATCTCCGTATCTGATACCGGTGTAGGAATGGATGAGGAGATCATTAACAGGATTTTTGAACCATTTTTTACTACCAAAGAAGTTGGCAAAGGTACTGGACTCGGTATGGCGATAGTGCATGGGATCGTCAGTCAGCACAACGGGTTTGTCTACGTCAACAGCAAGCCGGGCAGGGGCACTACCTTCAAGATACATATTCCGCTTTATGAGAAAGAAGTGGCATCTGAAAAAGCGGATATTGTTTTTAAACGGTCCAAAGGAGGAACAGAGATGATCCTTCTGGTAGAGGATGATGCCTCGGTTCGTAAGGTTGTGGAGATGGTTCTGGGAGAATTCGGTTATGAGATCATCAGTGCCGTTGATGGTCAGGAGGCGGTGGATATATTCAAGGCGAATAGCTCAAGGATCAAGCTCATTCTCATGGATATGATAATGCCTAATAAAAGCGGCTTGGATGCGTTCAGGGAAATCCGGCACCTTCAGCCTGATGTCAGGGTGCTCTTTACAAGCGGTTATACCGCCAATTTCATAAGAAATCGGGGTGAGCTTGAGAATGGTGTCGATCTGATTATGAAGCCGATTAAGCCGTTTGAGCTACAGCAGAAGGTGCGGGAGATGCTGGACAGGTAAAGGGCAATTGAGACATTTGAAATGTGAATGCGATAAAAGCGGAACCCTATTTGAGGTCAGGAGAGAGGTAGATTTCCATGAAAAACGTCAGCCAACCGGCGATGGATCAGATATACCGCACGCTCGTGGAGTTGGCATAAGATGGATTCTGGCTTCTCGATATAGAGTCTATGACGGCCTACGTGAATCCTGCTTTGGAAAAGATGCTGGGGTGCCGGTACAGGTCTGTCACTGGTGCAGCATATCATCCACCGACACGACGGCAATATTTGGGCTGAAGGTGTAGTGGAGCAGGGGGCGGCATTCTGGTTTGAGGTAGGTGGGTATTTACAGGGAGACACCATGACAACTCCACTTCGTTTGCTGATCATTGAAGATTCCGAGGATGATGCTCTTCTGCTTGAGCGCGAGCTGTCAAAAAACGGCTATGAGCTGGACTGCAAGCGGGTCGATACTCCTGAAGCAATGCAGGCAGCATTGTCTGCAAAAAAATGGGATGTTGTAATTTCGGACTATGTCATGCCGCATTTTAGCGGTTTAGATGCGTTACAAATGCTGAAAGGGAGCAAAATTGACATCCCTTTCATCATCGTATCAGGAAAAATCGGCGAAGAAACTGCAATTAATGCCATGAAGGCCGGGGCAGATGATTATTTCCTGAAAGGGAATATTGCGAGGTTGTTGCCTGCCGTCGTACGTGAATTAAAAGAAGCCGAGAATCGTTGTAAACGTCGCCAGGCTGATGAAGATCTTGCACAACTAGTTAAAACTCTTGAAACACGTGTAATTGAAACAGTTGCCGATCTGCGCCGCAAGGATCAAATGCTGATTCAGCAGGGTAGACTGGCTGCAATGGGCGAAATGATTGGTAACATCGCCCATCAATGGCGCCAGCCGCTCAATAATGTCGCTCTCATAATTCAGGCTCTACAGATTCAGTTTAATGCTGGCGAACTCACTCGAGAGGAAATGGACAAAAATATTCACGAGGCGATGGAAGTCCTCCTCTACATGTCCAGCACTATCAATGATTTTCGTACATTTTTTCGTGAGGATAAGGCAAAACATGAATTCAACATCAGTTCAGCACTCAATCGTGCCATGTCGCTGATCTCTCCTTCTCTGAAAAGCTTCAATATGGTTGTGGAAATTGAAAGCAACGATGAGGTAGTCGCCATTGGCTACGAGAGTGAATATGGACAGGTACTGCTCAATATTATTACAAATGCCAATGATGCTGCAAAAGAACGCAAAGTCCCCCATCCCCATGTGACAATACGCATTGCCCGGGAGAATCAACATTCGGTACTGTATATCCGCGACAATTGCGGCGGCATTCCTGATGAAATTCTTCCCAAGATATTTGATCCGTATTTCACGACCCGTGGTCCGGATAGGGGCACAGGTATTGGGTTGTATATGTCAAAAGTTATTATCGAACAGAACATGGCCGGCAAGCTGACCGCCCGCAATGTGGATGGAGGGGCAGAGTTCCGGATTGAGGTGTAATTCCAGATGCATCAAGTGCCTATTAATGAATATATACGGCGACTGAACAGTCATGCGCAAAGGGGTCTCGGGACAACCGAATCCGCAGAGCGCTTGCGTCTCGATGGGCCTAATGTTCTAGTCCAACGTAAAAAGGAACCTGAATTCGTAAAGTTCCTGCGCCAGTTGACTAATCTCTTTGCGCTTTTACTCTGGAGCGGAGCGGGATTGTCATTGACTGCTGAATATCTGCTGCCCGGTCAGGGAAGTCTGGCCATTGCTATTGCACTGGTTGGTGTTGTTCTGCTAAATGGTGTTTTCAGCTATTGGCAGGGGCACAAGGCAGAGGCGATCATGGACAGCTTTAGCGACCTTCTGCCCCGGAAGGCCGCTGTGGTGAGGGATGGTGTCAGTCTGGAAATCCCTGCTTCGGAAGTAGTGCGCGGAGATCTGCTGATTCTGGAGGAGGGGAGCCAGATTCCTGCGGATGCTCGTCTGGTCGAGGTTGCCGCACTCAAAGTTGACAATTCATCCTTGACCGGAGAGTCTGAGCCGCAGTTGCGCACAACTGAGCCGACCAATCACCGGCTGCTGGAAAGCCGTAATGTAGTTTTTTCCGGTACACAGGTCATGTCCGGAAACGGGCGGGCGGTGGTCTTTGCAACCGGTATGAAAACGCAGATCGGTCGCACCGCAGACCTGACGCAGAATGTAACTGCGAGGGAAATACCGATTCGCCGTGAAATACGCCGCTTTACCCGGATTATTTCTACCGTAGCCATCGTCATGGGCGCTCTTGTCTTTCTCGGCAGCCTTGTCTGGGTTGATACTCCGATCTGGAGTAAACTGGTTTTTGCAATCGGTATAATCGTCGCCAATGTGCCGGAAGGTCTGATGGCAACGGTAACGCTCAGCCTTTCCATCGCTGCACGTCGTATGGCCTCCAAAAATGCCCTGGTGCGGAATTTGGAATCGGTGGAAACACTTGGCTGTACAACTGTCATCTGCACTGATAAGACCGGCACGTTGACAACCAACCGGATGACGGTTCAGCGGCTTTATCTCAACGAGTGCATTCATAACGAGGCAGATGCCAACTTTGAGCGTGATGAACTGGAAAAATTTCTTATCGTTGCCACGCTCTGCAATAACGCCCACCTGAAGCCGGACGGTTGTTATTCCGGAGATCCTACAGAAACGGCACTGCTCTTCTTCAGCTCCCGCTTTCATGACATTGCCACGGTTCGGAATACATCCACCCGGCTTTTTGAAGAGCCGTTCACGGCTGCCACAAAGTTAATGGTGACAATCAATCGGGTGAATGGAGAGACCATGGCCTGCCTCAAAGGGGCGCCTGATGTTTCAATTCAGCTTTGTGATCGAATTCTAATCAATGGTATTCCCCGACCGCTGACAGATGCCGACAGAGATGACTACCTGACCGCATACGAGGAGTTGGCCCGGCTCGGTGAGCGGGTGCTTCTTTTTGCATATCAGGCGGTAACAGAACAGGTTCAGTGGGGTCAGGAGCATCTACCGGCGGGTGGATATATATTTATTGGGCTGTCGGGGTTGTTCGACCCGCCACGCCCAGAGGTCCCGGAAGCTGTTGTTGCACTGCGCTCTGCCGGTGTGCGGGTAATTATGGTAACCGGAGATTATCAGACTACGGCGCTTGCCGTGGGGAGGATGGTCGGGATTGTCACCGGAGATACGCCAACGGTAATTAATGGTGAACAGTTGCGCAGCATATCGGACGCCCACCTTGACTGGGAGCTTGAGCAGAGCGAAGTGATCTTTGCCCGAACTTCGCCGGAGCAGAAGCTGAAAATTGTTCAGGCCTTAAAGCGGCGGGGGGAGGTGGTCGCTGTTACTGGAGACGGAGTCAACGATGCGCCGGCCCTGAAACAGGCAGACATCGGCGTCGCTATGGGACTATCCGGCACCGATGTTGCCCGCGAGGCTGCCGATATTATTCTTTTGGACGATAATTTTGCTACCATGCTGCCCGCTGTCTGTGAAGGCCGTACTATTTTCGACAATCTGAAAAAATCGATTCGTTACACGATTACTCACACTGTGCCGGAAGTCATGCCATTCCTGGCATTTCTGATATTCGGCATCCCGCTTTCCCTGACTGTAATGCTGATACTATCCATAGACCTGGGCACGGACATGTTGCCTGCAATCGCGCTCGGTTCCGAGTCAGCAGAGCGTGATATCATGAATCTCCCCCCACGTTCCCGCTCGGAACATCTGGTGAACACACGATTAATACTATTGTCTTACGGTCTGTTTGGAATGATTGAGTCAGTAGCCGGTTTCTACGCCTATTTTACTGTAATCTACGCCGGAGGATGGCAGTGGGGGCAGTGTCTTACAGCGTCTACGCCGCTCTATCTCAAGGCGGTCTCGGCGTTTTTTGTGGCGGTCATTCTGTGTCAGGTGGCCAATGGAATTATAAGCAAAACCAGTCGTCAGTCACTGATGCAGCAGGGAATACTTTCCAATCGCTGGCTGATGATCGGTATTGCGGTAGAGCTTGCTCTTGCAGCGACGATTGTTGAAGTCCCTGCGCTGCAGTTCTGGTTTGGCACTGCGTCACTTTCGCTCAAAGAGTTTTTCCTGGCCTGGCCTTTCGCCATTGGCCTGGTGCTTATGGATGAAGTACGGCGCTGGATGATCAGGACGGGGGCGATATAAAACCTGCAACTTCATAAATACGTTGAACTGCAGAGTTTAAAGAATGTTCTGCCGTGTCACTGGTAGAGCAGGGAATCACAACGCCTTCCGAATTATCCGGAGGCTCAAAAGCAGATGTTTGCTGATCGAGCAGTTCTACTCTGCCATCCGAGACAGAAGTGCCTCGTAGCGTACGCAGATAGAGTCGTTCCCACTGCTGGGCCTGATCACAGTGTACGAACAGAATGACAAACTGTGCGTGATAAGAGGCTGCTAGTCTGGCAAAAACAGTTCGTTCTGCAGAGGATCCAAACCCCGCATCAATCAGCACGGAATGCCCGGAAACCAGCTTGTTGCCGGCCAACTGCTCCAGTTCGTGGTAGGTCGTCCGGCTCATCTCCTTTGAATATAGCCCGTCTCCATACTCTGCATAAACCGCTCTTTCCGGCGGCATACCTGCGAGTTGTTTTCGCACGACATCCGAATTGAAGGCAGTCAGGCCGAGTTCAAAGGCAAGCTGCTCGGCCAGAGTACTTTTTCCGCTTCCCATGGTGCCACAGGTAATGAACAGGGTAAGTGGAAGCCGGCTTTTCAGGCAGTACCCCTGTGCTAGCCGGAAGTAGCGTTGTGCGCGTTTTTCAGCGGCTGCACGTTCATCTTCACCTATCCCGGTGTCAAGGAGTTGCAGGCTCTCGACTTTGCCGCGAACGAAGGCACGATACACCTTGTAAAACGGAATCAGCTTCACACAACCGGTGTCACCGGTTGTTGTAATGTAGGAGGTGAGCGCGGCTTCAGCAAGATCAGAACGCTTGTAGTAATCAAGATCCATCAGTAAAAATGCGATATCGGCAGCCGTATCAGAGCAGCGAAATCGTTCATTAAATTCAATGCAGTCGAAAATATATGCGGTAGCATTAAGCAGGCAGATGTTGCCCAGATGAATATCCCCGTCACATTCCCGAATAAAGCCGTAAGCAATACGTTCAGCAAGCAGTGTACCGCATGCGTAAATAAAGGTTTCAACGTAAGTGCGGATGGTTTCAGATACTTCCACCGGAAGAGTGGAGTCTCTGAACTGGAGCGTCTGCTCAAAATTTTCCCGCCAGTTATATGTAATCTGTTCGATTGATCCAAATGCAGAAATATGCGGTGATGTAGGGGCTTCAGAGTGGAATGCCCCTATTTTACGCGCAACAATCTGAATCTCATCTATTGAAACGCTACCGTTTTCAACGAGCCGGTCAAGCATCCTTTCCGCCGGCAATCTCTTCATCATCACAGCGTAATCAACCACCGTACCATCGTTGACAAACGATGCGCCTGATGCTGTTTCGCGAAGGGCAATAACCTGCTCATAGATATCCGGGCAGAGACGCCGATTGAGGCGTAGTTCTTCGAAACAGTAAAAACGGCGCAGATCGAGAGTGGAAAAATCCAGAAAGCCGAAGTTAACCGGTTTTTTTAGTTTAAATACGTGAGTATCAGTAAGGAACAGCCATGAAATGTGAGTTTGAATAAGTTGAACCGTGCGCGTCTGTACCGGGTAAGCGGCTGGATTACCGAGTGATTGCAAAATTAAAGGGGTAATTGTAGATGTGAGCATACCATAAAAATACCATATAATCTCACAGACGCAAGTCGGCACGAATTCAATCCTAGCCACATAGATGTAATAATCAGAACTCACGTAAATAAATTACCCTACTGATATAAGTGAACTTTGTTAGTCAGTTACCCCCATATTTCTCATGCAACCCCTCCAGCGTTGCAATAAATTGCACAGTCAATCAACTGCATAATCAATATAAAGCAGAGATATCACTCAACTATTATTATAAAAATAGTTGGCATGAGATATGAAATTATTTAGAAAAGCAATAACATCCAATATTCGACGCGGAGGTATATATGCCGGTTCGTATTGCAGGGAGAGTGGTACATCTGGAGGGAGATTGGACAATGTCAGGTGTGGCAGACAATATTGACTCTATGGTTCAGACGCTTAATCAGATGGAATCGGATGGTAAAAATAATTTCTTAATAAATTGTAGCCAGATAGAAGAAACAGACACAAGTGGCTTGCAGCTGCTGAATGCATGGGTGGAGTGTGCCAAGATGCGTGGTATTGAGCCGAAACTGGTTTACGTAACCGACGGAATGCTGCGTGCTATTAACGAATATGGTTTCAGTCATCTTTTTTCCGATATCTATAGTGATGCGTACTGGTAGGCGTTGTTAGATGAACCGGGATATACAGTGCTAAATAATGTCTAAGTCATTTTGGAGAAATACCGCCATGAAGCCGGAAATTTCGACACATTCTAGCTGTTCCCATATGCGCACTTGCGTGCAATTAGAGAAAACATCACCGCTTTCAGGGGCTGAGTCATTATCTGCACATCAGAAGAACATGCAGACTCTCAGCGCGGCGGTTGATAATCTTCTTAAATATACCGGTTTCCAGGATCGGGCTCGTCAAAACTGCGTTGACTACCGACTGGAGCAAAATGATGTCTACCTGCCGGATCTTCCTGCCGCATTTGAAGGTTATACAATTTTACATCTTTCCGATCTGCACGCTGATGGACTCATAGACGAAGGTGAGGGAATACTGCGCATTGTCGAACATGTACCCTGTGATCTTGCTGTTTTTACTGGTGATTTCAGCTATGAGGATGCCGTTGAATACTCAGTGCCATCCCTTGAAGGTCTTGTACCGATTGTCCGGTCAATTTCCTCACAGGATGGAATCTTCGGTATTTTAGGAAATCACGACTCTTTGGAAATTACGCCAATGTTGGAGCGGATGGGGATCAGGATGCTTTTGAATGATGCAGTGCAACTTCAGCGCGGTACGGCAAAAATCATTTTAGCAGGAGTTGACGATCCTCATTTCTATAAATGCCACGACCTTCAAAAAGCACTTTCAGCAGTAAAACCGGAGCAGTGTGTGATTTTACTGTCACATTCTCCTGAGATAGCAGATGAAGCATCCCGCTGTGGGGTTAATTTTTATCTCTGCGGACATACCCATGGTGGTCAAATCTGTTTGCCAGGCCGGATACCTCTGTTTACCAATACGCGCTGTAACCGCAGTTATTTATCCGGAAGGTGGAATTGCGGTGCTATGCAGGGATACACCAGCAGAGGTACTGGCTTTTCGCTTGCTGCGGCTCGCTTATTTTGCCCACCGGAAATTACGCTGCATACGCTTCATAGCGGAAGTTTACTAGGTGAAATTTACAATTCTGTGCAAGAGAGTCTTGGAGGATGGCTCAAAACAGCGGGACACGCCGTTTTTGCATAAAGAATGGATAGTCCCGCATGTGCATACCCATAGCTTGCGGACAATGCTGCATCCGGCTTTTGTTAAAGGCGGTACATCTGCGACCGTTTATTGTCAAGGCGCTCCTTCAAAAGCAGTATCCCTTTCGTATTTCACTTGATTTTAACCGGATTCTCGGCTCATATCCGAGTCTGGCGCGTAACATTTCCCGAGACTTGGAAGAAATCATCAACCGGATCAACCGTAACAAATTCAAAATTGACATTGAACACCGCAGCCCGATAAATTCACTGCCGACTTCGACCTCTCCAGCAACCGCCTTTCCACCAGTATGATTCTTGCTGCAATGATTATCGGC
>CAIQWT010000024.1 GCA_903875605.1 uncultured Geobacteraceae bacterium | reverse complement strand
TCAGCCAGCTCCATATATTTTTTACACTGGGTATATCGTCCGTTACAGAACCTTATGATCATATTCACATCGTGTGGCGAAATGTATTCACATCCGACGTCGCAGTAATCATCGTTTTTGCCATAAAATGGACAGATGTCTGGGTTTACCATTTATCCCTCTCTTATCATGTTCATGACGTATACAGCATTTCTTGTGCCAAACATCACGCACCAAAAATACCGCTTTATTATCAGTCTGTTACGACATTTCACATCAGAGGTTTTTGATTTGTTAGTCTTTTATTTGCAAAATTGCAAAGACGTGAACAGGCAGACAAGGATGGGAACAGCGGCTGACGAGGTATCTAAAGGGTCGGCTTCGAAGGTGCAGTAGCAGTAATTACGGACAGTTAGCGGGTTGGTGCGAGGGTGCAGCAGGGGCTTTGCATAATTGCAAATTCAAAGTTTAACTCTTTTTGCAATTATGCAAAAAACATTTTCAGGCGCTTTGCTCAGTGAGAAGCTTTGTTAAAGGGGTGGTTCTGTTTCTTCAAACTAAGTGGAATTACATTTCATATCTGCTGATTCTTACCAACAGACCCGCAAACGGGGCATTTATATTTACCCCAGTAAAATGCAATAAAAATCAATCCTGGCAAGTAGCCCGCAAGAAAACCGGCTACGGCAATAATTTTAGGAAGGACATAATGCGACATCCATGTTTTCATTTCCCCTTCATGGCCACAACCAAGACATTTACGGACACTACAGCCATTATCAAGATCTTCAGATGTGTCAACAGAGCGGGGAGTATCGGATGATTTATTGTTTTTCCAGGCAGAGAATGCAATAGAACCGCCCAGGAGGACAAACAGAATGATGACAATTTCCATTATTTAATCCTTCAACGTCAGAGTTTGAAAATTTGACTTACGAAATATGAGTTTATATTCTTCTACCACCAACATTGTCTTTACTTTATATGTAAATCAGATTTTTCAGTGACTTCATATGAAAATATGGGAAGTGATTATGCAGGTCAATGGGCACTTTAATCTATACGGCAGAACCTGTTACTGGACTTTATGAGGTGTTGGATATGACAAGACCCCTTACTCCTGTATACCTGATTGTATACCTAAAATAAGAGGTCTTGTTTTAAACTAGTCTTTTCAGCTAGTTAGATTATTGGCAGGGGTACCTGGATTCGAACCAAGAGATGACGGCGTCAGAGGCCGTTGCCTTACCGTTTGGCTATACCCCTAAATTTAGGAACGCTTCTTTTAGCAAATTAGACTCGGAACGTCAAGTTTTTTTAGCCCGCAGTCAGGCTCTTGCTGCCAGAGCCCCCGCCTCCATAGCTTTTACGTTGGCTGGTATCAGCTTGTGGTTGCGCTCCGGAAGCGCTTTTTTTAGAGCTGCTTCAAGTGATTTACTCTGTAACGCCCCTGATTTTTCAATGTATGCGCCACAAGCAACCATATTGACCATCCGCACATCCCCCATTTCAAGGGCAATCTGGTTCATCGGAACCAGGACAACCTCGATACCCGGCAGATCTACTTCGTCACAATTAATCAGACTGGAGTTGACAATACAGATGCCGCCCTGCTTGACTTTAGCTGCATATTTGTCAAAAGAGAGCTGATTGAGAAGAACCGAAACAGAAGGATTACCGACGACAGGTGAGCCGGTATCACCGTCGGCAAAAACGACCGTACACATGGCAGCTCCACCACGCTTTTCCACTCCGTAGGCCGGAAAAAAAGAAACATTCTTTCCTTCGTGTATCGCAGCGTATGAAAGCAGATTACCAGCCAGCAAAACACCCTGCCCGCCGTAACCGGCAAAAAAAACATCGTAACGCATGATTATCTCCAGATTACATATTTGCAGTATTCTTATAAATACCGAGCGGGAAGTACGGAATCAACTCATCGGTCACCCGTTGATTGGCGTCAAGTGGATTCATTCCCCAGTTGGTCGGACAGGAGGCCAGCGCTTCGATAAAGGAAAAACCCTTTTTCTCAACCTGATAGCGGAAAGCGTTCTTGATCATCTTCTTGGCATTAAGAACATTTTTGGGATTGTTGAGCGCCACTCGCGCCGAAAAAGCCACCCCGTCAAGATTTGAGAGTAGTTCTGCCATTTTAAAAGGAGAGCCGTCTTTAGATGTATCACGACCAAATGGAGAGGTGGAGGTTTTTTGCCCTGGTAAAGTAGTTGGCGCCATCTGTCCGCCTGTCATACCGTAGGTGGTATTATTGACGAAGATTACTGTTATATCCTCACCACGATTGGCAGCATGGATAATCTCAGACATGCCGATAGCAGCAAGGTCTCCATCGCCTTGATAGGTAAAGACAATCCGGTCGGGACGGGCACGCTTGGCACCTGTAGCAACGGCCGGAGCGCGTCCATGAGGAGCCTCGATCACATCTACGTCAAAATAACCGTAGAGAAACACCGAACAACCTACGGAAGCGACGCCGATCGTTTGACTGCGTAGACCGAACTCATCAAGCGCTTCAGCAACCAGACGATGGACCGAACCATGGTGGCAACCGGGACAGAAGTGGGTTGAGACATCTTTCAGGCTTTCCGGCCTGGTGAATACCTGTTTCATCATTTATATCCTCAGCTATTCAGGCACAGGCCCGATAATTTTTCCTGATCTGTTCGAAAAGCTCTTCCGGGGTTGGCAGTGAGCCTGCTCCGGGTGGACGGCCATAGAAGATAACATCTGCATCGCGAGCGACAGAAAGGCGCACGTCATCGACCATCTGTCCTGTGGATAGTTCGATATCCAGGAAAAGTTTGCAACGTACGGAAAGCGCCGCATATGCCTTTCTTGGAAAAGGAAAAAGAGTGATCGGACGCATCAAACCGACCTTCATACCCGCTTCACGCGCCATAGCAATAGCTGTCTTGGCAATTCTGGAAGTAGAACCGAATGCAGTTACGATAAGTTCAGCATCAGATGTGCAAACCTCCTCCCAGCGACACTCCTTATCAGCCAGCTCCTGATAGCGGGACTGCATTTTCCAATGGAACGCCTCCATCTCGCCATCACCCAGATATAGTGATTTAACAACATTCTGCGGCTCTCCGTCAGCTCGCCCGCGCACTACCCATTCTTTGGAAGGGAGTACCACCTGCGGACGGGGGTTGGGGGTAACCGATTCTTTCATCTGTCCGATAACGGAATCAGCCAACACCATGGCCGGCATACGGTAGATATCGGACAGATCAAAAGCCAGCATGGTCAGGTCGTACATTTCCTGCACCGAGGCAGGAGCAAGCACAATAATCCTGTAGCCGCCGTGACCTCCACCTTTAGTTGCCTGAAAATAATCCGCCTGAGAAGCGTCTATCCCTCCAAGACCTGGACCGGCACGCATGATATCAACAATGACACCGGGAAGTTCTGACCCGGCCATATACGAAATTCCCTCCTGTTTCAGAGAAATCCCCGGTCCTGATGATGAGGTCATCGCGCGTGCCCCGGTTGCTGAAGCACCCAGCAGCATGTTAATGGCACCGATTTCACTCTCAGCCTGAATGAACTCGCCACCAAGACCGGGTAGTTCGCGAGACAGGTATTCGGGAATATCGCTCTGCGGAGTAATCGGATAGCCAAAATAACAGCGGCAACCGGCCTCAAGCGCGGCCATGGCAACAGCTTCGTTGCCTTTGACAAATATTTTTTCAAGTGTGGCTGTGGGCATTAATGTCACTCCTTAAAAACCGTGATGGCGACATCCGGACACATCTCTGCGCATAGTGTGCAGCCGGTGCAATTTTCAGGGGCGGAAAAAACCGCCATAGCAAACCCCAGGCTGTTGGGAGTATCGCTTAAAGCAACCAGTTTTTTTGGACAGGCGGTTGTGCAGAGTCCGCATCCCTTGCAGCGTGTATCATCAATTACTATATACGGCATCACTGTTCTTCCTTTGCTGAATTCAAGTCATCTCTTGTAGCAGATTAAAAACTTACCCGTCAAGCATCACCGTAAAAAGCAGGGGCATAAAGAGCAGCGGAGCAGCGGATAAATCAAAGTATTGCTCTCTGATTGTATCGGTTGCCCCGCTGTCTATATTCCCGCATTATCTGCCAGCAGGAGATCTATTCTGGCTTCTTTACATAGCCGGCGCAGCTCCCGGTAAGACGCCCCCTGATCGAATCAAGCATTTCTTTTTCATCTGTAAAACCGGCAGCCGCTTTGACATTCATAGCAAGCGGCAGTAATCCCAACAACATCACCCGCAAATTGCCACACCCCTCACCACCGCCGAATGTTTCCTGCAATTTACGGTTGAGCCCTCTGCCTATTGTGAATCCTACCAAGCGCTCCATCCTGCCAGCAACATTGGGACAATCCGGCGACGGATGAAGGACAAAATTGACTCGTGCAGCGTTAATTTTCAACGATCCAAAAGCAACAAGCACTTCCATGCGGATATCATGAAAACGATCTCTGAGGTGTGACGTCAACACAATCTGATCATCATTGCTCCGCATGACGTGGTAGCTGATATCCCGTTTGAAATCTTCAAGGGCGTTTAACTGTTCCATCAACCTATCCTTTTTTAACTTTTGGAACAAAAATCTGCTCCGGGTCCAGCACTTCATGAATTATGTACAACTCTTCCCGAGACGGCGGCAGAGTTTCACCGTTGACCCTGGAAATGTCAAGATCGAAGAAGCACATCTCTTTGATCTCAGCAGGAGTTTTTCCCGGATGACAGGTATCCAGATAAATTTTGCCGCTCAGCTCATTAAAGCGAAACACTCCGGCAGTGCTGATTACCGCAGAAGGGCCACCCCGATAAGCGGCTCCGTAGAGTTCACGACGATGAACAAATTCCCCTCCCGGCCATTTTTTTACCCGCCAACCGGGGCTGGTGATGTAACTGACATTCGGGGTAAAGCGACGTTTTTCATGAACCATAATAAAAACCGTCCGCTTGGCAAACGAGTTGATATCAGGGTTACCGCCACTGCCGGTGAGGCGCAGTTCTGGGTTGAGATAGTCACCAATACAGGTGGTATTGACGTTTCCGTATTCATCAACCTCGGCACCTCCCAGGAAACCCAGGTCGACATAGCCACGCTGGGCGATACTGAAGGCGTCGTACAGGCCGGAGGAACGGGACGCGCCCATCTCACAACGGGCATCACCGACCGAAGTCGGTATTTCTGGCGGTCTTCCGTCAAGAGTTCCAGCCTCAAAGATCAGCTTCAGGTTAGGGGCATGGGTTTTCTGAGCCAGCATAATCGCCACCATCGGCAAACCGGTACCGGCAAAAACCACCTCGTTATCCTGCACCTCGCGGGCAGCGGCACAGCACATAAGGTCAGCCAGGCCATATTCTTCAGGAGTCGCGTATTCAGTAGCCATAGTTACTTCCCCCCCTTGTCACGAACACTGTAATTGAGCGCAGTATTTGCTCTGAGTTTCAGCATGCGCGGCCATCCCAGCTTTTCCAGATAGCTCATATGATCCTGCCCATGAATCCATTCCCTGGCGAAGTCATCAAAACCTTCCTGGGTGCGGGTACGGCCATAGAAATCCTTGAGGAACGGACCGTCCACATCATAACGACCAAACATACCGGTCGGGTGTGCTCCAAACGGGCACTCCAGAATATGGTCAACTTCAAAACTCACGATAGTGTTCTGATCGGCATTACGCCGCAGATACTCCTCTGGAACAATCTCTTCGGCCATAACTATCGTGATATCGGCAGCCCTGGCGACTTCAGGATCAGAATAATACTGGCCGTTTACCCGTACCGTCCCCTCTTCACCAACCTGCTGAACACACATTACCGCAATATCAACCTTAGCTGCTGGAATCAGAACCTGGGAACCAGCTCCGAAGAAAGGATCTTCTGTAAACTGGTATTTGTGCTTGGCAATGCGCTTGCCGTCCCGCAAACCGGCACGACCAAGCATATCATATTCCGGATTATGAAGATCCGTTCCGAGAGAGGTTTGTGTGACAGCATAGGGAGCACCGCTGGCGGCAGCAGCAAAACGGAACATCATCTCGGCGTGACTGTAATCCTCGACAATTATCTGCTTGTCGGCAACCTTGCGCGAAAGGTTGGCACCGTACTTGCCGTACAGTTCATGACCGACCCAGCAGGATTCCCAGATATCCACGCAGCCAGCACCGATCAGGAATTCGGTGTGAGAGCCGCCCTGAACTTCTATCAGATGCAAATTCTTCCTGTGCTGACGGATCAATTCGTACACAATAGCCATCGGCCTCCGCCAGATGGTGAAACCGGAAAAAGTCAGACTGGAACCGTCTTTGATGATTTCGGCGGCTTGCTGCAGGGAGATGCGTTTGTCATTACTCATGCCTGCCTCCTTATTATTTGATCTAAAATCAGAGTCAAAAACCATTCATGTCCCAGATGCCACCCCTGAAACAGGAGTAGATCTTTTGCACTACTTACTTCTATAAACTGTGTGGGTTGGGAAAAGGACTGATTCAGGTTAAGTTTCTCAGTATTTCACGAGCTATTATTAAGCGTTGAATCTCACTAGTCCCCTCATAAATAGAAGTAATC
This sequence comes from uncultured Geobacteraceae bacterium, assembly GCA_903875605.1. Classification (GTDB taxonomy): domain Bacteria; phylum Desulfobacterota; class Desulfuromonadia; order Geobacterales; family Pseudopelobacteraceae; genus JACRCG01. The sequence continues at coordinate 11,797 of CAIQWT010000024.1, read as the reverse complement.
CTGGCATCACGGGTGTAGCGCTCTATCGGGTAATCCCGTGTATAGCCGTATCCTCCCAGCATCTGCATTGCGCTGTAGCAAGCGCGGTTAGCCGATTCGGTGGCAAACAGTTTAGCCATAGACGCTTCTTTTGCAAAACCTTTACCGTTTTCCTTACGCCAGGCAGCGCTCATCAACAGTAGTCGTGATGCCTCAAGTTCGGTGTAACCATCCGCCATCATCCACTGAAGCGCTTGAAAGTTGCTGATCTTCTGGCCAAACTGAACCCTTTCGGTAGAATAGCGGGTTGCACAATCCATAGCGGCCAAACCGACACCCAATGCAAGCGATCCAATGCCGATGCGACCGCCGGTCAACTCGGCCACTGCAATGCGAAAACCATCATTCAGCCTGCCCATCATGGCGCTTGCCGGTACACGACAATTATCAAAGATCAACTCGTTGGTAGCAGATGCGTGCTGCCCCATTTTATGCTCTTCCTTACCGATTATTAGGCCCGGTGTTCCACCTTCAATCAGAAAGCAGCTGATCCCCTTTCCTTTCGGAGCATCCTTGTCGGTTACTGCCCAGACAACAAAGACACCGGCATATGGAGCACTGGTAATAAATATTTTGGATCCGTTCAGGATATAATCGTCGCCATCCTTGACAGCCTGTGTACTCATACCGGATGGATCGGAACCGGCACCCGACTCGGTTAGCCCGAAACCACCGGCAGCATATTCACCAGAGCAGATCTTTGGGATATATGCCATCTTCTGTTCTTCGTTGCCGACCGCTTGAATAACTTCACACACCATATTATTAACCGACAGCGTAACAGCTGTGGAGGCACAGGCACGGGCTATTTCGGTTATTGCTACGCTAAAAGCAACGACTCCGGCTTCAGTTCCGCCATACTGTTCCTTGACGTTCAAGCCCATGAAACCGAGCTCGGCCAGTTTTTTCAGATTAATCATCAACGGTGTACGGTCATCACTCTGGTCAAGTTCCGCTGCCATAGGTTCTAATTCTGCCTTGGCAAAATCCCGAGCAGTATCCTGAATCAGCTTTTGCTCTTCGGTAAGATCGAGAAACATGTGTACCTCCTGACATCTCATATTCTAGTGGATAATTATCACCTGACAGTTTCTATCGGTACGTCCAGTCGCTGTCCCCACTCCTGCCAATAAGCAGAGCTTTCACCGGCAAAGGCAGTACGATACTCGTCAGAAGTATAAATGGTGAGCGCCTCTTCCAGCCTTTTTTTAAAGTGTGGTTCGAGCGCAGCAACAGCAATCCAACCGTCAGTAGTCTGGTACAGGTTGTATTCAGGAATGCCGCCACCCAGCATTGCACCTGACACTGTACAACCATAACGGAGTGGTTCTGCCAGTGACGCTGCGGCCTCAGAAAGCGCAACCTCCGCAAAGCCCGCAACTCCACATCTCTCGCGCCCCAAAAGCAACGTGAGTGCAGCAGAAACCGTCATATCAGCACCAGCCATGTCGGCCAGCAGTGTGCGCGGCATATAGGGGGGGGTGAGAAGACCTAACGAAGCCTGGTAAGTCAGATCATGCCCGGCCTCGTTTTCGCGTGGTGCAGGATAGCCGACAATAGCGACCTGGCAGAGACGGGGGAACTTTTGATGCAATACATCCCAACCCAGCCCAAGCCGTTCCATTGCTGCTGGGCGACTGGCACTTATCAGCAGATCTGCGGAACCTAGTAACAGGTCCAACTCCAGGCGGCCGGTGTCAGACTTAAGATCCAGTACAGCAAGAGAGTGCCCATCCAGCATATCTCTGTACCAACCGGCATGGTAAACCTTCATCGGGTCACCGGATGGCGCTTCAACTTTGACAATCTCCGCTCCAAGAGCGAAGAGCCTCTGCGCAGCGGCCGGACCGGGAAGATTGGCCGCAAGATTCACTACTTTGATACCGGTCAGCGCCTTCATCTTAATACTTTAGCCGTCAGCGCCGGAACGAACTGCATGACATCAGCGACAACCAGCACATCAGCGATTTCTCCAATCGGTGCATCCTTGTCCTTGTTGATGGCAATGATAAAGTCAGATTTTTTCATCCCGGCCAGATGCTGAATTGCCCCGCTGATGCCGCAGGCAACATACAACTTAGGTGAAACCGTCTGACCTGTGGTGCCAACCTGATGACTATGCTCGACCCAACCGGCATCAACCACAGGACGACTGGCGCCAAGTTCTCCGCCAAGCGCCTTCGCCAGTGCCTGTATGGCCGGGACGTTATCCTTTTTACCGATGCCTCGTCCAGCGCTGACAATAACCTCAGCCTTGGCAAGGTCGATATCTTTTTTCTCGGCAGGCTCGTAACCGACAAATTCCAAAGTACAATCGCCAGCAGCGGTCAATTTCTGAATATTTGGAGTTCCACCCGACTGCAGCACAGGAAAGGCGCCTGCCTGAATTGTCAGAACCGCTTGTGCCGTTGCCGGTTTAACAGTTCGGCGCATCTTGGCATTACAGCAGCCGACTTCAAACCCACCGTCAGTAATAGCTATTACCTCGGATATCTGTGCAGCCTTAAGGGCAGCTGCAACCCGGGGAGCCAGATCCCAACCGTAGGAAGAGTGGAGGAAAACGATGAGGTCCGGACTCTCTTTCTGCACCGCTTCCAGAATTAGCTTTTTGTGCAGGCCCGGGTTGTATTCGCCGCACGTTGCCGCTTCCGCCAGATAGAGTGTGCCGGAGTACGTCGGCAGTTGAGTTTCGCTACCAACCAGCAGCATGGAGGTTTCGGCACTCATTTGTCCGGCAAAACCAAGCAGTTCGTAGGTTGAGTCAAGCAGCTTACCTTCGCGATATTCACCTATCAGTAGTGTTTTCATGGGTTTCTCCTATCTCAGTACTGTAGTTTTGTCTTTAAGTATCGCTATGACTTTCTCAACCAGATCAGCCACATCACCTTCAAGCACGATACCGCCACCTTTTTTTGCGGGAGGATGGAAGCTGGCAGTGGTAGTCAGGGATTCTTCCGTCAACAGATCAGCTACCGGAATCGCGACTATCTCTTTCTTTTTGGCTTTCATGATATTAGGAAGTGTTGGATAACGAGGCACATTTAGTCCCAACTGGCAGGTGACCAGTGCCGGAGTTTTAAGCTTCACAACTCCTTTGATACCACCCTCCAACTCACGTTTGGCGGTAATCGTACCGTCAACATAGTCAAAGCCGACTATTGTCGTAGTACAGGCGAAGCCAAGCTGTTCGGCGATTGTGACGCCAACCTGTGCAGAACCGCGATCCTGTGACTGCATTCCGGTAAAAATAATGTCAAATGCTTTATCTTTTGCATAGGCGGCTATTATTGAGGCGATCTGCCAGGGGTCTTTAGCAGACGCCGCCTGATCCTGAATATGAGCTGCATTGTCACAGCCCATGGCGAGAGATTTTTTTATCGCCTCGACTACACGGTCAGGGCCGATTGAGAGGACGGTCAACTCCGTCCCTTCTCCTAGTTTTTCCCGAAGTTGAACGGCCTGTTCTACCGCATACTCATCATATTCGTTCATACGGAAAGCAAGATCTGTTTCGTTGTACCAGACTCCTGCTGCGTCAGGCTTGAAACGTGATTCCAGATCAGGGACCTGTTTGATGCAGACAAGCAGTTTCATGTAATTACCTCCATCTGAATTCAATTTGCACTGAAACACCTAAACTCTTAGAAAGACAAATATTACTTGAGAAGCTTATTTTAATTGTAAACCAAGCAACTGATTTTTATTTTTTCTTTGATTCTGCAATTGTCTCAGTGCCTCTGTGTTTCATAGGTTTTTCATAACATTATTCGCTCTGCCACTATTTCTGCCAGATCCCTTACCCGCAGCTGCTCTTCCGCTCCACCTGTTTTGATGCCATCCTCAAACATGGTCAGACAGAATGGGCAGTTGGATATCAGCAACGGAGCGCCGGTGTCGGTGGCCATTTTAATTCTGACTTCGCTGATTTTGCTCCCCAGCTTCTCTTCGGCGATGATACGACCGCCGCCGGCCCCGCAGCAGAAACTGTCGTAGCCGTTTTTGTCCATTTCGACTATTGATCCGCCGGCTTGACTTAGTATTGCTCGCGGCTGCTCGATAATGTCCATATAGCGCCCAAGATAACAGGAGTCGTGATAGGTAAATTTAAATGGTTCCGGTGTTAGTTTGAGACGGTTGGTATTCAGCAGAGTTTGAATATATGTACTGTAGTGCTCAACCGGAATATCCAGACCGAGATCTTTGTAGTCGCGTGCCAGAGTATTGAAGCAATGCGGACAGGTGGTAACTATTTTTTTGACGTTATACGCCTTGATCAACTCGATATTCTCGGCCGCAGTCATCTGGTACAGGTATTCATTACCCAACTTTCTGACCGGTTCGCCGCAGCATTTTTCTTCTTTACCAAGGAGACCGACCTTGATACCGGCCGCTGTACAGATTGTGATAAAGTTTCTTGCAATAGCCTGATTGCGGCGATCAAATGAAGCGTAGCAGCCGACAAAGTAGAGAATATCAACGTCACTATCCTGCTCCATAAGTGAAACCTGCAGTCCCTCAGCCCAGTCGCCTCGCGCAGCGTAAGCGAGACCGAAAGGGTTCCCGTTCACTTCAATATTACTTACAGCGGTGCGTACTTCATCACCGGGGAAAGCCCCTTCCATAAGAGTCAGTGTCCGTCTCATCTCGATGATTTTGTTGACGTGCTCGATGTTAGCCGGGCAGATATCCTGACAGGCGCGACAGGTAGTACAGGCCCAGAGGGCATCCTGACTGACTGTTTCAATCAGACTGCCTTCAGGGTTTCCTTCCGCCAGTTCACCAATCTGCTTAACAATTTTCATTGGAGAGAGCGGCTTGTCAGTAGTGTGGGCCGGGCAGCGATCCTGACAGCGCTTGCAGGAGGTGCAGGCGTCGGCGTCAAAGAGGTCTTTCCAGCTTAGGTCGCTGATTAATGCAGCTCCGAACTGTTCGATGGTTTCGTCTTCCAGGTTGATTGTGGCAATGAAACCTTTGGGTTCAAATGGTGCGAAGAACGCATTAGCGCTTGTGGTGATTATATGACGCAGCTTTGTGTAGGGAATGGCACAGAAGAAACCGAGTACCAGTGCAAAGTGCAGCCACCAGAGGATTTTGTGGGTAACGAGCAGTGTACCAGCCGTTAGAGTGGTAAAGAGCTGGCCGGCCAACAGTCCGCCAGGCGAAAAGAGAGCCAGCCCCGGGTTCTGTTGAAGTTCAGTCGCGGCCATGCGAGCCCCTTCAACCAAGAAGCCGGTAATCAGAATTGCAAAGAGTAACTGCAATACGATGTAGTCATCTTTGACTATTTCCAATCCCTTAGGCTGGATGATAAATCTGCGAATAAAGAACCCGGCCAGCATTAGGAGGGCGATAATACCTGCAGCATCCAGTGCCAGTGAAAAAGCTTTATAAAACTCACCGGAAAGCAGGTTAATCTGTAGCAGAGGGGTAAAAAAATCGGCTTGTATCATGACCAGCATGGTACCGGCAAAAAGGATCAGGAAACTCCAAAAGAAGATGGAGTGAAAGATGCCGCCATCGGTGACACGATAAATTTTCGCCTGGCTGAAAACCTCCGAAAGCATCCGTTTGACACGTTCGTCGTAACGATCACAACGTTCAAGTTCTTTTCCCTGACGCCAGATCGGCAGGCGTTGCCAGAATCCCCAGACAATTACGCCAAAGGCGGCAAAAGCAAGAAGATACATCGGCACAACGACACCGTGGCCGATATTCCAGTAAATTTCACGGGTTGCTTCCACAGTGACACCTCATCTGGCTTGATAAAAACTTAGTCGTATATAGCCGTACTTAACATACGTGTCAAGTAACAATATGGCCTTAGTTACGACAGCAACAATTTTGATATAACTACACGCTGCACTTCATTGGTTCCTTCGTAAATTTCGGTGATCTTGGCATCGCGATACATCCGTTCGACTTCGTAATCAACTATGTAACCGTAGCCACCATGAATCTGGATTGCCTCTTTAGTAACGAAAGTTGCGGTTTCAGAAGCGTGCATTTTGCACATAGCCGATTCCATCGTATAACTTTTCTTGGCATCTTTGAGACAGGCGGCACGATAAGTCAGAAGCTTACTGGTTTCTATGCTTGTCCACATATCAGCCAGCTTGAACTGAATGGCCTGAAATTCACTGATCGCCTGCCCAAATTGTTTGCGTTCCTTTGAATAAGCAAGTGCACGCTCAAAGGCACCTTCGGCTATGCCGAGCGCCTGGGAAGCGATACCGATACGTCCGCCATTCAAGGTATCCATGGCGACATTAAATCCTTTGCCTTCCAGCCCCAACAGGTTTTCAACCGGTACGCGCAGGTTGTCAAAAGCAAAAGCAGTAGTATAACTGCCGCGTATGCCCATTTTGTTTTCATTTTTGAGGATGGTGACTCCGGGTGAGCTTAAGTCGACTATGAAGGCAGTGATGCCTTTGTGCTTCAAGCTGCGGTCATAAGATGCCAGCAGGACGCCGGTTCCAAGGTAGCCGCCATTGGTGATAAAAGTTTTGCTTCCGTTGATAACGAAATGATCGCCGTCACGTGTGTATGTGGTAGCAGTACCTCCGGCATCGCTTCCTGCGTCGGGTTCTGTCAGCAGGAAACAGCCGATCTTCTCTCCGGTGTTAAGTGCCGGCAACCATTTTTTCTTCTGTTCTTCAGTGCCGAAGGAATAGATGGGGCCACTGCAAAGCGAAGTGTGTGCAGATATCAGAACGCCACTTGAGCCACAAGCCTTTGAAACCTCTTCAACAACAATCGCGTACGACAGCATGTCGAGCCCTGCCCCACCGTACTCTTCCGGTAAATAGCTGCCGAGAAAGCCCATTTCTGCCATTTTGGTAACGAGTGAATCCGGAATCATATGTTCTTCGTCGATTTTCATGGCAATAGGCTTGATTTCCTTCTCCACGAAATCCCGTACTGCTGACTGCAAAACCTTGTGATCCTGGCTCAGTTCGAAGTTCATTAGTTCACCCCTTATCAGTAGTTAAATTTATTTACCTGTGAATTCCGCTGGACGTTTTTCAAGAAAAGCCGCCATTCCCTCACGCTGGTCAATGGTTGCAAACAGCACCGAGAACAGAGATGCTTCATAGCGGAAACCATCTTCTTTCGACATATTTATTCCATTAATAATGGCATCCTTGGCGTAGGCAACTCCCAATGTTCCCTTGGCAGTTATTTCCTGAGCAGTTGCAAGCGCCTTGGGCAGCAAATCCTCCGGTGCAAAAACCTCGTTGACGATACCCCAGGAAAGTGCTTTTGCTGCGGAGATGATTCTCCCGGAAAAGACCAGTTCATTGGCCTTATTAGGACCAATCAGGCGCGACAGGTTCTGGGTGCCGCCAAAACCGGGGATGACACCAAGGCCGACTTCTGGAAAACCGAACTTGGCCTTTTCAGAGGCATAGATAAAATCACAGGCAAGTGCCAGTTCTAGACCTCCACCCAGTGCATATCCGTTCACGGCAGCAATTACCGGCTTACGCATCTTGTTAATCAAGAGCATCAGGCGTTGCCCCTTGCGGGCAAATTCGTGAGCGACAAAAGATGATATTTCAGACATTTCTTTAATATCAGCCCCGGCGACAAAAGCCTTTTCACCAGCTCCTGTAAGAATTACAGCCTTAACAGACTCATCCATATCAAGGCCGAACAGAGCGCACTCCAACTCCATTACCACATCACTGTTAAGCGCATTCAGCACCTGTGGGCGATTGATCGTCAGGATTGTTATGCCGCCGGTAGTTTCTATCAACAGATTTTTGTATTCCATTTCATCCCCCACTAATATGTGTAAAAACCGCGGCCCGATTTACGCCCCATATATCCGGCGTTCACCATCTTAACCAGCAGCGGACAGGGACGATATTTTGGATCTTTGAAGCCGTCATAGAGAACATTAGCAATTGCCAGCACAGTATCCAACCCGATGAAATCAGCCAGTGTCAGCGGACCCATAGGCTGATTGGTGCCGAGTTTCATTCCTTTATCAATGTCCTCTGCGGTCGCAATACCCTCATACAGGGCAAACACTGCCTCATTGATCATCGGTATCAGGACGCGGTTAACGATAAAGCCTGGATAGTCCTGGGATACCGCCATCTCTTTCTCAAGTTTGGCAACCAGTTCTGAAGTAAGTAAAAAAGTATCTTCGCAGGTTGCATGCCCCCGGATAATTTCGACCAATTTCATGATAGGCACCGGATTCATGAAATGCATGCCGATAACTTTATCAGGGCGACCGGTGACAGAGGCGATTTTGGTAATCGGAATGGAGGAGGTATTAGAAGCCAGAATGGCTCCCGGCTTTACAATACCATCAAGTTTACGGAATATTTCCAGCTTAAGCGGTTCATGCTCAGTAACCGCCTCGACAGCAAAATCGACATCAGCAAGACAATTCATATCCTGAGTCGTCGTGATTCTCCCAAGCGTTTCGGCGACCAGCGCTTCTGGTATCGCACCTTTTTTTGCCTGACGTTCCAGGTTTTGTCCGATAGTTTTGAGTGCCTTATCTAACTGAACCTGGGCAATATCGAATAAAACAACCTGATAACCAAACTGCGCAAAAACGTGAGCAATACCATTGCCCATCTGTCCTGCTCCGAGAACTCCAATCTGCTTAATCATTACGCCCCCTGTATTTTCTCAAAAATTACCGCCACAGCTTCTCCGCCGCCAATACAGAGGGTGGCCAGACCGTAGCGCAGATTTCGTTTATGCAGCTCCCGAACTACTGTCAAGGCCAGTCGCGCACCGCTGGCGCCGATCGGATGACCGATAGCGCAAGCGCCACCATTGACATTGACTTTAGCTGGATCAAGTTTCAAATTTTTAATTGCGATAAGCGGCACCGATGCAAATGCTTCATTGATCTCAAACAGGTCGATATCTTCGATTTTCAGACCGGCTTTTACGCAAACGGCCTGAATTGCAGACACCGGAGCTTCAGGAAAAAAGTCCGGATGCAGACTACTTGTAGCTGAAGCAACAATACGGGCTTTTGCCGTTAAATTGTTCTTTTTAACGGCAGCGGCACTGGCCAGCAATAGAATTGCGGCGCCATCGTTTATGGAGGACGCGTTTCCGGCAGTGATACTGCCATCTTTTTTGAAGACCGGCTTGAGCTTGGCAATTTTATCGACATCACCTTTGAAAGGCTCTTCATCATCAGCCACTACGGTATCCACACCACGCACGCTCTTGACGACCGGAGCGATTTCATCTTTGAAAACGCCCTCTTTTACTGCCGCCTGAGCCAACTGATATGAGCGTATGGCCAAACCATCCTGATCTTCACGGGTCAGACTGTTGCGCACAATGCTGGCTTCACCAATGTCACCCATATGGACACCGGTATAAGGATCGGTCAAGCCGTCATGGATCATCATGTCGAAAATTTCGCCATTACCCATGCGGAAACCGTTACGAGCTTTTTTAAGAAAATATGGAGCAAGAGACATATTTTCCATTCCGCCGGCCAACACAATCTCAGCATTACCCAACTGGATCGAGTCACTCCCCAGCATTACCGCCTTGAGGCCGCTGCCGCAGACTTTGTTAATTGTCAAAGCGGGAGTGGCATCCGGCAACCCGGCTGCTCTCATCGCCTGACGGGCTGGAGCCTGACCACAGCCACCACTTAAAACCTGTCCCAGAATGACCTCACCCACAGCCTCGGGCGGCAATTCGTTGCGTATCAGAATTTCCCTTATGACAGTCGCAGCTAATTGAGGTGCGGCAACATCAGACAAAACACCGCCAAAAGAGCCAAATGGTGTCCTCATGCCGTCGATAACGTAGACAACTTCTTTCATATTTACTCCTCCGAAACCGCTTTGATATGCCGGACAATATATTACGTTTACGTTCATGTCAACCAAAATTATAACATAATTTTAGCTTCTACAAGAAAACAATCCCATCGTCAATATCGGTAATCTTTTCACCGCCGTTGTTTGACACGGCAAACGTGTTTTCAATGCCGATAACTCCTTTGTCCGGAAATACAAACTTGGGCTCGATCGCAATCGTCTGCCCGGCCTGCAGCGGAACTTTGAACCCTTGTGCCAGCACAGGAAATTCGTCAAGCTCAAGGCCAACTCCATGCCCGACAAAACGGGCCTGTTCACCCGGCATTCCCATAAAATAAGCACCAAGGCCGCCCTTGTCAGCTATCTCAACCGCCTGTTGAAACAGCTCTTCACAAATAGCGCCCGGCTTAAGAGCATTCTGCAGATGCTTCTGAATTTCAAGAGACAGGTCAAAGGCTTTCTGCAGCTCAGGATCAAGCACCCCGATAACAAAAATACGGGTCATATCAGTGATATAACCATTAAACACACCGGTATAGTCGAGAAAAACCGGCTCATTGCGACCAATAATCTGCGTTGAAGCTCCCTGTGGTGAAGCATTTGAGAGGCCGCGACCGGTAACAGCCCCATCGAAGAAACCGTAGGAAGCGGCACCGGACGAAAGGGCCAACCCCATGAAAAGTTCCTGATTGAAAGCTCTCATCCGTATATATCCTTCGTTACCGGCAGTACGGAGTCTATGCTCAAACTCTGCAGCCAGATCAAGCTCACGCATGCCGGCCAGGAGAAACTGTGGTACCTCTTTAAATACAGTACAGAGACTTGCGCCTGAGATCCTGAGTTGATCTAGCTCAAAGGCCGATTTGACCGAACGGACCTCGCGATTAGCAGCTGAAATATCTACGAATTCTCGCCCTGGCAGTAGTTTAGTGTAGTAATTAAGCTGTTGAACCGGTGCAACATCAAAGGTAAAACCAATTTTATGCACATCGTCACCGAACAGAGCGGGAAAATCTTTACTTGAGGGAAATGGACGGATATCTGTCAGGGCGCTCTCGACCTTTGCGCGCGACAGGCTCTTGCGCACCATCAGGATAGGATCACCGGCTGCCGGAATCCATAAAGTTGAATTTTGACGGGTTCCGGAAAAGTAATACACATCTATTGGAAAGATAAACAGCGCACCATCGACGCCTCTGGCTTGTAACTGTAGCTGCATTGTAGCCACTCTTTGCATTGCTTCTGTGTGTGTCAGCATGTTTTACCTCCGTTTTTATGTGTCAGGGGCGGATAGAGCCCGCCATGTTTGAATGACATTTGAATAACGCCGCGGGCACTTTCAATTAGTCACTTAGGCCACTCGTTAAAAAAAGCGATTTCAGACAAATCCTTGCGGGGTCTCTGTTTCGGATCCTGATCAGGGTAACCAAGCGGAGTTATGCCGACAATGCGGATACCATCAGGAATGCCGAGGGCATGCTTGATTCGGATTTCATCATACCACCCCATCCAGCAGGTTCCGAGACCAAGGGCATGTGCCGCCAGACATAGGTGTTCGAATGCAATAGCAACATCAGCGACGAAATAATCAATACCATTTTCGACATCCGAATCGGCAGGATTGCCGCAAACTACAATCACCACAGGTGCAGCGGCAATAGCTTTTTTACCGGGATTGTCGTCAGGAAAGGCTTCTAAAACTTTAACCCGCTTAGTTTCATCAGTAAGCACCAGAAAGCGCCAGCACTGTAGGTTTTTCCATGATGGCGCCAATCGGGCAGCATCCAGCACCCGATCAATTTTCTCCTTTTCTACCGGAGTGTCCTTGTATTTTCTGATACTGCGCCGATCACTAAAAACCTGAAAAATATCCATATTGAGCTCTCCATTGAAACAGTGATTATTATCGATAAAAGGCAGAAAAAGGGTCAATCGTGTTGTTG
>CAIQWT010000023.1 GCA_903875605.1 uncultured Geobacteraceae bacterium | reverse complement strand
TGATCACAACGATTCATCTGCTTTCCCTTCCAGTAAACTCCATTGGTAATTGTTCCAAAGTATCAGTCGATACGAAAACCGCATAGAAACGCAGCAATAGTTGAGAAAATAATTGCACCTGTAGTGTCGTGTGGAAAACCATATTTGGTCGAGGATTGGTAAAAGCGAGGAGTTAAGTTGTGATGTGGAAGTTGTTCATGTCTTGCATGGTAACCAACAGGGAATTTCTTGTCGATTTAATTGTGACCATTACGCTCAGTAGGCATCATCTGTTCAGGATGATCGTACAACACCAACCAAGAACGATCTGATGGTGACAGCACCACCAGAGATTGACTGACTCCCAAAGGCATCAAGTTGATCCATGGCACTGGTATCACGTTGAGATCAGTTGCAGATTGTTCAACCTTGTCACAATCCATCGACCAATGCCACCCTTGTACCATCATGGCAAGTTGGATTGTCACTGGAATGAAGATGGAGACAACAGGTGACCATCCACCGTGACCAGAAGAAGTGGTGGTACAAATTGTTGCTGCCAAACACCCACCACAGTGAGAGTCTTTGACATTTCAGGCAAGACAGGATATAAAGATCCTCTACCGAAATAGGCAACAAAACGGTCAACAATCAGCTGCAAACCGAGAGATTGTTGATAAAAAAGTTGAATGATAACGGGCGGTTAGCTCAGCTGGATAGAGTACAGGCCTCCGAAGCCTGGGGTCGTGCGTTCGAATCGCATACCGCCCACCAATAAAAACAGCCACTTACATTGATTTGTAGGTGGCTGTTTTTCTTTGTGGTGTAGCTGGTGGTGTAATAAATCCCCCGCTATCTCCTCTTCGACTGAATTACAGATGACGGAATGCGGTGTCTCAATCGTAATTGGCTAACTCTATTTACTCCCGCAGGTCGGTTGGTTGGATCGCTTTGGTGCTGGCTCTTCTATTCCCCTTTTGAAGCTGTATCGCACAATACTCTTGTTTGTTCCTCAAGTGCCTTCAGGCCCGGAAGGTTGAATCGTTCACGTTTCGCTGGCTGATCCGGACAGATGCAACCACCAGATGCGAACACGTCCCGCACGTACTGCTCCCTTGAAATGAATGGTATATCTTCTGGTTCCGGAACGACCTGCAAGTTTTGCTCTGCCATATAATCCTCCAATTTGTTTACAGTCCGAATATGCACCAATCCGCATGGGGTAATGATTTGGCCCTATGTTCCCTTAAACCGAGTTCCCTGTGAGCTCCTGAGAGGCCGAACGCCCATAGGCCCTTGTCATACTATGTTCCAGTTCGTGGCCATGATGGAAGTGACCCCAGATTTATTATTATCATTGTAAAAACTCTCCGATCTCCTCAGAGAACTTAATCTGCTCCGGAGTTATTTCTACGACGACCCATTTGCCCTCTAACTCCGTAGCAACGATATTGTGAGAGTAGATGCTTCCTGTCTCTGTGAAGAGACCGAAGACCTTTGCGACCAGTGTGTGCCCGTCGCACACCCTAACAACTATGGCTTCCAATCCATTCTGCATTCTTATTCGTGCCCCCTTTTTGAGTTGGGCAGTACGTACTCTAGTGCCGGTTGATTTTGGAAACAGTTCCTTGCCTGAGTAGAACTCAAATAATGCAGCCACCTCATTTTTATTCTGTTTATGCGACCCGTGAATAGAGGACGCCATTTTTTGCCAACGGACACCGGGGTCACTTCTTAGAAGAAGACCAGCAGCAAAAAACAATTCAGGCCAACCGAAGTTGCATTCCTGAAAGCTCGCCAAGTCAATCCACCGTTAACTGTCGAAGCCGAGCAACTCTTCTCTAGTCAGCCTCTTACTGCCATTCAGCGTCATTGCCAATGCTAAATATGTTGCGCTGCAAATATATGTCTCATCGGTCATTTCATTCTTATACTTGGCCAGTCTTTGCTCAGCTAATATCAATGCGTCGTCGGATTCGCACCATTCCTTTATTTGTTCGCTAAACCTATTCGCGTACTCATCGCTTGTGCAAGCGGGTTTTCCCAGCATTACGCCAGGAAGTTCTTCTGCGCAAATGAGTGTCCCACTATTGACGACTATCTCTTGCCATACAGCATTGCCGCCTGCGAAAGCACCGCAGCATAGGTACAGGATAACCAACCCACCACCACGTAACGCTTCCCTCCTTCAATTCTTGATTTTCCCTATTGACCTTTACCCATCAATAATCGAGGACGGAAATTATTAAAAAGGTATTTAAAACAGCAACATTAGAATCCTTGAAGTAAGTCGTAGCATGTGTTATTGAAACTAAGATTCGATTGAAAAGTAAACCTTTATCAGCCGCTTATTACCACCACCCTGTAAGGTTCGAGGGAGTATTGAAGTGATCCAGCCGAGTCGAAAAAATATCGAGCTAAACTCAATTTCAGTTGACGTTACACGTCTGACGGGAATAATTCCTCACGCCTCACGCCTCACGCCTCACGCCTCACGCCTCACGCCTCACGCCGTAGCAAGTTCAGTCTCTCCGAACACCGATTATTTCAACCGAAGGGGCGCATACTATGCGTCCGGTTCATATATGCACGATATTTTAACGCCGCTGTTCCGGTTTAATGCCGGGAGAACGGCGTTTACGTTATTGGCAATTAAAAAGAAAAATTAAATATATATGGAGGTTGGAATGAAATTGAACAACCCGGCAGAGTTTGGACAGAAAATCATTGATCAATTTGTAAATGAAGGGTGGGGATCACTGGGAAAACGAGACCTTGAACTGCTTATCTTTGCGTTATTAGAAAAAGATGGCGTGCTTTCACGTCAAAACTCCAACTACACACTAGCTCGGCAGCTGCGCATTACAGAATTGAAGCTTGCGGTGCTTAGGCGTGATGGTACCGCAAGGTGGCGGCCACTTTTGGGTGAACAGCCAGAGGCCGTTTTGAAACGGGTAATTAATGAGGCGCTTCAGACAAAAAAGTTAGAGTTTACGTTGAAGAGCCTGTCAGATCTCAAGCTGAAGGAAGGGCTCATACCATTGCTCGTTGACCATCCAGATGATCGTGCAGAGCTTGAACACGCAATTAAGCAGATCGGTGCAATACCTTTGTACGAAAGGAACCGCGAGGTAGTCCTTGTTCATTACAAGGTTCTTTTTGCATTAATTGAAAACCTTGGTCTGAATGAACACAATTTAAAGGCACTTCAAAAAAATCTGAAAAAAATTATGGATGGCCAGCTGAGTCTTAAAAAATACCTTATGACACCAGTTAATGAAATTACAATGGAGGGTACGAGAGCTGCGCTAAATGATGCCGGAGCTATTGTTACGGTAGGTGGGTTTAAAGAGTTGCTGCCAGCATTGTTGAAAATAATTATTCCTTCAATTTCGGAGGCGCAATAATGATGAAACGTATATACGATCTCCCCGGCTACTCCACAGACGGTCAACAATAATGCCACTACCGCGTTCACCGTTACCCCGGCAACAGGTTACGGTATCGCCTCAGTCAGCGGCTGTGGCGGTTCCCTTAACGGTACAACCTATTCGACCGCCGCTATTACAGCCAATTGTTCAATAACCGTTACCGCCGTAGCCCGTACTGCATCCTCAAATGGTGGCGCCCCGCCGACCATTAGCGATTCCCTGAAAGTCCTGCAGTCGGTAGCCGGCCTCACCACACTGACCGCAACGGAGAGAATCCGCTATGACGTGGCACCATTGGGTGGATCTGGAGCTCCCGTTGGTAACGGCACTATCGATTCCTCTGACATCATTCTTATTTTGCGCAGAAGCATTGGCATAGGGAGTTGGTAATGACAAACAACATGAGGAATTTAAACATGAACCATCTGCTGAAGCATCTAATGCTCTTGATGATACTTATGACACTTGCAGCCTGTGGTGGGGGCGGCGGAGGTGGAGATACGAATCCCAATCCGACACCGTCGACGACAACATATTTGCTAACATTTTCTGCAGCAAGTAACGGCACCATATCGGGAACTGCGAGCCAAACTATTAATTCCGGAGGAAGCTCCACTACTGTGACTGCCCTTCCAACGGTTGGATACCACTTTGTAAACTGGACAGAAAATGGTTCCGTTGCCAGTACAAATACGGCACTAACAGTAACAAATGTCAGTAGCAATCAAACCTACATAGCCAACTTTGCCGCTGACTCTGTAGTCAAAACAACTGCAACCCTAAAAATAAACCTGACCGGAACATTACCAGCCAGTACATCAATTGCTGGCGCTGACTTCACACTTATACTGCCGACAAACGTGACACCGGCACTTACCAACGGGTCTGTTGCGACAACCGTTGTTACCCCATCCGGATTATTTGCCGGAAGCAGTATCACACCACAGATAGTGTACACCGCTGCAACATTATCGACCCTGGGGACGCTGCATATAACCGTAGCAAACTCGGTAAACTCGGGAGTCACTCAGATTGGAGAAGTAGCGACTATAGTATTGCAATTGTCAAATGGCGCATTGCCGACCCTTAGTAATTTTACCCTTACTGCCACAAGTGCGACCGATGCTACCTACTACAGTGTTATTACCGGAATCAGCGCTTCAATAGCGAGTGTAACGCTTCAGTAATAAGTCTCAGGCGGATCCAACAATAAAGCCCATAAACCGTAAAAACCGGTTTGTGGGTTTTTCTTTTACAAGCAAGAACTCAACAATTTTTTCGAGCCTTTCGCGATGAAAGGCGGACACTGAATCGTCGGCGGAATAGTTCTATAAATAGCACGTCCCGGAACTACGAACATTCAGCAAGTAGGTTGACATATGGTCTGCGACATTCAATTTCGCCGGTGCTGGGGTCGGGTCGGCGACATTGTCACATAGTACGCTCACTTCAGCCCCGCTAGAGTCTTCGCCTTATTAGCAAGGCTTCTATTGATATATATACGGGCATGCGAGACACAATACTTGGCAGCATTGCTTTACTGATACTTCCAGCGATTCTGAAGATTGGTTTTACTGGGCTTTCAGCTCATGTGCCGACTCTCTGGCGAACGTGACAATTCATTGGCGCAAGTGCAAATCGTACTTTTTATCTGGTTGTTGCAGGTCATGTAGCCAAATAGGCTGATGAGAGCCAAAGGTCGATCATGGTGCAATATGCCGTCTACCAGCGGAAATACTGTCATCGGCTGCCCAGCTTCAGTGTGTAAAGCCGAGGGCTCTTTTCGTACAACTTGAACGCTGTAGCACATATTAAATGCGTTCCTTGCCGTCTACAATAATATTTGACTACACTGTGTTATAACCACTTGTTATTATGAAATAAAAATACATTGAATGTTACGTTATCTCGGTATATATTTGCAACTACCGAGAAAAACTGCGGATGTGACTCATGAAAACTCAAAATAAAAAGCAAACCAAGGTTCTGTCACTGCTGAAAAGTAGAGGGATAATCCGCCCTCGTGAGCTTGACACATTTAATATACCGCGCGAGTTACTGCGACGGCTCTGTCAAAGCGGCATGGTTCAGCGCGTTGGTCATGGCCTCTACCGTTTGCCGATTGCGCCGGTATCCGAGCATTATACGCTCGCTGAGGTCTGCGCATCTGTTCCGGCAGGGGTCGTCTGCCTACTATCAGCGCTGCGCTTCCACGGGCTAACAACTCAGGCTCCTCACGCAATATGGATTGCCGTTGATACCAGGGCTTATACGCCCAAGATGGCTATACCGGTTCATTTTGTGAGATTTTCCGGAGATGCTCTGGCTGAAGGTGTGGTTACTCATAAAGTTGATGGTGTGAAAGTGAAAGTGTATTGTCCGGCTAAGACGGTTGCTGACTGTTTTAAGTACCGCAACAAGATTGGACTTGATGTGGCGCTTGAGGCGCTGCGTGAAAGCCAGCGTGCCGGTGTCTGTACCGTGGATGAACTGTGGCACTATGCAAAAATATGCCGTGTTGGTGTGGTGATGAGGCCATACATGGAGGCGCTGACGATATGACGAAAGGGAAGGGGAGTAATACAGCTGCATCAGTACGGCAGCTGCTACTCAATAAGTCGCGGGAGAGTCATACTGACTTTAACCTGATACTGACTCGCTACGGTCTTGAGCGCTTCTTGTATCGGTTGAGTCGGTCGGCGTATGGTGCCAAGTTTATACTGAAGGGTGCCATGCTTTTTCCGTTGTGGGGTGTCTATAGCTTCAGATCAACTCGTGATATTGACCTGCTCGGGTTTGGTGACAATGATATACAGGCACTGGAAGACGTTTTTCGAGAGATGTGCCAGGTTGAGGTCGAGGACGACGGTATCATCTTTAACAAGGACAGTGTCAAGGCTGAAGACATACGTGACCAGTTGGAGTATGGCGGTACGCGCATCCGTTTTACAGCTGACCTTGCTGGTGCTCTTATCAGTTTGCAGGTTGATGTCGGATTTGGTGACGCCGTAACGCCGGAGGCTATTGAAGCAGATTTTCCAACGATGCTTGACCATCCGGCACCGCACCTGAGAGTGTACCCTCCTGAAACAGTGATAGCCGAAAAGTTTCAGGCAATGGTAAAGCTCGGCATCGCCAACAGCCGGATGAAAGACTTTTACGATATATGGGTTATAAGCGGTATGTTTGACTTTGACGGTACGACATTGTCAACAGCACTTGCGCGTACTTTCGAGAGAAGAAACACGCCGCTGCCGATGTCGGTGCCATTGGCCCTGACAGACGAGTTTTCAAAGGACACGCAGAAGGTTCGCCAATGGGGAGCTTTTCTGAACAGGTCAGCATTACAAGTTGATACTGACCTTCAAGGTGTGGTAAAAGTTATTGCTGATTTTGTTATGCCTCCTATTGTTGCGCGTTGTAGCGGAGAGAGCTTTAATTCATCGTGGCGTGCCGGTGGACCGTGGGAAAGAGTAAGTTGAAACCATCGTGTGTCATATCGTGTGTCAGTGACCTACGGTATTGAAGGGTAAATTGCGGTAACTGTTGAAATGGTGAAATTGCTTAAATGTTTGATTTTCTTTGATATTGGTACGTTTTGTTACTTTATGATACGCTTTGATTGTCCGTAAATACGGACTCCGAAGCCTGGGGTCGTGAGTTCGAATCTCATACCGCCCACCAATAAAAACAGTCACTTAGAGATAAATCTAAGTGGCTGTTTTCTTGTTTAAACTGTATAGGGTCAATATAGGGTCAATGGCAAATAGAAGACGTATGCTTTGCTACAGCGCCTATTTTACTGAAGTCACGTTGCCACTGGCCATACTCGAACTCGTCGAATCGGTACATATGTAAACCCACGGACGCATAAGGTAGTGGTCGAATTCATATGTCAGTCAGATTGAGTCTTTACTACAGTTTTATCTTTTGTGGTAGTCGGTGTCTCAGCGGCCTTACTCTTCGTATCAGCCTGAGTTGTGGCGGGGACTTGAGTTGCAGGTGATGCAGTTGTCTCTGCCGGGGCTGCGTCTGTTGATCCTTTTTCCTTTGTAGTCCCTACTTCTGCAGTTCCAGGCTCAGTTCCTACTGCTGTATCGCCCTCTGGTTTAGTAGGCTCTACTTTAGAGCCGTAGCCGTCACCGTACCACCCTGCCCCTTTGAGACTGAATGAGGCTGCAGACACCAACTTTCGGACTGTTCCGCCACATTTAGGACATTTGTCTGCAGGTGGATCTGAAAACTTTTGGCGGAGTTCAAATTGAATGTTACAGGCATCACAGCGATATTCATAAACTGGCATTTACTAGCCCTTAGCACCAAACATTATTTTTTCGACTTTCAAATTGCTTGCCTACTGTCACATTTAATATACTTGAAACAATTATGGACTTAAACATAAATCCGTCATAAATCCACTGCACCGGAATCATAAACATTTGATGGTAGATGCTTTTTCCAATCAAGATCGCAACGTACATACAAGCAATTTACCACGAGTCGATTTAGCAGTTGTATCTTTCAGTGTTTCCAGATCCTGAGGTAATTTAATTCTTCATCTTGACTATATCCTTGTAAGCAGATATATATGTCCAATATGAAACAAAACGCGCAAATTTATAAAGCTCTTGCTGACGAAACTCGACTCAGGATTCTTGCACTTCTTTTATCCGAAGGAGAACTCTGCGTCTGTGACAT
Source organism: uncultured Geobacteraceae bacterium (assembly GCA_903875605.1). GTDB lineage: Bacteria > Desulfobacterota > Desulfuromonadia > Geobacterales > Pseudopelobacteraceae > JACRCG01. The sequence goes on along the minus strand of CAIQWT010000023.1, from coordinate 5,890 downwards.
AATTGCGGCTCTCAAACTTCCTCAATCTACTATTTCGCGTCACCTTGCCTACCTTAGAAAAACGGAATGGGTAAATGACCGCCGGTGCGGACTTTGGATTTACTATTCACTTAGATCCAGCGATGACAACAAGAAGGAACTTATCTCTGTTTTGAAGAAGCAACTCCTGACCACCAAAGCCTCTATTGACGACTGCGCCTTACTGGCCAGTTTCGGCAACGAGGAACGTTGCGGCTAAAAAAATTTGCATAAGTATATCCGTTCAGACAAATATAAGGAGAATACCCTTGGCAATAAAAAAACAAATCCTTTTCCTCTGCACCCACAACTCCTGTCGTTCACAGATGGCTGAAGCACTGGCCAACCATTTCCTGGGCGATATCTGCCAGGCGCACTCCGCCGGAACTGAAGCCACACGGGTCAATCCGCTGGCAGCACTTGTACTGACTGAACTGGGCATTGACACTTCAAGCCTGCGCTCGAAGACAATGGATGAATTTTCCGGGCAGGCCTTTGACCACGTAGTAACCCTGTGTGGTGATGCCAATGAAAAATGCCCGCTCTTCTTTGGAGGAGTTCAACGACTCCATCACGGCTTTGAAGACCCGTCTCGACCAAAGGGTAGTGAAGAAGATGTACTGCCTGAATTTCGGCGAGTTCGAGACGAGATCAAGAATTGGATCCTTGGATATTTCGGAGGAGCACAATGAGCGAACACCTTTCGCGCAAACTTTCCTTTCTCGACCGCTGGTTGACTCTTTGGATCTTTGCTGCCATGGCATTGGGCGTCGGCCTGGGGTACTTTGTCCCAGGGACAGAAACGTTTATCAACTCGTTTCAAGTCGGCACCACTAACATCCCGATTGCTATCGGCCTGATCCTGATGATGTATCCGCCATTTGCAAAGGTGAAGTACGAGGATATGCCGGAAGTTTTTCAGAACAAAAAAATACTGAGCATATCATTGCTACAGAACTGGCTAATAGGTCCGGTACTTATGTTTGTACTTGCTGCACTTCTGCTGCCTGACAAACCGGAGTACATGGTTGGTTTAATCATGATAGGACTTGCTCGGTGCATTGCCATGGTGATTGTCTGGAATGAACTGGCCAAGGGTAACACTGAATACGCTGCTGGCCTGGTTGCTTTCAACAGTATATTTCAGGTGCTCTTCTACAGCGTTTATGCCTGGTTCTTTATCACCGTTTTGCCTCCGCTGGTAGGGCTTAAAGGTGTAGTTGTGGATGTCAGCATTCGACAGATTGCCGAGAGCGTTTTCATTTATCTGGGCATTCCCTGCATCGCCGGTGCGCTGACACGCTTCCTTGGTGTGAAGATCATGGGCAAAGAACGCTATCATCATGAGTTTGTACCTAAAATCGGTCCGATGACCCTGATTGCCCTGCTGTTTACCATCGTAGTTATGTTCAGCTTAAAAGGTAACCTGATAGTACAGCTACCGATGGATGTGGTGCGTATAGCCATCCCGCTTGGTGTGTATTTTATCCTCATGTTTGTGGTGTCATTCTGGATGGGGAAAAAACTGGGTGCAGACTACAGTAAAACGACAACTTTGGCCTTCACAGCTGCCAGCAACAATTTTGAGTTGGCAATAGCTGTCGCTGTGGCTGTTTTTGGTCTTAATTCCAGTGCTGCATTTGCTGCGGTAATTGGCCCGCTGGTAGAAGTGCCTGTCATGATTGGACTGGTGAATGTGGCGTTCTGGTTTAAGAGCCACTGGTTTCCAGGTCAAATCTGAGGAGAAGCTGTAATGATGAATTATTTGACAAACCCACCGAAGAATCTGTTTTTCACTGGAAAAGGTGGTGTTGGTAAAACAACCACCTCCGCGGCAACCGCGATAGCCTTGGCCGATAGTGGCAAACGGGTGCTGCTTGTAAGTACAGATCCGGCCTCCAATCTTGATGAGGTAATGGGTTTAGCATTGTCAGCGGAACCGGCAGAGGTACCAGGCGTTCCCGGTCTCTTTGCAATCAACGTTAATCCGGTTGAAGCTGCCGCCACCTATCGAGAGCAGATGGTTGGCCCGTATCGAGGAATACTGCCGGATGCAGCAGTGCGTAGCATGGAGGAACAGCTATCTGGTGCATGTACCGTCGAGATAGCGGCTTTCAATGAGTTTGCTGCTCTTATTGGCAATCCTGAATCAGTGAAAACATTCGACCACGTTATCTTCGACACGGCACCCACCGGACATACCTTGCGACTGCTCTCACTACCTGCTGCCTGGAGCGATTTCATCGACACCAATGTAGGTGGTACTTCCTGTCTTGGGCCGCTGGCAGGATTGAAGGCTAAGCATCAATTGTATGAACACACTCGTCATTCACTCGGGAATCCTGAAGAGACACTTGTAGTCGTCGTTTCTCGGCCGGATAAATCGCCATTGGCCGAAGCAGCCCGTGCTTCCGCAGAGTTGAAAGAACTTGGTGTTGCCAATCAGTATCTGGTCATCAACGGAGTACTGCAATTAAACGAGCCAGGAGACATGATAGCAGTTGCCCTGCATGAGCGGAATATGAAGGCACTGGCTGATATGCCACAAGGGCTGCTTCAGTTGCCGCGAACTGAACTGCCATTGTGCAGCACAGAACTTGTCGGAATACCGGCACTCCGGATGTTTTTTACACCAGAGAAAAACATCTCATCAACCATAAGCACGGCAAACCCTATTCAATTGCCACCACCATTGCACGAGCTTATCGACCAGCTGGCTTCTATGCACGGTGGCGTCATAATGACAATGGGCAAGGGGGGCGTAGGTAAAACCACATTGGCAGTAAATATCGCAACAGCCTTGGCGGGACGTGGCAAGAAGGTTCATCTGACGACCACTGACCCAGCTGCGCATGTCGCGTTAACCATTGGAGAAACGCCGGATGGAATGCAGGTGAGCCGTGTTGATCCAATTGCTGAAACAGATGCCTATCGTAATGAAGTTCTTGCTACTGTCGGAGCAAACCTTGATGAAGAAGCACGAGCGTTGATGGAAGAAGACCTGCGTTCACCCTGTACGGAAGAGATAGCTGTTTTCAGGGCTTTCGCAAAAATAGTCGAACAGGGAACCGACCGGTTTGTCGTCATAGACACGGCCCCGACGGGACATACCTTACTGTTGCTGGATGCCTCAGAGTCTTATCACCGGGAAGTGACCCGCTCCATGAGCAACATACCTGCGGCTGTACGGAATTTATTACCGCATCTGCGTGATCCTGAATTTACAAAAGTATTTCTGGTTACCCTGCCGGAAGCAACGCCGGTTCATGAAGCGATATCACTTCAGGCCGATCTGCGCCGTGCCGGTATAGAACCTGCTGGTTGGATAATCAATCAAAGCCTCGCACCACTAACCGTAACTGATCCGGTCCTCGCACAACGCCGTTTGCGTGAATTCCGTTATATTGAAGAGGTTGTAAATCAGGACAATCATACTTACCTTGTTCCGTGGCAGGCTGAACCGACAAAAAATCGTTAATATTAAAAAGGGGATTTACCATGAAGATTGAAATCTATGATCCAGCTATGTGTTGTTCAACAGGAGTATGTGGGCCGAGCGTTGATCCTGAGCTTGTGAGAATCCAGGAGGCACTCCGCCAGCTTCAGAAACAAGCACCGGAAGTGCAGGTGCAGCGATACGGTCTTTCCTCTGAGCCGCAGGCGTTTGTTGCAAACAGTGCAGTTGCAGAACTTTTGAAGAGTGAAGGTCCTGAATGTTTGCCGTTGATCTTCCTGGATGGGATGCTTGTCAGTAAGGGCAGCTATCCATCGAATGAGCAGATTCAGGGAGCTGCCAAACTCGCAGGTTTTGATCTGGTCCTGACTGAAATAAAGAAGTCGTCATGTGGATGTAAATCAGGTTGTTGCTAAACAGCAAACCAAATATACAAAAGGATTTACTTTACGGATGAACGAATAAAGGAGCTTATCGCCATTGGCGCCTCAATAGGTGCTCATTGCCAACCGTGTCTTACATACCATGTGGAGAAGGCTCGGGAATTGGGTGCCAATGACGAGGATATTCGTGCCGCGATAGAAACGGGACACATGGTCGAAAAAGGTGCAATGAGTACCACGAAGAAGTTTTCAGCGGGTATTATTGGCACCGAGTCATCCTGCATGTGCACAAATGATATTGAACCACCCAAAGCTTGTTGCGGCTAAGGATAGTTTTGAAGTTCAGGTGGTAGGAAAGTAAATTTCTTTGTTTGGTCTGCATTCATCACAGCAAACAGATCTTCCCGTTTGCTGACCAGATTCTTGGCACTGACGGTGGCTAACTATTAAAAAGCTATTTATTTTTCCATGGTTTAAGCACCGAAATAATGACGGCGAACAGAATTGAAGACAATTGCAGCAAGCTCCAGGAAAAGTTCATTGAAGCAGCATGGTTATAAGCCGGATTACTGAGGGCTTCCATCCCAAGCTGTTTTGATAAAGGTGACTCCGCATAAAAATGTGCTTTGCATAATGTCCGGAATATGGGGTCCACTATAGTAATTCCTTTTGCCAATCTGGCAGCGAATGTTTGCAAGATATAAAGAGTGGCAGTTACTGGAGGGGGGGGCAGACTGCCAGAAGTGGAAAATTGGCTGCTACCGCCGTAAGAAATCTGCTGGGGAAGGTGGAATTATGAATTGGGAAATAACAGGTTAAGTTGTCATAATACTTATAAAATCCAAATCTGAAATTATTTGTCAATTAAAAATTAAAAAAGTTGTAAGGACTTAAAAAGACACTTCTGCTTATCACTATTTCAGAAATAGCACTGTACAAGGCAATTAATAATATGATGATGAAAGGATCGATTCGCTTAAATATTTTTTCTGAAAAGTGTACTATACCTTTCACATAAATTATCACAAAAGACACTAGTGAGGCTAATATCAATCTACCTGACGTAAAAAAAGGGGATTCTTTAGATGGATAAAAACAGTTTCCAAAGTCATATCGAATCGATTGTAGAACAAGAAACAAAACAAAACTAAACAGTATGATTATATGCAGATAAGAAATTAATATATTGCCAGATGATGCCTTTTTGTTTTCTGATATAATACTCACAGAACCTGTGGACATAAAAAATAGTGTCGTTAATAGATACATAATGTCTGAATCTTTTGAGGCCACCCTTTCGAAAAGCCAGATAAACTCACCCCTCCAGAAGCTTAAAATAAGCTCTTTAAAAAAATAGCCAAGACCGTTTATCGTAAATATCGGATGGTTGCCCAAATCGTTTAGTGATTTTACCGCCCAACCTAATTCCCTTATTTTTTCATGAGTTCCAGTTATATCACCCAAGTTATACTTGTTAAAACAAAACCAGATAATTATTGGGGTTAGTACAGAGATTATCAGCGACAAAGCATGTGAAGTCAAACTAGAAAACGACCCTAATGATTTGGTCTTTTTTATAATCAACGAAAACATGATGCATAAAATAAATAAAGCAGGAATGTTTGATAATTTTATTAATAAAGTAGAAGCAAATAATCCGCCAGCAAAAGGCCATAGAAAGAAAGAATGATTGCCATTATATATTTTGGTCAAAACAAACAAGCCGCTAATAAAAAAAAGCGGTGATAACACGTCACTATTAATTGAATAAAAAACATCTTGTGGAATAAATGATAGCAGTAACAAGACTCCTATGCGCAGAGTATGATTTTTAGGTTCAGTCATACGACAGTAAAGATAGGTTACCCCTAGAAACATTAAATAGATTGGCAAATTCATAAATCTAATCCAGTAAAGAAGGTTCACACCTTGAATTCCAATTATCTTACCAACGTCATACCATAAACCTGCTATAGCATAGTAAACTGGGGGCGAAAATGCCTCATGATTCTTTTGGCCTAAAAAATAGTCCACT
>CAIQWT010000022.1 GCA_903875605.1 uncultured Geobacteraceae bacterium | reverse complement strand
ATTCTCCTGTCAAGCACGACCCGGTATGCGAACGTGTTCCAGACCTCCCGGACAATGTCCAGGTCTGTTTTAGTCGCCACGCTTACGATCGACTGGGCTTCGTCAGGATGGTCCGCGACAAAGTTTTCCGCTTTGATCAGGGCCCGGAGCAGGCGTTTGACCGTTTCCGGGTTTTTCTTAACAAAATCCTGTTGGCTGACAATGTTGTATGTTTCGGTATAGATTTCACGGTCGTAAAACAGGACTCCATCGGCCCCGAGTTGCCGCTTGATCTGAGTCAGCGGGAAGTTCCAGGTACAGACCGCGTCAACTTTCTTTTCGACGATGGCGTCCTGCATCTCCTCCGGTTTCAAGGCGACCGGCTTAACCGCCTGCCTGGTCAGACCGATTGCGGTCAGCAGCGAATCCAGAAAGAAGTCGGATGTGGTTCCCGGCGTGAAGCCGATCCGCTTTCCTTTTAAATCACCGGGGGACGAGATGCCGGCATCCTTCCTGGCAACAATGGCGTTGTTCATGTTGCTCGCTTCAATATTGGCAATTACGCAGATTTTCTCCCCCTTGAGCACATTGAACATAAAGGGCGTTTCTGCGACGGCCGCAAAGTCGGCCTTGTGGTCGAGGAGAGTTTGCAGTGCCGCTTTGCCAAAGGTGTGCAGGGACGATTGAACATCAAGCCCCTCCTCAATGAAATATCCTTTTGCCACCGCAACATGGACGAGGGTGCCTTGCGGCTGGGTCGTATAAGCAAAGGTAATTTTCTGAAGCGGAGCCGTGCTTCGTTGCCCGGCGTCATGCGACGGTGACTTATTGCAACCGGACAGCGCTGCTATCAACAATAAGGCGAGGGTGATTTTTCGCATGGTGTGGTCCTTGTTGGTTACTGGTTCGGAAATAGTAATCAATCTTTACAGAGGGTTACTCTTCCACCATGAGCGCAACCATTTCCTTGTCCAGTTTCTTTTTGGTTATCGGCTTGACGAGGAATGAGTTCGCTTCTCCTTCTTTGAACGCCTTGATCACTGTGCGGGGGTCGCCAGAGGCGGTCATCATGACAGCCTTAACCTTCTGGCCGGGAGGCATCTCCATACCCTGTTCCAGGCAGCGGATTTCTCTCAGCGCCGTCAACCCATCGACATCCGGCATCGTGATATTCATAAAGATCGCGTCATAGGGTCGCTTAAATTCGTGAGCAAGGCGGAAGGAGTCGATCGCTTCCTGGCCGTTGACCGCTATATCGCAGTCACCGAATGACGAGAGCAGCTCTTTAAGAATATGACGGGATTTTAAATCATCTTCCACTATCAAACATTTCATCTGTATGACTCCTTTTCCAAAGGATAAAGAGGGAGAATCCTCTCGCAGTTTTGCTTTTAGATAGAACGTTATAGATAATATTTACAATAAATGTGCCATGGCTAAGACAGGGGCGAAAGCCAAAGGTGAATATCCGGAATAAGTGATAATATACGGTAAGTTAACTGAGTTTATTGGTCTTACGGAAGCTACTGCGAGGAAGTGGGGAACTGTAGTGTGCTACAACTTGAAGCGTTACATGTGTGCGCCAAAACTGTAGCATGCTACAACTTTCGATACAAAGTCCAGCGACTGATACCCAGTAGTTTCGCCGCACGGGTTTTATTGCCCCCGGCTTTGACAAGGGCTTCTTCGATGGTGAGTGGCTGGCGCGTGGTTTCTGAAGAGGGGTATGTTGCTGGCGAAGTCTCATTGCTGGCATGCCGGGGATCATGCAGCACGGCGTCAGGCAGATCGTTGACGGATATGATGTCCGAAGTGCAGAGGATTATGGCACGCTCAATAACATGTTCAAGTTCCCGGATATTGCCGGGCCAATCGTAGGTTCGAAACAGATCCATGACATTATCTGACACGCCCAGAATTTCACGATCGAATTTATCGTTGTATCGTTTAATGAAGTGGGTGACCAGGAGAGGAAGGTCGTCAAGACGATCCCGGAGAGGCGGCAACTCAAAGCGAAATACATTGAGGCGATAGTAGAGATCCTTCCGGAACAGACCCTGCCGGACTTTTTCCTCAAGATTCATGTTCGTTGCGGCTATGATACGAACATTCACCTTGATGGGGTTTGAGTCACCAACCCGCTCAAACTCGCTCTCCTGCAATACCCGTAACAGCCGCATCTGGATGGCGGATGAGATATCGCCGATTTCGTCCAAAAAAAGCGTTCCGCCATCCGCCTTCTGGAAACGCCCGGCCTTGTCGGCAATTGCCCCGGTAAACGCTCCGCGCACATGACCGAACAGTTCACTTTCCAGCAGAAATTCTGATAATGCCGAGCAGTTGACCTTGATAAACGGCCCTCCGGATCGCTTTCCGGATAAGTGCAGCGCTGCGGCGACCAGCTCTTTGCCGGTCCCGCTTTCTCCAAATATCAGCACTGTCGTCTGCACATTGGCCAGGGATTCAATCAAGGAATAGACTCGCTGCATTGATGCGGAAGCGCCGATAATGCCATGAAACTGACTGCGAATTTCCAGGGAACGTTCCAGTTCAATCAGATAGGTTTCATCCCGGATGACCGCCACCGTGCCGCTGACAGTACCATCCAGTTCGGTTACGGGAGTTGCCCTGAGGCTGAAGATGCGATTTTTACCTTCAGGCGTACACAGCTCAAAACAACGCATTTCACGGGGAAAATTACTGGAGAGCGATTCCTGTAAAACTTCGCTGAAACCGGGACCGATTTCAGTTATCTTTCTGCCAATCATGTCAATCGTGTAGCCACAGACTTTTTCCGCTGCCGCATTGAAGTTTGCCAGGCACCCTTCCGTATCGATCATGATGATTGAGTCGGAAATAGTCTGAAATATCTGGCTTTGCTGGAATTCACGTTCCATTTTCAGCCGGTCTTTTTCAGCCTGTATGCGCCCGGTGATGTCACGGGCGACCCCCAACACACCGATCATCTTACCATCGTTGTCGTACATCGGGGTCTTGACGGTTTCAAGCAGGGCCCGCTGACCGTTGTCCGAATAGGTGATCCATTCCTCGTTGCCGGTTGGTTTTCCCGCCCCCATTGCGTTGCGATCGTGCTCACAGAAGGAATCAGCTAGCTCCCTGTCCACAAAGTCGTAGTCGGTTTTACCGATAATATCCTCTTCTTTGGCACCAAAGAATCGTTCAAACATTCTATTACAGGCCAGATAAACACCATCCACATCTTTAAGCCAGACCAGATCGGGAATGGTACGCACCAGAGTGCGCAGACGGGCTTCATTCTCTGCCTGCGTGTGGCGCAACTCATCGTTTTGCATCTCCAGTTCAACCAGACGCATCTGTAGTTCGTGAAGCTTCAGGAACGCCTGCTTAGGAGAATTGACCATATCACGCAAATTCTGGTCTGCTGTTATTTGATCTATTGACATATTCTTCCTCTTCTATATGCAAAAAAAACGGTGAACGAAAAAGCCGCAATATCGGTTCGTAATAACATCAATCAGGATAATTGTTGACCGTGGTGGTTGTCAGGGGATTACTTGCCTGCTCATTATATTGCCATCCGCCGTTCCTTTTTTGAATCAAGGTGTTATGTTATTTTACATCCATTTTTGCAGTTTGCAACCATCTGACAATCACGACGAATGTTAAACAAATTACAGGTGATAATAGCGCTTTAAATTGGCAATTTCAAAATATTCTGCTGAAACTAGTATTCCTTTGAGAAAATTTATTCACTACCAAAGTAGCTTTAAATAGGCTTAAAATGGGCATTCAGTTGGAAGCCACACGCAAAAAAAACACTTTTGCCACTCCCATTATAGCAGCAGACATCGGACGCAAGGATAGGGCTACAGAATCTGCCGAGGCTTCACTATTTCGAATCGCATAGAAATTGCCGAGGGGGAAGTCTAATGGATGACTGACTAAAGCAGGCTATAAATCTAAAACATTAAAATTATTTCTGCTTCTTTCGATAGAATACCCCGGGAAATTTCACAATCATACAAGGTGCTAAAATGAATACCTAGACTTATGTTGTTTTCCAGAAGTTCTTTTACATTTGACTTAGAAAAATGACGTTTTCCATTTTCTCCACACCAATTTTTATAGTCTCAGTCCATGGTCTACAAAGCCTATTGTTATTTACCAATAGACAAGTGCATTTGTATAATATTAACCTTTCCGAACATTTATGACGTTCTCTTTCATACCACTTCAATTATGTTGTGAGTGCCTTTTTTAATTTAACAACCAGTAGACAGACGACAACATACATAATGACGTCATTAAGTGCATTCCACTCATAGAGGTGAGTTCCCACCTTAATCTGGCAGAAATAGTCTGAAGCTGTTTTTGCCACGAATATTTCCAATATACATAAAATCCCCAAAAGCATGTTGGTGTACCACGCGACCAGGCCCATACAGAGCAGATACAGTATGTCGATTGATATCTCACCTGTTTTAAAGTCAATATATCCCAAAATGGCTACAAATATTGTTGCCATCATCACAGTTCTAATGAGGTAGTAAGTACTCTTTTTTGTCTCACCGTAAGCCATTAAAAGACTCCTTTGAAATCAAAATAAAACATTAAGAATTGACTGGTTATCCGAATTCCATGCGCGGACATTTCTGAATATACAGGAAAGTATTTATCAAACATATTTTGCAGAAATAAATTCCACTGGAAACCGGTCCAGTGTATCAAGAAAAAAGTCTGAGAGGTATTATCAATTGAGAGTCGAGAATTGTGTTATAAATGTTTTGAGTAATGGCTGTAACTGACCGACATCACAAAGACTTGATGCCACAACTTAATAACCTCAAAATGAAGGCTCAAATGAAATATAACCAGCTTAAAATGGTCGTTGTTGCAATTGGTGTACTAATAAGTTCAGGATGCTCTGGCAAACATTTGATAACGTCTGGCGACAATACCCGACTGCTGGAGGGGTGTTCCCCTCTGCCGAACTGTGTTTCAAGCACAGCATGGGTATTTTATAACAAAACTGACGATTTTAACCTGCTGATTCCCCTTGAAGTTGCGTGGCCAAGAATCAAAGAGGTCGTTTCAAATATTCCACGCACAGCAATTGTCGAGTCCGATGACTTTTATATTCATGCCAAATGCACAAGCCTTGTATTCAGATTTGTTGACAACCTTGAACTATTGATTCATCCGGACGAGAATACTATTTCAGTAAGATCATCTTCTACGATTGCAATCTTTGATCTTGGTGTAAATCGCTGGAGAATTCATAAATTGAGAACGCTGCTAGAGGAGATGAAAATCATAAGCCGGAAATAATTCGATATATTAGGCACTTTCCCTCAAACACAATCCGCAAGCAAGCCGTTATAACGGCACCTTAGGTACTTTCTTAAAGCTGACACAAATAGTCCGTCAATAATGTGGTGGCGGTTCCTCTTGATTTGCGTCACGTGAAACTGATGGTGACATGACCAAGAATTGTTCCTTCAACGTCGCCAAATCACGCATGAGGTGGCTTAGTATAAGATCCTGACGACAGACTATTTCATTAAGCTCCTGAATGGTCTGTTCCTGCTGCATGTAGCGAAGCTCCAACTCGTTTATTCGTTGTTCCATCTGACTCTCCGTGCCATAAAAAGCTGAATAGCGACAATAGTACTGGCCTGTAACTTGCTTGAAATCAATTTCTTGCATTTCTAAAAAATAATTTCAATATATTATTTATTTGTAACTTTAAAAAAAAGTTGTAAAATCACTTTGTCGCAACAAATCTCCATATATTCAATATTCTTGTATCTACATTTAGATGAGCATGTAATAACAGTTGCTAATTACTATATCTCACTGGGGAGAACCGATTATGTCGCAACAGAATTTCACTGACTCATCCTCACGAACAGGCAGAAAAACCGGCATCGCCACTAAAATCCTCCTGGCGGCAAGCTTGGCACTGATAACAGGCCTGGTAATAGTTGGATCGGCAGCCCTGTATCTGGAGAAACAGGCGTTGGTCGGACTGCAAAGAGACAACAGCCTGGTCTTTGTGAATATCATGGGTGACGACATAAAAACCGCCATGATGGCAGATGATATGAAAAAAGTTGATACCTACATCAAGGATGTGCTTCAAAAAAACCGGGCTGTAGGTTTTTCCATCTACAATGAAAAGGGTGATGAGCGCGGTAGCGGTGTAAAGGGTGATGCCCTTGTGGCCGAGGTTTTAAAAAGCAACAAAGCCACAAGTAGCGAGGGCAAACAAAACGGCATTCATATTCTTGAGACTATAATCCCACTGCCTAACGAAGAGCGCTGTCAGGGATGCCATGACAAAGATACAAAGATGCTTGGCGCACTTAAGCTTAACACCAGCCTCGACCAAGGATACGCCGCCAGTAGAAAAGCTACCATTATGCTTCTTATTTCCGGAGTTGTGGCGCTTATTGCCAGCTTTATCTGCCTGATGATAGTCCTGCGAGTAACGGTTACGAAGAAGCTTAATGACTTTGTTTCCAAGGTGACTGATCTGGCCAGGGGCGAGGGTGATCTTACCAAACAGATCATCGTAAAATCCAATGATGAATTCGGACAACTTGCCGATGAGATAAACTCACTCGTGGATAAAATCAGGGGAATAATCTCACAGATTGCCCGTACTAGCGAACAGGTATCATCCTCTGCAGTACAACTACAGTCAAATGCCACTCAAATGGCAAGCGGTGCCGAGGAAGTCGCCGCACAGGCCGAGACTGTAGCCACCGCAGGTGAAGAGATGTCAGCGACATCCGGTGACATCGCCCAGAACTGCCAGATGGCTTCAGAAGGCTCTCAACTGGCAAGTGCCGCTGCCGTTTCCGGGGCCAGGGTTGTCGATGAAACCATTAAAGTAATGAACAGCATTGCCGAGCGTGTCAGAAGCTCCGCCACCGCAGTTGAAAGTCTGGGGAGCCGCTCTGATCAGATCGGAGAAATTGTCGGCACGATTGAAGACATCGCCGACCAGACCAACCTGTTGGCTCTGAATGCTGCCATCGAGGCGGCCAGAGCGGGCGAACAGGGTAGAGGATTTGCAGTTGTTGCTGATGAAGTGCGGGCGCTGGCTGAGCGCACTACACGTGCGACAAGAGAAATCGGTGAAATGATCAAGGCTATCCAGCAAGAAACAAAAGGTGCTGTAATCGCCATGGAGGAAGGGGTCAGTGAAGTAGCAAAGGGAAGCGAGAAAGCTGCAGATTCCGGCAGGGCTCTCGAACAGATTCTCCAGCAGATTAATGACGTAAACGCCCAGATCCATCAAGTTGCCACTGCAGCCGAAGAGCAGACCGCAACGACATCTGAAATAAGCAGTAATATGCAGCAGATCACAGAGGTTGTCGCCAAGACTTCCCGCGGCGCCAAAGAATCAGCATCTTCTGCGAATCAGCTCTCTGTACTTGCAGATGACCTGCGACGAATTGTAAGCCAGTTTAAAATATAACACCCGGCGCACATAACGGAGCAATACTATCTATAAATATTGGCAATGCATTACATTTTTGGGATTGAAAAGCATTATGGGAGGGCAGACATGGATTACTTTTTAGGATTTTATCTGCATCTGAAAATACGCACCCGTATTTTTATGCTGTCAATATGCTATAGCTTGTGCATAATTTTAGCAGTAGTAGCTGGGCGAATGCTCTCATCTACGGTTTCCATACTTTCAACAGCTCTGTTTGTAGTTCTCGGACTTTTTTTCAGCGGCCTGCTTTTCTGGTCGATTAACGACGCACTTCTGAGAATTATCGGCTATTTAGCAAAAATGGCAGACCGGGATCTTACCCAAACAATTTCACCCAAGCGCAACAACGAAATCAGCACTATTATCCGTTCAATATCAAGTGTGCAGGCAACTATCCGCGATATTGTAACCCAAATATCTCTTTCGTCGGAGCAGGTGGCTCAGACATCCAGGCAACTTCACAGCAGCGCCAGTCAGATTGCTGCCGGTGCCGAGGACGTTGCAGCTCAGACTAACACTGTCGCAGTTGCCAGTGAAGAGATGGCTGCGACCTCAAATGACATTGCAAGCAACTGTTTAAGTGCTGCAGGCGATTCACAGCAGGCCAGCAGCACAGCTGTTTCTGGTGCTGAGGCGGTCAGGCTAACAACAAACGGTATGTCACGCATAGCTTGTCAGGTAAAAGATGCTGCGAAAACTGTTGAAAGCCTTGGCGCTCGCTCAGAACAGATAGGACAAATAATCGGAACTATCGAAGACATAGCTGACCAGACTAACCTGCTGGCTCTAAATGCCGCCATTGAAGCGGCCAGGGCTGGAGAGCAGGGACGAGGCTTCGCCGTTGTAGCCGACGAGGTGCGAGCTCTTGCGGAGCGTACGACCAGAGCAACTCGCGAAATTGGCGCTATGATCAAAGCGATTCAGAGTGAAACGAGGGGTGCAGTGGTCGCTATTGAGGAGGGAGTCGCTGAGGTTGAAAAAGGAACCGACCTTTCCATCAGGTCCGGGCAAGCGCTTGAGCTGATTTTAAGCCAGATAAATAACGTTACCATGCAGGTAAACCAGATTGCTACTGCTGCAGAAGAGCAAACGGCAACCACAGGAGAAATCGCCTCTAACATCCAGCAGATTACCAACATAGTTAGGCAGACCGCTCATGGAGCTGCTCAAACAGCCTCCGCATCTTCTGAACTTTCCAGAGAAGCTGATACACTTCAATCACTCGTAGGCCGATTCAAGCTGTAATAATAGCCGCTTGGCTTTGCATAAATGACAATCTAGGCCGGGATAACCGGCCTTTTTTTTCGCCTGTAATTACATTTCATCGGAAACATTTGCAGCTTTGAAGCTTCTGAACAGGATAATATCATAGATAATTTTCAGTCCACCGGCGACAATAAACGGCCCACCAAGAAAAGTTGACAGCAGGGCGCCAGCAACTGCAGGTGAGAGCGAAGCACCTATAGAACGCGCTATTCCTGTTATGCCGGCGGCCGCAGAGCGTTCGTCAGGATCAACAACAGCCATAGTATAGGCTTGACGTGTCGGCACATCCATCTGAGAAATACTGAAGCGCAACAGCAACATAGTGATCGCAAGCGTAAAGTTAGGCATAAGCGGGACAAGGATCAGCAGAACATTAGACGGTAAATGAGTAAACACCATCGTCCGGATCAGTCCTATCTTCTTTGCCAGAGGCACAGCAAGCAGTGCTGAAATTCCGGCCAGGAGATTAGCACCAAAAAATATGCTGCCAAGTACAGCCTCATTCGCACCGTAGCGCACATGAAACCAGTACGCCATAAAACTCTGCAGGACAAAACCACCAGCAAAAGCATCCAGTGAAAAGAGCAATGAAAGCTTGTAAACAACGCCACGCGACTTATGCAGTCCAAAGCGATATTGAGATGCACTAGAAGCATCAGATCGTATGACCTCACATTCCTTTGATAGCCCGGTGAAAACAAGCGCAAGCATTCCACCGATTAGTGCATATCCACACAGTATAACCCGATAGGAATCCAACGCTGAAAAGCCGCGTGTTTGGAGCGCTGTGGCTGCAAAGCCACTGGCTAGTGCGCCTAACGCTGTGGCAAACGACCCGATCAAACCGTACCAGGCAAACAATCTCGTTCGCTGATCTGTATGGACAAGCTGGGAAAGTATTGCCTGCTCAACTGGAAGAAATGGACCAATTTCGTTACCACTCGGGCTAATAACCCCAATAATCGCTGCAATGATTAACAGAAGTGGATTGCTGGTCATCATAAAGACAACGCCAGCAACCATCATAAGAACGGCTCCGATTATAAGCGTTTTTTTACGGCCGAATCGATCAGCTGTCGTTGTGAGTATTAATGATATCCCCGCATCACCGACAAGTGTCAATGAGAACATCACTCCCATGAATAAATCGTCTAAACCTGATTCCGAGAGATAGAGGGCGAGGACTACCGATAAAAATCCGTATCCAAAGAGCCTGAGTGTGCGGGTAATTAAAAGCAGAATAACATCGCGATTTCCACTGAACATAAGACTCTCCATTATGCTATTTTCCTATTAATGAATAGGCATCTATCAGATATCGAGGCTGAAAGCTATTGAATTTATAGGGCGGCATTGCTATTCCTTGCTAACTGTATACGAGACTGCAATTTGTTGAAATTACATCCTAGGAATGGGTGAAAAAAGCGTATTAGGGTATTTATAATCAGCGGCAGTATTGATAATGGTTTTCACTTGCAATATAAGCATAAGACGACTATAGTCAAGTCATAGATGGTAATTTCATACAAAAGGAGTTGGCCATGAGACGGATTATGTTTAGAATTACGCTGTTAGCCGCAGCTCTTATGATAATAGCCGCACCGGTACTAGCGGAAGATAGAGCTGAAATGCCTGGCATGAACCCGGCAGAACAGGGTTTAAAGAACGAATGTTTACTAGTTTCAATGAACTGTGGGAACCAGGTTGATTCGATTCAGGAGAGAATAGATCGTATTCAGATTGAGATCGGTAGAGGAACAAGTGTTTATACTAATGATGAACTTAAAAGGCTTGAAAACAGGCTTGACGAAGCGAATAGAACTCTAAACGAATTAATGATGGGCGGTGCATAGAAGCAGATCTATCTTATTAAGACGGGCAGGTTGAAAAGGCCGCGGGACAATTTATCTCGCGGCCTTTTTTATATTTTTTATTTTCCAGATATGCGGAAAGAATGGCGTATTATTTAGTACTGTTGCGCAAAAACTTTTTCACCTCATTGGCGTAGGGATCCATCTCTTTCAGCTCATTATTCCTGAGCTTGCGGTAACCTTCCAGCTTGTTAGTTTCAAAGTATTTTTTTGCTTCGGGGGTAGCTGCAAACGACCACAAAGCGGCGTCAATCTTTTGCTGAAGGTAGGTATTCCGCTTATTTAAAAGATATACACGCCCCGCCATGGATTTGCTTTCTGCAAGTATGCGCAACTGACCGCGCACATCAGGGGTAAGTTTCTGATAATTTGCAAGAGAAGTAAATCCGGCGGCCGCATCTCCGGCAATAACCAGTTGAGAAACACTGTCCGAGGCACTGACATACTTTACGGATGCAGAATCAATTTTATTTTCCTTAAGCCAGTGCTGCCCCCACAATGTCACAAGAGATGTCGGACTCAGGCCAAGAACTTGCTTACCTTTTAAGTCGGCAGGAACTTTAATTGTACCTTTCAAAGCAACAACAGCCACCGCTTTGAAATCGGCTTTGTAGGTCAGAAACGGAATATATCCGCTTTCCGTTTGAAAAAGTCTGGCCTGATGACCGGTAGTAACGGCAATATCGTATTCCTGTGCTAATCCCCGTCGGGCAAAGGTGTCAAAATCGGGAGCAGTGACAATTTCAACAGTTCTGCCAAGCACTTTTTCAAGATAGATACGTAGAGGCTGATACATTTCAAGTATAACGCGAGCACTGGTGTGAGGAGCAACGCCAATAGTAAGTGAGTCCGATGCCGCTGCCATACCTGCGGTCAAAAGCAGAAAAACTATAAGAAGTAAAATCCGTGTTTTTTTCATTGCAGTTCTCCTTGCGGACCTGGGCTGTCGTGTAACTTTTTATTCGAAACGACGAATCAGCTGGCCGGTGTTCTCATCCATTTCAATAACCAGTGACTTTTCCTTTTTTGACGAATTTTTCTTTTGTTCTGTTTCCAATGGAACCTTTTTAGCTGCATCCTGCCTTTCAAACTGTTCTTTAGCAGCGGCCCGACGCCTTGCAACTGGATCCTTCGCATTCATATCAGCGTCCCACAAGACTTTAACCCGGTTACGATATTTTTTTGGGATGTCTTCAAACTTGTTTGTGATTATAAGTGCGCCACGGTCATCCTTGTACTTGAAAAAATCCGCACTGCATATCTTCGGCAGTAAAAATTGAAACATAATGGCGCTTATTAATAACACACTCAACAGACAATGTATCTTTATCCTCAAGAAAACTCCTTAAACGGTATAATCGTCAACAAGATAGTCAAGGCAAAAAACAAAATTGATATTAATCAATATATCGTTTGAGTTTTTAAAAAACAATAAAATATGACCTAAATCTAACGCAACAAAAGGTCGCAAACGCAGAAAGGCCGCATAAAGCGGCCTTTCAAAGAATCAATGTCGTTGTTTACTACCTGGTGACTAGTGCTTAACGGCAACTACTTCATCTTTAACTACAGATACAACTCCTTTTACCATACCTGTCAGCAGCAGTACTGCCGGAACTACCTGGGCTACAACTATCAGTGCGCAAAAGCCTAGAAACACCCAAACAAAAATTCCACTGTTATCTACACGTGCTGCTGCTTCTGTTGCTGCCAATACTGTAGTTGGTGCGATGATTCCCATTAACGTAATAAGTGCTCTCATGACATCCTCCTATTTATAAATGGTGTTGAATTTAATTGCTGTTGTACTTAAGCATTTGCATAGCAAGTGCCAAGCTTGACATACACCCACAATATTTTTGTAACATGCTGTAATGTTAGTATTTATAGTATATGGTGTTGATTATCTACTACCTACGTCCGAAATATAATGCTGCATCAGTGTATGTGAAATAAATACTAAAAGCCGAGCTACCATACGTGTGTGTAGTATTATCGGTTAGTTACGATTTGTATATGAAACAAGCTGTGTATAAAAAAGTTATGCGCAGTAAACACGTTCGAACAGAGACTTACTGGTACCGTTTCAGGAGAGAGAAAACATAATGGCAATAAAGGCCAATGTGAAATCAATATTAATTATCAGACATGCATGTTGATCTCATAATGATATATGGTCAAAAAAACCACTATTTTCTATATATGGTCTGAGTCCATCAGAGAGAGTTGGTGGTCTTATTGATTTTGGCGTGATTCAGTGTTTTTGGGATTTTGTTTGGTAGATGAACATATTTGCTTGTAGCGCGGCAGGATCTCATTGAATGCTTTTACAGTGTCAGTAAGCTCGCGTGCTAATGTAGTGGAGTATTTTTTTGCATATGCACTAACCTCACCACTGGTAGAGGCGCTTCGAAAGACAGGAGTTACCAAGCTTAAAAAATGTATATTTTTGTTAATTGCTACAATTTTTTCGCAAGGCAACTTGCTCATATTGTAGCCATGAGCACTTATATGCTGAAGTTTTTCAATTTGGTCCGATGTTAGTCTGCTTCCAAAGTAAATTTTGTCAGCATCAGTTAGTTGCTTTATTTCTAATGGCTCCACAGCCAGCACATCAAGCGATGAAATCATGCAACAAGCAGTCACCAGAAAAATTTTAAAGAGGATACTGAATTTAATAGCCACATTTTACTCCATTTTCCAGAGAAGCTTCAGCATACTTAAAAACACACAAAGAATGATGCTCTGATCGATATTAAATGTTGCGGTTTAGATCTTAGTTCGTATCAAGATTGCCAAGGCTAGTCCGATTTCACTTACACACTGGTTAATTGCTGAATTAACACAAAAAGGAGCTACAGAATGAACTGTAACCCCTTGAATTTGCTGGTCGGTGAGACTGGAATCGAACCAGCGACCCCCTGCTCCCAAGGCAGGTGCGCTACCAGGCTGCGCTACTCACCGACGAAAGATAAATTGTATACCACGATTGAAATATCGAAGCAAGAGAAAAAGATACTTACAGACTAATTTTCGCCCTGTTCAAGCCAACAAGCCCATTTTCAGGTAATATGGATGTAATTAGTTATTAAAAAAGAAAAGCTCAATTATGCTTTTACAATGTATGCTATAACTGGACATATCCTACAGGTCCAACATCACACACACAATTTTCGCCATATTTTTTTTACATTGGCCGTGGACTTGGAAACTGGAGATGACAGTGACAAGCGCAATAACACAGAATTATTTGTTTGGCCTGTATGTGACACTAATAATCTATAGGGCTTAATCCATTTTTTAGAGATTAACACCATTAAACTAAAGCCCCAAGGCGCTGATTGGGATGCATAGCTTAAAACTGAACGAGGCTAAAATATCGAAGCAAGATAAAAGTTACTTACCCACCATTTCTCTTTCAACAGATATACGCCATTCCTTTTCCATTGTATCGTAGGTCAGATTATAGTCTTTTAGTGCAATCCTTAGCGACTCATCAAAAGTGAGCCCCGTCCCCAGACCTGAAAGAATCATCTTGATCCGGTGCCAACCATATGTTGTGACCATATAGTTGACTAAAGCATAACTCTGCTGGTATGCCAAAGCAGCAGCAGAAGGAGAAAGCTCGCTGAAATTGGCCTCCAGCTTTCTAAAGTCAATCAATTTACCAGCACGAGCCGCTCGTCCGAATTCGGGTAATGTGCGATTATGCTGCATTCTACCAAACATTTCAGCGATGCCCTCATTCAACCAGAGCGGGCAGTTGCCCCTGGTCAACTCAAATACTACCACATGAGTGTACTCATGGTAGAGAACACCACGCATAGCAGGGGTTATTTCGGCCAGAGCACCAAAAGGTAAACGTATCTTACCATCGTAGAACCCTCCAGACCAGTCAGGAGAATCCGTCACCGTTTTATAATCGGCTCGTTTATAAATACCAACAGGCACACGAGCCTCTGGAAACATTCCGAGTTCTGCTCCAACGAGACTGGCCGCAGATTCAAGAACATCCAGAATTGCCAGGGCAAAAGCGGCATCTACTCCGGGATCATAGGTTAAGTCGAAGCGTGAACTGTGCCCACGATCCATGCTTGACTCAACAGCATTTTCTTTGCGGGATTTGGCAAGAAGCTCAACGATCTCCTTGCGTCCCGGCGAAAGCTTAAGCGCCTGTTCCCATAATTCAATAGCCTGCTGACGATTGTCAGTATCAAACTGTACAAGACCGAGATAATAAAGTATCTCGGCCGAATCCGGTTTGAGTGCCTTCGCCCTCTCCAGTTCATACCTCGCAACATCGTATTTTTTCAGATGATAATTGCAGATACCACGTAAGAGGACATAGCCGGCTTCTTCAGGATACAGCTCCATAGCCTTGAGAAAATTTTCATCTGCCTGTTCATAACGTTTTTGTTTGAATTGCTGATGGCCATAAGCAGCATATCCTTCAGCCAGATTACGCTTGAAGGTAATATTAAGAGGAAAGAGTAGATAGGCTTCTCGCAGCTGTGCAATACCCTTTTCATATTCACCGCGAAGCAATAATTCACGGCCATAGCCGCTATGCAATACCGGATCACTGTCAATCGGCCCGGCAGCAGCAGCGGAAACAATTAAGAAGCACAGGCAGGCTGCGCCACAAAGAAGCCGAAATAAATTAAAAGGACGAGGATTCATTACGAGGCAAGAAATGTTCGAATTGAAGCAGTTATACCGGGCCTATCCAATCCAAGCATAGCCCTTAGCTCGTGCTGCTCACCCTGAGCAATATAGGAATCGGGATAGCCAAGGCGTAGCACCCGCGTACCGCTTAAGCCTCGCTCTTCTAGCAACTCCAGAATCGCCGAGCCAAAACCTCCCTGCAGCGAGTTTTCCTCGATTGTTATCAGAATACCGTACTTCTCTGCCATAGTGATGATCAATGTATCATCCAGCGGCTTAACAAAGCGCGCGTTTACTACCGTCAAGGAGATACCTTCTTTATCCAGGACTTCTGCGGCATCCAACATGGGATATACCATTGTTCCCAGGGCTATAACCACTGCAATATTGCCTTCACGCAGCACTTCAGAACGTCCGACAGGAAGAATATCAAGCGTCTGATCCAGCGCAACTCCATAGCCATTCCCACGAGGGTAACGCACGGCAGCAGGAGTACCGAGCGCGATTGCAGTGGCAAGCATGTGTTGCAATTCGTTTTCATCTTTGGGAGCCATCAGGGTCAGATTAGGAAGATGGCGCAGATAGGAAAGATCAAAAGCGCCGTGATGAGTCGGCCCATCGTTCCCAACAACCCCGCCGCGATCTATGGCAAAAGTCACCGGTAAATTCTGCAGGCAGACATCATGGCAGACCTGGTCATAAGCTCGCTGCAGAAAACTTGAATAGACGGCAAAAACTGGTCGGTAACCTCCTGCAGCCAATCCGGCAGCAAAAGTTACGCCATGCTGTTCCGCAATTCCGACATCAAAAAAACGATCAGGAAACTCTTTAGAAAACCCGGCAAGGCCGGTACCATCTGGCATGGCAGCAGTTATAGCGGCTATCCTATCATCTTCAGCAGCCAATTTACAGAGCGCAGCACCAAAAACAGCAGTATATGAAGAAGCCCCGCTTTTCCCCTTTATTACCTTGCCGGTCTCAATCTCAAACGGCCCAACACCGTGAAACATTGATGGGTTTTGCTCGGCAGGCTTATAGCCCATTCCTTTTTTCGTAAGAACATGAATGAGAACCGAATTATCGAATTTTTTTACATTTTCCAGCGTCTCGATCAGAGTAGGAAGATCATGACCGTCAATCGGCCCTATGTATTCGAAGCCGAATGCCTCGAAAAGCATACCTGGCGTGAATAATCCCTTGAACGACTCTTCCATCTTGCGAGCAACGTGAAGGACACCTTTGCCCACATCCAAACGTTTCAGAAAAGATTCTGTACTCTTTTTGAAACGATGAACAAATTCGCTTGAAGCCGTGCGGGTCAGAAAGTTCGACAGAGCACCAACATTTTCTGCGATAGACATTTCGTTGTCGTTCAGTATTATTATCATGTCTTTGTTGAGGTGCCCGGCGTGATTAATTCCTTCATAAGCAATACCGCCGGTCATGGAACCATCACCGATAACTGCCAAAACTTTACCTCTTCGGCCGTCTAGGTCTCTAGCTACAGCAAAACCGGTAGCAGCTGATATGGACGTTGACGAATGACCAACGTCAAAAGCGTCATGCTGAGACTCATGCCGTTTCGGAAACCCGCTCATTCCATTCAGAGTACGCAATGTTGAGAATATTTCACGGCGTCCGGTCAATAGCTTATGCGCATACGCCTGATGTCCAACGTCCCAGACTATCTTGTCTGATGGAGTGGCAAAAACTTTATGTAGAGCAATAGTTAACTCAACAACCCCTAGAGAAGGTGCCAGATGGCCACCATTGGCGGCACAGGTCTGAATGATCGACTTCCGCAAATCGGCTGCAAGTTCAGGAAGTCGTGAGACAGGAAGTCGTTTAACATCATCGGGTGAGTTTATTGTTTCGAGTATTGACATATATATGCCCGTCTTTTGTTGTGATGGTAGTAGCTTCAGTTTCTGCGTTGTACGATATAGCGTGCGATTTCCCGTAACGGTTCTGCTGCTGCATCAAAAACATCCAGAGCTTTCAAGGCTTCTTCCATCATTGACTGAGCTTCTTCCTTGGCAGCAACCAACCCCATCACAGCCGGATAAGTGGCTTTACCGCGAGCTTCATCGCTGCCAGCATCCTTACCGATCTCTTCAGTAGTGCCCTCAATATCAAGAATATCATCGGCAATTTGAAAAGCCAGCCCCGCAGCCTCGCCATAACGTGTAATCGCCGCTAACTGCTGTTCGGTCGCTCCGCCTATCAGGGCTCCTGCCACGACCGAAGCCTTTATAAGGGCGCCGGTTTTATGGGTATGGATGTACTGAACTGTCGCCAGATCTATATCCCCGCGACCCTCACTCTCCATGTCGATCACCTGACCACCAACCATACCATAGGAACCTGCACAGGTCGCAATCTCGTGAATAACAGCCAGCAAGCCCGACGGATCGCTTCCACCTATAAATCGGGGATCACTGGTCAATTTAAAAGCTTCTGTCAAAAGCGCATCGCCCGCCAGTATTGCTATTGCCTCACCAAACACCTTGTGATTGGTTGGATTGCCACGCCGAAAATCATCATCATCCATAGCCGGCAGGTCGTCATGAATCAGCGAATAAGTGTGAATCATCTCCATGGCACAGGCCGCCGGGAGAGCTCGATCCGAATCACCTCCAACAGCCTGGCAGGCAGCCAGCATAAGGATAGGTCGCACCCGTTTGCCACCGGCAAATACGGAGTAGCGCATGGCCTTATGAACACTATGGGGCAGTTCTGTTTCCATTGGCAAAAAACGGTCTAGTGCCGCATCTACTCTGGCACACTGCTCTTTCAAATATATTTTCAGTTCCATGCACGATTCCTTTTCAATTCAAATCTCGCCTGATTCAAAAGGTTCCCGTTTCAGTGAGCCATCCTTCTGCCTCAAAAGAATTTCGACCCTCCGTTCAGCATCGTCAAGCTTTCCGGAGCAGAAACCCGCGTGCTTGACTCCTTCCTCAAATGCCTTGAGTGAGTCCTCCAGCGTAAGTGATCCCGCTTCAAGACGCTTAACGATTTCTTCCAGTCTTTTCAGGGAAGCTTCAAATTTATCAGTAGCCATAGTAGATTTCTCGCAAAATAAAGTTGTGTGATTGTATACTAAGTAAGCCTGATGGCGTCAAGTGTTGCCGGTATTAATGGATTCTACCGTGCAACTGGCCTGACCCTGGTTAAGTTTTAGTAGCAAACGTTCGCCTATAGCCAGCGAATCGGCAGTGGACACCACTTTCCCATCACTCCCATGCGTTGCAATCGCATAGCCTCGGGCAAGGGTCTTGAGGGGGGAAAGCACCTCCAGACGGGCAGCATTATCGCCGAATTCCTGTTTGAGAACTTCAAGCTTTTGTACCAGTACGTGTTCGGCCCGCAGTGACAGGAGCGTAATCTGCCGGCGCAGCGCATCTGCCATTTCTTTTGGATTGTTATGCAGCAAGGCGTCCTGAAGGCGCTCAAAACGGCTGCGGCGGCTTGAAACTGCCACACGCAATCCCATATCCAGCCTTCCTGTCAAATCATCCATTCTCTGAGCCAAATGACCGAGCATTGTTCGCGGATCATGCAATGCTCTTCGCAGACCCTCAAGACGGCCATCATATGCGGCAAGAAGGTTTTCTGTTGATCGACGCAAACGATTGAAAAGCCCATCAACCAGACTTCGCAGTTCATCTGCGCTTGCAATCACCAACTCGGCAGCTGCCGATGGTGTTGGTGCGCGAAGATCTGCCACAAAGTCGCAGATAGTCCAGTCTGTTTCGTGGCCGACAGCTGAAATGATCGGAATTTTTGACCGGTAAACTGCTCGAGCCACAACCTCCTCGTTAAAAGCCCAGAGGTCCTCAAGAGAACCGCCCCCACGCCCAACGATAAGAACATCCACCTCTGCCAGACAATTCATTTCATCAATGGCTCGAGCTATTTCCAACGCTGAACCCTCACCCTGCACTCGCACCGGGTACAGCTGCACACCTGCAGAAGCAAATCGGCGCTTTAGTACGTTAATGATGTCATGTATAGCAGCACCGGTCGGCGAAGTAATTACCCCGATTTTACGTGGTAAACTAGGTAGATTGGTTTTGTGTGCCTCGTTAAACAATCCTTCACCGGCAAGTTTTTCCTTTAATTGCGTAAATGCCGTCTGCAGTGCGCCTATTCCTGCAGGTTCCACGTATTCGCAGATCATTTGATATTCACCGCGCTGGTCATACACCGATATACGACCACGCGAAATAAGCGCCATCCCGTCAGCAAGCCGAAACTTTAGATTCTTTACGACGCTTTTAAACATAACGCATCGCAGTTGAGCACCGGCATCCTTGAGAGTAAAATAGCAGTGACCGGAAGAAGGATATGAAAGATTGGATACTTCACCCTGCAGCCAGAGTTGCTCAAAGTTTTCTTCAAGCACTCCGCGCAGCAGGGCGGTCAGTCGGCTGACAGTTAAAATAGTTTTTCCAGAAAATATGTCCAATTACGTTACCTGATTTATTATTAGCAATTTATAAACTTAGAAATCATCCGAGGAGCCGCCACCATCAAAATCACCGCCGCCACCGGAAAAACTATCACCTCCACTGGATGAACCGCCACCGCCAAAAAAGCCACCACCAAATCCGCTGCCGAAACCACCACTCCCACCACCATATCCACCGCCAAACATTGATGAGAGAGCCATACTTAGCAGCAGGCCGGCAAAAAGGCCGAATACGGCCAGAAGAATCAGAGTAATTATACCCAAACCAGGGAAAGCTGCATAGCTCAGCAACGGCAGTCCGACTGCTCCGGCAATACCACCAAGGTAGCGCGAGAAAAATCCCAGTACGATAGCTACAAACACTGTAACCAGCAACATTGTCAGAAACGTGGGTGTTTTTTTCTTGTCGGCAGTCGGTTGCCGAGCGGACTGTCCCGCAGCATTAAACTCACCCTTAGTCGCAGCAATAATACTATCAACACCTGCCGAAATCCCCTGATCATAGTTATCATTTTTCAGGTGTGGTCGCATAATATCCCGGATGATTTGACCGGCGGCAAGATCGGGGAGTATCCCCTGTAGCCCCATGCCAACCTCGATACGTACCTTACGCTCTGACTGCGCCACTATAAGGAGTATACCGTTATCCCTCCCCTTCTGCCCGATTTTCCATGTTTCAGCCACACGGATCGAGAATTGCTCGATATTATCACCCTGTAGCGATGGGATTGTAAGAACCACCACCTGATTGGATGTGTCACGTTCAAATTCACTCAGCCTCTGTTCAAGCTGCTGACGTGATTCCGGAGACATTACTTGCGCCAGATCGTTTACCCGTCCACTAAGCCTTGGTGCATCAAGCGCCAGTAAACTGGCGGGACAAATCAGCAATAGAACAACGAGAAGAAGTGACGTTATATTCATAGCTTTAAAAAACGTTTCAATTAGAATTTGACTTTTGGCGCCACCTTGGCGCCCTCTTCGGCTTTAAAAGCTTCTTTACGCGGCAAATGAAGCATCAGTGAATTTGTCAGAGAGTTAGGAAAAGTGCGGATGCTGGTATTGAAAACCTGTACCGCTCCATTATAGCGTTCACGGGCAACATTGATTCGGTTTTCGGTTCCTTCCAACTGTTTTTGCAGGTCCAGGAAGCCTTGATTCGCCTTAAGGTCAGGATATTTTTCGACGACCACCATCAACCTGGACAGTGCGCCTGAAAGCTCCCCTTGTGTCTGTTGATATTTACTCAAGCTGGCCGGGTTATTGAGCACATCTTTTGTAACCTGCATGGAGCCAACTTTGGCGCGTGCCTCAGTAACCGCCTTGAGTGTATCAGCCTCATGTGTAGCATACCCTTTAACGACCTCAACAAGATTTGGAATCAGGTCAGACCTCCGCTGATAGGATGATTCAACATTTCCCCAAGCAGCGATAACGGCCTCCTCGTTGGCCTGCATGCTGTTGTAACCGCATCCTGATAACAAAGCGATAAGCGAAAACAGAAAAAGCTTAGTAACTGTTTTTTTCATGACGTGACCTCCGTGTAATGTGGTTAATTATGTTAAATATCATCCCTGCCATAGCGTATTTTCATACCGGTCAGTACAGCATTGCAGATCAGTGGCGTAATGTTGGCTAATATAAGCGGTAAATCACTGATCAGAATACCGTAGATCATCCAAAGTGCAACACCAAACGACAGCAGAAGCGGCTGCCAGATCGATATATCGCGCACATGGCGGGTCTGCAGAGTTTTAATTAACTGTGGGATTGCGGCGATACTTGTGAGTGTTCCGGCAACAAGGCCGATTGTGGTTGGAGTCACGAGCGCTTCCTCCCGTCAAACGCAGAACTGGCCCAGTCAATCTGTGTCAACATTCCGCGTAGTACTGTGACTTCCCGGCTATCAAGATTCGCTCTAAAAAAAATTCGTCGCAAAGAGCGCATCATATGCGCCGGATTTTGCTCGTTCAGAAAGCCTACCTTGTTCAGTGTGGCATTAAAGTGCACGAAAAGCGTCTCCATCTCTTCGGCTTTTGCTAATTCGAGTGACCGCCCCCCCCCCGCTGATTCAGATGATTTACCCAGTTCATAACAAAAAAGCAATACTGACTGAGACAGGTTAAGAGAACCATACTCTGTCGAAGTTGGAATCGTTGCATGCCAGCGACAAAGGGACAGCTCTTCGGTAGTCAGGCCGTTGTCTTCGCGTCCGAAAACAATTGCTGCACGGCAGTCCGGAGAGACCTGCTCCCTGAAGCAACCGGCAACCTCAGAGGGAGAAAGAATCTCCTGACGATATTTCCCATGACGCCGAGTTGTGCCAACCGTCAGAGTGCAGTCCGCCATGGCAGACGCGAGATCCGGGAATACTTGTGCAGTTTCGAGCAGATCCCGTGCAGCAACAGCAAATTTGAGTGATTCCGCATCAAACCGGTCACAACCTTTCACTATTCTTAACTGGGTTAAACCCATGTTTTTCATGGCACGACAGGTCATACCGATGTTGCCTGGCGACTGAGGTTCAACAAGAATGATTATGATGTCTTTGTTCAAGAATTTATCCTTCGAGATGCATGCAGAGCCTGCATCCGTGCCAACCGCTCTCTGGCAGGCTTTTTTAGTTGCCTCACGTGATAGGCGTGAATGCACCACGCCATAATAATGAACCCAAGTAGTATAAGAACAAGATAATGCTCATAGTTGTTAACATTATCCAAGACAAGCGAAGCGCTTTTTCCGAACAGATACCCACCCAAAGAAAATACAATTGCCCATGTGAGGGCACTGGCCAGATTTATCCAGAGAAAAGTCCGGGGTGCAAGATCGGTTATACCGAGTATTATAGGCAGAACAATTCTGAATCCGTACGTAAAACGTGAGATAAAAGCTACAAAGTTCCCGTATTTTTCGATCAGCTTGAGTGCTTCACGGAATTTTCTGGCTATAGAGTGAAAGCGCTTCAGCAATCCCCTCCCCTTAAAGCGACCAAGATAAAAATAGAATTGATCTCCGAGAAAAGAACCGGCCCAGGCAGTGCATATAACTCCCAGGACATTAAGGTATCCCTGAAATGCGAGGAAGCCTGCGAGTAACAGGATCGCTTCGCCTTCCAGGAATGTGCCGAGAAACAGCACCCAGTATCCGTGAAGTTCCAGATATTCTTTAAGTATTTGCTGAAAGTGCACCATCAACTCCCATGACGAGTTGCGTAAAACCAGCAATAATAGAATTGCGCATCTTTATTCAAGAATCGTTTTTTTCGCATGAACTAAGTGTAGATTTAGCCGCTAACTGACTAAACAGCAAGGCGGTCTGCCATTTCAGATTTCATCAGACCAAGCATTTCATCGATACGAGCGTTAGGATCACTTGCTATGGCATCAATTTCCATCATAGCAAAAAAATGTGACCGCTTAGAGTCATCGAGTAGTTGCATAGGTCCGCCCAGCTCTTTAATTCTTTTTTCAACAATTGCCCTACCGGGCTTGGACAGGTATGCACTGGCAACTTCAGAAATATCGTCTACAAGCTCAAGCATCTTTTTTTCACTCATGGATGTTCCGAGTGGATTTGGGACGACAACTCGCTTTGCGCTTGGCGATGCGTAGCGTAACTGAGCGGACTCCCAAAGCTTTTGAAGGTTTACCATTTGCAGCAGGTCGTACTGCATTAGCTCTTCAAGTGTTTTAGTTGAACAGATTTCAACACGTGCACCGGGCAGAGCAGCAATATTTCTGGATTCTTCAGAAGAAGACTCTATCGAACTGGCTTCGTCATAGTAAAAGCCGATCGGTAGGCCGTCTTTATAAAAAATCATGGCAGAGCGGTCATTGGTATAAAAACGCACGACACCGTTTGTTCCCAAGCCTTTCAAGCGGCCCAGTGCACCTTTGATATCAACCTGTCGCACCTCTTCACCATTAAAAAGACTGGTGCCAAGGATCAATGCATGGGCGCACACGGCAAGATCTTCCGTCATGCGATACACGTTTATCTCCCCACCTATCAGAAGAACTTTGTCAAACAGAAGAGCAATAGCTTCAAATCCGCTTTTATCCATCCCGCGATCACTACTGAGTGCACAAAGTAACTTACCCTTGGCAAAGACCCCGTAAAAATCAAATTCAGGTGCTGATTGATGTATGTATCCGGTGAAATTGTTGTCACCGAGTTTTTCAAGAACCTCCGGAATAACAATATTATGTGCTGCTATTTTTTCGTAAAGCGGATTTGCTTTTGGTAAAAATCGCATCCTTCTGTCTCCTAATACATAGTTTACTCGCCGGCTCTGGGAGGTCGGACTCAGACAGATATCGGTGCAACACTGACTGACAGGATATCTACGTTAACGAAAGTTGTTTTTGAATAAATCGTACTTATATACAATTAAACACCAAAGCGATGCAACTTCCGGCGTACCGTAAAGGTTTTTTTGAGCCCTGTCAAAGCAATTTGGAACCGCATAAAACGCTGATTATCCTAATATAACCAAGATATTAAGCTTGACAAACAACCACTGTTACAGTAGCTTTTGCTCGTTTTGTGCTGTTAATGTTTGGTTATTTTCTGGGTACTCCGGCTTGAGGGTTTTGATGGCAGCCATTTCAAAAAAAGACAAGCTGATTGAAGAAGCACAAAAACTGGCGCTGCGCGGACAGTTTGACAAAGCGGCCAGAGTGTATGAGCAAATTCTGATACTAGAACCTGCAGCTATCAATCTGCGTCAAAAACTTGCGGAACTGTTAATCAAATGCAGTCGTAATGATGACGCACGCAAAGAACTGGAAATTATCGGCAGACATTTCTCAAAAAACGGCTTTTATCTGAAAGCTATAGCTGTCTACAAACAGCTGCAAAAACTTTTTCCCGCAGACGTTTCAATTTCTTTGACACTTGCAGAACTCAATGAAAAACATGGGCTCATTGCAAACGCCCTTTCTGAATACAAATTAGTATATGAGTTTTACGAAAATGCCGATAACGTTCCCGAGGCGCTCAGTATCCTTGGCAAGATGCAAAATGTTGATCCGCTTAATATCGCTATAAAGATTAAGCTTGCTGAAGCCAACTTCAAACATGGAAAAAAAGAAGATTCCTACGCCGTATTCTCAAAGACGGCTTCCTTGTTACTTGAACGTCGTGACAACACAACACTTTCAAAAGTGTGTACCCGTATTCAGCAGATATTCCCTGAAAAACCTGACTTTATGTTTGAAGTTCTTGCCGAACTGGTCCAGCAAGGTAATGCCGCAAGCGCTATTGAGAGCATCCAGGGACTCCTCCGCAGTAACCCAAACAATAAACATACATGGGGGCTTGTAATTCAGGCCTTTGAGCAACTCGAACAGCCGCAAAGAGTAAAGGTAGCCTATCAGCATTTTCTGAAGTTTTTTCCTTCCGAACCTGCAGCAATGTCTGGTCTCATCGCATCCGTAACTTTGGAGCAAAACCTTGCAGCGGCGTTGGAACTGTTAGACAAATACGAGACAACCCTTATTTCTGCCGGTTTCACCCAACAACTCGAACAGGTATACAACGCCTTAGACAAGATAGATCCTATAAATATCAGAATCTTGGAAGGTTTAATAAACGTCGCAACGGCTACCGGTAACGAAAATGAGATACGATCTCTCACTTCTAAATTGAGGGCTCTTCATTCTGTTGCCGAAAAGAGGCCGGACACCCCAGTTGAAACGGAATCTTCGGCCGTTTTTGTTGATGTAAACCCATTTGACTCGTTGGAAACCAGCGATTTACCTTTTTTTGGAGATGTCTCTGCAGCACAGGAAGAGACCTCAATTATTTCGACACGCGGGGATACAACATCTCTCCCACCGGCATCGGACCTGGAGTCGTTTTATGCCGCAGCTGAGACATTTGAGCTGCCAGATGAAGAAATTGAGATTGATATTGATCTAGACTCGCCTTTTGATTCACCTGAACAGGATGGCGAAACCACTTTAGCTCATGATAACTGGCTTGATTCGGCAAACGACCTTTTTAACTCTATAAGTATTGTGCCACGAGGAGTTAGATTCGGCAACGAAATGGAAAGCTCCGATGCTCAGTCTCATTTTGACCTGGGACAGGCGTTTAAGGAAATGGGACTATTCGATGAGGCCATTAACGAGTTTCGTCAAGCGTCACAAGACCCCTCACGCCGGATGGAATGTTTAATAATGCAGTGCGTTTGCCTGAAAGAACGTGGTGAGGTTGAAAAATCTATCTCTATGCTGTTGGCGCTTCTAAAACCGGGATTGAGCGTTGAAGATAGTTGCACCGTGAAATATGAATTGGCATCGGGACTCGAAGCTGCAGGAAGAAAAGATGAGGCGAATACTCTGCTGAACGAAATAAACATTATAAACCCAGGGTTCAGAGACATCAGTTCACGACTCAACGATGCAAATCTTTCTGAATCACTTGATTTTTCCGACGACGATTTAAAGGACTTTTAGCTCAGAAACTGAGTGAAGTTATTGTATATCATTTCTGAAACAGTTTTGCCGGACGGGCCATAAGGAGGCTTACTACATGAATAAAACTCTCTCTACCTTTTTTCTTTTAGCAGCGCTGGGTTGTATGAATTCTGTTGTTTTCGCAGCAGAGTTGCTTGAAGTTAAACCGGTTGTTGCCGGAAGCGTTGTGTCAATTGAAATATCTGCTGACATTGCAATGACATATACTTTTTACAAAGTACCTGGACAGGCGCGGGCAGTTGTAGACATAGCAGAGGCTGACCCGGAAAAAGTTGAGCCGCTAATTGTCGTCAATAAAGGAGCAGTCTCCAGTATCAGTGTCGACAAAGCTCAAATTTCCGGCATTGTCGTAAGTAGAATTATTTTTAATCTAGTTGCAGAATCAGATATTTCTGTCAGCGCTTCTCCTGATCGTAAACTTCTGACTGTAACATTTGGTGGCACTGCTGTTTCAGCGACTAAACCGGAATCAAAGCCGGAATTGAAGCCTGAGCCAAAACCTGTGCCGCAACCCGAGCTGGTTGCAAAAGTGGAAGTACCGGCAGCTATAACTGCTGCTCCTCCGGCAGTAGCCGCCCAGGAAGAAGACCCCCTCGGACTCGACGAACCAACTGCTAAATCTTCATTGCCGTTGGCTGTAACTGCAGCGGCAGTACCTGCAGCAGTCGGCGCAGGAATCCCGTCTGCACCAAGCGAGACTCGAGTTCCGAAACTAGAGCCGGTAGTCCCTGTTAGTTTCACACCGGTGCGTAACTCTGCTCTGATGATTAAAGAAATTACAACCGGTTCCACTTATATTGATATCCGCACAAACCAGTCCGTTGCCGATTACAAGGCAATGGTTATATCTGGCCCCGATCGTCTCGTGATTGACATAGCGGGGGGTAAAATTAGCCAGAAAGCAAAAACCGTCGCCATAAATAAGTTCGGCATTACAAAAGCCCGCATCGGTATATCACCAAAGAATATTCGTATTGTTCTTGATTCAAGTAAAGTCGGATTTCCTGCACATACTATTTCCAGCACAGATGAGGGATTGCGGATCAACTTCAAATAATCTATTAATCAGAAACATGGCATTTATTGCCACGTCATTCAACATGTAACTACTTATAAATAATAATGAAAGGGGTGGCTGAGCAAGCCACCCCTTTCATTATTCGCAATCTGCAATTAACAATTGAATACTATACAGGCTCGGATATTCAGGTCGATTTACATTCAACCCATATTTTAACGATGAGATCAGTAATCTGACTTGGGCTGGCATTATTTGCATCAATGCTATGATCTGCCGCTGCTTTATAAACCGGCTCTCTTTTAGCCAAAACTTCTGCAACTTCTTCTACAAATGTCTTACCCGAAGTTAACGCAGGCCGGGAAGAGTCATCCTGAATACGTGAGATAATTGTATCAACTGATGCATGAAGCCAGAATATTTGCGTATTAGCCTGAAGAGCTTTAACATTTTCCTGACGTTCTATGACACCACCGCCGGTATCAATTATCAAGCCATCTTGACTGGTCAGCTCTATAGTCAACTCGGCTTCCATGTCACGGAATTTACTCCAGCCATACGCTGCAACAATCTCAGGCGTGGACATTTTCGCCTTTGTTGTAATTTCATTATCCATGCAGACATACCGCATTCCAAGACGCTCAGCTAATAGAGTGCCAACGGTACTTTTGCCGGTGCCACGATATCCAATTAAAACTAAATTCATATCTTTAATTTCTCCATGAGTACCCTTCTCATCTCTTCGATAGGTGCCTCGACTCCCGTAAAATGTTCAAATTGCATTGCAGCTTGATTTAAAAACATATCAACACCTGAGACAGCTATCAGTCCTCTGGATTTGGCATCACTAAGCATTTTTGTTTCGAGCGGATTATACACAACATCAAAAACAGCTTGTCCAGCTTTTAAGAGCTCTACCGGAACTATAGAAACACCTTCACGAGGATACATACCTACAGGTGTGCAATTTATTATGACATTCGCATACTCCATTACTTTAGCAATTGATGCGTCATTTGAAACAAATGATTCAATATCTGCCTTTGTCCCGGATTTTAAATCCAGTGCCAATCCCTGAAGCATACCCTGATCAATGTCCAGGAGAGATATTTTACCCACTTCAGCTTTTTGGGCAAGAGTAAATGCTATTGCTCTTGCAACACCACCGGAACCAACCATGACTACATTCTTGCCACACAACTCTACACCAGCATCAACCAATGCTTTGAGAGCCGCAGGGCCATCAGTCCCCAATCCAATTAATTTACCATCTTCGTTTATAACAGTATTAATTGAACCGATTGAACGGTCTATATCATTAATTTCATCGACATATTTTATTATGTCAATTTTATGAGGGATTGTTACGCTTAAACCACGAAAATTAGTCAATGCTCTCATACCTGTTAATACGTTTTTTACGTCCTCTACTTTGAAGGCAACATAAACATAGTCCAGGTTAAGAAAATTAAAAGCAGCGTTATGTATTGCTGGAGACATACTGTGTCCTACAGGGTTTCCAATAACAGCACATAACCTGGTGCTCGGTGTGATAACGTTATCTTTCATTCTATCCTCCGGAGTTAGCATCCACGGCTCTTCATTTATTTTGTATGGATGAATATATATTTGCGCACAATAAGGGAAATAGCCATTAAAGTCCAATCGTTCCTAAAGCATAGAAGAATATCTGAGATTCTAGTTTGGATAGTTTTCATTTGGGCAGCCAACTTTGCAAAGTAAAAGTAAAGCCCATACCGACGACTGTAGATCGCAGGTAACGCCAAAATAGATTTATTGGATGCAGGTTGGATGTGCGTATAGAGCTGAGATCAGGAGGTATGGGTGCTTGCCCCCCCATCTCCACCTAAAAGTTCATTTCTTGATTTCTCGTTGAGCGGTTGAAATAGATTGTCTTCGATTTTTGTTGTATAAACTTTGCGGCCTCGGTCTCCAGCACTTCCAATTAGTTCAAGCACTTTGTTGTTTGCCCATTCAGCCTGCTTTGCTATTATTTGTTCAGCTGAATTCATACATTCACTCTTTTCCGTTTTTATTGTTCAACGGGCATAAAGTTGACCCGCCAGTTTTTGTTTTGGCGGGTCTAACTTTCTGGTTGGAAATTTGGTTTTTCTCTATTTGTAAATTGTTGTGACGCGACCCTTTGTCACTCCTTTTTTTGCCCTTCTTGAAGAATTACTAAATCCGCATATTTTGTAATTAAAATATTTTCTATACGATCACGATCATGCTTTAAAGGTGTTGGTCGATAAAGGACATGAGTTGCCCCTTGCTTCTTCGCCGTGGCCCATAATGAATGCAATGGAATACTGTCTGCAAAACTGTCGCATTGCCCAACAACTATGGGAGTCCACTTCCGATCTAAATTCAACCCAGCAAAAATGTAAATTCCCGCTTGATTGCTCCATTCATCAGAGTGTTGACCAAATAAGAACTCGCATGATTCTATTATCGTACTTTGCTCCATTTGTTTCTCCTTTTGGTGAGTGTCTTTAGCGTCAAAACCTTCGACTGCGGCATAAGGTTGCCTGGTGTGTCTGGCGCACTCCTTTTGCAGGTACCAACTAATCGATGATTATTGGTAAAGCATTTTTAGTTATGCTAATAATATCCTCTGTATTATCAATGCATATGTTACCAATAGCACTGCCTCCAGATTCATCTGTGAATAATATTCCATTCAACTGGTTACTCTCACAAACATTCCCGATCAAATCAGGTGATGCACTATTCATAACGTGTATACCGTACTTATTTTTTCTACACAAATTTCTTTCAGCTGTTCCGGTTGCTTCGCGAATATAGACTATGCCAGCTTCTCTGTTTGATTCACATTTATTATCACTTAATAATGGAGATGATTTCCCTTGAATTAATATCCCATCTTGATAATTAAGATTTACCTCATTTTCTATTATTTCTGAGTTCAATGAATCTATAATTGCTATTCCATAACGTCTGTTTGAGACAATAAAACATTTTTTAATCATAGCGTTTTGTGAGTAAATCGCTATTCCATTTCTAACATTACCCGATATATTGCAGTCTATAAGTACAGTGGAAGATTCTGAAGAATCAATAACTCCGGTGCTGCCATTATTCTGAATTTTCGAAGAATTGACATTAATTGTTGATGTGTCTTTTGAGTATATCCCACTCGCACTATTATCACTTATAATGCATTTAGTAATGGATGCTTTGGCGTTATTACAAAGTCTTATACCATTTAACTGATTAGATATTCTACATAATTTCATTTCTATAACTGAGTCATTTAATAGTAAAATACCACACATGTTATACAAGAAATTATTTTCAGTTCCTTTGTTTCGACTTGTTATTAAGCACCTATATAAATCTAATTTGCCGTTATTGACAGTTATGGGTATAGAGGGTAATACAAATACGTCAACAACTCTAATATGGGTCATGGACACAAGTCCGTATGTTTCTATAACTATGCTACTATTAACAGATGTTTCTATTATTGCAGGTTGGTCACATTCTTCGCCTTGAATATTTAGTGGTTTACAGATGGTAAGATCCCCAGATAGTGAATAAATACCGTTAGATAAATATATAGTGCCATATTCATCAATATTACTAATTGCCTCATATAAATCACAATCATTTGGAACATGCAATTCAGATGGCATAACTTCCTGATCTCCTCTCCTTGTTTTTAGTTCCAACTCGTTACTGATCAGATCCGGCCATCCTCCTATGTTGGATGTTGGCCTTTAAAATATCTGTAATCAACAAAATTATAAGTTTATAGCAGCTTATTATCACTTAGACCTATTCCCAGCTAAACAATGCCACTAATTGTTCAAGTGACACAATACCACCGACGAATCAAATAACAAGCGTTCTAATCTAATCCAAAGCTAGCGAGAAGACCACACAGGAGAACGCTTCCTTGGACCTGTCAGAGCCTAGTACTATAAGTGCAGTGAATATGGCAGGACGTATCTTAAAACGGTAGCTCATTTTACTGTTGAGGGTACAAGTTTTCAATAAGCAGACTTACTGAGGACTTAAGATATAACTAAAAAGAAAAAGGACTTAGCCGAATTCGGATAAGTCCCTGTTTTTATTGGTGGGCGTTGCAGGGTTCGAACCTGCGACCCCTGCCGTGTGAACGCTAATTACGTTATTTTGAGCCGCACCCTTACATGATATATATCAACCAAATAAGCTACTTACAGGTGACTTATAAAACTACATTTTCGGACACTTCTCATAAATCATCATTTTTTATCAAAGATACGCTTCTGATGTGCAACTATTTTGCAACTATTTGAAAAACTAAACACCAATATTACTAGCCTGTTAGCTTGGTAACAATACAATTTTATCCTACAACTTGCAATACATAATTCAAGATAGTCAACCTGCTACTCCACGCTACTTTGAGTCCACTACACTCCACAGATACCATGCCGCATGTGATCTGTACGGCTTAAATCGTTCGCCTAGTTCTATGAACTCTTCTACCGTCTGAATATTATAAAGTTTTCTTGCCGCTCTCAATAATCCTGCATCTTTTGAAGCCCAAATGTCTTGATGCCCACAGGCAAATATCAATACCATTTGTGCAGTCCACTCTCCCACACCTTTAATTCTAGTTAAAATTTCAACTATTTCATCATCAGTTTTACCTTCAATACTATCAAGTTCACCATTGAGTGCCGCTTCAGAGATAGATTTAAGATAACTTGCTTTCTGTCTACTGATTCCACAAGACCTATATGATTCAATATCAAGTGCAAATAATGCTTCGGGAGTGATAGGAGATAATTCTTTCAAACGTCTATAGATCGTTGTCGAAGCAGATTCAGAAAGCTGTTGAGAAATTACTGATCCAATTAAAGCATCATATAAAGGACTCCCACCAATGGAAACAGGCTGATGTGTGTCAATCAGTCTTCTCATTACAGGGTCTTTGGAGAGTACGTCAATGGATGTCATATTTAATTCTACCTGCGCTTCAGGTATATGAAGATTCCAATGATAATGATGAATAGTACAAATGGAGCTAACGCAAGTTTAACTGCAAGATTATCCATCAAGGTTTAATTTCATTGATTGCCTGTTTGAGCTTGCTACTAACCTTATAAGTTAAAATCCTGCGTGATCCGATGGTGATAGTTTCACCTGTCTGCGGGTTACGACCACGCCGATCAGCCTTCTGTTTCACAACAAAACTGCCGAAGCCCGATATCTTAATAGTTTCACCTGATGCAAGAGTATCCTTCATTAGGGAAAATACTGACTCTATCAGTTCCACAGATTCTTTTTTCTGGAACCCCAATTCAGTATGTATTTTCTCTACGATATCAAGTTTGGTCAGTGCCATTTGCTATACTCCTGTTTCGTAAAATAAAAATGCAACTTGTCGATACACTGTAGAATATTCTACAATTTTAATCTTTGATCAATGGATATTTAATCAACCAAAATTATTGGCGTTTTTCCCAACAATAGCATCATGCACCATTTGGTTTCTTTGAAGCTTTGTTGTGATACATATTTTTGTCAGCCAATCGCACAGAGCCAAGCAATTTTTCCTTTGTTTCAGCCAACGCAGTACCCAAAGATAACTTCAGAGTAAATCCATCTCCTGTTTCATTCGACTGTTCTACAGCCTTCAT
The DNA here is from genome assembly GCA_903875605.1 of uncultured Geobacteraceae bacterium. Lineage (GTDB taxonomy): Bacteria > Desulfobacterota > Desulfuromonadia > Geobacterales > Pseudopelobacteraceae > JACRCG01. The sequence goes on along the minus strand of CAIQWT010000022.1, from coordinate 441 downwards.
GATGCGTTGTTCAGCGTCTCCTAAAGCTTCTGCACTCGTTTCTGGCAGGAGAATAGCAAATTCATCTCCACCTATTCTGGCTATCAAATCATCTGCTCTGACAGCATCATGTAGGACGTTTGCCGCTTTGATAATCATCTTATCACCTGCGGCGTGACCATATGTATCGTTAGTGGCTTTAAGACCATCCAGATCAATTATAATTACACCCACAGGATATCTACGGCTTTTGCCAAGACGTTCAAGTTCTGATTCATAGAAGGTACGATTGTATACTTTCGTCAACGCATCGTGGTTACTGACATGAACCAGTTTTTCTTCATATAGCTTTCTGTTAGTAACATTACGGATAATAACAATAACTTCATTATTACCAGATTTTGCAAACCGAAATTCATGATGTGATACTTCGCTATCATCATGATTGGTAAGTTCAAGCCT
>CAIQWT010000021.1 GCA_903875605.1 uncultured Geobacteraceae bacterium | reverse complement strand
GCATTCATAAGAGACTCTGGATCCTCTCCTGTTTCAGACATATTCACCAATAAATCTTTTGCGAGTCTACTTGAGAGTGTTTCGTCAGAAACAAGTGCAACTAGGTGCGCAAAATGTTCTGGGTTTATTTTCGTATCTGAAAGTGCGAGTCCGCGCGTATTTAAAAGTCCACGTAAATCGCTCGTTATGTAATTAAGCAACAATTGAAAATTCGCTGGCTTTGTTTTATCCGCAAGTTCTGAAGCCGACTCCTCAAAAAATTGTGCAAGTTGTTTATCCTCAACAAGAGACTCAGCCTGTTCTGATGTAAGGCCAAATGAAGCAACAAGACGAACGCACTTTTCCTCTGGAAGCTCTGGTAGCTCTTTTCGCATTGCGTCCAGATCCCAATCACTCAGATCTATCTCTGGCAAATCAGGTTCAGGGAAATAACGATAATCATGTGCTGATTCTTTTGAGCGCTGACTTTCTGTGATGTGTTTAACATCATTCCATCCACGAGTCTCTTGAATAATTTTTCCTCCTGACTCAAGAACTTCTTCCTGTCGCTTTAATTCAAATTCAATTGCATCGTGCACCGCCCTAAATGAATTGATATTTTTTACCTCAACCTTAGTTCCGAGCTCGCCATCTTTTTTACTTATTGAAATATTTGCCTCAACGCGCATATGACCCTTTTCCATATCGGCGTCAGACAATCCAAGATAACGTAAAATAAGTTGTAACTCTTTTGCAAAGACAACGGCCTGATCTGATGTTTTGATATCGGGCTCAGTTACTAACTCAAAAAGCGGAGAACCACCGCGATTGTAATCAATGTAGGTTGCGCTATCTTTTGTTTTAACACCACCCGGAAGTTCGTGAAGAGATCTTCCAGCATCTTCTTCAAGATGTACGCGAGTAATTCGAACACCTTTTAGATTTCCGCCTTGAACAAATGGACTATCGAATTGTGAAATCTGATATCCTTTTGGAAGATCGGGATAGAAGTAACTCTTCCTATCAAAGTGAGAGCGTTTTGCAATCTGTCCGTTTAGAGCAAGACCGAGTTTTACTATACCCTTAACAGCCTCCTCGTTTGCAACGGGTAGTGCGCCTGGGTGCGCTAGACAGACTGGGCAAGTATTTGCGTTTGGATTATTCTCGTCAAAACTATTTGGACACGCACAAAACATCTTGGTGCGCGTTTTTGCTATCATATGAATCTCGAGTCCGATTGTGGGGATATACATAGTATTTCTATTCAATAATAGCAGAGGATTAACATAACGCAAAAACCCCCGCATAAGCGGGGGTCTGGTATAAATTAATTACTTTTTGAGAATATGATATTTAATAAGCTTACCCTTCATGTCTTCAAATACCTCGTGAACTGGCTGATCTCCGTCCAAAATGACTACGCTGTGGGCCTCCTTGCCCTCGTCGGCCAATGAGGCTTGGGCCTTTATAACCACGTCATATTCGTTACGAATAGCCGTAAGGCTCTCAAGCCCTTCGTGTAGGTCTATTGGCTTACCAGACTTCTTAAGACGTTCTACCGCCTCCGCTGGTCCAATATCAATCAAAAATGTTATGTCAGGAATAATATACTCATCTTCAAGTACAATATCATGCCATCTCGATAATTCTGCGAGTGCGACTCCGTGCGCAGAACCATACGCAAAATTGGATAGATCATATCTGTCCTGAACAACCCACTTACCCGCGTCGAGTGCTGGGATTATGGTCTCAACAATGTCAGTGAATCTGTCGGCAATAAATAATGCCTGACGTTCCAGCTCGGTCAATTCTTTTCCAATTAATAACTTTCTCGGTACGCGATCTAGAATTCCACAGAACTTCTTAATATCTACGGTGCTACCGCACATTACCTCAAGAAACATTGTATCTGTTTTTAGCTTCAACAAATCTTCTGAAGATACCTCGTTCCCCTCAATAACAGCGCGAACAGTCTTGCCGAACGAACTCGTTTTGGTTGGCTCAGCATTGAGAACCACTTCTACTCCGCGCTCCACAAGATAACTAACTAAGCGCTTTGCGAGTGTTGATTTTCCGCAACCGGAAATTCCTTCTAAAAGAATGAACTTCCCCCTTTTTTTATTTTTCTTGTTGCTCATCAGTTCCTCCTATTTTATTATTG
>CAIQWT010000020.1 GCA_903875605.1 uncultured Geobacteraceae bacterium | reverse complement strand
TGACCATAAATAGCTGTACGAGGTTGTTCCACCCGAAACCGAAACATCAACTGATCCGGTATTGTTGCCAAAACAACCAACGTGTGTAATTACACCAGTCGTTGCCGTTAATGGCGCGTTTAGCTGGGTAACAATAGCCGACGATGTGGCAGTACAACCATTTCCATCTGTTACTGTAACCGTGTAAGTGCCAGTTGTAAGCCCGGTTGCCAGCACGGCCGTTTGTGCCTGGTTGGATGACCACAAATAACTGTACGTCGCTCAATGAACAAAATGGTGCCGACTGCAAGTGCACCGATGACCCAGACAACGACTGCGTTATCTTTCAGCAGAACGGTAGCTCCTAACCCGATAAACGTATTGATCATGGTGATATAAATACTTTGCTTGTTCAATGCTCTGCCTTTCAAGTGGCCTTCATTACTCAGCCGCTGGCTTCACCGTATCGTCAAATACGGCCATATAGGACCTGGTTCACATCTATGTCAATGGTATTGAGGCCTTTGCTCCTGAACGTGGGATTATACGGAACCCATGTAGACTGTCTTGATACAGCAACGCCCCTGCTGTTTCTCCGGCAGGGGCGTCGTAGTTACGGCATTCAATTTTCATTCACTACCTGATCAACGGGAACCGCTTCCCCGAACAGGCCAGAGGTAGTACGGCTTGATCTCTGGCCGGGGGGCAACTTTGCCGCTGGAGAGATCAGCGGTCCAGATTTCTGTCGGAGATTGTCGAGTGGAGGTCCAGTATTCATAATCACGCACATCGATGAAACCGATTTGGCGCAGTTTCTGGTAGGGCCAGGTATCCATTTTTGCCTGATCATACCCCATCGACTTGGCATAATCGATTAACTGGGCCATTTCTTCTTTGGAAGGTACCCTCCAATCAGCATACCCGGCGTAGTTGGTTTCATTCAGACGCTTCATATATTCATACACATTGTCGTCACCGCGCCAGATAAGCTGGCGGCCAGGCATGTTGGCGTTCCGTGCCCAGGTAAGCCCGGTATTTTGATCCACAGCCGTTTTTTCCAGAAAGGCAAAGTTCGGTTTTGCAGCGGAGCAGGCAAACAGAAGCAGCACAACAGGTAGTAGCAAGAGCAGTTTTTTCATAACGTTACCCTCCAAAGGTGCCGCGCGTAAACACCTTGCGAATTTCTTTTTCATCGGACCATTCCAGAATGCCGGTTTTCAAATTTTTGAGTGACATCGTAAACTTGTAGTAAACATCTGTTGTGCTGCCAGCCTTTTGTCTGATTTCAGAGAAGTTGGCTGTCAGGAGGAATTCGGCCCCGATCTGCTGTCCGAATTTAACAGCGGTCTTTTTGTCAACCAGACCGCTATCCTGCTGGGTCTTAAGCTCTTCGATGGTTTGGGCGTCAGTGGTACGGTCAATAAAGCGGAATTTACCGGATCGAATAAGCTTGGTCCTGATTGAGTCAGTTATCGATTCAGTATCAATATGCTGCATCGTTTTATTCTTAACCTTATCAACACTCACGACCGGTCGGCGTGATGTGGTTAATTCAACCATGGGAGGAAAGGTAATCATTGAATCTACCATAGTTTCAGCAATTTGCTGCAGATCGGATGAGCCGAATTCCTTTGAGATCGGCTTGGACGAACCGGCATCACCGTATTGAATAGTTGATGCGCAAC
>CAIQWT010000019.1 GCA_903875605.1 uncultured Geobacteraceae bacterium | reverse complement strand
TAGTTTAGCCTGAGGCAGGCTTTGGACGGCGCACAACAGCGATGTTATGTTTTTCAAGCAGGCGATAAAATGTTCTTCTCGGTAGATTCGCTAGGCGCGCAGCTTTGGCGACGTTTCCGTCAGTCTCTTCTAGATAGCGAATAATGATATTTTTTTCTGTGCGTACTACCTGCAATTCCCGCTCAGCTTTGAATGAGACCCGGCTGCGATTAACTTCAATATCAAGGCAGGCTTCGTATGTGTCGGCGAAAACTGTGGGGAGATTTTCCAGCTTGATGATGCCTTCTTTGACTAATACAGCACTGCGTTCGATAACATTCTGCATCTCACGAATGTTACCGGGCCACGGATAATGCTGCATGGCCTTAACAGCACGTTCATCTATGCCGGCAATAGTCTTGTTAAGTTTCTTTCGAGCTTTGTCAAGAAAGTGATGTGCCAATTCTGGCACAGATTCTGGGCGGTTCCTCAGTGGTGGGAGTTCAATACAGAATACATTAAGACGATAATACAGATCTTCCCGAAACCACCCCTCCCTTACACCCAGCTCAAGATCCTTGTTTGTAGCCGCAATCAAGCGCACATCAACCTTTTTTGCTGCAATACCGCCAACAGGTCGCACCTCCCCCTGGTCAAGTATGCGTAAAAGTTCGGCCTGCAGTTTTGGGGTGATATCACCGATTTCATCAAGGAAAATCGTCCCGCCGTTCGCTGCCTCAAACAGTCCCTTTTTGTCGGCTACCGCCCCGGTAAATGATCCCTTCTTATGACCGAACAGCTCGCTCTCTAGAAGTGAATCTGTGAGTGTCGTACAGTTTACTGTCATAAGCGGTTTGTCGTTGCGCAGGCTTTGGCGGTGGATGGCCCGGGCAGTCAACTCCTTGCCGGTACCGGTTTCACCTCTTATCAGCACAGTAATAGGTGTTGGTGCAACCTTGCTGATAAGTTCCATTACCTCTTTGATTCCAGGATCACTGCCAACAATAAAATCACAACCAGCCTGACGATCCAGCTCACGTTGAGCCAGCTCAAATTTTTGCATCAGGTTCCCGCGTTCATCAACAATCCGCTGCATATTATTGGGAAGGCACATTTCAATATCTGCCAGTCCCTGAAACACGGCAACAGCGAGCTCACGACAGGTATTGTAACCGCAGGCGCGACAGTTAAGCTCGTCACCTTGCGCGAACTTATTTATGGAATGAAGGATGCGCTTGACATCATTCTTGCCGGGCATAGCAAGTTTTTGTGCTTTATTGGTGTAGGATCGTGCAAGATCTGGAATCTGTAGGTTTGAGCGGTAGTGGGCTGCCGTTTCATAAGGTGGCTTGGCACTATTGTGACACACAATAAGCTTGCGCTTGAAAAAATGATTTAGCTGTTTATCACGAGCCGGTCCATCGACACAGCCGCCATCGCAGAAGCGTAAATCAACAAAAGAGGGTGAAATTCTACCCGCTGCCAAATCGCGAATGATGCCGATTGTGTGAGCTTCTCCTTCTGCACTGATTGTTTCATTGTCTTGAAAATCGGTTTTAATATCAAAAACCTTAATCGGGCCGCCAGTCAGTGAAAAAAGACGGCCGTCATCTGGGTCAATACCATCAAAGGGCATTTCAGCAAGAGACGCCGGGGTAATACCCCTGTTTTTGAGGAGCTTGTCGAGCTCCTGGTATGTCAGTACCACATCTATTGCGCCGTTTACTTCACTCTGGATCTCGAATTTGGCAGCAATACAGGTGCTGACGTAGACGACTCTGGTCTCAGCGCCGAGAATGCTTTTAATATAGCGCCCGATAGCAATCATCGGTGAAACTACCGGCATAATATTGGTAACCAGGGAGGGGTAATGACGCTCAATCAGATCGACTACAGCTGGACAATGCGATGAAATCAGCGGCTGTTCGGATGATTCAAGCGAATTGCGGTAACTACTGGCTATCATGCGGGCGCCGTATGCACCCTCATGGACTTCACTGAAGCCGAGACTCTTCAGGGCCGCGACCAGTTGACCCGGTCGCAATGTGTTAAAAAAAGCAGGAAAAGAGCAGCCGAGAACCGCTACGACAGGAGAGCCGGAAGCAAGCATTTCTTGAGTCATGACCATACGGTTCACAACTGCTTTGGCGTTCTGAGGGCAGCTCAGGCAATTACCGCAACCGATACAGCGGTCATACATGATCTGTGCAAAACCACCATCAACCTTGATTGCCTTGACCGGGCAGCTCCGGACGCATGAATAGCAGCGCCGGCAGCGCTCTTTATAAGTTATAATTGGTTCCATTATTCTCAGCTTGTGCAGGTTTCAATTACGCTACTGCTGAATATGCAACTTGATAAATTACCTGGCTGCGACCGCGTCAGCAGCAGCTCGACCGAGTGCTTCACACTGTTCAAGCACTTCAGGCTTAGGCGAAAACTTTGTGCGCACCGTATCGCCTACCAATTTAAAGCCAAGGCTTTTGAGACGTTCTTCAGCCATTTTACAGGCCTCTCCGCTCCAGCCATAGCTGCCAAAAATTCCGGCAAGATTAGTCTTCAGTTTGACTGTGCTAAGGTAAGCGAGTACTTCCCACATCGGCTTTGCAATATCGCGATTAAATGTCGGGATACCGAAAAGCAGGGCATCAGCTTCTTCCATCAAATTACGCAGTTCACTGGCATTCAGGTTGTTAATATGATAGCTGGCGACCTCTATGCCGTGCTGCGAGGCGCCATGGGCTACAGCATGAGCCATCTTTTCGGTGCTGCCGTGGGGAGACAGAAACAGCAGCACAATTTTCTTGTTTTGTGATGTGGGTTTACTCCAGTCTTCAAACTGGCAGATAACTTTCCACGGGTCACGTCTGATGATAGGCCCATGGCTGGGGCAGATCATGTCGATTACGTCATGACGAATTTTCTCAACGGCAGACAATACTTTGTCCTTGAAAGGACGGAATATGCAGTCGAAATAAAAGTGTCGTGCAGAGGTGAAATCATCAACCTCATCGTTAAAAATACGCCCGGTCTGCCAGTAATGTGCTGCGAAGGCATCACAGGAAAAGAGGATATTATCCTCTTCCAGTCGAGTAAACATCGTGTCAGGCCAGTGAAGAAAAGGTGCAGTGATAAACCGCAGGGTACGTCCACCAAGATCAAGGGTGTCGCCGTCTTTGACGGTCTGGCACACAATCGGTTTGGGCATGATATCACCAAGAAAATTTTTGGCCGCCATCGTACAGTAAACCATCGCCTGCGGAGCCTGCTCCAGCAGGTATGACAGTGAGCCGGAGTGGTCATGCTCAGTGTGATTAATGATAATATAATCAATGGCTGCCGGATCAACCAGAGACCTTACTTTATCCATATATTCGTCAACAAACTTTTCTTCTACTGTGTCAATAAGGACGATTTTGTCTGCAACTTTAAGCAGGTAAGCATTGTAACTTGTGCCATGTTCAGTAGGGAAAAGGTCGTCAAAGACCCTGAGGTCAGGATCTTCTGAGCCAATCCAGTAGATTCCCGGTTTGATTTCTATCGGTCCAAGCATAATAAGTCGGTCTCCTTTTATTGTGCAGTTTTCCTCGACGGTGAGGCTGCTGCACTATTCTCTGTTGTTAAAACAAACGGCAATATATCAGAACTGCCAAGCCGTGTACAAGCCGCAAATAATAACTTTGCAATTGTCTCGACAGCTGGTTTCTGCTACATAGGAAGCATGAAAGAAAAAGTTCGCACACGCATAGACACCCTCCGGCCGTTACTGAAAGACCCAGTACCGAGTGTCAGAATCGCTGCAGCAGAGGCTATTGAAAAGCTGGAAGTGGCCAGCAGTGTCGATGAAATACTTGCAACCATGAAAGCCGGAAACATGGGTGCACGCATTGGTGCTATCTATTCCCTGGGCGAAATTGGTGGCGAGAAGGTTCTCCCCCCGCTGAATTATTGTGCCCGCCGGCCGGAGGTGGATATTCGTTCGGCAACCGCGGCCGTTTTGGGCAGACTGGCGTTTCCTGCATCTCTTTCGGTTCTGGTTGAACTGCTTGATGATGAAAGCCCGACAGTACAGGGGAGGGCAATTGAGGCGTTACGCAATTTCACAGTCACCCCGGACATTCTCAATAAACTACGCCCATTTTTGAGTGCCAGTGACGGAGTACTTGAAGCCGAAGCCGCGCTTACCCTGGCTAAATTCAAAGATCTCTTTTCTTTAAGCCTCATCTATTCGCTCCTGACGTCACATCATGCCTCAACCCGTCAGGCTGCCGCCACGGCGCTCAGCATTATCCCTCTTCAGTAATGACCGCTCGCAATTAATCTCCCGATATCAATGTTTTTCAGCAAAGGATCTACGACTGCGACGATCCGGGCATAGTAAGTGCCGTCCGGTTCGATAAGTGATTTTTCGCGAGGTGCGCGCAACCGAATACCGTCACCATCGATCAGAATACGCACCAGAGGTGCATTTTCATCCAGCGGGTTCGGGAGGTATACAATAGCAACCTCATTGTTATCAAGCCGCACTAGTGTGCCTACCGGATAGTTACCCATCATTTCCACAAAACGCTCAAGCACTGCACCATCAAGAATGGTATTAGTCATTTTCTGCATCTCATCGAGCGCTGTCTTGGGATTAACCGGATGCTGGTATACACGCAGTGTTGTTATGGCGTCATAGGTGTCAGCGACAGCTATTATATCAACCATCTGGTTAAACGGAAGCTTGCTTGCCCATTCAGGATACCCGCTCCGGTTATAATGAAGATGGTGCCCCAGCACGACCGAGGAGATATGAGGAGCCAAACCCTCCATCTCACGGAGTATTTTAGAGCCGAGTTCCGGGTGGCGTTTTATTTCATCAAATTCTTCGCTGGAAAGTTTGCCCGGTTTATTCAGGATGTCCTTTGAAATCAAGGTTTTGCCGATATCATGCAGCTGTCCTGCAATTCCCAGATCCCGAACCGACATGGCGTCCAGGCCGAGTGTGGCGCCCAATGCCATCGATATGACACCAACATTGACACAATGATTAAAGGTATAGTTGTCATAGTCCTTAATCATCGTCAATCCCAGCAGTGCGGCCGGTTCCTGCATGGTAATTTCAACCATCTGATCAACGACCTTTATCAGCGGTGCGCTGCTCGGTATACGCCCACGTTCAATATCGCGGCAGATGGTTCTAATGGCCGAGAGGGCTCTGTTATAAGTTTCAACATGATCCCCGTCCGCGTCTCCTTCAAGATTGTCATTGACCTGCTCTAACTCCTCACTGCCATGACGAATCAGCTTAAGCGAGGTAATTCCGTCTTCCGCCATCTGACGAGAAAGAGCATCAAAGCGCAGACCCTTGGCAGAGAAAAGTTTGACAAAGGATTCAAGTTCGTCAAAACCGATCGATGAAGTAACAACAATCCTGCTTATCTCCCTCTCCATCATCCGGTTTGCCAGATCGGCAATTGCAGCAGAAGGTGCAATAAACAGGTGGTCTTCAAAAAACATGATCCCGTCGATGAGCCCCCAGTAAACCTGTCCTTTTCCCTCGAGTGCTGTTGCCAGAATTTTATATAGATCCACGAGCGGCTGTCTGATGGCAGGGTGAGAGGCGGGGTAAAAAGCGATTCCTTTAACCGCGCCGGAAAAAAGTGTGATTAGTCTCAGTGCGTTTGGCTTGTCAAGAGATTCCATCTGATATTCCCTCTGTTTTTTCTATAGCTGCAATTGCTTCAAGGCAAACGTAACCAAGATTACTGCCGGCAGAAGCGTATTTACGAAGTGCCGGTATCGCCCTGGCATCACCAAGTTTGCCCAGGCAGACGACTATGGCCGCTTTTAATAGATTGCCGCGCGCCTTAGCCAGTAAATAACGTCTCCCAAGGAGTGCCACAAGGTGTGGCGTCACTTGTCGGTCGCCAATGGTGGCAATGGCCGTTAGGACATCTATTTTAAGTGTGAGTGTCTTCAAAAAGATATCTTTTGAAAACAGAATTATCAAAAGTTCAGCCAGAGCTTTTTTGCTTTTCATCCCTCCAAGTGAAGCTATCAACTGTGGGTAGAGAGTCGTATTTGAACCGTGCAACATCTCCAGGACGGCCGCTTCTGCCTCCGGACCGCCAATCTGAGCAATGCTGCGGATTGCTTCTTTGCGTACGCGAATGTCGGGGTGCTTCATGCACTTTACTAGTGGCGTCAGAGCCTCTTGACTGGCGATAGCACCTAGAATTGCGCAAATATTTCGTATGATAAACCAGCGGGAATCATCCATTAAGCAGAGAAGAGCGGGTACGGACGCTCCCCCCAGTTTGCCAAGCGTGGTTGAGATGGTTTTTCTTGTTTTGAGGTTGCCGGTGCGCCCCATCAACTCTATCGCAGCAGTAATGGCTACAGTGCCCCCAGCTTTTATTACAGCAAGAAGAGCCCTGTTTGATAACTCATTGCCCAGTCCTGCTCTTTCGAGCAGGTTCGGCAGGACGTCTGCCGTCGAGATAATCTGCTCTATCGCAAACTGTGCGCATTCACGCATGTTTTCACTGCGGGATTCGTCGCCGGCATGGTCGGCTAGCACTTCAATCAGAGGGAAAAGCAGCAGCAGATTGCGGTGAGGTTGGAGCTCGTCAGCACAGGCAACCGCTTGGCGAACCAATATTAGATAGTTATCGTCATCAGTACAGACTGTCAGACGTCCGAGCAGCGCCTGAAGCTGCTCTTCCGAAGTGGGTACTTCTGCCTGAAGGGTTTGCAGCAATACGTTGGTAGCAACATCATTATCAATTTCTGCTTCATCAATTCCCTGCGGAATAACCCCGTCCTGTTCAACCTTGCTGCGTTTACTGCGGATTGCCGCCAGATCGAACTCGTTGACCCATATAGTGCGGATTCCGCGTTTGGCCATTATGGCATCCATGCCACCGGCTTGCTGGATCGTCTCAGGGGAAAGACATAATATTTTAAACAGCTCAAGCAGATCTTCCTGAAAAGGATCGGGAAAAAACGTGATTTTTTGCACCCGGCGTACAAACAGCTCATATGCAAGAGCCGCAGATAACCCGGAGTCATCCTTGATGGATTCTCCGTCTGGAAAGCTGAAGCCGGTTCGTCCGCAGGCGAGCAACAGAGTGTTGCCATCCAGAAGCTGCAGGAGTGCATCATGAGCCAGATTGAGAGTGTTGCGACGTGTCGGGTGTCCTTTCGGGTAAAACCTCCATGCCCGTATAGCCCGGTACACAGAGCCGAGCATGTCGAGAGTTCCCTGAGTTGTTGGTGGTCGATAGAAAGCCATTGCCGTTCCTTGTGTTAAGGTCTCACATTATGCCATACTGCAACTAAAATGTCTTTGCCAAAATCCTGTTGGCCATATCAGCTGCTGTACGTTTTAAGGGGTGTGTATGAAGCAGAAAACAATATTTACCTGCCAGAAATGTGGCAGCCAATCGCCAAAATGGCTTGGAAAATGTCCCGATTGCGGATCCTGGAACAGTATGGCGGAAGAAGCGGTAATCAAGATATCGCATGATGCACGTTCGGCCGGGAGCGCGCTCCCCGTACCTATTTGCGACGTACCTCCGCAATCAGAAACACGAAGGCCGACCGGCATAGGAGAGCTTGATCGCGTGCTGGGGGGAGGTATTGTCCCCGGTTCACTGGTGCTAATCGGCGGTGATCCCGGTATCGGAAAGTCAACACTGCTGCTGCAGGCAATGCACACCCTGGCTGAGCAAACAGGCAAAGTGCTGTACGTCTCCGGTGAAGAATCCGCATCCCAGACGCGACTCCGTGGGGAGCGCCTGGGGGTTTCAAGTAAAAATCTGCTTATTCTGGCCGAAAACTCACTGGAAGCTATATTAAATCAGGCTGCGGCCCTTAAGCCCGCCGCTATGGTTGTTGACTCGATTCAGACTGTATGGACATCTGCTCTTGAGTCCGCCCCCGGCAGCGTCAGTCAGGTTCGGGAATCAGCAGGTAAATTAATGCTGCTGGCCAAAGGGAGTGATATCCCGATTTTTATCGTCGGTCATGTAACCAAAGACGGGTCAATTGCCGGCCCTCGCGTGTTGGAACATATGGTTGACACGGTGCTTTATTTCGAGGGAGACGGCAGTCATCCCTTTCGTATATTGCGGGCGGTCAAAAACCGTTTCGGTTCTACCAATGAAATAGGTGTATTTGAGATGAAACAAGAAGGGCTTTGTGAGGTTGCAAATCCTTCAGAGCTATTTCTTTCAGAACGCCCTCTAGGTGTTTCCGGTTCCGTCGTCACCACTTCACTGGAGGGGAGTCGGCCGCTGCTGGTGGAGCTTCAGGCGCTGGTAACTCCGTCATCTTATGGGGTCCCACGGCGGACTACCATAGGAGTTGATCATAATCGCCTGGCGTTACTGGTTGCAGTGCTGGAAAAAAAAGTTGGTCTACATATGGCCGGGCAGGACATCTTTTTGAATGCTGCCGGCGGTGCACGGCTTAACGAACCGGCTGCCGATCTGGCTATGATAATGGCGGTTGCATCAAGTCATCTGGATAAAGCCATTCCTCCCGATACGGTAATATTCGGGGAGGTTGGTCTGGCAGGTGAGGTGCGGGCGGTAACTCAACCGGAACTGCGTATTGCCGAAGCGGAGAAGCTCGGCTTCAAGCGCTGTATTATTCCTGCCGGGAGCTTAAAGCGCCTCAAAAAACGGGGCATCAAGCTTGTTGGAGTGTCCACTGTTCAGGGTGCGCTCGATGTCATATTCGATGCGTGAAAACGAGGCTGCCGTTTATTAAGGGGAAAATATGTCTGATATAGGCATTCATTTAAGCGCTAACAGCGCGGATTATGTTTTTGACAAATATTTTATCGTTCAGTCGTATGAAGCCGATCAACATAACTTTGCCAGACCGGTAGCTCTGCTCAACTATATGCAGTCTGCTGCAGGCGAACATGCCACACTCCTGGGCGTCGCAGTTTCTGATCTTCGCAAAAGCGGGCACACCTGGGTATTGTCACGGGTTCACCTTGCCGTGGATCGGTATCCGCGTGGGGGTGAAACCGTCCACATCCGCACCTGGCCGGCAGCCCGCGATACTCTTTTTACCCTGAGGGATTTCGAGCTTCTTGATACGGATGGGGCAATCATTGGCCGGGCAACAACCTCATGGGCGGTCTTGAGCATAAAGAACAGGAGGCCGGTGAAGCTGGTCAACGTACTACCGGTGTATCCAATACGCCTCGAACGGGCATTGGCCGACTCGTTTGCCACACTGCCGGAATTTGCTGTATCCTCCCATGAATTGCGTCTGCCTGTGTTGCGGGGGGACCTGGACATTAACCGGCACGTTAACAACACCATTTATGCCGGGTGGGCACTGGAAGCAATTCCGGAGGAGGTTGACAGTACACGGCGTCTCGCCTCAATTGAAATTGCTTTTCGCGCCGAGGCTTTCTATGGCGACATCATCGTTGCGCGCACAGCACAAGTCGAGGGCACCGATAATTACCTTCACCGTATAGAAAACGGGCATGACGGGCGGGAATTGGCTCGCCTCAGGACACGCTGGCTGCCGCTGGAGCAAACCTCAAGAATTAGTTGAATTTCCGCAGCGACTACGCAATTCCTTTGACCTCTTTCATCTTTCTATGGTATATCAAGAAAAATTGATTTATATAAATCGGGATACCTGATATATCATGCTTGAAACTCTCAAAGCTCTGTCCGACCCCTGTCGGTTACGCCTGACGGCGGTTCTTCTTGCCGGTGAATACACCGTGCAGGAGTTGACCCGCATTATGGACATGGGGCAATCGCGGATCTCACGTCACCTGAAAATATTGAGCGAAGCGGGTGTACTTACCGTCAAGCGTCAGGGGACATGGAGTTACTTTCGGGCCGGTGATGGAAGCCCCTTCTTTGCTGCCATACGTTCGGCCTTTGAGAGGGGGATGGAGGCGCTGCCGGAACGCAGTCAGGACCTGGCCGCTGTCGGTGCAGTGCTTGAGGAGCGGCGAAGACGCAGCCAGCAGTTTTTCGATCGGCATGCCCGTCAGTGGGACGATCTGGCGCGAACTCTGCTGCCGGTTCCTGAGTACCGCCAGCGCTTGCTTGATCAAGTACCGGAAAGCGTGACCGTGCTGGAAATCGGCACCGGTACAGGTGGTCTTTTGATTGAGCTGGCTGCACGGGCGTCTAATGTAATTGGCGTGGATCATTCCCCTGCCATGCTTGAGGAGGCGCGCCGTCGTTTGACCAGCAATAATGTTGCTGACATCGAACTGCGCCTTGGCGAGATGAGTCATCTGCCGCTGCCAAATGCCTCGGTAGGATGCGTAGTTGCTAATATGGTTCTGCATCACGCCGCTGACCCTGCGACCGTACTGGCAGAAATCCGGCGCGTACTCACGCAGGGTGGCATATTGCTGCTGGCTGATCTTGCCCGTCATGAACGGGAAGCTGCGCGTGAACAGTTGGCTGATCAGTGGCTCGGGTTTGAGGAGTGCGAGCTTACATCATGGCTTAAGGCGGCAGGTTTTGTCTCGGTTCACTGTGAACGCATCGAAGCGGGGATCGGGCAGGAATCAATACTGATGGTTCGCGCCTTATAGGGTGCGAACCGGTTTCAGGTGACAATGTTTATAGAAACTGCGCTGAATATATGTAACGGGGCGAGCCATCGGCGTCGCCCCTACAGAATCAACAACACAAAGGAGAATACACAATGTCACAAGATTACATCGTAGCAGACCTGAAACTGGCCGATTGGGGCCGCAAGGAAATCAGAATCGCCGAGACTGAAATGCCGGGACTGATGGCTATTCGTGAAGAATTTGCTGCAGCTCAATCGCTTAAGGGCGCACGTATCACCGGTTCGCTTCATATGACCATTCAGACAGCCGTGCTGATTGAGACATTGACGGCCCTTGGAGCCGAGGTTCGCTGGGCTTCCTGTAATATTTTTTCAACCCAGGATCACGCAGCGGCTGCAATAGCTGCATCAGGGGTACCGGTCTTTGCTGTTAAAGGCGAGACTCTGGAGCAGTATTGGGATTACACCCACCGCATCTTTGAATGGAGCGATGGTGGTTTTTCGAACATGATTCTCGACGATGGCGGCGACGCCACTCTGCTGCTGCACCTGGGCGCCCGGGCTGAAAAAGACCTCTCCGTCCTCTCAAACCCGACTTCAGAAGAGGAAGCAATACTCTATGCCGCCATCAAGGCCAAGCTGGCTATTGATCCAACCTGGTATTCCATCCGCCTGGCCGAAATAAAGGGCGTGACCGAGGAAACTACTACCGGCGTACATCGTCTCTACCAGATGCATGAACGCGGCGATCTGAAATTCCCGGCTATCAATGTCAATGATTCTGTTACCAAGTCAAAGTTTGATAACCTGTACGGCTGCCGCGAATCATTGGTAGACGGTATCAAGCGTGCCACCGATGTTATGATTGCCGGCAAGGTTGCCCTGATCTGTGGTTATGGCGACGTTGGTAAAGGCTCTGCTCAGGCCATGCGCGCCCTGTCCGCTCAGGTATGGGTAACCGAAGTTGACCCGATCTGTGCCCTGCAGGCAGCCATGGAAGGCTTCCGTGTTGTAACGATGGAATATGCTGCTGATAAGGCTGATATCTTTGTCACCTGCACCGGTAATTACCACGTCATAACCCACGATCATATGATCAGGATGAAAGATCAGGCTATCGTCTGCAATATCGGCCATTTTGACAACGAGATCGAAGTCGCTGCACTTGAAAAATATGAGTGGGAAGAGATCAAGCCACAGGTGGACCACATTATCTTCCCCGGCGGCACACGCATCATCCTGCTGGCGAAAGGACGTCTGGTTAATCTTGGTTGCGGTACCGGTCACCCAAGTTACGTTATGTCTTCCTCCTTCGCCAATCAGACCATTGCCCAGATCGAACTGTTCTGCAATCCGGGTAAATATCCGGTAGGAGTATATGTTCTTCCTAAGCACCTTGATGAGAAGGTTGCACGTCTGCAGCTCAAAAAGCTGAATTCGCAGTTGAGCGTGTTGACTGACGCACAGGCGGCTTATATCGGAGTGCCGAAAGAAGGCCCGTACAAAGCTGAACAGTACCGGTACTAAGCAGACTACCACCCATGAACCAGAGGTTTTGACCCCCCCTAACCCCTCCTCATTGAGGAGGGGTTAGGGGGGTGGTAAGATTGCGTGTGAGAGGGGAAATGCTTCTTATGGAGTGTAGAGTAGGGTGTGCCGCCTGCTGTATTGCACCATCAATATCTTCGCCTATTCCGGGAATGCCGTCCGGAAAGCCTGCGGGATTTCGCTGCATCCAATTGACAGCCGACAATCGCTGCCAGCTCTTTGACAATGAGAAACGCCCGTCTGTCTGCCGGAGTCTACGCCCGAGCGGGGAGATGTGCGGAATAAATAGTGCTGAGGCATTGGAACGATTAGCAGAGTGGGAGCGGTTAACGTGCCCCGTTGCTACTTCTTCTGAGAAGCTTGATTCAACGCTTTGATAATAACATCAGTGACATCCTGCGCGTCAACAGCGTTGCCAACATAGAGCAACTCTTTTTTGACTACGATGACGGCAAAACCGTTAGCCTTACCATGTTCAACGGAGGATTGTTCAATAGCCTCGTAAAGCGCTTTGGTTTCTCTATTCTGAAGAGTAAAAAATTCCTCTTCAGACGTATGGGCAAACTTTTGTAGTTCTTCCAGCTTTTTCTGGAATTCCTTTGATTTGGCTTCACGTTGCGGAGGCGTCATCGTGGCAATTTTAGCTTCAATGGATGCTTTCACTTTTTCCAGCTGTTTCTTCCTGCTGTCTATTTTGACCTGGAATTTATCTTTACTTGCAGTCAGCATGGTTTTGAGTACTTTGCCGCGCTCTGACTCGCTACCGATGCGAACGATATCCACATAGCCGATACGGGCGCCTTGAACAGCTGTCAACGGTTTTGAAGCAGTCTCAACCGGCGCCGTGCTTTGCAGTGGGAGTGCCTGTTTTACCTCAGGTACGTTGTCAGCGGCAAAAGTTATAGTTGGTAAAATACATAAACAGGAGAACAGTACTCTTTTGAATATGGTTTGCATAAGGTCTCTTTCTCAAGCGGAATTAGATGTCACGAACAATGTATCGAGTTGCATTTAAACTTGCTGCTTTTCTGCGCTGTAATCTTAGTAACAACACTGTACAGCCGAAAAGTAACAGAGAAAAAAGTGCGAGAAGAGGATGAACAATAGCTGTTACCAGCGGCGTCAGCGCCAGTCTGGTCACTGCCCGCAGGTACGGATGGCGGGCAATAAAATCGGCCAGCGGCGGACTGCAGCGATAGTAGAGTGCCACGAAAGCCCGACCCGGAGCATTAGTCAGTAGATAATCGTCCCGGAAATTACGCAGCAGCTGCACCTGCGGATGAAGATAACTGCCGTACGCGGCGGTGGCGATGAAGCAGGTTGCAGCACTGCCGCTCACGGTGGGCATTGCCGTTACAGCTAATGTTGTCCCGTCAGTGCTAAAGTTGGCGTTAGCGCTCTCATAGTTGCTGGTGATATTGGCAATCAGCAGCACCACTTCATCAGCGTTGCTGAAGGAGTTATCGGTGTAAGAATTACCACCGTTAGTGGAAATGATTTCAGTAATAACACCAGAACTCTTTCTAAAAACGGCGGTCTGGATGCCACTGCTCTTTGCTATCGTAATTGTCAAGGCAGGTACACTTGAAGATGGAGCAAATTTGTAATAGGCAAACGAGTAATGAGGCAAAGTCACCGAAGGTGATGGGGTGCTGACGGTGCCATTAACCGGATACGATACATACGTGGCATCAGGCGAATAGACATGTATTTTATCAGTCTCTGCAAGGTGGGTTATCCAGTTCCGCATGTAGACTTGCCTGGCAAATCCCATAAAATCAGTGCTTAGTGAAGTGGCATAAGTTGAAGATAGCAGGCTGTCAAGCACCGGAGTCATGGGGATATCACTGCCACCGGGGCTGGAGATGTCGGCCAGTTTTTCCCAGGCACTGCGAATCATAGCCGGGGTATGTTTTTCCGCTAGATAACGATTGAAAATCCAGCGGCCGTAACCTCCGCCTGTTGTCGTGCTCTCTGAAATATCCAGTGACAATGTGCTCTGAGAAAACCAGGTAGGGATATAGCTGTACAGTTGGTTGACACCATCATACAGCTCATCCTCCATCCAGGTGGAGGTTGCTTCCGCATACCAGATGTCAAAATAGTAGGAATAGCCGTACTGAATTGCGTGGTGATATTCATGAGCGGCGGTGATCTGCAGGCTTTGTAGCGGAGTATAGTTTCTATAGATGGAATCGGTGAAATTATTGTCCAACTCAATCCAGCTGGTATAGGCGTTCTGCCGGCTTGGCGTTGAAACGGCCAGATCGCTATTTGTAACGCCGTAATATCGTTGCGGAGCAAGATCTTCCAGATAAACGTCATACGCCGAGTTGCTGTTTGTAGGAGCAAGTTGCCAATGTAAGGCAATGTAGGATACGGCTACATCATCAAATGTCTGGGCAACAGTCTGTACCCAGGCCAGCGAGGGTACTGCATCAGCACCTGTAACAGTATAGTGGATTTTGAATCTGCCGGATGGTGAGACGATTGTTTGTTCGGTGCCACTGAGAACCGGCAAAGCAAGTTGTTTTGCCAGAACCTTCTGTGTGGACAATTCCAGTAGTTTCCAGTCGCGCTTTAAACCATGCTTAAGCGGCATGCCGCAGCGCGCAGCTTCTTGGACATCCGTTGGAAGCGACAGTACCGCTTTCTGAAGCTGAACACTTTTTGACTCGTCGAACTGCTGCAGGTAATAATCATCAAGAGGTCCGGCAAATACAGATGTGGAAAAGAGAATCAGTGCAACTAAAATGAGAGAAATTCGAGTGGAAAAACAGTTCATCAATCAGCCATCCTTTTGCCGACACGTAATGGGACAAGAGTTGTTATGCCCGGTTCGACGCTGATTTCGGCTGTGGCCGGTCCACTGCCGACAGTATATGTTGCTGCCGGCAGAACCACTACGAAATAGCCGAGGTCATCAGTCTGAACAGTTACAAATGGTTTGCCTGCAGTGGATATCAGGAGCGGCACACGCGGGTAGGATTTAAAACCGCTGCCGCTGCCGAGTTTACCGCCGGTACTTTGCAGGTAGCAGATCCCGGCAATAACACCAGACCCTTCCGGAATTGGGGTCGACTCGCTTGGCGACGTCTCAATTGTCAGTACCACCGGGCGCGTTTTTTCCCGCACCGCTATAAAAGCGCTGCCATCAACAGCTGAACCGGAGGTGAAGGCTACGCCATCAAAATGATAATAATTCCAGACTTCAGGTGGCCGTTTAGCGGCAGCAGATGCCGTAGAATAAATCATTGTACAGACAAGAAAGGCCAGAGAGAAAAGGATACCTTTTGGCATGGTAACCGCCTTAGAAGCGTTATCTAATAAGGACATACTGCCTAATTCGTCGTCACGAAGTCAAACAGAATATGAACTTTTTCATCTTCACTTGACTTATCAGCAGACGGGCGATATTTTTATCGCTCAAAAAAAGTAATCTTGTAGGAAAATCAAATATAACAGAGGAGTTTACCGTCATGGCAGAAAAATTCATCTTTACTTCCGAATCCGTATCCGAAGGACATCCCGACAAAGTTGCCGATCAGGTCTCAGACGCAATTCTCGACGCAATTCTTACCCAGGATCCTACGGCCCGCGTAGCTTGTGAAACACTTGTTACTACCGGCATGGTTGTTATTGCCGGCGAAATTACCACCAACGCAGTAATAAACTATTCAGAAATAGCCCGCCAGACTATCAAAGACATTGGCTATATTAACTCGGAAATCGGCTTTGATTCAGATACCTGTGCAGTGCTTGTTTCTGTAGACCGCCAGTCTCCGGACATCGCCCAGGGCGTTTCGGAAGGTGAAGGCCTGCATAAAGAGCAGGGTGCCGGCGACCAGGGACTGATGTTCGGTTACGCTTGCAACGAAACTCCAGAGCTGATGCCGATGCCGATTCAGTTGGCTCATCAACTTGTAGCCAGGCTGGCTGAAGTGCGCAAGTCGGGCGAACTGGACTTCCTGCGCCCCGATTCCAAATCACAGGTTTCTGTTGAATATATAGATGGCAAGCCGAGCCGTATCGATACTGTTGTTATCTCCACACAGCACACACCTGATGTAACCCACAAAAGAATAGAAGAAGAGATTATTGCAGAAGTTATCAGGAAAGTTATTCCGGCAGAGCTGCTGGATGCAGAAACCCGCTATTTTATCAACCCGACCGGCCGTTTTGTCGTCGGCGGCCCTATGGGCGATTGCGGCCTGACCGGCCGCAAGATCATCGTCGATACCTACGGCGGCATGGGTCGTCACGGCGGCGGCGCTTTCTCAGGTAAGGATCCATCCAAAGTTGACCGTTCGGCTGCCTATATGGGGCGCTATGTTGCCAAGAACCTTGTAGCAGCCGGTCTTTGTGACCGCTGCGAAGTTCAGGTAGCATACGCTATCGGCATGGCTCAGCCGGTTTCTATCATGGTTAATACTTTCGGCACAGGAAAGCTGCCGGAAGAGCGCTTTTCAAGCCTTGTACGCGAAACCTTTGACATGCGTCCGAGCGCCATCATTGAACAGTTGAACCTGCTCCGTCCGATTTACCTCAAAACAGCAGCATACGGTCACTTTGGCCGAGAACTGCCGGAGTTCACCTGGGAGAAAACCGATAAAGCCGCCTTGCTGAAAGAGAAGGCGGGACTTTAGAAAGCCTCAGTAAGATTCAAACCAACCCCCTCTATCCCCCCTTAACGGGGGGATGCTTAAAAGCACTCCCCCGATAAAGGGAGCGGGGAGGGGTTGATTCTTTTCCCTATGCCAACACGCTCAATCGAACATAACCCGCTGTTATTCGGGCGTGACGAACGAACCGGCATCATCGCGGTGGAGTCGATCGGGCACTTTATCCGGCTTTTTTTCAGAATGGCCGGTCGAGTGCATTTTCTGGACGAACCGTTTCAACCGTTCATTCTGGTCAATGACCCGGGTATTATCTCTGGTTGCCGGGTGCCGTGCGCTGTACGGCAATTGACTGGAGACGATTTCTTTCGCTGCCAGTTGTTATTTGATTCCTGGAATGAATGTCTCATCGCCCGTGATTTTCTGGCGACAAAAAGCGGCAAACCTTATTCCTCTGCCGATGCGCCCTATCTTTTCCTGCCGGATCTTTCCCACCAATACATGCTTGCCAGCGGTACCACGCTCTTTAAGGGGATGGAGTTTTCAGAACTTCATTGCATGGCTCTCGACATCGAAACCGCGTGCGCCGATGGTTATGGCTTTTCGAATCCGGAGCGACTGGAAGACCGGATCATATCCATAGCGCTAAAAAATTCTCATGGCGATGATATTGTACTTCGCGGCGACCGGATGACAGAACCGGAGCTGCTGAAGGCGCTGAACGCTGCGATATTAAGCTGTGACCCGGATGTTATCACCGGACACAATATCTTCCGTTTTGATCTTGATTACATCAGTAAGCGTGCGCAGCGTCATGCAATTCGCCTGAACTGGGGGCGCAACGGTTCTGAACCGCAGATTACCCCGCGTGCCCGCTGGAATCTGGCTGAAAAGACTCTTGAATACCCGCGCTGGGACCTCTATGGCCGGCACATTATTGATACCTACTTTCTGGTACAACTGTATGACGTTGCCGGGCGTAACCTGGAAAGCCACGGGCTAAAAACTGTTGCAAGGCACTTCGGCATAGCATCCGCAGAGCGCACCTATATTGCTGGCGAAGATATTTCAGCCACGTTTCAAAATGATCCGGAGCAGCTCTACCGCTATAATCTGGATGATGCCAGTGAAACACTCTCCCTATTCCGGCTACTCGGCTACCCCTGGTTTCTACAGAGCCGTATTTTCCCCTACTCTTTTCAGAACTGCGTCATCCGCGGCAACGCAACCCGTATAAATACTCTGTTTTTGCGCGAATATCTCCACCGCGGCCATGCTATTCCTGTCCGTACCGCTGCTGTCGCCCCATTCGAAGGGGGTTACACGGAATCCTCTTTTCAGGGTATTATCGGCCCGGTAGTCCATTGTGACGTGGCGTCACTCTATCCGTCACTGATGCTGACCTATCGGCTTGCCCCGGCTAATGACCGACTGGGCCTTTTTCTGCCGATGCTGGCCGAGTTACGGCGTTTTCGACTGGCCGCCAAGCAGTTGGCGCGTGAATCTCTTGAAGATGCTGACCGGCACTATTATGATGCGCTGCAGCAGGTGTTCAAAGTGTTAATAAACTCGTTTTACGGTTATCTTGGTGCGGCACGGCACAACTTTTCTGATCCGGCTACCGCCGCTGAAGTCACCCGTCTGGGGCGGGTCACGATCAGGAATATGCTCGGGCTGCTGGTCTCTGATGGAGCAGTGCCGGTAGAAGTGGATACAGACGGAATCTATTTCAAACCGGCGAATAGCTGTAATACCGAAGAAGCGGAACAGGCGGCTGTACAGGGCATTTCCGAAAAACTGCCTGAAGGTATCGAAGTCGAACTGGATGGGCGCTATCGTTCGATGTTTGCATACAAAACAAAAAATTATGCTCTACAGGATTATGCCGGCAGGATCATAATCAAGGGGAGCGGGCTTCGTTCACGTGGTTTAGAGCCTTTTTTGCGGGAATTCATGAGGGATGTCATCGGACTTCTGCTGGCAGGAAAATCTGCCGAGGTGGAGCGGTTATACAGCGGGTATGTTGTCCGGCTACGTTCGAGGGGACTGGATGTTGCCTGGATAGCCCGCAGCGAAACACTTAATGATTCGCCAGAGAACTATCGTGAAAAAATCCGCGCCGGCACACGCAATCATTCGGCCGCTTTTGAAGTTGCTATAGCGTCGGGGAGGCCATATCGTGCCGGTGACCACGTTAGTTACTATGTCAGCGGTTCCTGCAAAGATGCCACCGCTTATGAACAGTGCCGACCGGTGAGTGCGTTTGATCCGGGGCATCCTGACATCAATATTAACTATTACATCGAAAAGCTGCGCCATACACAAAAACGCTTTGAACCGTTTCTGCCGAAAGAGCCCACTCTCTTTGACCTGTGATCGCTTGCACGAGCTGCCTCTTTATGGTAAACGTCTTTTAAAGTAGTTGAGCGGGGTTAGTTCTCCGCCAGAATGAAGGGTTTATTTTACCCCGCGTGAAGAATCAAAAGGAGACTGAATGAAAAAAGTTCTGTTACTCTCAGCATTAATAACTGTTTTTGCCGGTTTTGATCCAAGTATGGTGAGAGCAGATCAACAGCCGGAAATGATTGCGGAGAAAATGGCAGTCAAGTTTGTGAGAGGTATAACCAATACGGTTACAAGTATTGTTGAATTGCCGAAGCAGACTATCATTACCGGACGTGAGATGGGTTCTGTCGGTTATATTATCGGTCCGATCAAGGGTGTGGGAATGACTTTTTATCGCGGGGTAATCGGGATGGCGGAAACCATTTTCTGCATGGTTCCGCAACCCGGATATTATGACCCGATGATTGACCCGGAATATGTATGGCAGGGCTGGGAGCCGAAAAGAGATACCTCAAAGGCTGTTGCAGGGAATTAGCAGTATTGGCGGTCACGTAGAACGACCGATTTCAATCGTAAGCATACTGTCAGCATCAGAGTCAGGGGAGGGCGAGTTACCGACTCGCCCCTACGGACAAACAAAAGGCGACCTTATAGCAGGTCGCCTTTTGTTTGTGTAATCTACTTTAACTATTTACCCCAGCCGCTGCCGCAGATATGCTTCAAATTCCGCGCTGAATTCCTTCCTCTTGAGCGCCATATCAACCGTAGCCTTCAAAAAGCCGAGCTTGTCTCCGCAATCATGTCGGAATCCCTCAAATAAACATCCGTACACCGCCTCTTCTTTCGACAGGGTCAGGATGGCATCAGTCAATTGAATTTCCCCCCCCTTTCCCGGAACCTGATTTTGGAGAATGTCAAAAATCCGGGGTGTCAATACATAGCGGCCGATAATAGCCATATCTGAGGGAGCTTCGTCACGGGACGGTTTTTCAACCATATCAGTTATCCGGAAGGTTCGCTCACCGACACGATCAGCGGCAACACACCCGTACGAAGAGATGTTTTCCATCGGTACTTTTTCCAACGCCAGCACCGACCTTCCCTGTAAATTGAATACATCCAGCAGCTGCCCAAGGCAGGGGCGGTCACCATCGACTATGTCATCACCAAGTAAAACAGCAAATGGCTCGTCGCCAACAAAATCCCTGGCACATAGTATGGCGTGCCCCAGGCCCATAGCCTGTCGCTGGCGGACATAAAAAATATTTACCATCTCGGCGATTTCACGCACACGAGACAGCTCGCTATCTTTCCCCTTGTCGTAAAGATGTGCCTCAAGTTCCACGGAGATATCGAAGTGATCCTCAATATTGTGCTTGCCTCGCCCGGTCACAAAGAGAATCTGCTCAATACCGGAAGCCACCGCCTCTTCAACGACATACTGCACCAGCGGCTTGTCAATCAGCGGCAGCATTTCTTTGGGCGATGATTTTGTAGCAGGAAGAAAGCGGGTGCCGAGGCCGGCAACCGGGAAAACGGCTTTTTTTACTTTCATAAGAGGCTCCGGAATTACAGGGAGAATGTTCAGGAGTATAGAATAAACGCATGAATTCAAGAACGGGAATAAATCAGTTTTTGTGACAAGGGCGCAATCGTTGCGCCCATACGGAGTCCCATGTATCTGTTTTACGCCCCGGAGCAGGCACAACCGCTGCACGCAGCCGGTTTTGGTGATTCAGTTTTCGGGCAATAGCCGGTATTAAACCAACCGTCGCCTTTCAGGCTAAAAGCCGTAGAAGATATCATCTTCTCTACTGCTTCGCCGCACTGCGGACACTCACTTGCAGGCGGATCAGAAAATTTTTGGCGCATTTCAAATTGGTGGTCGCAACTAGTGCAACGATATTCGTACATCGGCATAACGTGTAAACTCCTCTGACTGTGTAAATGGTATGCTGACACTATAGTAATGTCGTGGCCTGTTTGTCAATGTTGTCCAGGTTGTCAAAATATCATTAATCCGGTTTTTAAATGTTGTCGTCTCTCTGCAAATGAAAACATGGCGATAGTCTAATCAAGAGAGCAAAGACAAAAGTTGCAGAGCAAATATTGTCTATATGGGCTCAACAGGCCGATAATAAAGCAGTATTGGAGATATTCTTAATATTGTGTCAACATAAGTTACTTAAGCTATGACTGGTGCACTGTGCTGCATGTAGTTATAACTCAATAATATCATGTTGTATTTTTTATTTTGAGGGTGTGGCACATATATTGAATAAAATAGCGGACGCACATGCGATCGTCGGCGGCAATATTTAATGGTAATTAATTATAGTAGCATTGGCTTAGTTTATGCTTTTTCATCAGACATTACATAAAAACTAGTCATTAAACGCATAAAACTACCGGCCCGAAGTTTTAATTAATAGGGAATCCTATATATTTAACGAGTACTTAACATCGGAAAACACGCAAAAAAACTATTGACAGGTAACGTCCTGCATGCGTATACGGTATACCGTTTCACGATTGTAACAATATTATTCGTAATCCGAAATAAATGTTATTCCTTCGCTTGACATGAGCAAATATAATGGTATTAAGTTTCATCAAACTATTACCACCTGAGTACCAAGAAAGGAGATGTCATCCCGGTCTTTGCCTCACACGCTACAAAATAATGCAGCATACACTGGCTCAGTAGAACGCATCTTCTGGAAAGGAGGGAGTATTTTGAAACATATCCACACGAATAAAAGCAGCTTGGCCCTTGGAGTTGGGGTCTTGGCCTTAGCTTCTTCACTGCTCTGGTCAATTCCTGCCATGGCGTCTGATTACACATTTTCAGGCGAATCAAACACGATCTTCCGTGCGCGAAAAACGATCGACAACAAAAGCATCATGCCGGCCTACGAATACCTTCGCCTCAGCATGACCGACAACCTCAGTGACGGTTCGGGGGTTTCCTTTTACCTTGGGGCCTGGGGTCGTGCTGATCTGGCCGACAAGTCGGGCAGTAACAACCCTGAAGGAGATCTTCAGTACGCTTATCTGACATACCGCGCTCCCAAAAACAACACAGTGGGCACTATTGGACGTCAGTTTATCAGTGAAGGTGTTGCCGCCGAGAGAATCGACGGCCTTTCTCTGCGCAGTGATTTTGATTATGGCTTCGGAGCCTCGGCATTCTTCGGCAATTCTGTCAACACAGAGCCTCTCTCAGATCCGAAATACCAGGGAGGGACAATCATTTATGGTGCGAGAGTCTCCCAGACAAACAAGAAGTATTACACAGTCGGCCTGAGCGCCCTCAAAAGTGAGCGGCCAGAAAACGGCAGTTACTACCGTGAAGAAGAGGGGCTTGACCTCTGGCTGCGTCCCTTTGATCAGGTTGATATAACCGGTCGTTCAACGTACAACTCCACCACCAATGGCTGGATGGAAAACAGTTACGCCCTGAGCTATGCGGCACTGCCGACCCTCCGCTTCGGCGCTGATTTTGCTCACATCAACTTTAAGGATTACCTTGCAGGCGTCACGACATCAGCGTTAAGCATCTACAACCCGCTTATTAACCCAAGCAGTAACAATAATGAAAAACAGAACGCCGTCGGCACCAGTGTTTCCTATACAGGTATTAAAAACCTTACCGTCGCTGCAGACTACAAATTTTACAGCTATATGCAATCCGGCGATGCTTCCTATTTTGGCGGCAAGGCATCCTATGCGCTGCCTGAATCTTTTGTCGTAGGTGGTGCTCTTCACCGTATGGAAGGCTACATCGAAAGATTACGCTACGTTGAAATGCGTGGTTTTGCTTCCAAGAAGATGGGCCATGCCGATCTAACCATTGATGCAATCAACATAAACTACGACAAAGCCGTCAACGGGATTAGAAACAGCTATGCGCTCACCGGGGCAGCCGGCTATGAAGTCAACCGCAAGTTGAAAGTAGGGGCCGACATTGAAGTTTCCAGAAACCCTGATTTTAATAGTGAGGTTCGCGGACTGTTGAAGGCAACCTACACCTTTGACACAAAGTTAGTAGCTGAAGGAGGGACAAAGAGTGAAAAATAAAATTGGTATCATGTCTATTCTTCTGCTGATGAGCCTACTGTACGCCTGTGCCAACACCACCAGTCTGCCGCTTACGCACCCTGAAGACGTCAGGAAGCAGGGCCTTTCAAGGCCAAACTGTTCTGAATGCCACACCGATCTATGGGCTTCGCTGAATCACCGCGCGCCGGACTTTTTTGCCAAGCATCGTTTCTATGCCGCTTCGTCACGACAGGCCTGCAGCAGCTGTCATCATGAATCATTCTGCAATGACTGCCACTCACGCAAGGACGAGATCAAGCCGAGCGAAAAATTCACCGATGCCCCGGAGCGTAATCTCCCTCATCGTGGCGATTATCTCAGCCAGCACAAGATCGATGGCAGAGTGAATCCGGTATCGTGTGTCAGATGCCACGGTCGCCAGAATAATGTGAGGTGCGCGTCATGTCACAGATAAAACTATCTCATTTATTAATTACCGCATTTCTTGCGCTTGTGCTTGGCGGTTGTGGCGACAAAAACTCCAAAGCTGTCTATAGCCCTGAAAGCAAGCACACTCCTGACTGGGTATTAACTCATAAAATATCTGCCAGAGTTGATGTTGAATCGTGTACTGAATGTCATGGTTCAGACTATAGTGGCGGAATTGCGAATGTCAGCTGTATGAGCCAGACTGGTCCCAGTGGTTTTACCTGCCACGCCAGCAACCCTGCTGTAAATATGACCGGATGTGTTTCATGTCATGGCGGCCTGCCAAGTGGCCCTTTCGGCACAGCGGCTCCCAACAGGAAGTCAGCGCACACAAAACATACTGCTCTTACGGCTTGTGTCACTTGCCATGAAAATGCCGGTTCCGGTACTGCAGGCCATGCAAAAGCAACGACAGCCGGTGGCCTAAGTAAAGCTACTGTTGCGTTGACGACATATTCCGCAGCACATAATTCAACAACAGGCCCATTCGGCTATAACACTAACGGCACCTGCTCGCAAATCAGTTGCCATGGTGGTAAAGTCACACCTGCCTGGACCGGCACAATCAGCATTGTCGCCAAGGACAATTCGGTGTGCTACATGTGTCATCAGTCAGGCTATACTCAGTACAACAGCTTTAATTCCGGCACTTATTCCGGTACTGATCCAGTAACCCCGCTCCATACCTCGCATTTGAACCGTGGTGCTTTTTGTACAGACTGCCACAATATTGGAGCGTTAACAGATTATCAGAAACATTTTGCGGGAATTGCCGGTAAAAGGCTCACCATTCCCGGCAACACTATCGGAGGCTCTCCGACTAAAATAAGTTCATACACCGTCAGTACTAAAACGTGCAATACAGTTGAATGTCACGATTCCAATATCAGTACGATAAAATGGGATCAGTGAACAAAGTTGAACCGCATGCAGGTCGTTCCATTCGAAAAGTCAGCGTATCAAGTTTCCCCGGATGGAACGTACTTGTTGCTTTAATGGTAGCATCCGCACTGCTCGCCGGATGTGGCGGTGGCAGTAGTGGAGTTAGCGAGAGTAATACGTTTTCGCTAAGTGGAAAAATAAGTCTGGCTGGCGGTGCTCCTCTTTCCGGAGTTTCCGTGAAATTATTAAAAACCAGCTACATAATAACACCGTACAGTTCTGCTGGTGGAACATTTTACAGCACAAAAGATAAGAACGGCGTTGAGAGCGTAAAGCTTGAAACGCAGCTGCAGACGAAGCTCACTGATCAAAATGGACTTTACAGTTTTACCGGTGTACAGGATGGTGTTTATACGATACAACCGACAAGTGGAACTTACGTTTTTAAGTGGTTTCAAGTGCCAACAAGGGACAACATCGGCGTTTTAACTATTACTGGCAGTGGTATAGTCTATGTCTACAATCCTGAGGGGAGCGGCAACAAACTTTCCTCTGATAAAACGGTAATATACAATACCGGAACACCGTTCACAATAACTGGAAACGTGCTTAACGGTCAGGATTTTGAAGCATCACTGCCGGGCAGCAGTAGCTTATGACATTTGAAATTATTGCAAATAGGAATCAGAAGGAGGAGTTAAGTATGTGTACCAATTGGAAGGGGTTCACGTTAAAAGCGATTTTACTCGCCTCTCTGTCATTATTCCTTTTCGGGTGTGGGAATAATGTTACTCCAGAGGCACCTGTATTAAAAGCGATCAGCGGCATTGTTGCTGATAGCAGTACAGGCCAGAGATCTGCTAATGCCACTGTGACAGCATACGCTGTTGATGCAGCGGGAAATGTTTCAACATCACTTTTAGGTGTACCGCCCTCTGTCCAAAGTGATGGTCAGGGAAACTTTGTCATGAACATTCCTGAGTCATATACTGGCGGAGTAATGTTTCAGGCTGTTGCAGCCGCACCTCCGGTTGCAAGTCTCAAGTCAAGTCAGGCCGGCTCCGTTGTATTAAGGTCACTCCAGACGTCCGTTAAGTCCAACGAAACGGTTGTAATTAGTCTTGCCACGGAACTTGTGGTTCAATACATTGAAAAAAACAAGTCCAGCAGTTTTACGGCTGCCAACATTCAGAAGGCTATTCTGGTTCTGGAGCCGTTCCTTGGACAGAACTTTACTCAGACAGCTCCACCGGCAGTCGGGTCAACTCCAACAGTACCGCAGCAGCAGTTGGTTATCATGACACAGGCGATTGAATCGCTTGTGGCCACTGGTAATTACACTCTAGCCTCACTTGTAACGGTGAACTCCGGTACAAATACGATAGCAATAGGCGAAGGGACGGCGTTGGCCGGCCTGTCCGCTACTGTTACGACTATAACAAAGGACTTGATCACCGTAGGTGCTGTTTCCGGTTCCTTCACTCTACCGGCAATAACGCCGGTAACAGAGCCAGATTTGTCTGATACAACGGCACCGACAACACCAACGAATCTGACTGCAACTTCAACAACCAGTGCAGTAACCCTTTCGTGGGGTGCCGCATCTGATGCTGTCGGAGTTACCGCGTATAACATTTATCGTGATAGCGTGTTCATAGCCTCAGCCACCTCTTCAGCGCGTTCCTTTACTGATTCATCTCTAAAATCCGGTACTACATTTACCTATGAAGTGATAGCTCGTGATGCAGCCGGTAATAAATCCGCAGCCAGCTCTGTCAACATTGCTACTGCTCCGATCCTGACCTACAAAATCAGCGGGAAAATCTCATCAGGTACTACCGGACTTGCCTCAGTTTATGTGGTAATTTCCGGTGCTGGTTCCGGGGTCTTTATTACTGATGCTGATGGCAACTATTCGATGGCTGGTGTCAGTGCCGGCAGCTATACTGTCACACCGGTATTCAGCGGTTATACGTTTACACCATCAAGCAAGACCGTAGCGGTAATCAGTGCTGATGTTTCTGCCATTGATTTCTCAGCAACAGCTGTTAATGCCGGCACGGTCGTTGGCGGTATCACCTACCCGGCTGGAACAGTAACCGGCGGCATATCTTATCCGCCCGGGACAGTAATCGGCGGAATATCCTACCCATCCGGCCTGGTTATTGGCGGTATCACTTATCCGACATCCACAATTATCGGCGGCGTTACATATCCGACAGGCACAGTGATCGGCGGAGTTGCCTATCCAAACGGTGTGATCATCGGTGGAGTCAATTACCCTTCCGGTACTATAGTTGGCGGTGTTGCATTCCCACTTGGTACGTTAATCGGCAGTATTACCTACCCCTCGTCAGGTGAAGTTAAATCGCAAGTAACCTATGGTGTGTCAGGTAAAGTTGTAAGAGCACCCACTTCGTCAGAAGTCCAGGTGATTCCGGTTGGTGTAGCAGGAGTTATAGTTAATGTTGTTAATTCATCAAATGCTACAGTGGCAACTGCATCCACGGATTCGACGGGTTCGTACTATTTCAAAAATATTACAAATGGTTCTTATACTGTTTCAGTAGATCCGGCATATTTTACAGGATCAGGCTTTACAACGGCTACAAGCAGCAGTATCACAATCACCACATTTAGTTCTGCTGTCGGGAATATTGTTCTGTCTCCATAAAAATGAATCAAGTTGCTTTGGGTTGTGTAACTGGCTTTAAAAGCTTACAGCTTATAAATGAAAGGGGGGACGATACTATCAACGAGAGGAGAAAATGATTTGTGAGCAGGTAGCGATGTTTCAGTAACTGCGATAGTGCAGTAACGAACTCCGGTTCGGAAACCAAACAAAAGGAGAAGGCTAAATGAAAAACAGTCTAAGTAAAGTAACGTATCTGCTGTTTGCCCTAATGCTGTTCGCATTGTCGGGATGTGGTGCTAACAGCCTCAACACTGCAGGAAGTGGCCAGCCCGGTACACTTACTGCCAAACTGACAATGCCGAAGAGTTCGGCAAAAACAGTTGGAGCCGTTGTCGTTGCCGCCCCAACAAAAATCACTCTTAAGGTTACCGGCGCAACTATTCCTACCGCCACTAAGGAATTTACTGATATCGCCGGTGGTTCACTTGCCGTCTATCCAGGCAGCAGACTGATTGTTACCGCTCGGGCACTTGATGCCAACGATAACGTCCTTTATGAAGGTTTTGCCGTTAATCAGTCAGTTGTTGCAGGTACACCTACAACTGTAGCTATTGACATGGTTCAACCTAAAATCAATCCTGAAAATACTCCTTGTATCGCATGCCACGACAATACTCGTGATGCAATCGGTCAGAATCTGGTAGCCGATTTCAAGCAATCAGGTCACTACACTGATGCAGCAGCAGGGACTCCTTCTGTTAAGAACGGCTCTAACACTGTTGGTTGTGCCGGTTGCCACGGTACAGGTCATAATGACGTATCGCCTTCAGCCAGTGGCAGATGCTTTGAGTGCCATAACAGCCTTCTTGCACTCAGCCCACAGCACACAGGTTATGTAGCGACTACTGCTCCGGCAGTCGTTCCTAACAACTGTACTGATTGCCACAATGCACACAATCCACTTGGCCAATTCCTTGACGGCAGCTGCGTAAAATGTCACGCTTTTGCTCAGGATCTTACCGACCGTGGTAACTATGTAAATGACAACAATGGTGTTCGTGCAATCACTGCAGAATTCACCAAGTGGTCACATCACGTAACAGGCGTTACACTGCAGGATGCTCACTGCGCCGCCTGCCACCTTGAAGGTAAAGCTGGCGACGACAAAAAAATCCACATCGACACAACCTACCACATGGCTGATGCCAAAACTCATCTGCGTAATGCTGATACAGACGCAGATATGCAGTGGGATCCAGCTGCGCCAAATCACAGCACCATGGATAACTTCTGTATGACCTGCCATGATGGCAACGGTGCCGCTTCTACTCAGAGTGCCGCAATCCGCGCAATCATGATTCCTGCAGCCGGTAAGACCGCATCTGCAAGCAACCCGTTTGGTGATACAATCTCCAACCGTTATGACAAAATGCAGCGCCCTGCAGTTGTTGATGCAAGTGGTCAGTTCAACACTGACAACAACTCGCACCACGCTGTTAAAGGCCCACGCTATACCGGCCGCACCAGAACTGCCGGCGCACGTCAGATCGCATCTCCTGCTACTTTTGCAGCCAACTCATCTGCAACTCTGTTCGGTAAGCGTATGACGATCTATGACGCAGTTACACAGGACGGCAGAGCAGCATTCAACGCTCTCTATGTACCTCTCGCCAATACAGGCGGCGAAGTCGCTCCACGCACCGGTTCGCTTGAGCTTGGTGATGATTCTACCCTTCATTGCGGCGACTGCCATACAGTCGGTCAGTGGAAAGCCGGCGTTGCTGTAAATGCTGCCGGTGTACTGAACACTGATGTTATCGGTGCTCACGGTTCCAACAACGAGTACCTGCTGCGTAATGATAAAGGCACCGATGCCCGCCACACCCAGGATGCATATCTGGTTGGCAACGCAGCCGGCACTGTTACAAATCCTAATACCGGCCTTGTTATTCCTAATGGCCAGGTACAGTACACTAACCCGAATGCTGCTAACTTGGTATGTTTCAACTGCCACAGCTACAGCAGATACGGCAGCCTTTTCAGCGCTACCGGTACAACTGGCCCTCACGCCGGTGAATATGATGCTGGTGGACGTTGCAACGGCGTTGGTAACACCATTCCTTTCAACGGTTACACAACTGGTACAGCCACTGACGGTACACAGTTCGGCAGCCGTTTTGAAGGACCACGTACAAAAACAGGCGGAACACCAGCATTTGCACCAGGCTTCCCGCTTCCTTCAGGCCCAGGACAAGTTCCTGCATCTGGCGAGCAGGACCCTGACTTCGGTAACGTCTTCGGTATTGCTTGTGCTAACTGCCATAACTCCGGTTCCGGCAATGCTTACGGCGGTATCCACGGTTCCAAGAATAATCAGACATTGTCTGGTTACACAAACAAAGACGTTACAGCTGCTAAGGCAGGCTCCATCTCCGTAGTTAATGGTACTTACATTGACGGTATGGGTAACACAACCAAGATCATGCGCTTCCTGCCGGGTCTTGGCGACGCAATGCATGTTCCTGGTACACTGGGTGGCGTAACTGGTGGATCAACTGCCAAATTCATTCAGTATTCATCTGATAGAGTTGCTGCCCCTAACACTATGTTCACAGAATTGCCGGTACGTGATAACCGCCCTGCAGCACTCGCAGGCAACAAGCAAAAAGTTGGTAGCTACAACTTCACTACTGGTGGCATCACAAACGATACAAACTGGGAGCAGAAGGGCTGGAAACAGAGCGGTCCTAACTCTACGCTTGACGCAAATCAGCAGCAGGCTGTTGGCGCCGGCTGCTATACACTTGGCTCTTCTGTCGCCAAGACTCCTGGCACAATTAGTACCGGAGTTGGTTTCAAAGATCAGAACGGAAATGTTATAGCTCAGCGTCCGAACGTCATGGATGACCTGAGAGGACCTTCACAGGGCGTTGCTGGTGAACCAAATCCTGAACTTTGGGAAAACTGGGGCGGCTGCGATGATCACTCCGCACCAATCGGTGGTGGTAACCACGGCTTCATCAAACGCATTGTGCGTCCGGTTACTTACTAACCTGTATTCTTGACTGGAGAGGGGTTTTCCCCTCTCCACTATGCACAACTTGAATTTAGGGCCGGCACTCAGGTGCCGGCCTTTTTTTAAGTAAAACCACTCCGTAAAAATAACTTCACCTTCTTTCATAAATGGATGGCCGCACGACTCATTGTTTTAAATAAGCCTGACATCACGGCCTTTTACAGGCTCTTTAACATTGACGGCAGTGGGCATAAACTGATATAAAACGGCTGAAAAATGTTACGATTCCAGAAGCAGATTAAACCGCTTGTTAATGGCAAACTTTATTTCATCCCTTTATTACGGAGTTATTAATGAAATATCTACGTTGTTTATTGCCGGCAATTCTTGTTATTGTCGTAATTGCCACTTTAGGTTGTAAATCGAAGGAACAAGCGTCAAAACCGGTGGCGCCCGCTGGAACACCTCAGGGTAACGTAGCGGCAGCACCTCAGGACAAAGCAGTCGTGCCTGCGGCCTCGCCACAGGACATGATTGATGTCAGAGCAGTCGCAACCAAAGTTCTTAAGCAACTAGAAGCCGGTAATTTTTCAGCGCTATATAAAGAGGCGTCTCCCGGATTTCAGCAATTAGGGAGTGAAAGCCAATTTGTCGAGAAATTCCAACAAACCAGACAGAAGGTCGGAATACTTAAAAATCCCAAAGAATCCAGTTTTGAAACCCGCCCAAACAACATTCATGTGCTTGTCTACCGTGTTTCAAATGACCACTACAATACAGATATGCGCCTGACCTTTGCCCGCGCAAAGAGCGGCAAGATGGAACTGGCCGGGTTGAATCAGCATGATGAGCTTAAGTAAATAGAGTTGTGAAGGAATGATTTGCTAGGACCGATGAAATTGAAACGATGAACAACGAGGGATGCATTTCTTTACTGCAAAAGGACCATAATAGCCGATGAATACCGACACTAAATTTTTTCGACTGCTCTTTGTTTCTCCGTGGTCGTTACTCATATTTTTGATTATCCCCGTTCTGGTTATTCTGAGCGTGACTCTTCATATTCAACTCCCTGTTATTAACCCCACAAAGCTGATACTTGCCAACAATGCCTCATTTGCGTTTATAGTCGCCTTCCGTTTGTTCTGGTATCTTTTCAGAGGAGGTAAAACAATACGATACAGCAATGCTTACGGACGACCGCAGTCTGCTGTCTCGCTCCGTATGCCGAGAATCGAAACTCAGCAATTGTTGAGCGATGCCGGATACATCTTTACTCCTGATGGTTCGTATGGAGAAAAGAAAGATTACGGCTACTTCGGCAGCACAATCTTTTATGCGGGGTTGTTAATCCTCCTCTCTGTCGGGATATGGGATAACCTGCATCAGTTTTCCGGGACACTGCTGGACGGCATGGGTCCTGCTACCAAGTTAAGTCGTATCGAATCTTACCGACGGATTAACAAAGGGCTTCTTGCCAACAAGCTTGATACATTGCCGCAATTGGTCATCACTAAACAGCTCTTTCCATCTGCCAGTTTACCAAAGGGAGCAACCGAGGTATCACTGTTTTCAGATGACGGCGTGGAGCAAAAAAGGATTCTTGTACCCGGTAATCCGATCAGTTACGGTGAGTACGATATTGCGATGACAAAGATGATTTTTGAACCGCAGATTGTCGTTAAGACACTGGATTCGGTCGTTTTATTCAACGAATTGGTCAAGCTGGATCCGCTTGTACAAAAACGCGGCGTTTACAGCTTCTATGGTTTGTTCCAGGGCACATATATCGGTGGTGGTGTTTATTATCAGCCGGAAGCAAATAACCTGTTGGTGGTTCTCTCCCGTGGCGACACAAAAACAGTTACTGAAATGGCATTTCAGGTTGATCAGCAAGTCACCCAAGGAGAATTTGTTCTCTCCTGTGCAAAAATGGGGCAGTGGTCTGAAATTCATGTCGTTCACAGAAGGCACAAAGGCCTGCTGGTGATTGGTGGCATTATCACGCTATTTGGTCTGTTACTGCGTTCCCTGATACGGCCCAAGCGGGTCTGGTTGGAAGAAGCGCCGGAAGGTTGTGCCGTCAGGTCCGCCGGTGCTGAAACTAATAAGCGTATTACAAGCATCAGAACCAGCAACGGCATTTGAACCTTGACTGATACAAAGAGTTAAAGTGTGTAAAAACTACGGCTTATTACTGCGTTTATCTTTTCGATCATGCCGTCTTAACACAGAAGGATGTTTTTAATAACTGCAACTGGCCGCAAACCACAGGTTAAGGCAGAAAAAGGATTATAATATGGCATTCTGGGAAATGGTTTTTTATTGGGTAGCTTTAGTTTCTTATGCGCTGGCGGCAGGAGGTTTCATCTACTCATTCGTCTTCAAGAATCCGCGCACAATGAACAAATTAACCCTGCTGATCGCTGCAGGATTTCTTGGTCATACTGCAGCAATCGTCGCGCGTTTTGTTGCCACCGGCCATCTTCCCTGGTCAGGCCACTACGAGTACGCACTGATGGGCGGGTGGTTCATTATATTAGGTACGCTCTTCGTCGGTTGGCAAAACAAGCTGCTGCAGGGGTTGGCTGCAGCAACCACACCGCTTGTTGTCGTCATGATGGGCTACGGTTATATGCAGAATCCAGCCCTCACACCAATGGCAGCGAGCCTTAAAACCATCTGGCTGTACATACACGTCTATTTTGCCTGGCTTTCTTTCGGCGCTTATTCTCTTGCCATGGCAGCTGGAGTTGTCTTTTTATTGAAGCAGAAGAGTGAATCTCTGGCAGTGCCGAACCCCTCCTATGATCGCTTCCCTTCTCTTGGTCGATTAGATGAACTGATTTTCCGCTATGTTGTTTTCGGGTTTATTACTGATACCATCATGATATCTGCAGGTGCAATCTGGGCAAAAGATCTCTGGGGGAGCTACTGGGCCTGGGATCCGGTCGAAACCTGGTCTCTAATCTCATGGCTTACCTATGGCATTACCATTCATCTGCGTGTAACGTTCGGTTGGCGCGAAAAACGTCTGGCCTGGCTTGCTATTGCCGCTCTGAGCACAGTTATTATCTGTTTCTTCGGTGTTAACCTGGTTGTAAACTCCAGCCTGCATGTGTTTCAAGTAAGGTAAACGAACCGATGAAAGATGAGGGATGATAGATGAAAAGATCATCCCTCATCCTTCACCGCTCATCCCTCATTTCTCTATGATAAAAAAAACAATCAAATATCTCAGCTCTCTCAGGTTTACAATCCTGCTTATCAGCCTGCTTGGTATGATTTTTGCCCTTGGCCTCGTCGTGCCTCAGCAGAAACTGCTAAAGTCGATATACCTTGAGTGGCAAAAGAGTTCCCCCTCATTGGTAGCTATTCTCGATACTCTTGGGTTGACGACAATATACTCATCACCTATCACCATAACACTCTGGCTGCTTTTTTTTCTTAACCTGTCACTTGTGCTTTGGCAGCGATGGCCTATCGTCAAAAGCCGCATAATTTTATCAGAAACAAAAATCACCGATCCGGAGACTGCGGGTGGATACCCATTTCGGAAATGCTACACACTACCAGCGACTACCAGCGGTGACACAGTTCTTAGCCGCGTCAAGGGTGGTGGCTTTACCATCCTTGGCGATGCTGCCGGGTTCTATGGGGTTAAAAACCGCTTGTCGCCGCTCGCGTTTATGCTCTTTCACGTCAGCTTCTTTCTCATTCTGCTTGGTGGACTTATCAGTGTTTATACCGAGTTTATCGGGTATCTTGACCTTGCTCAGGGGGAATCATTTCAGGGTGAACTCAGCCGTTACAACGCTTCACCCAGCCCGAAAATACCGGAGATAGGCTCTCCGCCGGATGTAACTCTGACAGTAAAAAGTATTATTCCCCGTGTTGAACACAATACTCCAACCGGAATCAGCATTGTCCTGGCTGACGCCAAGGGCGGAACCCATGAAGTTGACATCAACCGACCGTATACAACAGAACATACCTCTTTTGTGTTCAAGCATCTTGGAGTATCTCCGCTTTTTGTAGTCAAAGATAATTCAGGCAGGGAAATAGAAGGATCGTATATAAAGCTTGACGTCCTGAAGATGAAGCCGGACCACTTTACCTTGGCCGGGTTCACGTTTACTGCAACTTTCTACCCGGATTATGTTCTGGATGATGGTAAACGGGCTACACGTTCCATGGAATTTAACAATCCGGTGTTCTTCATTGCCGTAGAACAGTACGGGAAGAAGATAGCCGAAGGACTTGTCCCGAAAAACGGGGCTCTGGAGTTTGCCGGTTATCGTCTTGAAATGCGTGATATGCCTTTCTGGGTTCGCTTTTACGTAGTTAAGCAGCGCGGCCTATCAATCCTGTATGCCGGTTTTGCTCTCGCAACAATCGGTGTCATCTGGCGACTGCTTTTTTACCGGCGAGAGATCCTCGGTGCCGTAAGGGAGCAGAATGGTGTGCTCTCTCTGGTCGTTGCCGGTCGCTCTGAGTATTACAAAAGTCTGGCGGAAGATGAATTTGTTAAACTTTTTGGAGAAATAGTTGGGGAAACAGTAAGCGAGGAACGATGAGTGGTCATGACTTTCTCACCCATCATCGGCTCTAGCTCCTCCCACATCGCTCCTTAAACAATATTTACGGAGGTCTAAATGAAACGTTTACTGTTACTTACACTCGCATTGCTGACACTATGCACAGCTTGCAACCGGGATGAAAAGAAGCCTGCTCTGGATAATTCTTTACGGATTCTGGTGAAACAGAACGGTAAATACGGTTATTGTGACCGTGGCGGTATCACGGTAATTCCTGCCCAATTCGACTCTGCCTCTCTCTTTTCCGAGGGTCTTGCTGCGGTTCATGTCAACGGCAAGGACGGCTATATCGACACAAATGGCAAGATCGTAATCCCTGCAAGTTTCGATGCGGCATCTATTTTTCTGAACGGCAGAGCATCGGTCCGGAAAGGAGAAAAGTGGGGTTACATAGATCAAACAGGAAAGATGGTTATCGATTATGAATACCTGTCCACTTTTGCTTTTACCGAAGGTATGGCAGCAGTAGTTGTGCAGGAGGGTAACGTCGGCAAGTCCGGGTTTATCAATGACAAGGGTAAAGTAGTTATAAAACCCCAGTTCGCCGACGCCGCTCAGTTTTCTGAAGGGCTTGCCACTGTAAAAAACGGTAGTAAGTATGGTTATATTGATAAGAGCGGAAAAGTTGTAATACCGGAAAAGTATTTTCAGGCAGCACTGTTCCGTGATGGACTTGCTATGGTCAAGATCAACGGAAAATTCGGCATGGTAGGATATATCGATCATACTGGTAATATGGTTATTCCGGCGCAATACAGTGAAGCAACAAACTTCAGTGATGGGGTGGCTGCGGTGAAAAATAAGGATGTCTGGCAGTTGATAGACAAAACCGGGAAACAGATCATCTCTCAGGAGTTCCGCACACCAACAATCTTTACTGAGGGTTTGGCGCCGATGATAGAAAAAGGGAAGGTCGGGTATATAGACAAACAGGGTAAGATGGTAATCAAGCCACAGTTTGATTCCGGTTCAATATTTGTAGCAGGGATAGCGCCGGTCAGAGTGGGTGAAAAGTGCGGTTTTATCGATAAAACCGGCAAAATGGTTATTGAGCCCCGCTTTGAATGGGATCAACGCTCAATTGACCAATACACACATTACAATACACATTTCAATACTGACGCTCCAAAGGGAAAATAACCATGCATATAGGTCCAGGGCTCGGCGTAGCCATTATGATGAATAACTATTTCCACGACATGGCTACCGGTCTGCTTGTGGGAAGCGGCTTCGCGCTGCATGCGATTATGCGCATACAGGCAACCATGAATACACCGCAGGCAACGCTCTTTTTCCTGAAGACGAACTCCCAGATGAAAAAACTATTCAAATTTGCTCTCTGGTGGGTAGTCCTGGGTGGAGTGCCGCGCACAATCTTCTACACTAGTTTTGAATGGGCAAATGCAGCAGACAAACTTCAGATTCCGGCGCTGGCGGTAAAACATATCATGATGTTTGCTGCAGTTGTCTGGGGGATTTACGCGTGGAGGCGTATGCAAAAGAAAGTTGATCTGCTCAAGGAATCGCTACCGTCTGAATTGCGTGCGGAACTCATCGGTCTTTAAACTGTGCTGTTACGAATTCTCAAAAATTCATTCCTCAAACGTCCTAAGTCTGTTTTCCTGGTTTTCCTCTCTATAGCCATGGGGGCCTCCGTTGCTACTGCCTTTCTCGGCATTGCCGGCGAAATATCCCACAAAATGGCGCTGGAGCTTCGGAGCTATGGTGCGAATATTTTGCTTGAACCGTCCGCCGTTGAGGGGGGCGGTTTTTTGCGTGAAGAAGACCTGCCAAAAATAAAGACGGTCTTTTGGAAATATAATATTACCGGATTTGCACCCTATCTATATGGTGTTGCCGACTTCGCTGCAGGTGGCAGGAAAGAGCGTGGGGTCGTTTCTGGAACTTGGTTTACCAAACAGCTGGAGGTTCCGGGAGAGGATATTTCAATACAGGGTATTAAGGGCATTGCTCCATGGTGGGATGTCAGCGGAAACTGGCCTGACGGTCCAGACGAAGCGATTATCGGCGCGGCCCTGGCTAAACGACTCGGCGTCAATACCGGAAGTGATGTTGAAACAAGTGTTCGGGGTCGAAATCAACGTTTCCGTGTTGTAGGAGTTGTCACCACTGGTGGTTTCGAGGAGGAACAGCTATTCGCTCCACTTGTTACGGTACAGACCCTTCTGCTGAAACCGGGGAAAGTCTCTCGGGTTCAGGTGAGCGCCCTTACTGTACCGATGGATGATTTCGGTAAAAAAGACCCGGCTAAGATGACGAAGGACGAATATGAAAAATGGTATTGCACTGCTTATGTGACTTCAGTAGCCAAGAATGTGGAAGAGGTTATGGCTGGAAGCCGTGCCAAGCCGATCTGGCAGATTGCAAGTGCGGAGGGATCTCTTCTGAAGAAACTTAACAGCGTGATGCTTCTCCTTACGGTTCTGGCGCTTGTGGCTTCTGCAACCGCCGTTTCGACCAGTTTAATGGCTTCCATGGCTGAAAGGAGTCCGGAAATAGCCTTGATGAAGGCGATTGGGGCGGACCGTTTCCAAATCAGTGCTATCTTTGTAGGCGAGACCTTGATCATCTCTGTTGCAGGAGGAATCATCGGATATTTGCTAGGTGACCAGCTTGCTCAGATCATCAGTCGCACGGTATTTAACTCAGCAATAGTTTCTCCGCTCTGGCTGTTCCCTACGGCTATTATATCCGCCTTGGTAGTTGCTATCGCCGGTAGCGTTACGCCTCTGCGCCGGGCGCTCCTGATTGAACCTGTTACTGTTTTGAAAGGCTGACATGAATAAACGTCGTTGGCTCATACACCTTGTTTTACGTGCGCTTGCCCACCGTAAGGGACGTACTGCGCTTTTACTGGCGGTGCTCGCTATGGCGTCAAGCCTTGCTACGGCTCTTGGCATTGTTTCGTTTTCTATGGAAACACGGGTTGCTGAAGAGGTTCGTAAATACGGAGCAAATCTGATCATCATCCCTGAATCGGCCCGCCTTGATATTGGCAGTGGCGGACTTAATTTTGGTGTTGTCAGTGACCCGGCGTATCTGCGGCAGAGCTTGGTGGAAGAGGCCCTTGTTAAAAGCGGGCTGAAAGCTGAGGTCTCATTTCATCTGCGTGGCGCTTTGCACATGAAAAACACGGATGTAATAGCGGAAGGGGTCAACTTCAGTGATATTCGCCGGCTGTTTCCATGGTGGCAGCTTAATGGCAATTGGCCTGCGGTTGGTGAGACTGTTGTAGGCAGTGACCTGGCGTTACGGATGAAGTTAAAGGCCGGGGATGTTGTCGAGATGGCCGGCGTTGATAAA
The DNA here is from genome assembly GCA_903875605.1 of uncultured Geobacteraceae bacterium. Classification (GTDB taxonomy): domain Bacteria; phylum Desulfobacterota; class Desulfuromonadia; order Geobacterales; family Pseudopelobacteraceae; genus JACRCG01. The sequence continues at coordinate 18,620 of CAIQWT010000019.1, read as the reverse complement.
AAAATACAGTTGCGGATTTCCGGCATTGTTTCATCCGGCGGTGAGGAGGATGACCTCCTGTTTATGGCACTCCCTGAACTTCAACAGGCTCTTGGACTTGAAGGCCAGCTTACCCTTGTCAGGCTCATGGTGACCGCAGGGAGGGACTCTCTCCGTCAGAGCGCTTTAACACTGCAACGGCATGTGCCGACAGCTAAAGTCAATGAAGTGCGGCAAACCGCCCGAACCTCCGAAGGACTGCTTGCTAAAGTCAAGCTGCTGATGCTTATGGTGACTGCTGTGGTACTGGTCTCCGCAGGAAGTAGTGTGGCCGGTACAATGAGTACTACGGTGCTGGAAAGAGGTAAGGAAATCGGGCTTATGAAGGCGATGGGGGGAACCCGATGGGAGGTTATGCTTATCTTTTGCGGGGAAGCGGCAATGCTGGGCGTTTTGGGCGGGTTTGCCGGATATCTCTTCGGCAGCGTTATAGCCCAGTTCATCACCAAAACGGTCTTTGCTGCATCTGCTGAGTTCATTCCCTGGTTTGTATTTGTATCTCTTGGGGTTAGTCTGTTTTTAGCTTTACTGGGCAGTGTCGGGCCGATGATATCGGTTTTTAGACTTGATCCGGTGAGAAGTCTTCGGGGCGAGTAGTCAGGCATTTGAACCGCAAAGGCGCAAAGAACGCAAAGGAAACCAAGATAAAAAAGTAAAGTGCGGTGAAAAACTTAAACCTACAAAAAACAGCTTAGATTTTACCCAAAGACCTAAAGGTTTTGACGGTGATTTTCTTTGCGTACTTTGCGCCTTTGCGGTAAAGGCTCTTCAAAGTCTGAAAGGTTATTGAGGATGAGTGAAAATATTATTGAAACAAGCGGTCTCACCAGAAACTACGGAGATATCTGCGCTCTGAAGCCTTTAGAACTAAAGGTGCCGGAGGGAGAGTGGCTGTCAGTAATGGGGCACTCCGGTTCTGGCAAGAGTACCTTTATGAATCTTGTGGGTGGTCTTGATCGGCCGAGTGCCGGTTCGTTGAAGGTTGGCGGTGAAGATCTGCTGGCACTCACTGAAGATGGCCTGGCCCGCTTCAGGCGGAAGTTCGTCGGGATCATCTTTCAGCAGCATCACATGGTACCCTATCTGACTGCTGTGGAAAATGTTATGCTGGCTCAGTACTTTCACAGTGTTCCAGATGAGGCCGAGGCAAGATCAGCCCTGGAACGAGTGGGGCTTGGTCATCGTCTGAAAAACCGCCCGGGGGAACTTTCCGGGGGGGAACAGCAGAGGGTATGCATTGCACGGGCGATAATAAATAGTCCGAAGCTCCTTCTGGGGGATGAGCCGACCGGCAATCTTGACCACAAGAGCACGGTCATGATTATGGAACTGCTCAAGGAGTTGCGGGCTGAAGAACGATTTACCGTTATCATGGTAACTCACAACCAGGAGGTTGCTGCCTGGGGAGACCGCACCATTTATCTCGATGATGGGGTGCTGGTGCGTGAAGAACGGATGGGTGAAAAACAATGAGGGAAGCCACTCATCGTTCATCGAGTTTCAGCGTTTCTCCCCCATTTCATCAATGTTGATACCTGTTTGTAAGCTCTTTAGTGGAACGAAAGAAATCCAATGGCAATTATATTAAAAACGATACCTCACCTCCTTGCCTGGTCTGTAATTGTTCTCGTCTCGTTTAGGGGATTTACCGGACGGCGATCGGTCGTGACTTTATCAAGCATATCAGGGCTTATAATCGGAGTGAGCGGCTCTTGCATTCTGTTCCGTTCATTTCCAGGTGCAATTCCTTTCGGAATCATCAAGTCAATTCTGGGATTGAGCTTTCTACTTCTTTGGGGTGTTTCCGTTGCCTCCGGTTATAGCAACGCCGTCCGCGGGGAAGCTTTTTGCCGGAGCAAACAGTTTTTTCAGTCCTCTATTTGCGCCGGAACAGTTACCGGAATCATCTCCATGGTCGCCGGAGCGGTCAGTGTCTGCGCGCTCCCGGTTACCGGTATCAGCGCGCTTTCAATGGTTTTTCTGGCTCTTTCCTCAGCTCTAATTGCTTATTTTATTGTCTATGCTGTACGATTTATAGAAAAACGATTGCCAGAATCATTCATGGTTTCACCGCTTGGTATGGTTGTTTCTGTAGTTTCCCTCCTGCTTTTCAGCTCCTCTTCCATTCTCCGTCTTGACCTGTTTTCCCCGTTGAGTATGAAGGTAATGAAGGGTATCCACGATTTTGTACATCAGTTTATGGAGTCTATTCTGATTCCGGATCACCTCTTTGTTCGCCCTATAGTCTGGAAGTATATTGGTTTCCTGTTCGGTAACGGGGTTGGCTTCTGGGGGGCGATGGTCATCTGGTTTGCGCCGGTATTTCTTATAATCACCGCTTTTTTGTCTGAGCGTTTACCTTCAGTTGCTCATATCAGGCAGGGCGCGCAGCGTCGTACGCTGCTGGCAGCTGCTGTCACATTGCGTCGCTGTCGCCTCGTTATGCCGCTGTTATCAATCCTAATCTTCGCTGCGGCAGCCTATCAGAGCAGTTATCCGAGCGTGGAATACTGGGATCCAAAGCCTCTCGCGGTCACTGCAAGCCAGGCCGGAGAGATTTTTATCCCGAAAAAAGGAGAGATCAACCTGGAGGACGGCAAGCTGCATAAATATCTTTTCAAGAAGGGGGACAAAGAAGCGCGTTTCTTTGTGCTGAAGGGGCCTGCAGGACAGTTGACGGTTGATCTGGATGCCTGTGCTATATGTAAACCGGATGGGTACGGCCAGACGGAGGGGACGGTTATCTGCTACTATTGCAAAACCCTTATCCCTCTGGAAACGGTTGGCAAGCCGGGTGGCTGCAATCCTGTCCCGGTCCAGTTTACGGAGAAAGCAGATGGCGTAATTATTGACGCCATAACGCTTATCAACAGCTGGGGGGCGACCGTCCAGGCGACGGCACGTGTTAAGGAGGGGGGTAAATGAAGCGCCTTCTGCAGACCTTTTTGATCGTAGGATCTTCCCGTGCCATAGCTCCTGTGGTCATTGGCCTGTTCTTTCTATTTTATATCGGGATTGCTTTCTTTACCGACGAAACCTTGATTGCCCTGATGGCGTTCACCCGCAAAAGTATTATTCTTGCGGCCATTCTTTCCTTAATACCGTTGAGCTGCGGAGTCAGGATTCTGCAGGAAACAGTTGTTTTTATGAAAAGGCGCAGGTCGCTGAGTGGAAAGTCAGTTGATTCCCTGCCTGAGCTGTTCGACGAAACGGTAGAGCTCCCGGTTTCACCCTTTATGTCAGAACTCGAGGGGAGGCTTATCGGGGTCGGATATAAAACACGTCGCTCATTAAATACCCTTGCTGCCTGGCGAGGAATCAGCCTTTTTCCCGCGCGGATGCTATTCTTGACTGCAACCTGTTGTCTTTTTACCGGTATTCTCATAAGTGTAACCTCCCGTACCTCGGACAGACGGATGGTAATTGAGGGCGAGTCGATGCCTATGCCGGACGGGACGGGCGGTACTGTAGAACGAATCACTTTGGCAAACTCATCCGGTTCTATCCTGGCCAAAACCCTGACTATGGAAATTGCTCCGTCGAATTCCGGACAGGGAAAAAAGACCTTCGGGCTATATCCTCCAGCACTGTATGGCGGTTCTTTTGTCTATCCCCGTTATCTCGGCCTTGCCGTTCTCCTGCGTTTCTCTGCTCCTGACCTGCAAGCCGGTTACGATACACATTGCTCTCTGAATACCTATCCTCCGGGAAAAGAGGATAATGTTGTAATTCCAGGTTCACCCTATCGAATCGTGTTAAGTGTTCCGATACCGGCCGCAAATAGTGAACGCTATGTTTCATATATGTCGGGTAAAATTAACTTACTGTTTAAGGTGCTGAAGGGCAAGGAAGTGCTCTTTTCGGGGAGTGTTCCGGCTGGCGGGGAATTTATGCGTGACGGCTACCGTCTGGCACTTCCCGATGTCAGGCGCCTCGTGATAACCGATTTTATTGGAGATTACGGTGTCCTTTTAATATGGGCAGCAGGCCTGATCTTCGCCACAGCAGTCAGTCTCTGGCTGCCGATTCGGTTGTTCTTCCCCCGCAGGGAAATGTTGTTAAGTTTTGAGCCGGATCTGATAAGATCCTGCTCCCGGTCAGAAGGTAGAGCAAGGACTCATGCCGGGGTATTCCATGAAGTTCTTGATCTGGTGGATGCGAGGAAAGTTTGAAGGTGCGTCACATTAACGATGCATTAAAGATATCTGTACTTCGCTATGGGCTGTTCATCCTGCTTATCACTGCAATCTATGCTTCTACAATCAACAATGGTTTTGTCTGGGACGACAACAACGTAATAGTCCATAACCCGCTTCTGGGGAAACTTGGCAACATACCACATTTCTTCCTGTCTGAAGACATGGCTATGGGTTATACAGGTTATTACCGCCCGGTGACGTACATCTCTTTTGCCCTGGATCGCGCTTTATGGGGGCTTAATCCGGCAGGATTCCATCTTACCAACATCACTCTTCATCTCTTCGTAGTGCTGCTCTTTTATATGGTTGTCATGGCACTTTTCAAAAAAGAACGCCTGGCGTTTGTTGCAACCCTGCTTTTTGCCCTGCATCCTGTTACCGCTGAGTCGGTTAATTTTCTTGCCGGCGGCAGAAATACTCTGCTCTCAGCCTGTTTTGGCTTGCTGTCTCTGCTTTTATATATCAAAAAAAAGCAGATTCCGGCGGCAGTCTGTTTCACCGCAGCTATTTTTTCCAAAGAATTTGCCCTGTTGCTGCCGATAATATTCCTGCTGTATGACTTCCGGCTGAACCAGGAAAAAAAGCGTTTCAGCGGCTACATTCTCTACCTGATACCGATTGTCAGTTATCTTGCCCTCCGTTCATACGCCGTACAGAAAGCCAACTTTATCAGTGCTATAAACCTGTCTGATTCGCTGGCTGCACCGTACCTCATAGTGAGATACGTCCTTAATATGCTCTATCCGTTTCATCTGAAAATCCTTTATGATGCGTTGCCGAATCTGCTTTTAAGCATGGTATGCCTGTTTGTTCTTGCCGGTCTCGTGACTGCTGTCCGGCTCTTTAGAAAGAATGATGAAATCCTGTTTTCTGCCGCATGGCTGTTTCTTTTTCTCCTTCCAGTTATTAATATCATACCGCTTGATTCAGCGTCTTTAATGGCGGATCGCTATGCCTATTTTTCCTTGATGGGTTTTGCACTTTTTCTGGCATCAGTTGTCTGTAAGTTAAATGGTCGAGCCTTGGCAGTATGCGTTGGGACCATCTGCATTGTTTATTCTCTCATAGATTTCGGACGTGGTGGCATCTGGGAAAATGAGATTGTTTTTTTTACCCGGATGACGACTGATGCCCCGGAAAAGTTCGACGGTTTTCAAAATCTCGGCATGTTACACTACAAAAATGGCGACATAGCCCGAGCCGTACCATTTCTGGCCGCTGCTCTGACAAAGCCGGACATCTCCGCACAATTTTTAATTGGCAGCGCCTCCGTGTTCTGGAAAGAGAATATGCGCTACGAGACCGAGAAATCACTGCTCAGAGCGATTTCGTTGGGGCCGACAAACCCAGAGCCATATCTCATGCTGATTAAATTGTACGAACAGAGTGGGAGCAACAGGCAGGCTGCACTTTATCGAGAAAAGGGAGAGAGGCTGTTTCGCGGAATGGATACAAGGATGGCGCAGAGAGCAGTTGCACTCTGCCGCGAGGGTGACGGGTACTTGGCTCAAAAGCTTTATGTGCCGGCTGAAAATGTATTCTGGCAGGCGTTGCAGATTAATCCGGAATATGCGCCGGCACTTGCCGGCATGGGAAGGGTGAAGGATGAATCCGGCTTTTGACAAGGACAGCGGGACGCGCTCCATTTTCTTAATATGCCTGGCGTTGGTTGTCTTCGTTGTTGCCGTATATTGGCAGGCCGGAAACCACCAGTTCCTGAATTTTGACGACGATGTCTACGTTACCACCAACCCTCATGTCGTCAGCGGCATAACCGGTAAAAATATTTTGTGGGCCTTTACCTCTGTAGAAGCAGCCAACTGGCATCCGGTCACCTGGATATCTCACATGACGGACGTACAGTTCTACGGCATGAATCCTCGCGGTCACCATCTCACCAACGTTTTTATTCATGCGGCATCCTCCCTGCTCATTTTACTCCTGCTATTCCGCATTACCGGCTCACGCTGGCAAAGTTCATTTGTCGCCGCCCTGTTCGCGCTTCACCCGCTGCATGTAGAATCGGTCGCCTGGGTGGCAGAGAGAAAGGATCTCCTCAGTGCTTTTTTCTGGTTCCTTACTCTGTTGCTGTATGCCGAATATGTAAAAAAACGGAACGCCACCCTTTACCTCCTCACACTCGTCTCCTTCGCGCTGGGCCTGATGTCCAAGCCAATGCTCGTGACCCTTCCCATAATCATGCTCTTGATGGATTACTGGCCTTTAGGCCGCTGCCGGAGCGAGGGGCAGGCCGATTACAGGTGTAAGGAGTCTGGCCGTGAACTGTCACTGGCCGCCCTTGTAAAGGAAAAAGGGCCCTTCTTTGCCAGTTCATTTATTTCATCTTTAATTACCCTCTTTGCCCAGCATTCAGGGGGAGCTATTAAAAGTTTTGGTGCCATACCTCCTTTGCTCCGCGTAGAAAACGCCCTGATTGCTTATTTAACCTACATCGGTAAAACTTTCTGGCCCAGTGATCTGGCGATATTGTATCCCATTCCCCAGGCGTTCCAGCTATGGCAGGTTATAGGCTCACTGCTCGTCATGCTCCTCGTGTCTTTCGCCGTTATCCGGACCAGACACCAACTACCCTACCTTGCAGTGGGATGGTTCTGGTTCATCATAACCCTTATTCCGGTCATCGGCCTTGTACAGGTGGGGGTTCAATCAATGGCTGATCGCTACTCTTACATTCCCTTGACAGGTATATTCATCATGATCGCATGGAGCGTCCCGGAGCTTGTAAATAACAATAGATACAAAACGTCAATTCTGGCGCTGCTTGCCGGAACGGCTTTAATTGTATCAACTGTGTTAACGTGGCAGCAGCTTGGCCACTGGCGTGACAATATTTCCCTCTACAGGCATACCCTTCGCGTTACCACCGGTAACTATGTCATTCATAACAACCTTGGAAATGCCCTCGCCTCGAAGTGGGATCTGGATGCTGCTATTCCTGAATTCCGTGCGGCACTAAGGATAAATTCCAATTACCCGGATGCACATTATAATATGGGAATGGCTTTTGCCATTAAGGGGGATCTGGATGCAGCGATTCTGCATCTTAAGGAGACTCTTCGGTTAAATCCTGACAACGCAAAGGCGCAAAACAACTTGGGAGTTGCCCTTGAACAGAAGAGGTGGCAAGATGCGACCAAAATACAGCAATAGCAGGCAGCCATAATGCACTCAGATATTCCCGCGGAGCAGAATCAAAATGTATCAACCATTGAGCTTGTCTCTACAAAAGACACCTTGATTTCGGCCAGGTTTCTAAATTGGGCGACTGGCCTTCTTCTGGCATATTTTGCTGTGCGCCTTATATACTTTGCTTTGAATATATCCTCGTTTGTGCCGCCTGATGAAGTTACCCATGCCGGGATCTGCAGGCTCTTTTCGAAGACGCTGCTGTTCCCCGTAAATACTCCCGAAAGCTACGAGTTCGGCCTCGTTACCAACATCCCATGGCTCTATTACTGGCTCATGGGCAAAATGCTCCACCTCAATTTGTTTGGCCTCTCGGATCTGGTCTTTCTTCGGCTTCTTAATATCCCACTCGCCTTCGGAACTGTTTTTTTTGTCCGGCGGACACTGCTTCTCCTGACAGGGGACCGGCTGACCCAACTTTTGCTGATTGTTGCCATAACTAATACGGCGATGTTCTCCTTGATGTCAGCTTCGGTCTCATACGATAACCTGACGAATCTATTGGCTGCAATGGCCATATATTATCAGCTGGCGTTTTTTAAACAGCGTTCGGGCAATCTTTTGGTCGCGGCAATATTGGTTCAGTTAACGGGATGCCTGACGAAAATCACCTTTTTGCCACTCGTTCCGGTGTTGTGCATGTTGCTGGTCATTCATGAATGGAGGGGCCTACGCCTTTTACCCTGCACACTAAAGTCATGGTTGCAGCTGTCCGGTCGTCGCGCATGGTTCGCTATACTGATTATCTTTGTTGTGCTGGGGTTAAACGTCAATCTGTATGGGGGTAATTATCTTCGCTACGGGGCGCTGGTCCCCTCCATGCCAATGGTATTGTCGCCTGAGATAGCTATGAACTACCGTCTTGAGGCGCGCGGGATAATTTTTGATCAGTATAAGAATGGCAAAATATCCTATATGGATGCTTTGATATTGGCTGGAGAGATCAGGCATCCCGGAGACAAGGCCGATACATTTGGTCTGCTTATGAACTATGAAAACCTGAAGAGGAACCCACAACTCTGGTTGGGCCCGCTGCAGTATGTAAAGGTCTGGTTCATAAACATGGTGGCCACTATGTTCGGGATAAAGGCCCACCTGATAATGGTCAAGGATCTGCGCTATCTTATTCCGGTGTACGTGGTTTTATCGTTGGCGCTATGCGGTTTTATAATCCGCTGGCGGCCAAGGGAATCGGGATGGCTGTCTCTCTGCCTGGCTGCTATTGCCGGTTTTTATGCCGGTTATCTCATGTTGGAAATTAACTACAGCAGTTATCTGCAGTATGGAGCACCCGGCATAACCCTTTATGGGAGGTATCTTTTCCCCCTGCTTGGTCCCATCTATATTCTTGTGTGCTGTTATCTGCTGCGACTCTTCCGCACCGGGCCCATAAGGTTAACGCTGGCGCTGGCAACAGCTCTGTTGTTGATTTCATATGACTTCCCCTGGTTTCTTAGCCATGTAACTCCGGAATGGTATGATTGGCTGCCTAATTGATGAGGGGTGAGGGATGAGGGATAGATCGAAGGAAAATACAAAATTGTCAATCGTGGGTGCCACTTGGCATCTGCCGCTCGCTTTAGCTTTGATTGCAATAGTGACCGTCGTGGTTTACTGGACCGTTCTGCAAAACGGTTTCATCGATTTTGATGATCCTGACTATGTAACTGTTAACATGATCGTACGGCAGGGTTTAACCTTAAAGGGATTTATCTGGTCATTCAGCGCCTTCCATGCCGGTAATTGGCATCCGCTCACTTGGCTATCTCATATGGCCGACGTGGAAATGTTCGGCCTGAATCCAATGGGGCATCACGCCGTCAATCTACTGCTCCATGTTGCCAATGCAATCCTGCTTTGTCTTCTCCTCCGACAGTTGACCGGTTTTCTCGGCAGGAGTCTGGTGGTCGCATTGTTTTTTGCGCTCCACCCCCTGCATGTTGAGTCGGTTGCCTGGATCTCTGAGCGGAAGGACGTCCTCTCCACTTTTTTTTGGCTCCTGGCCATGATTGCCTATGTATGGTACGCCAGTAAACCTTCCCTCAAGCGCTATATTCCTGTTGTCGTTCTGTTTGCCCTTGGCCTTATGGCGAAGCAGATGCTGGTGACGCTTCCCCTGATTCTCCTGCTGGTAGACTACTGGCCGCTAAACCGCCTTTTCCTGAGTCAAGAGGAAGAGGCGTCGGAACAGTTTGGCCGGTGGAGGCTGCTGGTCGAAAAAATTCCGCTGTTAGTTATGGCCGCTGCAGCATCATTGATTACGCTCCGCGCCCAGAGTGCCGGTGGGGCTCTAAATCATGCCGATGCCGGATCAACTTTACTGCAGATAGGAAACGGCCTTCTTTCTTATGTGAAATACCTTCGGAATATGTTCTGGCCTGTCGATCTTGCCTTCTTTTATCCTCTGCAAATAACGGATGTAGTAGCGTTAAAAGTGGCAGGGGCAGTCATTCTCCTGGCGTCAATCAGTTTTTTTGCCGTCACGCAGGGAAGAAAACGCCCCTATCTGCTATTCGGCTGGCTCTGGTTTCTGATAACGCTCCTGCCGGTAATCGGTTTTGTCAGAATAGGATCACTGGCCATGGCGGACCGGTATACCTACATCCCGTTGATCGGACCGTTTATGGCCGTGGTATGGGGAGGGGAGGATTTGGCCGGTAGATGGCGCCACGGAATCCCGGTTGCTGCGGGAATAGCGGCAGCAATATTTGTAGTCTTCTCCGTGTTGACAGTCAGTCAGATCCGTTTCTGGCATACCAGCTATGATCTTTACACTCATGCTATTACTGTGGTAGAGCGGAACTGGTTGGCGCATAACAACATGGCAATATTGATTGCCCAGCAGTACCGTTATGCTGACGCTATCAAGCATTTTGAAGAATCGATCCGAATCAACCCTTATCAGGCCCCCGGTTTAAAAAATCTCGGAAATACCTATCAGGCTGTAGGTAACATACCGGCTGCTATTAATGCATTCCGCGAGTCTCTCAGGTTGGACCCGAACGATGCGGATGGGCACATTCGACTTGGATATGCGTATCTGATCGCAGGCAATCTGGATCTGGCTTATCAGGAATATCTTCAGTTAATTCGATTGAATGACTCTTACGCGCAACCATTACTGGATACCATAAGGAGGAGCGAGAGAAAATAAGGAGACGTTCATCCTGCTGAATAGATTCAGAACGGCAGGCCTTTTTGGACGTATTCAGCGATGTTTTTGCTTTACATAACCAGGGAAAAATTGATAGTTTGTTCGCCGTTGCACATCTGCGTTACCTGAATGAATACTTGAGAAGAAGCGGAGCGTAATAAAGTGAAATTACCTTACGTCGTAGTGTTAATGCTGTTTACTCTGTTAATCGGTTGTAGTGGTGAGCAGGATAAAGTAGTAATCGGTTATTGTAAAGCGCTCGAAAGTGGAAAGCTTGACGAGGCCGCATCCTTTCTTTCCAGAGATGCAAAGATCATGTTGGAAAAGGCCGGTGGTAAATCGCTGTTGGCAGAAGCCGGGTTGGGATTCAAACAACGTAAAGGCATTGACGAGATCAAGATAACCCAAAAAAAGGTTACCGGTGGAAGTGCAATAGTAGATCTTGTATACAAATTTAAGGATGGGTCAACGGTTGGCGACAACTTTCCTCTTGTCAAAGAAAACGGCTCTTGGAAAATAACCCGATAGATAATTGAATACATAATTACAGGAGCATCAGATGATAAGAAATGTTTTATTAGGGGTGTTATTAAGCTCTGTTTTGTTGTGCAGCGCTCTCAATTGTTACGCTGAAAACTGGGTAAAAATTACAGTTGACGTGCCTAATATGAACCTCGAGTCGAACTATTATGACTCCGGGAGCGTTAAAACACGCCGTAAAACTCTAACCTGGACGGAAAAATTCGTTCTGACAAGCCTGGGCGAAAAAAGCTATACCAAGCATATTTCACAGTATCCGGCATGCCTTGACAGCATTACTAAAAATGGGAATGTTGCCTATCACAAGCTGGATTTTGAAATCAAAAAAGGGAAGTTCAGGACTGTTGCAAAAAGGAACTACACTAAGGATAACAAATTACTTTGTACCGATAAAGAGATGGGAACTGAATTTGATAAGGCATGGTACGATATAGAATATGGCGGCCCAATGTATAACAGGCACTATACTCTTGTGACAAAATTTAAACTTGGTGATATCTGACCTGATTAGGGAGAGCTGGACCGAAGAAGGGTGAGTAGAACCGTTGGAGGGTCTCATCCTTCATCGGTTCTACCCTCAGACTTAATATCAAATTCCTCAACCACATCAACAAGAGATTTCCAGGACATTTTCTCCGCCGTAAATTCCGCAATATTTTCTGCGAAATCGACCAGCCTGTTGGATAAAAACCACTCGATGCCATCTGCCAGCGATTTCGGGTCATCAGGCTGCACTATTTTTCCCGTAACGTTTTCTAGTATAACCTCATAAAATCCCCCTACGTTTGTTGCGAGAACAGGTTTATTAAACCCGTAGGCGGTCGCTATTACACCCGATGTTATACTTTTTTTGTAGGGCAGGACGACCACGTCGCTTTCAGTAAAATAGCGTATCATTTCCTGGTCAGAAACATAGCGATCAATTATTTCAACCTTCCCGGATATCCCGTATTCGTCCATAATCTTGAGGTGTTCATCTTTATCGTTCCAGAACTCTCCGACAATCTTCAACGAAATATTCCGATCTTTTAGTATGCAGATCGCCTTGAGCAGGACGTCAAGCCCTTTGTAGGGCCTGACAAAGCCAAAGAACAGCATCTGTAATGTTGTCTGTTCCTGTTTTGCTGCCGGGACGGGTTCATACTCGAACAGCGGCAGAAGATGTTTTCTGACCTCAGCTTTGGGATTTATTTTGATGGCACTGTTTTTCTCCTGTTCGGAGTGGACAATGATGGAGTTAACTTTTTTGAGAACAAACGTGGTAACTAATTTTTTTATGATGTTGTCTTCATGCTCAAAAATATTAATGCAGAGAAAAACCACATTGATGTTTTTCTTCTTAAAAGATGAAAGCAGATATGCATACATTGGGGCCCAGTAGGCCACCCACCATGGAAGAATAACCAGGTTGGGATTGAAGTCAGCGATTTTGCGGGAAGTCTCCAGCCAGGAGAATATACTTGCTGAGTCAATGTCATAGGACAGCTGCTTGAACTCACTATCAATTTTCTGACTGTCGTACGCGGGGTCCAGTTGGCTTTTTCTCCCGTACAGGAGTTCCGGATATTGCCTGCTGTAACTTAAGAGCAGAAGGTCGTGCCGTTTCTCAAGCTCCTGAGCAAGAGAGTAACAGTATTTGGCTATTCCTCCCCTGAAAGGAGGAACAGGTGCTATCAGGCAGATTCTCATGGTTTTCTACCAGTCATGATTTCAATCCGGCTTTTAAAGAGCTTGCTGAAGTTTTCTCTGTTCAGCAAGATCAGGTCATTACGGTGAAAGCCGTGATTTAGATACAGGTAACGGAACAACGAACAGACCACTGCAGACGATGTAACTGCAAATTTACTTCTGGCGATTATGTTCGGCAGGCGTGCCGAACAGCGGATGTGGCATGAGGTGTAGACCCTGGTCAACGGTGCCCAGCCGAAATGTCTGCGGGTGATTTCAAGAGATTCCTCACTGTTTCTGATGAGAGTGTCGCTGTTGATAGTCTTGGAAGTTTCGTGGAGACGGTAGTTTGCGAGAGGTTGATGGATATGATGACAGGCAAAACGCCTGCCGAGCCTGATCCAGAGGTCGTAATCCATGGCAAAGTGGAGCGTCTCGTTGAGACTTCCGACCTCCTCGAAAGCCGTTCTCCGGAAAAAAGCCGCAGGCTGACAGATGATGTTGGCGGAGGCCAGTTTGACGAGATCGAACTCTGCGGTTCGATAGCTGCTGATAACGGAGCCTGCAGCATCAGTGTAGCTGGCATCTCCATACACAAGTGCCACGTCGGGCTCGGCAATGAAAAAATCGACAGCACTCTGCAGGGCTCCGGGCAGATAGGTGTCATCAGAGTTCAGCCAGGCCAGTATCTCCCCCTGCACCATGCGAAATCCCTTCATCAGGGCATCCGTCTGCCCGTTGTCCTTCTCGCTCATCCACCGCAAGGCGATCCCTCGGCATGTAATCGGCCATTGCCCTGTTTTCAGCAGAGAGTCATACCTCTTGATGACATCAACAGAATTGTCGCTTGATCCACCATCAACGATGATGTAGTCAATGAAGAAGTCTCCCTGCTGGCTGATAACGCTCTCAATCGTCTCAGCCAGGAACGCGCCCTGGTTGTAGGAGGGGGTTATTATGGACAGGACAGGGGGATTTGATGGTTTAAGGTGCATGGGCAAGATCATGGTGCACGGGTTAAGCGAGGCCAAGACCAAATGCGTAGAGAGGCGATTGTCCGGAAAATTGGGATAACGAGGATTTCGGCTTGATCAATTTCTGGTATTCTTCAAAAGACACGACAATAGTAGTCGTATTGCCATGAAGGTTTATTATCTGTGCCTCATATTGAATAGCCAGATTTACCGCTTGACTCAGGCAATTCTTGGCTTCTTGAAGCTGCCATTCACTATCATGGGAGGTGTATTCTTTTAGATCAGATTTCATATGATCTCCATAAAATAGACAGTCTAGCAAGACACTATCAATAAGGTTTTATTTAGTAAAGATTAAACCAGATGTTCGGATTCACCAATTTTTCTGATTCAACTCTGTTGAAAGCCTGAAAGGATGAGGTGGACTCCCGACTGCTTCGCGGCAGCTTGTTGCGGGGCAGCCATTGGAATCATAAAATATTGGAATAAAGCGCAATATGCTTCTCAGCTATTTTTCCGATCGAAAACGAATTGATAATTTTATTTCGTGCCAGTTCCGCTAGCTCACTCCATCGCTCACTATCATCCAGCACCCAGGCAATCCCCCGTGCCAGATCAGTCGGCTCGTAAGAGACAGCAAGATAGCCATTCTGTTGGTGATCAATCAAGTCAGGCACACCCCCCTGGTTGAAAGCAACACATGGCGTTCCGCAGGCCATTGCTTCCATAGCAGTATAGCCAAGACTCTCCTGAAGGGATGGAAGAACGAAAACATCTGCTGCTGCATAGAGCCGTGCAAGGCCTACCTCGTCATTCTGCCATCCCAGATAATGTGTTTTGAAGCCGAGGTTCGGCGGCGGTTCCGGTTCTGGCGAGCCGAATATGAGCAGTTCTGTCGAGTCGTTGAGTATGGTGTCTCCCGCCAGTTGCCGTAGAGCTTCAGAGAGGAGATGGAACCCCTTGTTCCGGTCACTGGTGGCCCCCTTTGCTCCGAACAGAATCAATTTCTTATCCTGCGGAAGGGACAAGATTTCACGCGCCTTGCGTTGGTCAGATGGTTTGAAACGATTCAGGTCAAGTCCGTTGGGAATGACCTCAATGCGACTGTTCCGAAAGAGCGAACTTGCCCGCGCACAAGCGGCCATCCAATGGCTCGGGGCAATAATCGTCAGATCCAAACGCCCCCACGCTTTCTGCTTCCTCCGCCAGATCCGGTTCGATAGATCATCCTCGCGGGTAGATTTAAGAACCGGGCATTTCCCGCATGAATCACGGTAACGAGTGCAATTACCGGGTAGATAGCAACCGCCGGTGAATGCCCAGGAGTCATGCATGGTCCAGACAATCGGCACGTTGAATCGTTGCAGCGTCTCCAGTCGCATCATGCGTGCAACCCAGTGTAGATGAACGATGTCAGGTGTCGCCTCGTTCACTTTGGCCAATAGTCCGTCCGGCAAAAAGGCGGCAGAGAATGGGCCGTTTACTTTTCCTGATGTGGTGCCAAAAAGGAGCTGTTCGAGGGTTGGCCGGGCTGCACTCATTGCTTTTTCAAACAGTGACCGGGGCCCATCAACCTGAGTCGCAGTGCCGTACTTGCGCTGCACATGGAGCCGCGCGTCAATCCCTGCTGCTGTGAGCCCCTGAAGCAGCCGGGTCGCTGCCTTCGCGGCCCCACCCTCGATATCGGCACCGTTCAGATGGAGAACCTTCATCGCGTCCAGAACCCCCGAAGCTTTTCGGTAAAAGTCTCAATCGGCCAATTGCGGATCAGGTGGCGAGGAGTTTGATGCGTGTCGGTCCAACGGTGAGCCTGGCCGGGAAAATTGGCAGCAACTTTAGTAAATCCGGCCTCACGGCATAATGTTACCGTTTCACTCGTATAGTGGCACCGCTTGCCGAACGGGTAGGAAAACGTGGTGACCTCCCGGTCAAGCCACGCTTCCAACTGTTTTTTTGATGCAACTATTTCTTCACGTTGCTTATCAGGTGGAAGAGAAGATAGCTGGGTGTGCGTCACAGTATGGGCGCCGATAGTTACTCCATTGCTTCTGGAAAGCTGTCGCAACTCTTCTATCGTCATCGCACGGTGGGTGTTGGCGATTGCGTCTTCTGCCGACGCCCAGCGGCGAAGCTGTGCAAGCCAGTTATCACGCTGGGCGGCGTCGGCATTGGTCATGAGTTGCACGATTCCCTGGTAAAATTCCTGCCGCTCCTTGAGGTCGCCGGACGGCCAGACCCTTCCGCAACGGTCGTCTTCCAGGGTGAAGCTGAGGGGAGTGTCCTGTTTCTCCAATATCAAGCGTTCCAGTTCATGCCACCAAAACTCCTTCGAGGTACCGATTGTCCCGGTGCTGACGAAGAAGGTTGCCGGCACCCCCACTTCTTCAAGGATAGGCAACGCCTCCAGAAAATTGTCGGCATAGCCGTCATCAAAGGTTATTGCAATGGCTGGTTTCGGTACCTTCGCCCAGTTCTCTTCAAACCTGACGACAGGAAAAGTTTTTTTCAGAAAGAGCATTTGGGAACGGAAGTTGTCAGGTGTAACTGCAAGCATTTCCGGGTCGTATAGAAGAGAGGTCACCCTGTGGTAAAGCAGGACCAGTACCGGCGGGTCAAGGTAGTTGAGCAGACGGTTGCGGGGTGTACACACCGCCGAACGAATAGTGCTTTTGAATTTATCGGTACGATTCATCATGGCGTATTTGCATATACATAAATGGGATGATGAAGTTGGTTATGGTAGAATTCTTCTGATTTATGAAAGGTGGAATCTTTTTCGACAAGATCATGAAACTCAGGATTGCAATAAATCAGATGCAGCGGACGCGGTTTTTTTAGCAGGGAAGATTGTATGTTGTGCATGACAACAGCCATGACGCTGCGTGGAAACGGGCTATAAAAATAGAAATAATTGTATGCATCAAGATCTGTAAAATCTGCTGCATCACTGACGATCATAGCAACATTCGAGATGTTCAGCTTTTTGAAGTTCTGTTCCGCTATGGTAACCAGTTCTGGCAATAGTTCAATGCCGGAAATTTTTTTAAAAGGATATTTGGCAAAAGTTATCAACGCGCCTCCCTTGCCTGATCCGAAATCTACGATAGCGTCATCTGCATTTATATTCAGGCTATTAAGGACTTTTTCAAGGTGGACTCCGCCTGAATGAGCATAATGATGGCTTTTGTCCGCACAAAGACCAAGTTCATTGACTGAAGCATAACGAAGATCGATCTTGCGGACATACACCTGAAGTCGAAACAGGAATTCCTTGATTTCTCCCCTGCGGAGAAAAGCAAGAGCGTTTTTAATATCGTGGAGTATTGGCATCATCTCTTCCAGAACCGGTTGAAAATGTACTTCTTTGTAAGATAATCAAGCTGCTTGAATATATATGAGCACACATGCTTTGCTACTCTGGGGATGCTTAATAGTTTAGACGAGTAAGATCTGTAAATGGATATAAAGTAAAGCTCCTGTTTTACTCCCAGGAATCTGTATTTATATTCATTTTCTCCCCACAGCATATGGAATGTATCTTTACCCGATTCGATCATATGTTTTACCGTCAGATAGAGGCAGACCTGACCTGCATTATATTTGTTGAAATCCGGATCGTGTGAAATTGCCTCCAGATATGCCTGGTCTCCCACTTCATAACAGATGGCACCCGCAACTATTTTGCCGTTAATACTGATGGTGCTAACCAATCCATATTGTCGGCAAAATTCTATAATCCTAGCTTCAAATGCATTGTCGAAGCCGGAGTTTATATTTTTGGCTTTCATACGTAACCGGTTCATTTCAATGATTCTACTGATAATAACCGGGTCCGTTTCATGTGTCGCAGCAACATTAAAGGTGAAGTCATTAAATTCTCTCTGAAGCCTGTTAATGTAATATCTGATATGTTTTTGAGTCTGTTTACCTAACTGAGCATGGTAAGCCTCAAAATGCTGAGACAGTTTTATGGCAATATCTTGACTGGTCCTCCAGCGTCGCCAAGGGTATTGCAGATTTAAAATGTTGCTTTTTATACAATTGAAATTAACTGTGGTAATTGCGGGATATCTCTTAAATACGGTATCGGCAAAATACTGCAGGTACTCTTGCTCTACCTCAACAAGCTCGTTTAATACCGTAATCTCTTTTCCGGAAATTATATATGCCAGTACATGTTGAGGGTCGGTCACCCCGCCAGATATATTCAATGCGCTAAGGTTACGTACGTTCCGAAATATCTCAAAATATTTGGTTACACAAAAGGGACTCTGGTAGATTTTTTCGAGATTGATCTCAACTACCGGAGGGAGACCATTCTCATAAAAAATATGTTGAAGGCGGTCAAGTGACGCCATGAGAGACCCCTGTCATTACCAGTAGCTGCTTTTTTCTATCTTGTCTTTATTTGCGGGGGTTTCAGATGGCAGAGGTCGTACCCAGTGCTCGTTGAACAGCTTTGCCGTGCTGTCGGCATATTCCCGTTCCCATCTCCTTCCTTTTATGCCAAACAGGATCTGCGTTACCCCGCCAAGATGAATCACCTGCTTTCCCAACTGCTTGGCAAATGATGCCAAGGGAAGGCCGTAGGCTCCTGCTCCGATAATGCAAATATCAAAATCGACTTTTGCAATTTCGTCGCACATGTGGTGATACGCAGCGAACCATGTCGGGAAATCGACTTTTGAACCGGCGATTGATTGCACTGTCTTGAGCGTTTTCAGTTCAAAATCGGGCAGGACTTCTGGTGAAGGAAAGAGAAGGTGCCGCTTTTCGGAATATTGTTTTTTTATTGACTCAACAAAAGGGTGAACGACCAACACCTTGCGACCTGCAAGT
>CAIQWT010000018.1 GCA_903875605.1 uncultured Geobacteraceae bacterium | reverse complement strand
GCACTTCTCCCCTAAGGGAAAGCATTTCCAGGCATCGAAGGAACGTACATAATCATAAAACTTCTCTGCAAACATGCGACCTTTACAACGTGGACAGTGCATGGAATCCTCCTGGCAACTTTAACAATCAGTGCAATCGTGACTAATTACATTTCTTGTGCCAATACTGAAAGAAAACCGGATTAAATGATTATTTTGGAAACAAGCACATTTTACTCTTTAATAAACAGCCGTTTACATAAAATACTCAGCATGACTCCCTTCAGCATAGCGTTATATAAACTACTAAATACTTTTCAGTCTATTTTTTCCACTCTTAGTATTTGACTTAGTAAATAAATTATTAACTGCATATACAGGTACTTAAAAGTATTTTTTGATGTTTTTATATTTTTTTTCACCGATGCCCTCAATCGATACAAGATCCTCAAGACGCAGAATACCGCCATTGTTTTGACGGTGCATAATTATGCGATTGGCTAAAGACGGTCCAATGCCGGGAAGGCGATCGAAATCAATCTCACTCATTGAGGAGATATCTAGAGGGATATTTAATACCAGTCGCTCCGAGACAGTCATTTGCTCCAATGTCATTAGTTGCAGCCTCTCAGACTGAGTGGTTAGCTTAACGGCAGAACCATTAACCAAAGGTCTACAAACACTGGAATACATCGAATACGGTTTCAATGGCCGCAGCGGCATCGCCATAATAATGACGCTTTCTGCCATTGAATTGGCGGGGACTTCATAAACACCTGGGTGAGTAACATCTCCACTAACTTTGACAGTGACTCTGCCGCTCGATAAAGGACAAATAGCCACAAGAGTAGGAATATCCTGACTCTTGCGGCTATTAATTTCCGACGATACAAGTAGCATTGCTGCGCACACGACCATTACCAACCGCTGTATTCTTATTTTATTCAGGCTAAGCACAAAGCTATTGTTACTCCTGTGTTTTGTGCAGTTTATAATCAATACTATCAATTAGCGCCTGATAGGAGGCATCAATAATATTGTCAGAAACACCAACAGTGCCCCAGCGCGCATGCTTATCACCTGATTCGATCAGAACGCGAGTCGATGAAGCAGTTCCTTGACCTGCCGGGAGAACACGTACTTTATAATCAAGCAGCTTCACTTCTTTCAGCGATGGATAAAACTTCTCCAACGCCTTACGGATGGCGTTGTCAAGGGCATTTACTGGACCATTTCCCTCAGCAGCGGTATGCTCGATTTTGCCACCAACCTTGACCATAATAGTCGCCTCTGCCATCGGCTTTTGATCTTCTCCGCGCTTTTCGTCGATAACGCGGAAGCCTAACACAGTAAAGAACTTTTTGTGTGAGCCAAGCGCTCTTTTCATTAACAGCTCAAAAGAGGCTTCAGCACCTTCAAACTGGTAACCACGATTCTCCATATCCTTAATGTTATCGAGTATTTCAAGTGTGACAGGATCTTTGCTGTCCAGATTAATGTTGAATTCCTCTGCCTTGGCAAGAATATTGGAACGACCGGAAAGGTCAGAAATCAGTACGCGTGTACAATTACCTACCAGCTCCGGACGCATATGCTCATATGTTTCAGGATGTCTCTGAATCGCGCTGACGTGCACCCCCCCCTTGTGAGCAAAGGCCGAGTTGCCTACATACGCCTGATGCTTATTCGGCGATATATTAGCCAGTTCATACACATATCGGGATACTTCGCGCAGATGACGCATCTGCTCGTCGCTGATACACTCCTTCTTCATCTTAGCTTTCAGTGCCGGAATAACGGAACAGAGATTGGCATTACCACAGCGCTCACCGAAACCGTTAATTGTACCCTGAACGTGTACGATGCCCTGTTCCACAGCAATCATAGTGTTGGCTACGGCACACTCACCATCATTATGAGTATGTATACCGAGCGGGGTTTTGATATATTTTTTTACAGTTTTAATTATTTCAGCAACTTCAAACGGCATGGTGCCACCGTTGGTATCACAGAGGATAATGCAGTCTACGTTGGCATTTTCAGCAGCCTGGAGAGTTTTTATAGCGTAATCGGGGTTAGCCTTATAACCATCAAAAAAATGCTCGGCATCATAGAAAACTTCTGGAGCATGTTTTTTCAGGTATTCCAGAGAATCAAAAATTAACTCGAGGTTTTCCTCCAATGAAATGCGTAACGCTTCGCGCACGTGAAAGTCCCAAGTTTTTCCGAAGATCGTTATTGCATCCGGCTCGGCCTTGACCAGCGTAATAATATTGCTGTCTTTGTCAGGAGTCACCTTGGCACGACGGGTTGAGCCGAAAGCGGCAATTTTTGCCTGAGTAAGCTTTTCTTTTTTTATATCTTTAAAAAAGGCTACGTCTTTGGGATTGCTGCCAGGCCAACCTCCTTCAATATAGTGAACACCTAATTCGTCGAGCTTATGTGCGATTCGAATTTTATCCTCGACCAGAAAGGAGATGTCTTCTGCCTGTGTACCATCTCTCAGAGTTGTATCATACAACTTTATCAGACTCATGTGTGCCTCCAGAATGTAGTAAATATATAGTTTTTTCAGACAAATAAAATCGTGTTCCGTTTTAGCTGTTTTTTTCGAATTTTTCAACTAAAACGGCAGACAGTTTTTTTGTAAGATTTATTCATCCACTATTACCTATTTTCTGTTTTTCCTTGACCCTTACCCCCTTGACCCCTTACCCTGTTTTTATGACTTCAGATCTAACCTCAGCACCTATTCCCCAGCTTGTAAGACGACTTGCCATACCTGCCGGGACCGGATTCTTCTTTAACACCATGTTCAATGTTGTTGACACCTGGTACGGCGGACAACTTTCGACCAGTGCTCTGGCCGCCATGTCGCTTTCCTTTCCTGTTTTTTTTCTGATTCTAGCGGTTGGCAGTGGTGTATCAACAGGCGCAACCACGCTGATTGGTAATGCTCTTGGCCGTAAAAACCTTAACGAAGCGAATATTTATCTGTTCCAGTCGCTCTCATTTGCCCTGTTCCATGCGTTGTTCCTAACCGTAGCAGGAATTATGCTGGCTCCGAAGATATTCATCCTGATGGGGGCTAGAGGAGAATACCTTGATCAGGCGCTAAGCTATATGAATGTCATTTTTTCCGGTAGCATCTTCTTTCTACTTAATTACGTGATGAATGCTATTCTTAACTCACACGGCAACACCAAGGCGTTTCGCAATTTCCTTATCGGCGGATTTTTTCTCAATTTAATACTGGACCCTTGGTTTATGTACGGAGGAGCCGGGCTACCAAAGCTTGGCCTGGCAGGGATTGCACTTGCAACAGTTTTTGTACAGTGCATCGGAACTTTCTATATGTTCAGCCAGCTATCAAAAACCGGCAGCATGCCGTCGTTCCGACTTACCGATCTCAAACCCCGCTGGATTTATTACCGCGAGCTCTTTAAACAGGGCTTTCCTTCGACAATGAATATGATGACCATCTCGCTTGGAATCTTTATCATCACATGGTTTGTCGGCCGCTTTGGAGAACAGGCTGTGGCTGCTTATGGCATAGGCACCCGCGTTGAACAAATTGCGCTGCTGCCGGTTATGGGGCTTAATATTTCCACTCTGGCTCTGACTGCACAAAATTTTGGCGCAGAAAAAATTTGCCGGATCCGCGAAACAGTTAGAGTGTCACTCCGCTACGGCTTTATACTGGCGACTTCAGGTACTGTGGGTGCGCTCCTCTACAGCCGTGAATTAATGGGAGCGTTCACTCAAGACAGCTCAGTTATTGATATTGGTGTGGGGTTCCTTACTGTTGAGGCATATGTACTGCCGGCATATGTCCTCCTCTATATCTGCGTTTCAGCTATGCAAGGTATCAAGATGCCTATATTCGGCCTCGCTATTGGACTATACCGGCAAATAGCCGGACCAGCCTTCGTATTCCACATTTTTACGTCCGTCCTGGGATTAGGATTATTCGGCATCTGGTGGGGTATATTCGGTATAACTTGGTCGGCGGCATTGGTCGTTGTTATATACGTCAGCAGGATACTTGCCAAACTTGAAAAGGATCAGGAACCGACATGAAACGGGTAGCTATCAGCACATTAGGATGTAAAACCAACCAATTCGAATCCGCCGCAATGATTGAGCAGCTGAAAGCCTCCGGATACCAAGTCGTACCCTTCACAGAGACTTCTGATATTTATATTATCAACTCCTGCACCGTCACCGCCAGAACTGATGCGGAAACACGTCGCCTGATCCGTCGCGCCCGCCGCCTTAATCCAGACTCACGTATTATCGCGACCGGATGCTATGCGCAGGTGGCACCGGGGGAATTGGAAAAAATGCCTGAACTTGATTGTGTACTCGGTAATCAGGAAAAGCTTAGCATTTCGGCCCTTTTGGAATCGTCTGAACACTTAGTTTCAGATATCAACAAAATCAGCCAGACTGAATCACTCAAATTAACCAGTTTTGCTGAACATACCCGCGCTTTTCTCCAGATTCAGAACGGCTGTAATTCTTTCTGTACTTACTGCATTGTCCCCTATGCCAGGGGTCGCAGTCGTAGTGTCAACCCTGATGATATCCTACAGGGAATAAGGGATCTTGCCGCTAATGGCTTTAAAGAGGTAGTGCTGACTGGAATCCATCTGGGTGCGTATGGACTTGATCTCCAAACACCGACATCTCTGACTGATTTGATCAGACACATTGAAGAGGTGAGCATCGTCCACCGTATCCGCATCGGCTCTGTAGAACCTAACGAAGTCAGCGAAGATCTATTGGAGCTGATGGCCACATCAAAGATCATCTGTCCACACTTACATTTGCCACTGCAAAGTGGCAGCGATTCGGTATTACTACGTATGGGAAGGTCCTACACTTCCACACTTTTCAGGAATGTAATGGAAAAAATATCCACAGCAATGCCGGATGCTTTTATCGGTGCCGACGTTATCGCTGGATTTCCTGGAGAGACATCAGCTGAATTTGAAGAAACTGTCAAACTTCTTGAAGATTTACCGTTTTCAGATCTGCATGTATTCCCGTATTCCAGTCGCCCAGGGACCAAAGCATTCGATATGCCGTATCACGTTCCGGACCATATTGTTACAAAGAGGGCCGCCCGCTTGAGGAATATTGCTGCAGAGAAAAAGAATCTTTATCTGCAGCGTTTTATAAACAGTAAAGTTAATGTTTTAGTTCAGAGCTATGATAGCAAAACTCTAAATCGCAAGGGCTTAACTCGCAACTACGTCACTGTTGAGTTTGCCGGTGAAAAATCACTAAAAAAAGGAGAGGCTACTATTTTAATCACTCACTGTGCCGGAGGCCATTTGTTCGGAGAGCTTACAACATCAATTCCTGACAAGATTTAATAACAAAAAAACAGCTATTCAGAGTCTAATTAAATCTACATGTTCCTCATCATGCGGGTTGATATGGATCATAACATCGCCAACACCGGGATAGTGGTCGAAGATAATTTTTTTAACTTTGGTTGCCACATCATGTGATTGCTTTACAGTCATGTCCGGATCCATTTCAAGCTTCAGATCAACAATCATATATTGCCCCGAGCGACGGGCACGCATTTCATGTACATGCTCAACATGCTCAACGCTTTCGGCAAGTACTTGCAACGCATTTATAAAATCCGCAGGCGCTGTACCATCCATCAGATCGTGAGCCGCTTCACGAAAGGTCTGGTAGCCGACATACAGAATAAATAAAGAGGTCAGACCGGCAGCCAGCGGATCCAGGACACCTAATCCCAAAAAAGCGCCGATGACTCCGATCAGAGTCGATATTGAAGTAACAGCATCCTTGCGGTGATCTTTGGCGATGGCCAGTAGCGCCGGACTTTCAAGCTTTTTACCAGTTTTAGTTGAGAAGCGATAAAGCCACTCTTTGATGATAATAGTCACCAATGCCGCCGCAACAGCAACCAATCCGGGGGATTTAAATTGTCCTTCGAATATCGTAACAACCGATTCATATAAAATCCAACCACCAGTAGCTGCAATTACCAGAGAAACGAAAAGCGCCGCCAGGCTTTCAGCACGACCATGACCATAAGGGTGATTAGCATCAAAAGGCTGACGTCCCAGCCTCAGAGCAATCATGGTGGCGAAGATTGCTATAAAATCGCACGCACTCTCGATACCATCAGCGAAAACGGCATCCGAACGCCCCCAGTACCCGGCTGAGAGCTTCATTACCATCAACACGGCATTGACCCAGAAACCGGTTGTAATTATTCGGTCAGCACTGTCAAAACGTTCAGTTCGCTGCATCAGCTTTCAGCCTTTCGAATAGATTTTATGCGTAATTGTAATGTTGTTGTGTTATTCCAAATATTTTTTTCTGGAAAAAAAGCAATGTCCAGTATTCCATCGGTTGGATCATCTGCCTGTCGGAATGCGATTGCGTTGAAAATCGTTCCTCCAGCCGAAATTCGCAGTTTGAGATGTCCGTCGCCGACAATTCTCCGTTCAACGACTGTAACTCCTCTTAACATCAAGGTCGGCTCCGGATTTCCGGCGCCAAACGGCTCCATGCAGAGCAGCTCATTCGCTAAGGTAAGATTAACTTCCATCGGACTGACAGCAACATCAATTGCAAGCAACGGCAACAATTCAGAATGACCCAGGATCTGACTGGATATATGCTCGAAAGACACAGCAAATTCATCAATATTTTCAGACTTCAAGCCGACACCAGCGGCATACCGATGTCCACCAAAACGCTCAAGCTGACCGGAACAGGTATTCAATGCTTCAAGTAAATGGAAACCGGGAATACTACGTCCAGAACCATTTGCATACCCGTGATCATCTATCGAAATCAGTATTGTCGGACGATGATAGCGCTCAACCAACCTGGAAGCGACGATGCCGACAACCCCCTGATGCCAGCCAGCTGAAGCAAGAACAATGCTCCTGCAATCCGGATAGATGCCACTACTATCAACCATTGCTACGGCTTGCTCAAGGATCCCCTTCTCAACGGACTGACGTTCCGCATTTGCCGTATCCAGTTCATCAGCTGCAGCAATACACTCCTCAATGCTGTTACTGAGGAGTAACTGGACACCTGGCACTGCGCTTTCCATCCGACCAACTGCATTTAATCTAGGCGCAAGTCTGAATCCAACCTGCCCACAGGATACCGCACCATTAATTCCGGCCACTTTTTTTAATGCAGTAATACCCGGCCTGATGCTGTATTCAAGCTTTTGTAGACCGAAAAAAGCATACATACGATTTTGACCAACCAATGGTACTACATCGGCTATAGTACCAAGAGCCACAAGATCCAGCCAATCCCTAAGATCAGGCTCACATGAAGAGCTAAAGGCACCATCCTGACGTAAGCGACTACGAAGTGCAACCAGCAGACTAAACGCAACACCCACTCCGGAAAGCATCTTGAACGGATATTCACAGCCCGGCTGAAGAGGATTTACCACCGCAACGGCAGCGGGAATTGTCTCCTTGGGGGAGTGATGGTCAAGTATGACAAGGTCCACACCTTCCTGCTGACAGAAAGAAGCTTCCTGTATAGCCGTAATACCGCAATCAACAGAGATAATCAACTCCGCACCCGAATCGATGATTCGCTGGAGCGCCTCTTCATTTAAGCCATAACCATCATCAAAACGATTGGGTATGAAATAATTGCAGGTCATTCCCACTCGACGCAGGAAAGAAACTAGCAGAGCCGTACCGCTAATGCCGTCCACATCATAATCACCATAAATACAGACGGACTCTCCTGCTTTACGAGCAAGTAATACTCTCTCTACCGCAGCATGCATACCTTTTAATAAAAAGGGATCATGCATTGATGAAAGAGAGGGGTTAAGAAACGGTATGCCGTCCTCAACTGTTTCCACCCCTCTGCAGATCATAATTCCAGCCGTTACGGCACTAACCCCTAGTGCCTGCGACAGCTCTAAGGCCTTAGCTTCAACGACGGTGTTAACTACCCATTTTTTCAACATCAAACCAGCACCCTTTCCAAAAAAAAACCCCCGACAAGCGGGGGAAGATTTTGTTATTTCATTGTTGGAGCAGCAGCCTTGTCCGGCTGTTCCATCAGTCCTTTAATCTGCATTGCTGTGGGGCTGTTTGAATCAAGCTTGAGATACCTGTTCCAGTACGCAGTCGCCTTTTCAGGCTGCTTCATATCAACGGCATAAACAATTCCTGCGTTGAATAAGCTTTGTAGATGGTTAGGATCTAACTTATTGGCTTTTTCAAAATTAACAAGCGCCTTGTCGTACCACCCGACTTTTCTGAACATGACGCCCTGATCAGTCAAAACATTGGGATTATTCGGTTCAATCTCCAACACTTTTCCATAAGCATTGATAGCTTTCTGAGTCTGCTCCGTGTCAAAATAATCATTCCCCAGAGAAACCCATGCATTAAGGTTTTTTGGATCCTGAGCCACAATCTTTTCAGCTTGGGCAATACGTTGCGTATAGTCGGTTGGCGACCCTGCACCGGCCTGAATGGCAGCATTAGGTTGCTGAGTTTTCCCAGCATTACTGATACTGAACACCAAATACCCACCTAACAATCCAACAATCAGGGCAACTACAGCTATCAGGATTGATTCTTTTTTCACAGGACACCTCTCTGAATAAAATCTGGCAAATAAAATTTATGCGGTTTTAATGTTGGCAGCAACGGCACGATTTTCAAGTATAACAACAATCGGACTGGCTACAAACACCGACGAATACGTGCCTACAAGCACACCAATCAAAAGAGCAAACGAAAAATCGTGAATGACTTCGCCTCCAAAGAAAAAGAGTGAAGAGGCGGCAAGAAAGACCGTCAGCGACGTAACAATTGTACGGGAAAGTACTTCGTTGATGCTGTCGTTGAAAATTGTGTTCATCGCACCTTTTAAGTTTTTATGCAGATTTTCACGAATACGGTCAAAGACAACAACCGTATCAGTCAGAGAATAACCAGCTATTGTCAGTACAGCGGTGATGAACATCAGATTGATCTCTTTGTTCATAAGATAAAACACTGCAAACATGGCCAGACAGTCATGCAGTGTCGCACAGGTTGCACCAACTCCGAATTTGAAGTCAAAACGCCAGGCGATGTACATAATTATTCCCAACATTGAGAGTAGCGCGGCAATAAGAGTGTCTTTACGCAGCTTGTCTCCAATAGAGGGACCTATCTCTGTTGAACTGTCCACAGTGAAGGGATTGTCTGTAAATTCCTTTTTAAAAGCTAACTGCACCATTTCAGAAGGCTTACCCACAGCAGCTCCGGCCATTTTAACCAATAGCTTATTGCCGTCTTTTATCTCCTGCAAGTCAGCCTTGGCTATTCCATTTTTATGGAGAGCTGTTCTGGCATCAGCTATGGAGATCGGCTTATTAAACTTTAGCTGCATGGCAGTGCCACCGGAAAAATCAATTCCCATATTTGCAGCACCACGACCAACCTGAATAACTCCTATGATACCGACAATTGATATAATCGCCGATATAATAAAGGAAATGTTACGTTTACCTATAAAATCTATTCTTGTTTTCCCAAGAAGTTCCATGAACGGTGTTACCCCCTATATGCTCATTTTTTTAACTTTGCCCTTGTGCAGAAACAGGTCAAATGTCACCTTGGTCCCGATCAGTGAGGTAAACAGGTTGATTATAACCCCAAGACTCAACGAAACGGCAAACCCTTTAACCGGACCGGTACCAAACTGAAACAGAACAGCGGCAGTAATCAATGTAGTAATATGGGAGTCCATGATTGTCAGGAACGCCTTGTCATATCCGGAATCAAGTGCCGCTTTCGGGGATTTACCCAATTTGAGCTCTTCACGGATACGCTCAAAGATAATTACGTTCGAGTCTACCGACATACCAACCAACAATACAATTGCAGCAATGCCTGGCAAAGTAAGAGTTGCACCTAGCGCAGCCAATGCCCCCATCAGATACACAATGTTTAAGATCATACCCAGGTTGGCAATCATTCCAGACAGCTTATAATAAACTGCCATGAAAACTACGACAAGCAACACTCCAATTAGACCGGCATACAGCCCTTTATTGATAGAATCCTGTCCCAAAGAGGGCCCTACAGTCACATTCTGGATTATCTTTACTGGCGCCGGCAATGCTCCGGCACGTAGGACGATAGCAAGGTCAGCCGCAGTTTTTTCGGTAAAATTACCCGAAATCTGTGCGCTTCCGCCTGATATACGCTCACGGATAACCGGAGCGGAATGGATGTTGTTGTCAAGCACGATTGCAAAGCGTTTACCGACATTTGCAGCAGTTACCTGGTCAAACAACTTGGCACCAAGAGAATTGAATTCAATTCCGACATACGGCTGGTTAAATTGTGAATCAATTCTCACCTGAGCGTCAGTCAGCAGATCACCGGTAATCATCGATTTTTTCTGAACAACAATTGGAATTTCCGAGACGGCTCCGGTTGCAGCATCAATAAGTTTTTCCTTGAGCAGCTCGGCATCATCCGGGATTGTCCCTGAAGTTGGAGAAATATCTTCGCGTACCATTTTGAAATCAAGACGAGCAGTACGGCCGATAAGTTCAATCGCACGCTGCGGGTCTTTGATACCTGGCAACTGGACAACAATATGATTGATGCCTTCGCGTTGGATAGTAGGCTCCGAAACACCAAACTGGTCTATCCTGTTGCGGATCGTCTCAAGAGCCTGCTGTACGGCTTTATCCTTGCGATCCTGGGCATCCTTCTCGTTAACCCGTAACGTCAGGGCAACAAACCCGCCTTCGTCAAATGTTGGGCTCTGTTCGTATGAAGGATATTTATCTTTAATAAGTTTTTGAACGGTATCAGCAGTACCCTTTTCATACAGTACTATGGAAACCTTATCAAACCCATTTCTTGCTATACGCTTGAAGCGAAGATTCTTGCTGTTAAGCGTATCTTCAAGATCAGTTGCAACAAGGTCAAGAGACCCTTCTACTGCTTTCTGGGTATCCACTTCCATCACCAGATGTGTTCCACCCTGAAGATCAAGCCCGAGGTGGATCTTATCTTTGGGCAGCAGGTTTCCCCACCATGACGGCAACTTGCTCGCCAGAGTTGGAGTCAGGTATAGAAACGACAGTAAAACAAAAACAGCTATCAGGCTAATTCGCCAGCCAGTTTCCTTTGGCATAAGGTTTGCTCCCCCCTTCCGGATTGTGAACTAGTCCTTCTTAATTGCTGCAATGTAGCTCTTGGTAATTTTAATATTTACGTTATTTGCTATTTCAAGAGTCACAAGGTCATTTTCTACTGCTGCCACCTTGCCGTGTACTCCACCAGCTGTAATAACGTTGTCTCCTTTTTTCATCGCTTCAAGCAGAGCTTTGTGTTCCTTGGCCTTTTTCTGCTGCGGACGTATAAGTAAAAAATAAAAAATTGCAAACATGAAAACAAGCGGAATTATCTGCTGAAACGCCGCCATTCCACCACCGGCACCACCGGCACCACCTGCTGCCCCTCCAGGTGCCCCCCCCATCGCAAAAGCCAATCCAAACATGTAATTATCCTCCCTTTTCAGTTTATTGTTTCTGAAACATAGTCGTTTTAAACTGCCTGCGAAATTCGTCAAAACTATTAAGTTGAATTGCTTCCCTAACTCTTCGCATAAGATCAAGATAAAAGTGAAGATTGTGATATGTGTTTAATTGCGACGAAAGAATTTCACCCGATCGATACAGATGCCTCAAATAAGCCCGTGAATAATTTTTACAAACCTTGCAGCTGCAGGCGGGGTCAAGTGGACCCGCATCATCTTCGTATATTTTTGCTTTTATATTGACCCGCCCCTGGCTTGTGAACAGCATACCATTGCGGGCGTTCCTCGTCGGCATGACACAGTCGAACATATCATAACCATGCCAGACAGCTTCGACCAGATCTTCAGGAGATCCAATACCCATTATGTAGCGAGGTGCATCCTGCGGCAAAAGGTCAGAGCAGCACTCCATAACCCCGTACATCTGTTCTTTCTCTTCACCGACCGACAGACCACCAAGTGCGTAGCCGTCAAAGCCGATTGAGCAGATATCATTTACGCTGCGAGCTCGCAGGTCGTAATGCATGCCACCTTGAATAATCCCGAATAACTGCTGACCATGGCGGGAATGAGCATCTTTACAGCGCTTTGCCCAGCGGGATGTCAGCTCAAGAGAACTACTCACATATTTATATTCAGCTGTAGACGGTGGACATTCATCAAAGGTCATGATGACATCGGCTCCCAGAGCTTCTTGAATATTGGTAGCCAATTCCGGAGTCAGCATATGGTAGGAACCATCAATATGTGACTGAAACTTAACTCCCTCTTCACTTATTTTACGTAATTCCCCAAGACTGAAAACTTGGAAACCACCACTGTCGGTCAGAATCGGCTTGTCCCAATTCATAAAACTATGCAGTCCGCCCATTTGTTCGACCAGATGATGACCTGGCCTTAAATAGAGATGGTAGGTGTTGGCCAGTATAATCTGAGCTTTAACGGCATGGAGATCTTCCGGAGTCATTGCTTTAACAGTGGCGTTAGTGCCTACCGGCATGAAAATTGGAGTTTCAACATCACCATGAGGAGTTTTCAGAGAGCCGAGTCGTGCTTTGCTGGACGTATCACGATGGATAACAGAAAATGTTTCTGACACTAGACTCCTCAAGAGACAAACATGGCATCGCCATAACTGTAAAACCTGAATTCCCGCAATATGGCCTCACGATAAGCTTCAAGCACATTTTCGCGCCCCGCCAGTGCAGATACCAGCATCAGGAGTGTGGATTCCGGCAGATGAAAATTGGTAATCAAGGCGTCAATAACCTTGAAGCAATAACCGGGATAGATATAAATGTCTGCTTCTCCACAACCGGAAACGACTTGCCCCGATTGCTGCGCTGAATATTCCAGTGTTCGGGCAGATGTTGTGCCGACGGCAATGACCCGCCCCCCCGCTGCTTTAGTCCTGTTTACTGCATCTGACGTTACATGAGGAATGACAAACCGCTCAGTATGAATCTGATGTTCCTCAACATTCTCAACCCGCACCGGTTGAAATGTTCCCAGTCCGGTATGCAGGGTAAGTAAAGCGGTTTCAATCCCTTGATTTGCCAATGCGGCCAGCATTTCATGGGTAAAGTGGAGTCCCGCCGTTGGCGCTGCAACTGCGCCCGGTTCGCGCGCAACAACAGTTTGATAACGCTCACGATCGATTTGGCAGTCATCTCTCAGCAGATACGGCGGTAAAGGGATGTGACCCTCTCGATCTAGCCAGACATCAAACTGTTCAATCCCGTCAAATTCGACCAACCAGTTTTCAGAAGTATCGCGTGAGCGTACAACTGCTGTCATACCTGACTCAAGCAGAATGTACTGTCCTTCTCGAATTTTCTTAGACGACCTGAGCAGACATTCCCAACACTCTTGATCACCAGCCACACGGCGCAGCAGAAAGATTTCCACTCTACCGCCAGTTGGTCTGCGACCAAACAAACGGGCCGGTATGACACGTGTATCATTCATAACCAGGAGATCACCAGGCTTAAGATACGCCAGTAGATTACTGAATAGATCTTCAGTAATAGATCCTGTCGTGCGGTCGAGCAACATTAATCGTGAACCGCCACGCTTTTCCGGCGGATGGCTGGCGATTAAATCATGTGGCAGATTGTAAAAAAAATCCTTAACGAGCATTCAATCCCTGCTATCAATCCTGCAGTCAACGAATATCAGAGAGCTTCTTCAACTCCGTGCCGGGGTAATAGTAAGAGAGAATCTCTCCAAAACCGAAGCCGTCAAGTGCTCGCTGTTTGGCTCCCCATTGGCATAACCCCACACCATGCCCGTTGCCGCTTCCAGAGAAGCTGATTTCATTTTTGGTATTTTTTACAGTAAAACGTGTACTTTTAATAACAGCATAACCTATAGCTTTGCGAAACTGCTCACCACTAATTGCAACACCACCCTTTGATGCCATCAGAGTGACTTGTTTCAAGCGGCCACGCGAATTGACCGCGCCCGGTTTTATATCATATAGACCTGATATTTTATAGCCTGCAGTCCGCAGCTTATCTTCCAAATCTTTTAATGAGGACTTGAACTCCCAAATTGTCGCAGAAGGTGCTGTCAGACAATACAGGCATTCAACACCTTTTAGATATGGTAACGGGGTTCCCCACACATTCTCAGACGCTTCAGTCCGCCCGCCACAACTTGAGTGGTAAAAGGCTTGAATTATTCCACCGCCAAAAGTCAGTACTTCACCCTCTGTTTCTGAAACCGCACGGCGGGCACGACTGTCCTCGATCAAACTTCCTTCATAGACCTGATCAATAACTGAAGATTCCAGATGGTACGGTGAGGTAATACGAGCCATTTTTCTATTCAGAGCATATGTTCTGGCGATAATCGCCTGCGCTTTTACTGCCTCAATAGGCCATGCAGACGATATTTCACAATTAATCAATCCGACCAGGTATTCCTCAAGAGGCAACTGGTTTATAACCAGAATTCCCTTCTCTGAGACGGTCAACTCCGCGAGTCCTCGGTAAGGCTTATTATTTACATAGACTGCAGTGGAAGCTGAAAACGTGAGGCGCCTGTAAAGCTTACCTTCTACCAGCATCCCATCCTTTGCCAGCGCTACCGTGACGGGGAACGCAATTATAAGCGCATCACCGTTCTCTTTTGTGACAAGAAGCCCTTCCCCACCTACCAAAATTTCGGAAGCGGATTTGACTATAGCAACCCGGATGGTTTCATCCAAAACGGCTGCATTTATCCTACTCAAACCAGACAGCGATAGAAGAACCATCACCATGGAGATGAGGATAAATATGCGCATACGATACGATGGCCACAAAACCTGAGGATAAAAACACATAATGACGCATTGTGTCAATTTTTTTGATTACCTGTTCTTTAGTTATTACAGGCTAGTAATTCCAGCCAGCTAATTTGGCACACATTCTGTATAAAATGTTCAGCGCACCAGTAAACCGCTGACAATATCAAGTTTTATACGGTTACATTTGAACTTTTTTTCCTTATTGAATAGTTACATTCAGGATTAAACACCTGTAGCTACAGCTTTTATTTCTTTAAACCTACTGCCTCAACTCAACGCAACATAAGTGTATTATAATATTATGTTTTTAGCTATATCGCCAAAGCAATGCGGTAAAAGACACTTCACTAATATTTGAGAGCATCTGATATGATTTTAAATTCTCTTAAAATTAAAATAGTTGGTATGGTTTCACTCATCGTCATTGCCGTTATTTCTTTTGTGTCGTGGAATCACTATAACGACCAGAAAATGGTAATTGAATCAATTGTCGAAAAAAGTTCCGTAGTGTTGAGTGAAAGTGTCGCAGCAAACATCCAAAACGCCATGAAAACCGGCCACACAACCGCAATAAATCAAATCTTGCACGACGCTAAAATCCATGATCACATCAAAGAACTGCGAATAATTGATCAGGAAGGTACGATTATTCATTCTGCTGATAAGAATGATATCGGCAAAGAACTTTCTGAAGAAGAGCGTGAAAAAATCTTTAATACGAAACAGAATCATTTTTATTTCACTAATAAGGATTTCAACCTCGACTCATACACCCGTATCCTGAATACACCTGATTGTCATGGATGCCATGACGCACGAAAACCATTCATAGCTATTATCGAAACTGAAATATCTCTGCATGAATTAACCAGTTATATCCGAGCTGAGAAAAGGAACTCCATCCTCTCCTCATCTGTGATGATAATGCTGATTGTCGGGTCTATTTTTGCCTTTTTAACCCTATATGTTGATCAACCGATCCGCTCTTTGATTGCGGACATGAAGCAGATCGAGCTCGGCAATTTTGAAGTAAGCAGTTCCATTCAAAGTTCGAACGAAATGAGTACCCTCTCTCTGCACTTCAACTCAATGGCCGCTAAGTTAAAAGATCTGATGTACATAACAGTGATAAACGAACGTGAACTTGCCCGTGCCGAAGAGAAGCTGGCTCACCATCACGATACTCAGTTGATGAACCTGAGACTAGAAGAGCAGCTTAAAGAGATTGAAAATTTGAACGTATCTCTTGAAGAGCGTATCGAGGAGGTAGAACTGGCAAGTTATACAATTGCCGATCTTGCCGCCGAACTTGAACAGAAAAATTCGAATCTTGAGCACGCTATTGAGCGTCTTTCTACGATATACAAAATCGGCTTAGCTATCAATTCAACCATGGATATTGATCGTCTGTTCAATCTTATTGTCCGGAGTACAACTACAACCCTGGATGCACAGATTGGCTATATCATTCTTTATGACAAAGATCTGAAAACTCTGAATGTTACTAACCTGATCGGCAATGGCAAACTGATCGCGCCTCAAAAAGCTATCACCATGAAGGAGACCAGCGTTTCTACATGGGTTATCAACAACCGCAAACCTC
Source organism: uncultured Geobacteraceae bacterium (assembly GCA_903875605.1). Taxonomy (GTDB): domain Bacteria; phylum Desulfobacterota; class Desulfuromonadia; order Geobacterales; family Pseudopelobacteraceae; genus JACRCG01. The sequence continues at coordinate 58,888 of CAIQWT010000018.1, read as the reverse complement.
TGCTGATAGCCGACATAAACCAGACACCGCAGTTCGACCGTTTCAGTGAACTGGGCTACGAGCGCAAAACATTAATATGCGCCCCGCTGATGGTCATGGATGAGATTATAGGGACCATTAGTGTCGTTAACAAATCGGATAATTCACAGTTTTATTCATCCGAATTGGAAATGCTTACAACCATTGCTGCTCAGGCTGCAATTGCCATAAAGAATGCGACTCTGTATGACGAACAGCAGCAAACATATCTGAACACTATTCAGGCCCTCGTAACAGCTATTGAGGCCAGCGACAGCTACACTAAGGGTCACTCTGAGCGGGTTACCCGCTATAGCGTGGAAATAGGACGCAGATTTAATCTTTCTGTTGATCGGCTGCAAATCCTCGAGCGGGCTGCAATTTTACACGACATCGGGAAAATTGGCATCGATCTCAGCCTGTTGCACAAAGAAGGTAAACTGTCATCACATGATGTGAGCGAACTTCAGTTACATCCAGTGATTGGCATGAAGATTCTTGAGCCGATTGAATTTCTGAGGGATGTCCGTACCTGCATCGGCCAACATCACGAGCGCTTTGACGGCATGGGATATCCAGGGCGAATCAAATGCGTTGATCAGCTAATCGAATCTCGTATAATTGGCGTAGCAGATGCGTTTGATGCAATGACATCAGATCGCCCCTACAGGAAAGCACTCTCGTTGGAAGTTGCTATTACCGAGTTATCTGAAAATTCCGGAACACAGTTTGATCCTGCAATTGTCGAAATTTTTACATCCATCCTTGAAGAAGGTATCTTTTTTGCTTCACGTCATGATAATAGTTCAGCTGTTTCTCAAACAGCTTTGCGTGGCTGACACGACTCCCTATTCTTCATTGAGCTTCCCGTGACTGAACTACTATCAATTAGCAACCTCCATGTCTCCTTTCCAACATATGAAGGTACATTTAATGCTGTCAGGGGTATTTCTCTCTCTCTGTCAACCGGATCCGTATTAGCACTTGTAGGAGAATCAGGGTCTGGAAAGACCGTGACAGCACTCTCCATTATGCGGCTTGTTCCACCGCCCGGCTTAATAACTTCTGGAGAAATAGTTTTTGAGGGACAACATCTGTTGAATATCCCGGAAGTGTCTTTACGCAGTATCCGTGGAAGACGTATTTCAATGGTATTTCAGGAACCGATGACGTCACTCAATCCGGTGCTGCGTATTGCTGACCAGCTTTGTGAGCCACTGATTCTGCATCTGGGCTTATCCCGGAGTGATGCTCAGGAGCAAGGAATCAAGCTGCTGACAAACGTCGGCATTCCATCTGCCGATGACAGAATGCGTGATTACCCTCACCAACTGAGTGGCGGGATGCGACAGCGGGTTATGATTGCCATGGCTCTTGCGTGTCGCCCCTCGTTACTGGTTGCTGATGAACCGACTACCGCATTGGATGTCACCATTCAGGCACAGATACTGGAACTTCTAGACTCACAGAGAAGGGCAAGCGGCCTGTCAATTTTGCTAATTACCCACGATTTGGGAATAGTAGCCGAACGCGCCGATCACACAGCTGTAATGTATGCCGGTCAGGTTGTTGAGTCGGCTCCCACCGCTACACTCCTATCGACTCCGCGTCACCCATACACGCAGGCACTTCTGGCCTCTCTGCCGCAATACGCCGAACCAGGCAAACCACTGCCCACCCTACCCGGTCAGCTAAACATCAGGACTGCGTCTGCCGGTGGCTGCAGCTTTGCTGAGCGCTGTCCGATTGCAACTTTTGAGTGCCGCACAGAAACGCAGTATCTCAGAGAAATCAGACCGTTACATATAATTAGATGTTGGAAATGCTCATGAAACCGCACCCTATTATTAGCGCAGTTGATCTGCAGAAAAAGTTCAAAGTAACGACTCGCGGACATTCCTCTCGTTTACTGACAGCACTGGATCGAGTATCATTGCATCTTTCAACCGGTGAAACCCTGGGAATTGCCGGTGAATCTGGTTGTGGCAAGTCAACACTGGCAAAAATAATGGCTGGCCTTCTGATGCCTGACGCTGGGAAAGTCCATTATAATGGCACACCGTTGTCACAACTCAGCCAGCATGAGAAGACATTCTTTCGCCGTAAAACGCAGATGATTTTTCAGGATCCATTTTCATCACTGAACCCAAGAATGCGGATAGCTGACAGCATCTCGGAACCGTTAAAAATAGCCGGCATGCCCGCACTTCTCCAACAGGCTGAGCTTGAGCGCATCATGTCTGCAGTCGGCTTATCAAAAGATGCGGCCAATCGTTTTCCAGATGAATTTTCTGGTGGTCAACGCCAGAGAATCGGCATTGCTCGTGCTTTGGCTGCATCTCCAGAGATCCTAATTGCTGATGAGCCGGTATCTTCTCTCGACATATCAATTCAAGCACAGATCATAAACATCCTTCTGCAGATGAAGATCGACTATTCATTAACCATGATGATTGTCTCACACAATTTGCTGATATTACGACATATCTGTGACCGAATCATTATTATGTATCTCGGCTCAATAGTTGAGTGCGGGCCTCCTGCAGAACTGTTTAAAGTTTGCAGGCATCCGTATACGGAGGCCCTCATCGCATCAATTCCAGGTTTACATACATCTACTGCAGTAAAAATAGTTTTACTGCAGGATGACTTACCTTCAGCGCTATCTATCCCATCGGGGTGTAGATTTCATCCTCGCTGCCGCCACGCAATTGACATCTGTCGCCATGAAATTCCCGACATGGTAGAATATGCAGACGGCCATGCAGCAGCTTGCCATCTTAGCAACAGCTTATACGGCTGATGTGTTTCTGAACTGCTATTTGAGAACGCAATTTTAGATTGACGTACTCAAATTCCATATATATGATAATAAAAAACACCGAATAGGAGCCTTAAAAATGGCCTTTGATAAAGAAAAGAAATTCACTTCTGAAGCAGACGTACTAAAAGTACTTGGTCACCCCATCCGTTTGAAAATTGTAGCAGGACTTTGTACGAGAGAGTGTAACGTAAAACATATTTGGGAATGCCTCGGACTGCCGCAGGCCACGGTTTCGCAGCATCTTGCACTGCTTAAGAACAAGGGTATAATTGACGGTAAACGTGATGGGGTTGAGGTTCACTACAGTGTAATAAACGATTTAGCTAAAAAAATAATAAACTCGCTGTAACTTGCTATTTATTAGTGACCTTATGTTTAAACTTAGTTACGATCTTGTTCGCGCTGACAGATAAAGCACTTTATACGTAGCAGGAATCCTACCGTTACAACCATATTGTTCCTGGTACAGACGGGAAGATTCATGCAATATTCCCCTCCATCCTAAGCCACGCCCTGTCCCTCCAGTCACAGTTCCAGCTCCTATGCTTTTTATTGACCGCAACAGAGAGTGTAAATCTTCATACCAGTCTATTTCTGTTTCAAGCGCAATAACAGCCTCTTCTAAATCCATGTCTTTCACAATAGATGTTACCTCATCAACAGTCCAAAAACCGTGCAGACGCGAGCTTGTCTGGCTGCTCTCATCACTCAACCGCCTGGACGCATTGCGAAAACATCCCTGCAACTCCGTCAGTGTCCCGTCACAAAAAAAAGCCAGACTAATAGTTCCTCCAGGTCGTACGACTCTATGCAGCTCATGTAGAGTATCTGATAAATTGCTTACCCACTGCAAGGCCGATGAGGAAACAACCAGATCAAATGATCCGGATCTAAATGGGAGTGATTCTGCGTCACCGTTAATAATGTGACAGCCTGCACCAAGTTTTTGCTGAGCGAACAAGCACATATTGTAAGCGACATCAACTCCAGTCAGAGAGGCTGCAGGATAAAGTATATGCATACGTTCTAGCAGAGCACCTGTACCCGTACCGACGTCAAGAATTTTATTGGGCTCCAGGCAAAGACGCTTATCTACCAACGCAGCTAGATTAGCTGTAACGCGTTTCTGTACAAGAACGTGCTGATCATACGCGTCGGCTCTTTTATGAAAGGCTGCAGCAATACAGCTGGCATCAGGCACTCTATCCACTAACGCTCCTTATGAACCGAAGAAGTTCGGTATTAAATTGGTGGCTATAAGTCAAAAATGGTGCATGTCCGCAGTTCGGAAAAACGACCTGCTCAGCACCTGGGATGTGTGTTTTAATATAGCTCGATGCTTTGGGTAGACAGATCCGATCCTCACTACCATTAACTATCAGAGTCGGGATGGTAACCGTGTTCAGTAATTTGCGCATGTCAGTGTGTACAAGCGCATCAAGCGCGTCCAGAACGATAGTAGTATCAGGAGGCGATACAGACTCCAACAGCTGAGTGATCTCTGACAATAAGTGATGGTTTTCGAGTTCGGTTGCTGCAAACATGCGTGAAAAAAAACCATCAATAGCACGCCTTACACTACGTTGTACTTTAAGGCGCATTCCGCTGGCTTCAGACTCGGCAATGCCGTGCGGAAAATCACTCGAGGAGGTAAAGCAGGGTGTAGCAGAGACAAGCACCATGCCGGCCAGCTTTCCCGACAGCTCAGCATAAGATTGCAAAGCAATTTGAGCCCCCATAGACCAACAGATCATAACAGCATTAGAGAGGTCGAGACAATTAAACAGATCTACCAGATCATTTGCACAGCTTTCGAAACTGAGGCCTCCAGATATTTCACGTGAGCGACCATGGCCACGCAAATCAGGTGCCAGGAGCCTCAGTGAATCGTGAAATAGACTTGTGGCCGCATCGTACTGATATTTCCACACAACTGATGACATGCACCAGCCATGTAACAGAACAACAGGGCACCCTGTCCCTTCATCTTCGTACCACAACTGTTCACCTTTACGGTTTTTATACCACGCCATTACACAACTCCAAGAGCCTGACCTACCTGACGGATAATCTCAACAGCTCCAATAAGATCTGCGTGTGAATGGGTGGCCATAAGAGTAAACCGGAGACGACTGGTTCCGGCAGGCACTGTTGGAGGGCGGATACCTTGTGCAAACAGACCTTGAGCAAGCAATGCTTCAGAAAACTGCATAGTTGTCACAGCAGACCCGATGAGAATTGGCACAATCTGTGTCGTACCGTCGGGAATTTTGAAACCGGCTTCTGAGAGGCTGCGTCTGAAAAAGTGTGCGTTTGCACGCAGCATATCTCTTAGACCATCACCTTCCTGACTCTGTACTAACTGGATGGCCGCCAGAGAAGCCGCCAGCACCGAAGGCGGCAAAGAAGTTGAAAATATAAAGCTGCGCGCCCGATTAATAAGCAGCTCACGCAATTCAGCCGAAACCGCAGCATATGCTCCAAAACTGCCCAGCGCCTTACCGAATGTTCCCATCAGAATATCGACTTCGCCTCCCACCCCTAGTAGCTCGGCACTCCCCCGGCCCTGCTCCCCCAAAACACCACTGCCATGGGCGTCATCTACCATAAGCAGAGCACCGTGGTTCCGCTTTAGTGTAACCAGCTCTACCAACGGGGCAATGTCCCCATCCATACTGAAAACACCATCGCTTACAATAAGAGTGCGTCCGGAGGCGTGTTTTTCCATAAGTCGCGCCAGCTGCTGGTGGTCATTATGTGGGTAGCGCACCAAACGTGCACCGGAGAGAAGTATCCCGTCTACTATGCTGGCATGATTAAGCCGGTCCGAAAAAACGACGTCACCACGACCTACCAGAGCCGGAATGATACCGGTGTTAGCAGCGTGACCGCTGTTGAACAGTAGCGCCGATTCGCTCTTTTTAAAGGAGACAACGGCATTTTCCAGCTGTTCGTGGAGCGCCATAGTCCCGGACACCAATCGCGAAGCCCCGCTGGATGTGCCATACTGCTGGATTGCCGCTATTGATGCGGCAGCCAAAGAGGGGTGATCAGCAAGGCCCAGATAATTATTTGAACAGAGCAGCAGGACGTCGTGCCCATTGCAGGTGACCTTAGCGGCCTGTCGACCATTGATGAGTATGGTGCTACGTAGCAATCCGCGGTTTTTTATCTCTTGAAGTTCACTTTGAATGGTTCTTTGCATGACACACCCCGACCCTATTACTGGTTAACCTTTTTACAGCACAGGGTTGACAATGGGTTTAAAAAAATTACCGAATCAGGATTGCCCCCTAGAGGTAGGCTGTCTGACCGGAAGCACTCAAAAATTCCACGACTTTTTTCACATCTTGACAGCGTTCACGGTCGCAGACAAGAATAGCGTCAGGAGTGGATACAATCACAAGGTTATGGATGCCCACAGTGGCAACCATCCTGTCATCAGCATAAATCAAGCAATCAGAGGAATCCACTGCAATATGTCCAGCCGCATTGACGCATACCGTTCCGAGGTCGTCTGGCTCGATTACTTCAGGTAGAGCACTCCAACTGCCGACATCACTCCATCCCATCTCGACTGGAACCATCAATACCCGTGTAGATTTTTCCATGACGCCGTAATCGATGGAAACGCTGTCAATATCCTGATAGAGAACAGTAATCTGTTCCTTAAGGCTTGAGAGCTCCCAGGAAGTTCCGCCCGGAAATGCCTGTAAAAGTTTTTCGTACAAAGAGGGCATAAACGAGCCCAACTCATCAAGAATAGTGTCAGCGCGCCAGATGAACATGCCGCTGTTCCAGAAAAAATTACCCTCATCAAGATAGCGAATGGCCTCAGTCAGTGGCGGTTTTTCTACAAAACGTCGGACAGGAAACGGCCCCTGGCACTCCTCACCAGAATCAGCGTTCGACTCCATTTCAGCTTCAATATAGCCATATCCGGTCTCAGGACGTGATGGCAATATTCCTAGCGTCACCAAGAAACCTTTTTTAGCAGCGGTGCCGGCATATGATAACGTATTACGGAGAGTATCTTCTTTTTTAATGAAATGATCCGCAGGCAGAACAACCATAATTCCAGAGGGGTCATGCGCAGCAATAAGAGCAGCGGCAAGTCCGATGGCCGGCGCAGTATTCCTGGCGGCAGGCTCGGCAATGACGTCAATTGGTACCGAATTGTACTGTTGCATCTGCCGTGCGGTTTCGTCTGCCTGGAGGTGGTTAGTAATGATAAGTATTCGTTTTGGATTACTCGGCAATACGCGTTCCACCGTTCTTTGCAGCATACTCCTGTCACCGGTGATTGAGATCAGTTGTTTAGGACGGGCGGCACGCGACAAGGGCCAAAATCTGGTTCCTGACCCTCCGGCAAGAATAACAATATACATAGCTAGACTCCCATTATTTGTACTGAATTCGACTGATAAAATCCGCTACTTCACGTCCAAGATCACTAAAAGAGTCCGTTGTGTCCAAAACATCCCACAGTGTCTGACGAAAACGAGCTACTTCCTGACCAGTCACTCCATCAAGCAAACTTACCACAACCGATATTTTGAAGCGTCCTAGACGTATGAATTTACCAGTCAGTATAAGAGTTGAGGTGTCTGGAGCCCCATCGCGGGAGACGCTATTATAGGTTCGATGAGACTTGACATAGCGCTCTATATGTTCAGACAATTCTCCCGGAAACTTTGCATACCGGAGTTCGCGCTGGCTCATTCCATTATCAGAAACATCTGAGTAAAGTTTAGGATTAAGTTCTAAATTACGTATCAGAAGTGATGTATAGCTATACATCGGCTTGGGATTCGTGACAACCTCCTCTTCAATTATAGCGGCAGAGGAAGCGGCACATCCGGCGCACATAAACAATAGATATACGCAGAATAGCGGTCGAAGAGCAAACCTGAAGAATACGGCCTTATTCAACATTATGGCTTTCGCAGCGATGGTAATCATCATCAAAGCGCACGATATCGTCTTCTCCGAGATATTCACCGCTCTGCACCTCAATGATTACAAGAGGTATTTTACCAGGATTTTCAAGACGGTGGTTGTGGCCAATAGGAATAAATGTTGATTCGTTTACATTTACAGTCAGCTGTTGATTACCGCAAGTTACCAGAGCGGTTCCTGATACTACAATCCAGTGTTCACTGCGATGATGATGTTTCTGAAGCGACAAGCGTTGACCCGGCGTGACTTCAATGCGCTTGATTTTATAACTCGTGCTTTCATCCAGAACAGTATAAGTTCCCCAGGGGCGTTCACCACGTTCCATTTTTCAATCCTTTCAGGTTATATATATTTATACTCTAAGTTTCAGATATTCTCTTAATGCATCCCGCCAATGCTGAGGCTTGAATCCGGTATCGGCATTCAGCTTGTCACACGCAAGTGTTGAATAGAGAGGACGTTTCGCCGGTCGATTCAACTCCACGGTAGTCATCGGCTTAACTGAAACATTTAAACCGGCTTCTTCAAAAATAGCCTTGGCAAACGTATTCCACGAACAGAATTCAGAATTTACTGCGTGATAGGTACCACGGCAACCAGCATCAATTAGAGCAATAATTGCTCGGGAAAGATCAACTGTCCAGGTTGGTGAACCAACTTGATCATCAACAACGGTCAATTCATCCTTTTCAGCTCCAAAACGCAGCATGGTCTCAACAAAGTTTTTACCATGCAAGCCATACAACCACTGTGTCCGCACAATTAGATGTTCAGGACTGAAGGCTGCATTCATTTCACCGGCCTGTTTTGACTCACCATAAACGCTGAGCGGGCACGGTGCATCATCCTCAACGTACGGCGTCCCCTTACCTCCATCAAAAACATAATCAGTACTGATCTGAACCAGCAGAGCACCGTTGTCCCGACAGGCCATAGCCAAATATGCCACCCCTTCACCATTAACAGACATAGCTGACTCAGTGTTGCTTTCACAACCATCTACATCGGTATAAGCGGCACAGTTGATGACCACTTCCGGCTTTATCTCGCCAACAACTCTCAAGACAGATTCTGGAGAAGTAATATCAATTTCAGCAATATCGACCCCCAGCCCTCTGTCGCCAAGTAGCGTCATCAAGTCGCGACCCAGCATGCCATTTGCACCTATAACAAGTATCATGATACACCTCCACCATACTGACCTTGACAATATTCACGATACGCACCGGAAGTAACCTCAGAAACCCATTCCTGATTGGCAAGATACCAGTCTATCGTCTCGGCAATGCCCTGCTCAAAGGTGTATGACGGACTCCAATTGAGATCATTCTTCAGTTTGGTGGCATCAATCGCATAGCGCCGATCATGACCAAGCCGGTCTTTCACAAAAGTTATCAGCTTACGGTTTTCTCCGCTGGCACGACCAAGGCGAGCATCCAAAAGGTCACAGACAAGATTAACTATGTCAATATTTTTCCACTCGTTGTTACCACCAATATTATAGATTGAACCCGGTGCTGCGGTTTTCAGCACGGTCTCAATTGCCACTGCATGATCACGAACATGCAGCCAGTCACGGACATTCAAGCCGTCACCGTAGACGGGTAGTGGACTTTTATTAATGATATTGTGGATAAGAAGCGGAATCAATTTCTCAGGGAAATGGTATGGACCATAGTTATTAGAGCAGCGAGTGTTAAGAGTTGGCATACCGAATGTTTCATGATAGGCGCGCACTAACAGGTCAGCTCCAGCTTTACTGGCGGAATATGGCGAGTTAGCGGCCAGCGGGGTCTCCTCGGTAAAATATCCGGTATCCCCTAGGCTACCATAGACTTCATCCGTTGATATTTGAAGAAAACGAAAATCCGTTACAATGCCAGACTGCCAGTGTTTGCGGCTCTCTTCAAGTAAAACCTGTGTGCCAAGAACGTTAGTGCGGACAAAAATTTCAGGTCCGGTAATTGAACGATCGACATGGGACTCAGCGGCAAAATGCACAACTGCGTCAACCCGTTGTTCGGAAAGTTTCTGAGCGACAAGAGCTGCGTCACCAATATCACCTTTAACAAAATTATAACTCGGATTACCCTCTAAAGAAGTCAGATTTTTTAGATTTCCGGCATAAGTCAGACAATCTAGATTGGTAACCTTGCTTCCAGGATTACCAGCAATGAAAGAGTGAATAAAATTAGCGCCGATGAAGCCGGCTCCACCGGTAACAAGAAGCGATTTAGGTGAAAATGCCATGGTCATAATGTCCTTTAACTACTGAAATATTATTATCCAACAAAAAGCATTTGAAACACGGAGAACACGGATTAAAATTAGCGAATTACTTATAAAACAGGTAGTTAATGGCTCACAAAAAAGTATTTTTTTTAGGTCTTAAGCCTTTGTTCTCTCCGTGTTCTCTGTGTCTCCGTGTTATTGATCTGCCGGTTTTAGGATTATTGGTAATTTCCAGATTATATCAATAACCACTTCCCTTTTTGATGGCATGGAGCAACCAGTATTCAGACTGTTTTCATTTACAAGTCATTCTGGTATAGTAATTCCGTTTTTGCTGCCAGAATATGTTTTTCAAGGAGAAATTCTATGACAACCAAGACTCCATGCCGCTGCGGTGCAAATCACCATGGCCATCTCTGTATGTTGAGAAGTAACGGACTGTATGATGATATTGCCGAAATTAGCAGTGATCCGAAATTTTACTGTTTTACCTGCGGTGGTGAAGCAAATTGTTCTGAAAATCTCTGCGATCCGGCTCCTATTGAATAGCAGCGTTACGTAGAAGCCACCGCATTTAAAACCGGATAAATCTGACGCGGTTCGCATAACTGGAAGTCTGAATATCAGCCATCCAGAGCGGCCTCTCTGGACTCCTCTAACATACCCTCAAGCTCCACTATCTGGGTGTCCGTAATATCCAATACCTCTGCTTCTTTCGTGTTTATCAGAACGAGATCCGGTTCATGCTTCAGACCAAGACCGATACGGTGACAGGCCAGATTTACAAACCTGACAATGGCTAGCATTTTATTGACGCTATCCCAATCTTCAGCGTGATGGTCACGAATCACATCACAGTACATCGCCGGAAAGTTCCAGTGCTGCATCATGCGATATCCCTGTTCAACATGCATTGCTTCAAATATTTCCAGAATAAGCTCATCATCAAACATTGAGCTTATAACTCCGGCCCCAACTAGTCGTTCAATCGACTTAAGCAGGTATAACTTACCGACATCGTGTAGAAGCGCTGCCAGGTATGTTTCGTCAGCCACTCCGCGCATGCCGCAGGAATTGGCTAACCAGCGAGCTCCAAGGGCACTGCCGTGACTGTGTAGCCACAGCTCTTTCATATAATGATCAAGCGCTGGATTATGGGATGAATGGGCCGATGCCTGAGAAGCCGCAATCACCAGATTAATGACCTGCTGAGCTCCGAGTCGGATTACGGCCTCTTTGATTGTAGCAACTTTGGAGCGCCCCATATACATCGGGGAGTTGGCAATTTTGAGCATTTGACTTGCCAGTGACATATCCTCATTAGCTACTTGAGCGACCTCATCAACCGTAAAATCATAATTTAGAAGCATTTTTTGAAGTTTTAACGCTACAGGATGGAAAATCGGCAACTCTATCGGCTGCGATGCAAGCAATCTACGAACTGTTTCCGGAATATACGCTGAAGACATTGCAGACCTCCTCAAATAGATTAATAGACAACCACCCACTACCTGCTTAAAGTCATACTGCTGCCCTGATTCGCCCGAAAGTCACCGTTCTTGCATAATTGATGACCAGAGAGGTAAGGTGTAATATTACTTAAAACAACTCCCTAACATCCACAACCACAGTTATGACATACTTTCCTGAATTCGCCGGACGGGGCTATCGTTTCTGGTGCAAACGCAACTCGTCTTACAGCGGTCCTAATATCTTCCATAATTTTCAACTGCGGACTTTTCCCGATAATGTGACCAATGCATTGATTGCTATGGCCATCCTGCGGGGAAGATATTTTCACCACATTCAGCAGGTCTGTATAACTATTGATTGTAATAATTGAAGCTGAATTGTGCATGACCGTCAGAAGCACGCCTAAACGCTGCATCTCCTCAATTAGATTTACAAGATACTCCTGAAAGACCTGACCGGTAAAATCAAAATACCAATCGTTTCTGAGGTATTTATGCTCATGGATTGTCATGACAATTTGTTTACCAATAGACATTTCTTTCACTCCACACTATAAATCAAAAAGCAGCCGGACATTCGGCATCCCACGCGACAAAACCGTCAGCAGTAAGATTGAGAAATGAATCAATACGCTGGCGGTAATAATCAAGCTGCCCGGCCTCTTTCAGAAGAAAAGCCAATTCATATGCAGAAATCAGATGCTGCCGATGCATAAAACGGTATAATTCTATTAGCGCAGTTAGATGACGCTCAATAATAGCAAGCTCAGGGTCAAGCGTATGAGTAATGAACCAGGAACCAGCAAACTTTGTAATAATACCAGATTGAGGACGCACGATATTCTGACGACCAAAGTCAATCAGATAATCCCGTAGATAGAGATCAGCACTAAAAGCCAAGTCAGAAGCCTGTTCAGCGCTCATTCCCTGCTGTTGAAGAAACTGATAGAATTGTTTCAGAATCTGTTGACAACGACTGTCGACCAGTAACTCCTCATCTATCGTATCAAACTCAAAATCCTCAGGTTCAAAATCAATTCCATTACTTTGTGACATCATATGAAGACTCTTTCTTAGTTATCGAAAATATTAATCAACTTTTTTTGTAGATCCGATTGATAAACATACTAATTATGTTTATTACAACGAATCGGGATTAAGCTCCAACAGGTCTTTGTGAACAAATCGGCCGTTTTTCTGAATAACAACATCGTCAAACTGTATTTCACCATCGGCTAAAATTCGGACAAGATCCCAGTGAACGGACGACCGGTTGCCATTGTCACACTCATCATAAGCCTGCCCAGGTGTAAAATGGATTGAGCCGAAAATCTTTTCGTCAAAAAGGATATTGCGCATAGGTTGTCGAATTCCGGGATTGACACCGATAGCGAATTCGCCAATGTAGCGGGCACCTTCATCAGCATCCAGAATTTTATTGAGGGCTTGACTCATGCCTCCATCAGCGGTTGCCTTGATAATTTTACCGTCACAAAATTCAAAGCGGACACCGTTGTATTCTTTTCCTTGGTAAATACTCGGGCAGTTATAGCTTATATGGCCCTGAACCGAAGTTTTAACCGGCGCAGTAAACACCTCACCATCTGGCATATTAAGACGGCCATCACACTTGATACCGGGCAGTCCGTCAATACTGAAATGAAGGTCCGTATCTGGAGCCAAAATCCTCACCTTTTTAGTCCGATCAATTAGTTTTTTGAGTTTTTCCTGTTTTTTAGATTCTGCTTTCCAGTCAATACAACAGGCAGAAAAAAGGTAATCCTCATATTCGTCAAGACTCATTCTGGCTTCCTGAGCAGCCGCATGGGTTGGATAACGGGTAACGCACCAGCGAGTATGCTTAACACGTTGATCAACTAGTGGCCTGGTGAGCTTAGAGTATTTAACAACCGCTTCCTGCGAGGCATTGGCCATGACCATCGAATTGTTTCCGGCTGATATTCCGATATATGCCGTTACGGTTTTGTAAAAGTCCAGTTTATGTTGGGGAAAATAATCAAGCTGTTGCTTATTGGCACTATTGTAAAAGACACGATCAATTTCCTGGATTGTAAAATTGTATTCAACGTAAGCTGCACCACGCTGAAGACAGAGTGCGTATAGTTCTTTCACTAACGGCAGAGCTTCCAGGCCAGCCGCGTTAATAAGCACTACATCACCTTTTTTTACTCTGGTCGAATAATCAACCAATATCTCTGCAAACTTTTTAATTCTGGGATCGTTCATCAATACCCCTTTGTAGCAAACGTAAGAATCAATGCATCATCAACCTGGTGACGCCAAGGACAAGGTTACTTTGTGGGCCGGCTAACAATTGGACGCCTATTTTAAGAACGGGTGACACTATATACGAAAACATATTAGTAAAAAAAACTAGAACAATTATAATGATCATACCATACGGTTCAACACGTGACAGAGCTGCGGCCTGACGATACGGGAGCAAACCGGCAAGTACCCGCCCACCATCCAGAGGTGGAACCGGTATCATATTAAATATAGCTAAGAGGAGGTTTATGTATACCGAAAAAGCCAACATCAGAACCACCGGTTCCACGAGCATGGCAAGCGGAGAACCGGAGGCGGCAGGATTACCGTATGCCACGAGTCCTCGGAGTATAAACGCAGAAACCGTTGCGAGCACGATGTTGGTAATTGGGCCGGCAGCAGCAACCCATATCATATCACGCTTTGGATTACGGAGGTTTTCGTAAACAACCGGCACCGGTTTAGCCCACCCTATACCGACAAAAAATATCATGAGAGTTCCTATGATATCAACGTGTTTTAAAGGATTGAGAGTCAGGCGCCCCATCATTCGTGCTGTAGGATCACCAAAACGCCAGGCAACATACCCGTGGGAAACTTCATGGCAGACAATTGCCAACATACCAGGCACAAGCATTACCGACAGCTTGAGAAAAAAACTTTCCATTTGGAGTCCTTTTAAATGATAAATCTGTATCCCTTCTAACAGAGTGTCCAGGTAAAGTCAATTGCAAGGCGCTCCCATAAACGCAGAAAAGGCGGGATTGCTCCCGCCTTTCGTGGTTTTTTGCTGCTTCAATTTTAACTAAATATCGTAGTACAGTTCAAACTCAAGTGGTACTGGACGCATACGAACAGGATTAACTTCAGCCTCAGTTTTGTACTCGATCCATTTTTCAATAACATCAGGGGTAAATACATCACCCTTCAGAAGGAAATCGTGGTCTTCTTTGAGGCATTTCAGAGCTTCTTCAAGCGTACCCGGTGCGGACGGAATATCCTTTAGCTCTTCAGGAGAAAGGCCGTAAATATCCTTATCAAGCGGCTGACCTGGATCTATTTTGTTTTCAATACCATCAAGACCGGCCATCAGCATGGCGGCAAATGCCAGGTAACCATTGCAAGATGGATCAGGTGTACGATATTCAACACGTTTTGCTTTCGGATTAGTGGACATCATTGGGATACGGAGTGATGCTGAGCGGTTACGGCTTGAGTACGCCATATTTACCGGAGCTTCAAATCCTGGCACAAGCCGTTTGTAAGAGTTTGTAGTAGGGTTGGTGATAGCACAGAGGGCTTTGGCATGCTTAATGATGCCGCCGATGTACCAAAGAGCCATCTGGGAAAGACCACCGTATTTATCGCCAGCAAAGAGATTCTGCCCATCTTTCCAGATCGACTGGTGGCAGTGCATCCCAGAACCGTTATCGCCATAAAGCGGCTTGGGCATGAAGGTTACAGTTTTACCATTGCGATATGCTACGTTTTTGATGACATACTTGAACCACTGTAACTGATCAGCCATATCAACCAGTGAGGAAAAACGCATATCGATTTCAGCCTGGCCACCGGTTGCAACTTCGTGGTGCTGGCACTCAACGCGAATTCCTACATTTTGCAATTCGGTTACCATTTCGTTGCGCAGGTCGTTCTGGGAATCAACAGGTGAACATGGAAAGTAACCTTCTTTGTGACGCGGTTTGTAACCTAGATTTGGAAACTCTTCACGACCCGAATTCCAAGCGCCCTCTGAGGAATCAACTGCATAGAAAGACTGGTTGGCTGTTGAAGAAAAACGTACGTCGTCAAAGATGAAAAATTCAGCTTCAGGGCCAAAGAAAGCAGTATCGCCGATACCGGTAGACTTCAGGTACATCTCAGCTTTTTTAGCGATGTTGCGCGGATCGCGTGTGTAATCTTCTTTAGTAATCGGATCAAAGATATCGCAAATGATTGACATGGTAGGAACCTTGATAAAAGGATCCATTTTGGCTGTAGTCGGATCGGGAAGCAGAATCATGTCGGATGCGTGGATTGGTTGCCAACCACGAATTGAAGAACCGTCAAAGCCTTGGCCCTCTTCAAAGGTATCCTCACTAAACTCGGACATTGGTACTGAAACGTGCTGCCATGTGCCAATAAAATCCATAAACTTGTAATCAACCATCTTAGCGCCGTTTTCTGCTGCAAACTCCATTACTTGCTTCGGTGTCATCTGTTGCTCCTTTCGGGTTTTTTTATTTACAGTGCATCTTCTCCGGTTTCACCAGTTCTGATACGGACAACTTCTTCAACATTGGTCACAAATATTTTACCATCACCTATACGACCGGTTTTTGCAGATTTTTCAATTGCTTCAACCACTTGTGGAAGTATTGAGTCTGCAACGATAATCTCTATCTTGATTTTAGGAATAAAGTCTACAACATATTCAGCCCCCCTATAAAGCTCCGTATGTCCTTTCTGACGCCCAAAGCCTTTTACCTCACTGATTGTAATACCCTGAATACCAATTTCATTCAGTGACTCCTTAACTTCATCCAACTTGAACGGCTTTATGATCGCTTCAACTTTTTTCACGATATTACCCTCCCATTCCTGAAATTTTATAAAAGAATGTAGCCAACGTTACTATACGATCACATCAAAACATATCTCATTCACATATGCATTAAAAGCAAGCTTCTTGCCAATTAATCATCTAAATATTATAGACGCTTATTTGGATAGTTAGGAGAATTAGTCCCCTTGCATAACTACTCTTTGCCGTAGCAGTTGATCAATAAACAGTCACAAGGCATTCAGTATTGCACAGAATACAGGCACAAAGAACAAGCCAAATCATGCATTGATATCTTTCAACTCCTTGATAATCTCAACCTGTCTCTGGTTAATATAGTACGAAATCTGCTGCTGCGAATGCTTTTCAGCATGAAATTCCAGGTAGCAGATAAATGGAGCACACGTTCCAACTACTTTAACAATAGTCGCACTCATACCTACTTCACATCTGGAACTGCCGTTAATTTCAGGTAGTTTCAAAAACATGTTTATATCCAGGCCCGGCACCAAAAGTTCCGCAGACATTGTACTAATCGCAGCCCCACCAAGCGATAAGTCTTTAACATTGCCCTTTAAAAAATCATCTTCAAACAACAGCTCTACCTCAACCGGATTATCAAGTAAAACTCTCACAAAACGCCTCATATCAGAACGTATATTTGCATAGCCGAAATTGCATAGAATAACGCGCTTTTTTGACGAGCTCACATAAAAAGCCTCACCGATAATATCTTCAGGAAAGGAACTGAGGCGGTGCGAATGGATGAGCGTTTTTTTTTCCATGTTGATGACCTTGGCTTGATATTCATGAACAGAAAACTCCGCCATTTCATTCTCAACACTTAATAAGGTTGCATCATACGAAACCGGTATTTCTTTATAGTAATTTAAAAACGAAAAAGTCTGCCCGATCATTATCTGCATAAACTCGAGAATAACCAGCATATCTTCCCGTTCAGTTCCTCGAACGACTTTGTCGTAATATTGAAACACTCCAGACACTCCGAAGATGAATTGAACTATTTTTCAAAATGATATATATCTCAAGAATGAATCTAACTATCAGAAAAAGTGCTGAACAACAAGTACAATTGACAACCTTCTCCAAAGTCTTTTTTAAGTTACTCAATAGGATTAAGCGTAAGTCCCTGTTGTCTCTAATTCTTGCTTTCAGTTTGGCCGACTCTCCTGCGAAAGCAGATATCTATCGTTTTGTAACTATCGACGGAGTTGAGACGTTTACCGATTCGCCAAGCAACAAGAGTGCTACCGTGGTTATTAAAGACCGTTCCGCATTGCCTTCTACAACCACAAGCAAACAGCGCAAATTGCTAAAACAGCAAAGCTCGCAAAAATCGCAAAAAACTCACGATATTTCTTTGGATGAGATTGTTCAAAAAGCGGTTAAAGCAGCTCTAAATCCATCCGAAACTGATAAAAGCCTCTTTGAACCTCATCTACCGCAGGTTGGCGGTATAATAACATCTAAAGTAGGCATGAGAATTGATCCAATTGATGGGTCCTGGCGACATCATAACGGCATTGACATTGCGATCCCGAGCGGAACTCCTGTAAAAGCAGTAGCCTCAGGTATCATCGTTTACAGTGGCAGCCGTTCCGGCTATGGCAACACCGTTGTTGTTGAGCACGACAACGGGATAATTACCCTGTACGCCCACAACAGCCGGATTCTGGTAGTTCAAGGTCAAGCAGTCACCTCTGAAAACATACTGGCTCTGTCAGGTTCAACAGGAAGGTCCACCGGACCTCACCTCCATTTTGAAGCATGGCAAGCAGGAACAAATGTTACAATGGCCTTTCTTTCCGACAGCGGAGTAACGCTACCTAAATCAACTTTGCTCGCCAGTAGCCAGCGCGGGCCTCGTTTCCGCAGTGAAACGCTTTCAGACGGCTCAATACTGTTTACCAACATTCCTGTGTCTACCCCCTGATGTACGACCAAATTGCCAAATACACCGATAAACTGATCTTTGACGGATCTGCCTGTACCGGACAAATTGCCTTTGCCGCACAGGATGACACTATTATTTCTGCGGGAGAATCCATACTTGCAGATCTCTCAGAATTGGTACTTATACGGCTTAATTGCCTGGCAATAGTAGCAGCTGTGCCCTCTCTTCACTTTGCAGATTTCCTCATTCAAAGGGCTGAATCTTCTGAGCAGGAAATCGTCCCGCGTGACACTGAGACCCGCACTTTCCTCCATGACATCCCAATTATTCGAAGGCGTGACATCGGATCTGATCCAGCAAAAACCATTGCAAATCTCCTCGCAAATCGCAAAGGTATTGTTGTTGAGGGTATCGGAATCATAGCATGCGGGGCATTGACGGTTGAGCAGGCTTATATTAACTGGTCCTCTGTTTTTCACTCAACGTATATCAAATACCTTGAAGATCTACTTGAGAGCGGCTTCAAACTTCCAGGGGAAGATGAGGTATTCGACAGTTTTCGCAACGAAATGCTCGTACCGCTGTCATCCGACGGGCTTATATTTCGTCGGGGGCCGTTTTTGGAAAGAGATGAAATTCTCGCAGAGATTGCCTCTGTAGGTAGTTATACCGTCCAGCGACGCTTAGTTGACTCTTTTTTCGGCAATATTTCATACTCAAACGGAAATTTGCTTTATATTTCACAAACAGCATCCAGCCTGGACGCACTCCACGGCTGTATCGATCCGGTCCCTTTTGAAAACAGCTCCACCGTAGGCATAACAGCATCCAGTGAACTGGATGCACACCGATCCATTTTTGAAACAACCGGCTGCCACGCCATTTTGCACGGGCATCCGCGCTTCGCGGTGGTCATGAGCATGATGTGCTCTGAAAAAGAGTCGTGTCACATCTCGGACTGCTGGAAAGATTGTTCAAAAGTTCGGTATTTGGGTGAAACGCCGGTCGTAGCGGGAGAAATAGGCGCCGGCGGAATTGCTAAAAATGTTCCGCCGGTAATAGGCAAATCCGGATCGGCCATTGTATACGGTCACGGAATATTCAGTGTCGGCATGACCGACTTCCGAGAAGCGTTCCAGGCACTGGTTGATGTGGAAAACTGGTGCCGATGTGAATATTTCAGGCTGTTTGCGGAGAAGTATCCTCCGCATTGTTTAACTCCTGAAGTAACCTTCCAGCAACTATCGTAAATATTTTAAATCGCCAGGCGTGACAATGCTATGCCCCTTCTGGAGTTATCATGTTAGCATCGCACCTTCCGCGCGATCTCAAACAACGCAATCCCCCCAGCAACTGAAGCATTCAGAGAACTTACCCCACCGTACTGTGGTATAGACATCACCACATCACACTGTTTACGCACTAGTGGCCTGATGCCCTCCCCTTCCCCGCCAACCACCAAGGCTATGTTTCCAGAGAATTCTGTCTGATAGACAGAATTCCGGGCAGCACCATCAAGTCCATATACCCAATAGCCCAGTTTTTTAAGTGTTTCAAGCGTATGGGCAATATTGGTTACCATTGCAACCGGAACTGTTTCTACCGCACCGGCTGATGTTTTTTCGGCTGCGGCAGTAATACCGCAGGCACGATCTTTGGGGATAATGACACCATCCACCCCGGCACAGGCTGCCGAACGTATCAAAGCACCAAGGTTGTGAGGGTCCTGAATTGCATCGAGAACCAGAAGAAATCCGCTCGCGCCAGACTGACCGGCTGATGTTAACAGATCGTCAAAGTCGGAATAACGGAAAGGCTCAACCTCCAGGGCAATTCCCTGATGATGTGAAGAGGCGCACATCTTGGTAATATCTACTTTGTCCCGTCGGTGCACTGCAACACCGCGTTCTTCAGCCAATCTAATAATTTTCTCTACGCGATGATCAGTGGCACTGATCTGCACGTACAGGTTAAAGACGCCTCGTGTTCCCTGGAGAGATTCTTTAACCGGGTTTACTCCAAATATCAGCTCACCTTTCATTGGCCACCTTCTGTAATTTCTATGGTAATACGCTCAGCAGCACAGACAGGATCTTCCGCTTTGGCAATTGGCCGACCTATAACCAGATAGTCAGCCCCTGCCGAAACCGCCTCTGCTGGCGTCATAATACGTTTTTGATCATCAACTGAAGCAAATGACGGACGAACTCCCGGAGTAACGATGAGGAAATCAGGCCCGCACGCGTCTCTGATCAGTCCAATTTCTAGAGGAGAGGCCACCACTCCATCCATCCCGGATGCTTTGGCCAGTCGCGCCAGACGTACCACCATGTCCTGTATTGAATATTCTATGCCCACCTGTCTTAGCGTATCAATCGTTGAAGAAGTCAGGATTGTCACTGCCAAAATACGTGGGCGCTCAGAATTACTAAACTCTTTATTTATCGCAGTAGCGGCAGCCTCCATCATTTCGGCACCACCAAGCGCATGCAGATTGGCCAACTGGACGCCAAGTCGGGCGGCTTCGAGCATTGCACTTGCAACAGTGTTCGGAATGTCATGATATTTAAGATCAAGAAAAACCTGGCCTCCGTGTCGCTGAACAGCCTTTACCGCTGCCGGACCACATGAGGTGAACAGTTCTTTGCCTACTTTAAACATTCCGACCTTACCATTCAGTGTTTCAGTCCAGCGGTCGATGTCATTCAGGCCATGGACATCCAGGGCAAATATGATTTTGTTTCGTGCTTCTTCTGGTGTCATGTCGTCCTCATTTCATAAATTCTATAGCTGCGGTGGTTATTCCATCTGCATCAATGCCAACATCCTTACGGAGCTGAGCCTGGCTACCCTGCTCAATATAATGGTCAGGAAGACCGAGGCGCCGCACCTTAACATCCTGAAGGTTATTATCGTATAACAGCTCCAGAACCGCACTGCCAAAACCACCCTGCAGGGCATTTTCCTCTATCGTCATTATCCTGCCGGTCAAACGCGCTACACCCACGATTAGCTCCGCATCCAAAGGCTTTACAAACCTAGCATTTACTACTCCAACGGAATATCCTCTCAAACTGAGCACCTCCGCCGCCTGTATAGCGGGATACACGGTTGCTCCGATGGCTATTATTGTAAGATCCTTGCCTTCAAGCAGCTGCTCACCTTTTCCGATTTCGAGGCACCTCAACTCATTGTCAAGCTTGACTCCATACCCGGTCCCCCGCGGATAACGTAAAGACATTGGAAGTCCGGAATACACAGCAGTTTTAAGCATATGGCGTAGTTCATTCTCATCTTTGGGAGCCATTACAGTTAAGCCAGGCAGATGCCGTAAAAAGGAAATGTCAAAAACACCATGATGTGTCGGACCATCATCGCCCACCAGTCCGGCGCGATCCATAGCAATGGTGACCGGCAGGTTTTGCAGACATATATCATGAAAAACCTGGTCATAAGCGCGTTGCACAAAGGTTGAATATATTGCCACCACCGGCCTGAAACCATCACTGGCAAGGCCTGCTGCAAAAGTCATGGCGTGCTGTTCGGCAATGCCGACATCAAAGAAACGTTCTGGGAATCGCTGCGAAAAAAGATTTAGCCCGGTCCCATCAGGCATAGCTGCAGTTATGGCTATAATTTTAGGATCTTCATCCGCAAGCTGCACCAGCGTCTCACCGAATAGATCCGTATAAGATTTCAGTACCGGCTTAGCGGCTCCTTTGCCGGTAGCAACGTCAAAAGCACCCACACCATGATATTTTGCCGGAGTTTCCTCTGCAAGCTTATACCCCTTCCCTTTCGTTGTCATGACGTGCACTAACAGCGGACCGTCCAGTTCATTTATGTTCTTAAACACCTCAACAAGTTGTCGCAGATCATGTCCATCCAAAGGACCTAAATAATCGAAACCAAGTGCTTCAAACAGTGAACCGGGGGTGAGAAAACCCTTCAGAGAATTTTCTGCACGACGGGCAAAATGCAGAATATCAGTGCCGAAAGCCGGAATATGCTTAAGTAACGCCTGCATCTCTTTTTTTAAATCTCGGTAGTATCGTCCGGTCATTTTGCGGGATATAAACGCGGAAAAAGCACCGACATTTTTTGAAATCGACATTTCATTGTCGTTAAGAATAACAATCAGATTTTTTTTGAGATGGCCAGCCTGATTCAGAGCCTCAAAAGCCATGCCACCGGTTAGGGATCCATCACCAATCACCGCAATTGAATGACTCCGCTTGCCGTCAAGACTGGAAGCTGCAGCCATGCCGAGTCCGGCGGAAATTGAAGTCGATGAGTGTCCGACCCCAAAAGCATCATGCTCTGATTCGCAGCGTTTAGGAAAGCCGGAAATACCCTTGTACTGACGCTGGGTATGAAATCGGTCACGCCTTCCGGTAAGTATTTTGTGGGTATAAGCCTGATGACCGACGTCCCAGATTATTTTGTCATTAGGAGAGTCGAAACAGTAGTGCAGAGCGATAGATAATTCCACTGTTCCTAGATTGGAGCCGAGATGACCACCCGTTGAAGAGACAGTTTCCAGTAGGAAAGCACGAACTTCTGCAGCAAGCTCCGGCAACTGCTCCAATTTCAGTTTTTTAAGATCAGAGGGAGAGTTTATTGTTTCAAGCAGCATTTAATGATACCTCTAGCTTTTTATGCATATTGGTTCGTGCGGAACCACCTAACCGCACGTTCAAGAGCCTCTATTACCGGTGCCTGGGTCAGACCAAGTTCACTAACCGCCATTCCCGAGTCAAAATACATATGATGTCGAGCCATCCGCACACCTGCAAGTGGAATAAGAGGCTCGCGTCCAGTCATTCGCGAGAATCCTTCATTAAGCCACGCGGCAACAAGTACCGGAGTATATGGCAATCTGACTTTGGGGGCCGGAATCCCTGTTATTTCCTGAAGCATCCTGAAAATATCACACAAGGAAAGATTTGTGTTCCCGAGGATATACTTTTGTCCGACGCACCCTTTCTGCTCTGCAAGAATATGTCCGCGAGCACACTCTTCAACGGCTATGAGATTCAGCCCGGTATCCAGATATGCCGGCATCTTCCGTTTCAGATAATCTACTATAATTTTACCCGTGGGAGTGGGCTTGATGTCCCATGGCCCTACTGGAGTGGAAGGATTGACTATCACCAGTGGCAAGCCTTTGGCAATAAATTTTTCTGCTTCCCGCTCAGCAAGGAATTTACTTTTTTTGTATGGCCCAACCATATCGGCCAGGGAAACTTTAGTATTTTCATTTCCAGATGTTCCATCACCTGGCTTTCCAAGTGTTCCGACGCTGCTGGTATAGACGACCCTGGAAACTCCGCTCTCAAGCGCCGCACTAAGGACAGCGTTAGTACCACCCACGTTAGTTCGGTACATCTCTGCAGGATTACGCGTCCAGAGACGGTAATCAGCTGCTGCATGATATAATACATCACACCCTTTTAGTCCGTTGCGCAACCCGTGGGCCTCAAGCAGATCACCTTTCCAGATTTCAACATCGAGCCCTTTCAGGTTTGAAAGATTAGACGACGGACGAACCAACACCCGTACTTCCCGCCCATCGCGAAGCAGTTCCCGCACGATACTGGCGCCGATAAAGCCGGTAGCACCGGTTACAAATGTTTTCATATAATCGGCTCCAGCGACGACACTTTTAATGTAATCGACCCAAGAGCACCATATTGCCACGTTTTTTGTGTTATCAAGGCGCTCCTGTTTTATGCTCGGTACTAAGAAGCAACAGTCTTCGGTATCGACCAAGTGCAGTCAGTGGAAAGCAGTTGCGGTAAATATGGTATTTTATCATGAAATACTTCGGAAATCCTGTGCCGGTAAACGAATCTTCATTCCATGAGCCATCAGTATTCTGAGTGGCAACTAGAAATTCTACTCCACGCAAGGCCGATTTTGAAAGAACTTCACCTGCAGCAAAGAGAGAGAGAAGTGCCCAACCCGTCTGAGAAGGAGTGCTGGGACCACGCCCCATAAGCGAACGGTCATCATAAGACTCACAGACTTCACCCCACCCGCCATCCAGGTTCTGCGTGGATTTAAGCCAGTTAACCGCCTTTCTGATATACGCCTGCGACATGTCTTCGCCAATGGCCTCAAGTCCACTAAGTACAGACCAGGTGCCATAAATATAATTTACTCCCCAACGCCCCCACCATGGACCCTCAGGTTCCTGATCAGCCCTGAGAAAATCGAGTGCCCGAATAACAGATTGATGATTACGCGGATAGTTAAATGCACCAAGAAGCTCCAGCATACGACCGGTCAAGTCGGCAGTTGGCGGGTCAATCAATGCCTCTAGGTCGGCAAAGGGAATCTTGTTTAAAAGATGCTTTGTATTATCTTTATCAAACGCTCCCCAACCTCCATTTTCGCTCTGCATCCCGAGACACCAGGCAATGCCGCGCTTGATTGCCTGATCTTTCTGTTTTTTATCGCGCACCTTGATGTCTTTAATGGCCAGCATAACGAAACCGGAATCGTCGACATCAGGATACCAGTCGTTTAAAAATTCAAACGCCCAACCGCCTGGTTCAAGTTCAGGAGATTTTATCCACCAGTCCCCTTTGAAACGAACCTCTCTGTCCAGAAGCCACTGAGCGGATTTTACAAGTGATGGATGGTCATTTGGAACACCCGATTCCTGCATTGCAACTAAGACCAGTGCAGTGTCCCACACGGGAGAAACGCACGACTGCAGTACTAGGCTGTCTTTATCCTCAATACAAAAATTAGCAAGTGCTTCCAGTCCGTTCACAACGACAGGGTGATCATTTGCATATCCAAGGCAATGCAACGCCAGAATTGAATTGAGCATAGCCGGCTGAATACCACCCCAATCGCCACTTGATTCCTGATGGTCCAGTATCCACTGCTCTGCAATAGCAACCGATTTATTTTTAAATGGGCGAATAGGTGACATTTCATAAATCTTAATCAGGTGATCGACACCTATAAAAAAGTTTTTCCAGCTTAAAATACCGTCATGGCGTGAAAATGTATAATCACTTGGACGGGGCGGTCGGACGAAAAGCTCCTGAACCCTGGATCGGGGAGGAAGCTTTCTGACCGGTTTTTCCGACATAACAACTGAAAGTGGAATAATTGTAGCTCGTGACCAACTGGAGAATTCGTAGATATTGAAATAAGCCCAATCCGGAAGCATCATTAGCTCTATCGGCATTGATGGGACGCCCAGCCATGAAAATTCACCAAATAATGCCAAAAAAACTTTGGTAAAAACACGGGTATTGAGAATCCCCCCTTCACTAAGGATAAATTCGCGGGCTTTGCACATGGCAGGATCGCCAGCGGCGTACCCAGCCAATTTGAGCGCAAAATAAGCCTCAACCGTTGTTGAAAGGTCCCCGGGGCCTCCATACCAGAGCGACCAGGCTCCTTCTGTCGTCTGTTTACTTAAAATATAATGAGCCATTTTACGTTCGCGCAACTTGTCAACCATACCAAGAAGATGAAACAGCATTATGTATTCTGATGTTATAGTTACGTTTGATTCAAGTTCTGCCCACCAATAACCATCAGGCAACTGCTCTCTAAAAAAGAAATCTCTAGTGCGCTCAATGGCCTTATCAAGTGGAATATGTGAATCACCAACCATTTTTTTCCAAATAGTGGGAGGGAGATGGTGAACTTTGCCAGGAATCTTAACTGCTGGCAACAGATCAGAAGCAGATGTGGGGATGTTGAACGATGTAAGTGAATTTGAAATTGAATACTTGTGCATTTTCATCCAGACAAGCTCCTAGCGGGCAAGCGGTTCTACGATCATACGAAGTAATTTCTCAATAAAAATGGCGTTGAGTATTAGCACAATAGAGTCAGAGTGTACATTATTTTCAGTTTTCGATTGTTTTAATTAGCGTTACCGCACAGACCAAACATGCTTGACAATCGGCACATCATGAGGATAAATTCAGCGCGTAATTATAAGTTTTTTACTATTTACCAACCGGAATGTGGCCATTATGCAGCGATATATCATACATCTTTTTTTAGTTATAGCTATGCTTTGTGGATGGCAGAACGAAGTTCATGCTGTCCAGTGGATGGCACTTAACGGTACTGCGCGCTACAAGGTTTCGTATGATGAACAGTCTATCCGCCTGACTCCGTCAGGAAGACTAGAAGTATGGCTACGCTTTATACCACGTGGAGAAGCGGAGAGGAAATCGGCTGCAACAGAGTATAAGGAAAAGCGTTATCGTTCTCACTTAGAATACTATGAGATTGATTGTAGCGAGCAGACCGCGTTACTCGGCTTGATCGACATTCTGGGAACTTCACGAGCGAGGTTAAAGCGATTGAGGGGTGGAATGCAGTCAGATCTGATACTACCAGGGTCTGTACTTGACAATGCCGCGCTACGAATATGCCCGACTCTGGATGAGGAAGCTGAAAATGCTGAAGAAGAGGCACAATCAAATGAACAGGAGACAGCAGAAGGTGTAAAACTGAACTTAGAAAAGCAACGACAGATCGATATTCTTAAAAAACAAGCATCCTCAACAGAAGCCTCTGCTGACACCTGGAAAGAACTTGGGAATATCTACTTTGACACTGACCAGTCTGAACTGGCTATTAAAGCATATGAGCGAGCAGTGGCTTTGCGCCCAGACGACACAGATGTCCTCAATGATCAGGGTGCCATGTATCGGCAGACTGGCGACTTCCAACGTGCACTGGTTAATTTCGAAAAAGCGAACGTAATCGATCCTTACAATCTTGAAAGTCTTTATAATAGCGGATATATATACGCTTTTGATCTTAACAACATCCCAAAGGCTCTCGTTATGTGGAAGCGCTATATTGAGCTGGAGTCAAAAAGTGAGACGGCTCTACAGGTGCAAACTTTTATTGATAAATATGGGAAATAACCGTCACATTACTATAATTTTAATTCTGTTTTTGAACGTTATGTGCTATTTTAACCATCCGGATAAACGTTTGAGGTTCTTAGGTCATGATTGCTAAACTAAAAATACTGTTAATGTGTATCTGCCTCCCAGTGCTTATGTTGGCTTGTGGGGGGGGAGGCGGAGGATCTAATCCCGTTTATACAAAAGCAATCCTTAAAGTGAGCACAGCAAATGTTCCTTCGGGCACTCGTGTGGGAGGCGCACAACTTTCCGTTGTTCTTCCGATCGGAGTAACTCCCAGTGTCTTGTCCGGAAACGATGCAACCAATTCCGTTACAGCCAGTGGAAATGCCATCTCGGGTTCATTGACAGCTTCTTCCTATGATGCAGTCACAAAAACTTTGACACCTGGAACTATTTCAGGCAGCGGTTTCGTTTCAGGTGAATTTCTTACAATCAACTGTTCAATAGCACCCGGTGTAACTGTTAACGCCACCGACTTCCCTCAAAAGGCCACTATTATCGAATTGTTTGACTCAAGCAACACTCCCATTACTGGAGCGGAGTTACCGATTAGTGTAACTTTACTTTAGCAGTATACGCGCCCGTAGCTCAGCTGGATAGAGTACCAGGCTTCGAACCTGGGTGTCGGCCGTTCGAATCGGTCCGGGCGTACCAAAGCAGTAAGAACCTGATAATTCCAGATAATGAGTTATCAGGTTCTTTATTTTAACAGCCTAATTGGCACTAACCTTGACAATATTAATTGTAAACAGTATAGTCGCTTTCTTGAAACGCCATAAGCATTCCTCATATTTCTTGATTTATGCGCTCGTAGCTCAGCTGGATAGAGCAATGCCCTTCTAAGGCATCGGTCACACGTTCGAATCGTGTCGGGCGCACCAATAATAAAAAGGCACCTACAACAATCGTTGTAGGTGCCTTTTTACTTTCATAAATTCATTTGTGTTTTCTCCTCACGATCTCCCGCAAGTTATACTATTTCGCAATAACACCACGTACACGGTAGACAAATTCACCCGACAGTACATCCTCCCACTGCCAACCAAGTGCCGTGGATCGGCTGTCATCCGGCCCATTGACACGCTTGCCTGGAGTGTAAAACCAATTCATAATTGCTTCACCTGAATGACGCAGCACCAGCCAGTGTTTGCCTGGAAGCAGCGTCGAATTATCCGGCAGCTTGAAATCCACCCAATAATATCCCGGCTTGCGAGTAATTTTTTCCAGTGATACCGGCATAGAGCGAATACCGTCAAGGCTCGGCTTACCACCTTCGTCACGTACAACGTCAAGATATACCGTGCCGTCCCCACCAAACTTGCGCATCGCAAGTGCCACATCCTTAAGTGCAAGCGGTGCTTCAAGAGTAAATGCCTGTGCAAAAAGATGTTTGGATGTTGCATATTCTGCTGTCTCGCGATCAAAACTCCTTTGACCAACGTTACCATCAACTTTAAAAGTCTCAACCAAAGAAGGAAAATCGGTGTTGCCAATCTCGATAGCCGAACCTGGCAAAGGTTTTGCTGGGAGCGGCTTAACCTTAACTAGTTTGGGCTTGGGTAACTGGGGCGACGGTTCAGGTTTTGGCAGTACAACAGGCGGCTCATCCTGTACTACAATTATCGGCTTAACAGGCTCTGGCACTAAGACCACCACCGGCACGGGAATCGGCTTGGGTTTAGGCTTTGCTGGTTGTGGTAGCGGCTTAGGCTGAGCCACAGGAGGCTCATCCTGGGCAGCGGTTATCTGCTTTGGAGGAGCAGGCTCCGGCTTAGGCGGTAGTGGCTTAGGCTTAAGCGCCGGTGCAGGAATAATCGGCTTGGGTTGGACCAGCGGAGGTTCATTCAAGGCTACAACAATAGACGTAACCGGACCGGCAAGAAGATACGTTGTCGGTTGATCAAGCGCTTCACGAAGGCGAAGGTCCACTATGTCAGTAGAATATTTAGCTTCAAGACTCTCACTCATCCTTGGCACCACCGGTGCTCCACTCCAATATTCTAAAACATCTGAAGCATCAAGTCCGTGACCAAACTTGATGTGGCGAGTTGAGGTGAACAGCCGCGATTGCTGAGGATCACACGGCAACCATCCCAGGTCTGGATACCAGACTTCGATCCAGGCATGAAGCCCTTCACCCATTCCCTGCACGAGCGACGACCCTTTTTTATCCAACGGAATTTTCCATTTATCTTTTAAAGTCTGGCCAATTGAAACCCGCGCAGGAATACCGGATGCTCGCATAAGTGCTACAGCAAGATGGGAAAAATTCTGACAGTTTCCGGAACCTGTTGATAGGCCATACATTGCGTCATACTGTTTTGGGTTATACTGATACTTTATAGCATCAGCAACATGAGTGAGAATGGCACTCACCGCCTGGTGTTCTGTGGTTGCACCGGCAGTCAATTCTCGGGCCAGTTCGATTATCTGCGTTGACTCGCTCTGAACAAGCTTGCTTTTTTGCAGAAAGCCCCGTTCGGATGCCGGCACCATTTTCAGGGGGAAAGGCGCGCGACTAGTGCGAGGGGAAATCGTAGCTGTGATGCCGGTAGTATAACTAATTGAAACCTGGGCATCTCCTGGAAGATTGTGCCAGATCAATTTTCTGGATCGGTTACCAAACTGATCCGTCGTTTCTTTAGCTTCAGAGGGTTCCGGGGTTGCCGAAACCCGAAAATCATCAAGACGCTGGATATTCCCGGCACTGTTATAGACAGAAGGCACTGAAAACTGGTAGGTGAACTTACTGAGCGACTGATCGGCTGAAAATGTCACGTTTTTTTTAACAGTCACTGTTCCGTCAAGTTTTCCTTCAACCACCAGAGTTTTTGCCAGTACAGGAGCGGCACACATTATTAACAAGCCAAAAACGAATGAGAGTATATTGCATCTGGTCATAAGGAGCCTCGAAGTATGTATGTTACATGCCATCAACTCTTCTCCAGATGGCACGCATTCTTACTGCTATGTCATTGACCCGGGTACAAAAAAAGCGGGGTAGCTCCAAGCCACCCCGCCACACACCTGATAATGTTTATTTCAACACAAATGCAACTTTTGCCGCCGCCATGAAACTGCCTTTTTGATTAGCTGAGTAAATTATCACTGCATCATCATCGGTTACCTGAAGATCTGCGGCGCTGGTAGCGCCTGAAGCCTTGATTACCAACGGATTTTTAACCCCTCTTGTAGACAGAGCAGCTTTGGCCTTATCGATGCTATTAGTGTATTCCCCGCACCCCTGCTCAACTAGCACCTTCTGACTTATTTTAGCAGGGTCATAAAGGATGTCACCTTTTGTGGCGAAGATACGATTGATAAGAGCGGGCCTAAAGCTCTGCTCTGTAGCGTCAATTATGAGACCGTCATACGCGACATCATGCTTAACCTCTGCTTCCGGTACAATGAATGGTTTTTTGTCACTCTTGACTGTTTCTTTCAGCTTGGGATCACTGCCCATTTTTTCATAGAAGGTAGAAGCAAAACCTTTAGGTCCGTGCAAGCCAAGCTTAACAACGGCGATAGCAGTGTCAGCCTCTTTGCTGTATTCCTGCACTACTACCTGACTCCCCTTAACAAGTGCAGACACAGTTGACAAAATGACATCGTCCTGCAGCATACTGTCTTTCACCAGAGTGACGCCAACAATGACAAACCCCTCCAGGTATTCCGCCATGGCGCGCTGTGCATCAAGTACCGCTGCCCGTTGAGCCAACAACCCGCGCTGTGAACCGGTATGCTTAGGGTTTCCAGCAGCCTGTCCATAAAACATTATTGCTTCCTGCCCGAAAGCGGCCAGATCGTCACGGGCACCACCAGGTCCACCAGTAACGTTAACTTTATTATCATCAAGGTATTTACGGGTTTTGGTAAAAGCAACGTCTACCTGAACGCTGTCGGCATGGGCAACCATGGCCATAGTCATGGAGAGCAGGATTGTAATGATGATCGTTTTCATTGGTTATTCCTCCGGTGTTTTAGTAAGTATTTATTCTCTGTTTAAGTGTACGAATTGCCAACAGCGCTTCGGCTCCGTCTACCGGTGCAGTAACTCTGAATTCACCGGAAAGTTCACTTTCCATGATATTACGAGTGGTCATATTCATGACTGCGTTGTATAGGGCCGACGTTGGCTTAACATCTGCAAATGGCGATCTATCCTGGCCAAAATAAGCAGTGGCTATTTTTTCATCACCGGTAAGCTTAATCAAAACATCTTCCAGAATAAAGGCCATTTCACCACGAGTAACCGGATCAGCCGGTTTGAATAAATAGGCTCGGGTGGCATCATCATATTTTGGTTCCATACCGCGAACATTCCATTTCATTAAGGTAAGAACCTCCTCTTTGAATGGGTGATTAGTCATGTCTGCCGGAGTAAATTCAGCTTTCTTAGCGGCCTGAGTTGCCAGAGGAATGCGTCCAGCCATCACTTTTTCAATTTTCAGTTCATCAATAATGAGTCCCGCCAGGTCGGCACGAGAGACAGACTCTTTTGTTGCGATAGATTTACCAACATCACCGACTGTGATGCCGCCCATAGCACGTACAATTTTGTCAACCCGTTTCCAACCCTTGTCTGCTTTCTCATGCCATTTGCCTTCCCGCTTAGAATTAAGAACAGCGCCGAAGGAGTCGCGGGCTTTTTGAAACTCTTTACCTTCCAACCAGGCGACTCCCATAAAGTAGGTCATTGCCTCTGTTCCCTGATAATAGGTCAGATTACGTTCGTCAACTTTCAGCTTGTTTCCTTCTATAGAAGCTTCTTCTGAATCAGCAAGCCAGTTTTTCTGTTTCATAAGTGTGTCGGTGCGAATAACTGCGGTGTAGTAATCAAAGTATTGATCAGGGCGTTCTGACTGTTTTTTGGCTTTTTTCAGCTCATCAGATACCCGTTCCATTTCAACAGCCTTGAATCCTGTGTCATTTTGAGCTTTGACCTTTTCAGCTGAAACGATGGCCAATCCAGAATGTGCAATGCTGAACTGATCGTCACAATACAGTGCACGATCGAATTTTGCCTGAGCAACCGTAACATTACCTTCCTCAAGAGCCTTCATACCGATTTGGTAATGATGAGCAGGATTGTCTTCTGCTGCAGTGCATTTGGGTTGAACAGTTGAGCAACCGGACAGCAACGCCACGCCGGATGCAATCATCAGGGACATCTGAATAATTCTGTCTTTCATTGAATTTCCTCCTTGGAAATAAATCGTTAACCAGTGTTTAAATAGTACTTTTGGTATTCTCTAGTGTAGAGAAAGTTTCCACCCTGAAACAGCTTATCAGGCGCATTAATTATCTAGCGATATAAATTATTACGTATGTATAAGTGCTCATTTATCAAGTATACCAAGTAATGTTTCAACGTTATTTTTGTGTTTACCCTGAGGATATTTCAATAAATATTCATTGAACCGTTGCTTTGATTGTTCTTTAAATGAAAGTTCGAACAGGATTTGTCCAATATTAAAAAGAGCTGACTCGGCCTGAGCAGACTTTGGGTACTCCTCCAAAATAAGCAGATTTTCTGCCAAGGCTGCTTCTGAGTTACCAAGAAATCTTGAGTAGACCGCACCGCGCTCCAATCGGGCATCAGAGCGTATTTCAGAGGTTTTTGCTAGGTCAAGAGCTATCTGGAACACCTGCAGCGCCTGCTCGTACTTCCCAGAATCAGCAAGGTAATGCCCATAACTTACATTCCAACGGGCTATAATGGAAGGGAGGTTATCGGAGGCTACCCAGTCTTCAGGCGGCACAGTCCTGGTAACGGAGTCAAACGCCGCTTTAGCATCAGCAACCGGTGTATTTGGCTCAACCGCGATAGGGTCAATTGGAGTATACCCGCGTGTAGACTGTGTCATATATGAGGGTAAAAGAGTTTTCTCTTTGTCGTCATAACCACTTATCGCAACACTACCCTCATTCCCGAAAAAAACATTTGCCGGACCCTCCGAAAGCATAAGAAATTCTGTACCTTTTACACCTGCAACAACACTTTTGCTCTTAACCTTAAATGACGAAGTCAACCCCGGAGAGGTGGCTACTGCCGCTTTTAACTTGCCATGAGTAAGCGTAAAGAGCCCATCTTTTCGGGTTTTATCTATTTGAAGCCGCGTAATTTCCAGCTCTGAATTGTTGGCAATTGTAAACTTACTTTTATCAATCAAATCAAGCTCAATCCAACCGTTTTTTCCAGTTTTAATCCACCACCCTTCAGAAATTTCAATTGTTGATGTTATCGGTATATATGGGACATTATCTTTTACTCTAAAAGATACATCTCCGCTGAATTTCTTAATGGTTCCTACTGATGAACA
This sequence comes from uncultured Geobacteraceae bacterium, assembly GCA_903875605.1. GTDB lineage: Bacteria > Desulfobacterota > Desulfuromonadia > Geobacterales > Pseudopelobacteraceae > JACRCG01. Next base: position 25,369 of record CAIQWT010000018.1, on the reverse strand, counting down.
AAAAGCAGGTGATGTTGACAATGCAGACAGTGTTGCAACAAATATAACAAAAGTTCTAAACACGTAAAACTCCTTTCCACTGGTTTTCACCGCCATATAAGTCTGGACAAGGTCAGACGATATCAATCAAACATCTCGCACATCGGATAGCCGCAAAGACTAAACATGTAGATTGGTGTTTGAAACAAATTAACATGGATCGATCATTAGCACTTATACGTTATCTTTATACGCTATGAATTTCTGTTGTCAATTACTTATAGATAAAACCCAAATTTATGTTTTAAAATATGACTAAATTAATAGTAATCAGGTAACAAGGGTTTTTTATAGAGTTATTATTTGCAAACGACACTGTCATCTAATTTTAAATCTGTAATATACTGTCAATTCTGAAGCTTATAATCCGTTTTTTGTTGTATTTAATCAGGGCATAAAGTTCACACAGATCATTCAGGTGGATCAGGGGTTTCTTCTTGCCTGGTATCAGGCGCTTGAGTGCGTAGGTGGATAAATTGACTGTTAGTGATATTTGTAAACCAGAACATAGAAGGGTGAGAGCGAGAGATTCTTTTCGGATCTCGACATGATTATGGAATTGTTGGAGTAGGTATCCGTTGTCTTGAGCGAGGTGGTAACGTCTACCTTTCCTTCAAACGAGTGCCGGAGGTCAAGTGGTATCCACTGCCTGAAATAAAAGTGACCATTTCGGACAAGTAGATGTTTGGACATAAAAAAACCTGCTTCCTCACAGTCGTAAAACTGTGACAAAAACAGGTTCTCTTTAGCTGGAACCATGCTAACTACATGATTTCATTATAACTGGTGCGGTGGAATGGAATCGAACCATCACGGAGTTGCCCCCGCCAGCCCCTCAAGCTGGTGCGTCTACCAGTTCCGCCACCACCGCAAGCAGTGTACGCAAACATCGCGCACGCCTGTTTTTTTTAAATTTTTTTCAACCTGTCAATACTATCTGAACAAGGGAGACTTTTCTAACACAACCTATCAGTTTTATCAAGTGTAAATATTATTTTTTCTGAACTGGTACTGCAGGTGCTGTCGGTGCAACAGGCACAGGAGCCGAATCCATCTTCTGTGGAACGGGCGCAGAAACCGGCGCCTGAGGAACCGCTTTACCTTTGCCGGACATCATAGAAGAAGATGATGGTTGCCCTGAAAGGTACGCCAGTGTTAATGACGTCAACATAAATATAACAGCAGCGCTCGTTGTTAATTTGCTTAAAAAGGAAGTTCCGCCACCTGCGCCAAAAACAGACTGACTTCCACTGCTTCCAAATGATGCCCCCATTTCAGCACCTTTTCCGGATTGCAGCAAAACAACACCGATCAAAAACAGACTAACGAGCACATGCAATATTGTAAGAACAATTGTCATACCAGATCCCCTTGCAGCAATTTAAAGAGAAACATATAGCACAGCAATTTATACCATGTAAAGTCCAAAATGGCGTCGTTGCTGAAACGAAGCCACGACCAGGTAACATTAGGAGTTAAAGGTAACTATTGCCGCAAAAGAATCTGCTTTAAGGCTTGCACCACCTACAAGTGCACCATCAATGTCAGGCTGTCCCATCAAGCCCTTGACATTGTCAGGCTTAACACTCCCTCCATAAAGAATGCGTACTGCATCTGCTACAGACTGACCAAACAATTTGGCAATCAATTTACGAATAAACAGATGAACTTCCTGGGCTTGAGCATCACTGGCTGTTTTGCCGGTACCGATTGCCCATACTGGTTCATAGGCTACAACAGTGTTGGTAAAGTCCTCTACTGTAAGCCCTGCCAAACTGCCTTGAATCTGTGTTTCTATTACTGAAAATGTTAACCCTGATTCCCTCTCGGCTAACGATTCCCCAACGCAAACAATGGCTCTCAAACCTGTAGATATGGCAGCCTTAGCTTTTCTGTTGACAGTTATGTCTGTCTCAGCAAAAAACTGACGCCTTTCTGAATGTCCTATAATTACGTGGCTACAGCCGGCATCTTTTAATAATTTTGGAGCAACTTCACCTGTAAAAGCTCCTTCTTCTTCCCAAAAACAGTCCTGGGCGGCTAGCCTGATATTTGAACCCTCAATAGCGTCAGATACTTTGCTTAAAGCCGTAAAGACCGGTGCTACAACTATTTCCACACCATGACTGGATGCCACGAGCGGTGCAAGCTCATGTACCAAGGCAACAGATTCAGCGATTGTTTTAAAGAGCTTCCAGTTTCCTGCTATCACCGGTACGCGCATCAGATTCCCCTTTTTATTTGACAGTAACTTCAAGTGCGTTGACACCAGGAAGTGTTTTCCCTTCCAGAAGTTCGAGAAAGGCTCCTCCACCCGTTGAAATATAACTGACTCGGTTCTCTACTCCAGCCTTACGCACGGCAGAGTCTGTATCACCACCACCAATAATTGTTGTAGCAAAGCAATTTGCAACGGCCTCCGCCATTGCATATGTTCCCCGACAAAAGGCATCCATTTCAAAAACGCCCATTGGACCATTCCAGATAACAGTTTTTGCGTCTCTCAAGGTTTCAGCAAACAGAGTTGTGGTCGCCGGCCCAATATCCAGAGCCATCCATCCTGCAGGAATTTCCTGAGCAGTTGTGATAAAATTGGTTGCGTTAGCCTCAAAAGCATTGGCAACAACACAATCCACCGGCAAATAAAACATGACTCCCTTGGTTCGTGCAGTTTCCATAATGGTACGCGCTGTTGGTATCAGCTCATCTTCAACAAGTGATTTACCAACGTTGTAGCCCATTGCTTTTAGAAATGTAAAAGCCATTCCACCACCGATAACAACCTTATCAACCTTGTTTATAAGTGTTTCAAGGACCTCCAGTTTGCCGGACACCTTGGCACCACCCAGTATTGCTACCAGCGGCCTGACAGGATTCTGCATGGCTTTGTCAAAAAAGGTCATTTCATTTCTCATCAGAAAGCCGGCGGCAATGACTGGAATATGCCTCGTGATGGCTTCCACAGATGCGTGGGCTCGATGTGATACAGCAAAGGCGTCATTGACGAATATTTCGCAGCCGTTTGCCAGCTTTCCTGCAAAATCAGCGTCGTTTTTTTCTTCGCCTGCATAAAAACGGACATTTTCCAACATGACCGCTTCTCCCGGTTTCATAGCATTTACCAGAGCATCCACATCCGGACCAAAGCAGTCAGGTGCCTGGATTATCGGCTTGCCAAGTAGCTCAGAGAGACGTGCTGTAGCAGGTGCCATACTGTATTTGACTTTTTTCTCGCCCTTTGGGCGACCGAGATGAGAGGCCAGCACAACCTTGGCTCCCTGCTCGAGAGCATATTTTATGGTCGGTACCGCTCCGACAATACGAGTATCCTCGGTAATTACGCCATTGTCATCCTGAGGAATATTAAAGTCGACACGAATGAAAACCTTTTTCCCCTTAAGATCTTTAATTTCATCTATATAACGTATAGACATAGCTCACCTCCGTTTTGATATCAATATGCTACAACTTGCAAAAAAAGAGGGGGGATAATCCCCCCTCCAAGTGAATTTATGAGTTATTTTTTTGAATCGATCAAGCGGAACAGGTCTACTACACGGTTCGAAAACCCACATTCATTGTCGTACCAAGAAAGTACTTTAACCATTGTGTCGCCGATTACTTTCGTACAGGAAGCATCAACAATCGATGACAGAGGATTGCCATTGAAATCAATTGACACAAGAGGTGATTCCTCAAAACCCAAAATACCTTTGAGCGCGCCCTTGGAGGCTTTTTTGAGAGCAGCATTCACTTTGGCTGCATCAGTTTTTTTTGTTAAAGTCACAACCAGATCGACAACAGAAACATTCGGAGTTGGCACGCGAATAGCCATGCCATCAAGTTTGCCTTTCAGTTCTGGCAATACGAGAGAAACCGCTTTGGCTGCTCCGGTTGTTGTAGGTATCATTGACATTGCAGCAGCTCTCGCACGGCGCAGATCTTTATGCGGTAAATCGAGGATACTCTGGTCATTGGTATAGGAATGAACCGTGGTTACCAATCCGTTTTCAATGCCAAAAGTATCATGAAGAACTTTAGCTACAGGGGCAAGGCAGTTGGTTGTACACGAAGCGTTAGAAATAATAAAATGTTTTTTAGAATCATAAAGGTGATCATTAACACCCATAACAATCGTAATGTCTTCATCTGTCGCAGGGGCTGAAATGACGACGCGCTTCGCACCAGCCTGAATATGCATCCCAGCTTTTTCCTTGGAGGTGAAAATGCCTGTTGATTCAAGAACAACGTCGATCTTGTCTTTTTTCCAAGGGAGTTCGGCTGGATTACGCACGGCATAAATCTTTATGGCCTTACCGTTGATAATCAACTGATTATCTTTTGCTTCAACCGTTCCAGGAAAGGTGCCATGTACGGAGTCATACTTGAAAAGATGTGCCAAAGTAGCTGCATCGGTGAGATCATTTATCGCGACAAATTCAATATTCTTATCTTTGCTTGCCGCTCTCAATACCATCCTACCTATCCTGCCAAATCCATTAATTGCAACTCGTAACGCCATCACTGCCTCCTCGATTGAAAGATATACTGCATTTGCACCGGTATACGGTAAATTCAAATGCGAATAATAGAGCATAATAGCGAATCGTCAACTATATTTAAGTAAATTTACTCAAAAAAAAGTGACTACATAAAAACTTCACCGATTCCCTAACCGTTTTGCTAACATTCTGCTAAACAAAAAAATAGACTTTTTCTCATATAAAAGGATTTTCCGTTGTTTTACGAATATCAGAAATGCTAATTTGGGCAGGCAGAATTTAAAACAGACCAATAATAAGGGACAGGGTATATTTAATTATGGTGGTTTTTGCGGATGGCATAAAAACCGGGGCTGTCATTTTTGATTTTGACGGAGTTATTGTTGATACGGAACCGATCCATTATGCTGCTTTTCAACGGGCACTGGAGCCGCTAGGGCTTCATTTTGACTGGCCGGAATATGTTGAAACTTATATTGGTTTCGATGACAGAGACGCATTCAAGCACGCATTCTCTTCTAAAGAAATGATGCTCGACCAGGTTACACTACAATCTCTGATTAAACAAAAAGCGGCTTTCTTTCAGGAAATTATCTGCTCTGATGTTGTTGCATACCCGGGGGTGCTTGATCTGGTTTTCAACCTGCATGCGAACAAAACTCCATTGGCTATATGTAGCGGAGCACTCCGCTCCGATATTGACCCGATCATAACGATGCTCGGCATATCAGATTGCTTCGACGTTATTGTAACGGCCGATGATGTGAAAGTCAGTAAGCCCGATCCTGAGTGCTATGAGCTTGCTTTTCAGCAGTTGCTTTCTGCTCATAAGAATGCCTTTACTAAAGAGTCAACTATAGCCATAGAAGACACACCAGCCGGGATATCGGCAGCCATGTCCGCAGGCCTAAGAGTTTGTGCCGTAACTAACAGCTACCCTGCATCCAGACTGGCTAAAGCATCATTTATTATAGATTCACTCGCAGAACTATTATAAAAACTACGACGACGCCTTGCTTGATTCCTTTACCTGTCACGATCAAATTTTATCTATTAAGCTACGCGAACTTGACCGAAGCAGCTATTCCTGTTAATAGATACAACTTACACAGAAAGACGGAAAATACTCCCAATCCGGAGGTACAAGCGTGACATTTCAGGATCTTATCCTTTCCTTGCAGAGCTATTGGGCTAACCAGGGATGCATCATCCAGCAGCCATATGATACCGAAAAAGGTGCTGGCACATTTAACCCGGCCACTTTTTTACGCGTACTCGGGCCGGAACCTTGGAACGTAGCCTACGTCGAACCATCCCGCCGCCCTACTGATGGTCGTTACGGTGAGAACCCCAACCGGTTGCAGCACTATTACCAGTTTCAGGTCATAATGAAACCTTCACCGCTTAACATTCTTGACTTATACCTGGATTCTCTCCGTTCATTCGGGCTTGACCCCGCCAAACATGATATCCGCTTTGTCGAAGATGACTGGGAATCACCGACACTCGGCGCTTGGGGTTTGGGATGGGAAGTCTGGCTTGACGGCATGGAGATAACTCAGTTCACTTACTTCCAGCAAGCCGGCGGTATAGATCTTAAACCTATCCCGTCAGAGATAACATATGGTTGTGAGCGCATTGCCATGTATCTACAGGGAGTTGACAATGTCTATGACCTTGAGTGGGTCAAGGGGATAAAATACGGAGATATCCACCACGAAAGCGAGGTCGAGTTCTCTCGTCACAATTTTGAAGAGGCTGACGTAGATATGCTGCTGCAACTCTTTTCCATGTATGAAAAAGAGTGCCTGCGACTGGTTGAGAAGGAACTGGTTCTGCCTGCCTACGACTACGTCATGAAATGCTCCCACACATTCAATTTGCTCGACGCCCGCGGGGCTATTTCTGTTACCGAACGCGCTTCCTACATCGGTCGCGTACGCAATGTTGCCCGTACTTGCGCCGAAAGCTATCTACGGATGCGCGAACGACTTGGCTTTCCATTGTTGAAAGGAGGTGGCGTCCGATGAACACTAAAGAACTTTTTCTTGAAATCGGCTGTGAAGAGATACCGGCCGGATTTATTCCGCGAGCTATCGCTGAAATGGAATCAATTATAACTAAAGAACTGGCTCTCGCCCGTCTCTCTTTCAATGAGATAAAAACGCTGGCGACTCCCCGGCGCCTGGTTCTTGTAGTAAATGGTCTCCCGGCAGTACAACCTGATGCAGAAATCACCTCTACAGGGCCATCGGTTAAAGCTGCGTACGACACTTCCGGTAAACCGACCAAAGCAGCAGAAGGTTTTGCTCGTGGCCATGGTGTTGACGTTGCAGACCTGCAGGCTATTACCACAGAAAAAGGTGAGTATCTGTTTGTAAGTAAGCATGAGACAGGACGCCCAACCCATGAGTTACTAGCTGAAATTCTGCCGGCGCTGATTACAAATATTCCCTTCAAAAAATCAATGCGCTGGGGGAATCAGGAAGTACGATTTGCGCGCCCGATCCACTGGATCGTTGCGTTGTTTGGTGGTACCGTCGTTCCATTCTCCTTCGGGACTATTGAGAGTGGAAAAATTTCTCGCGGACACAGGTTTATGGCTAATACCACCTTTCCGGTGAGTGATTTTGCAGGCTATCTGGTTGAATGCGAACGACACTTTGTAATCCCTGATCCTGAGAAGCGTAAGGAGATAATCCGGCAAGAAGCACACCGTGTTGCTGTAGCCGCCGGCGGCCACCTGTTGCCGGATGAGGATTTACTTGAACAGGTCACTTATCTGGTCGAATATCCAAGTGCCGTTCACGGTACCTTCTCCTCTGAATTCCTTAAAGTGCCAAAAGAGGTGCTAATTACCTCAATGCGCAGCCATCAGCGCTATTTTTCAATTATTGATGTCAATGGTGGCTTACTTCCAGGTTTTATTACAATCAATAATACTCTAACTGTGGATTCATCTGTTGTAGTTAAGGGAAATGAGCGTGTTTTGCGCGCTCGTTTGTCTGACGCTCGTTTTTTCTACGAGGAGGATCAAAAAGTTCGCCTTGACGAGCGAGTAGAGTCTCTAAAAAAAGTTGTCTACCAGCAGAAACTCGGCACATCCTTTGAAAAGATGGAACGCTTCAGAGTACTGGCCGAGAGCTTGGCAGATCAGATCAATCCTGAAGTTAAAATCCAGACCTCGCGTGCTGCATGGCTCTGCAAGGCAGACCTGGTATCCGGCATGGTAGGTGAATTTCCTGAAGTTCAGGGCATAATGGGGCGTGAGTACGCTCTTTTGGAAGGCGAAAGCCCGGACGTTGCGAATGCCATTGCCGAGCATTACCTGCCGACTCAGGCGGGGGGAGACCTTCCCGAGTCTGATATTGGCGCCTTTGTAGCGATCTCAGACAAACTGGATACAATTTGTGGCTGCTTCGGTGTCGGGCTTATTCCGACCGGTGCTGCCGACCCATATGCGCTTCGCCGGGCAACTATCGGCATTATTGCCATTATTCTCGATAAAGGTTACCGCCTGTCATTGCGATCTCTTATAGACGAGTCGCTAAACCTGCTGTCCGACAAATTAACTCGTCCAAAAGAGCAGATTACCGGCGAAGTTGTAGATTTTTTCCGTGCTCGCTTTATAAACCTGCTTGGCAGTGCTTTTACCACGGATACAGTTGAAGCAGCAATTACTGCCGGCTTCGATGATTTGGTTGATGTCAAAGCACGCATTGCCGCACTTGCAGAATTTAAGTCACATCCTGATTTTGAGCCGTTGACTGTAGCATTCAAACGCGTTGTCAATATCATCAAAGATGGTGTTGATGCACCGGTTGACCCGTCTCTTTTTCAGGATGATGCCGAAGGCAGCCTATATGAGTCAATCCAGAGAGTAAAAGTTTCGGCTGATAATTTAATATTGACCGGCGCATGGCTTGATTCATTAACCGTAATTGCCACGTTACGTGAACCGGTAGACCTGTTTTTCAACAATGTCATGGTCATGGCGGAAAACCTGCAGGTACGGGCAAACCGCCTGGCACTTCTGACTACAATCGCTCGTTTATTCGGTAGAATTGCAGATTTTTCAAAGATTGCCTAAACTCAAACTATCATTATAAAGGAGTTTTAAATGTCTTTTGCTACTCGTATTATTGTCGGGAACTCCCTGGGAATAACGCTAGCTGTTGTAACCATGGCTCTCTTCAATTCCAAAGGCAACCTTCTCCTTTCAGCTGCAATCGCTACCGTACTGATTATTGTTATGTCCGTTATTCTGGGAATCCTGAGTAACAGAGCTTTCAAACCGTTGGCCGGAATTGTAGCTGCACTTGAGAAAGCGGCCGACGGAGATCTGTCAGTCCGCGCCGATGTTACCGGTGGTGGTGATTTTGCTAGATTGGCAACAGCATTTAACAGCATGATGACCGATATGAATAAGGCCATGCGCCAGTTTTTTTCTGTTGCAGACACGGTGCGTGATTCCGTTGTTATGGTACGCTCCACCACTGATGCCATGGCTTCTGCTGCTGAAGACGTTGCTATTCAGGCCAGCACAATTGCCACTGCAAGTGAAGAGATGTCTGCCACATCCGGCGACATCGCTCGCAACTGCCTATACGCAGCGGAGAGCGCCCAAAAAGCAACGGAGCAGACACACAGCGGCTCACAATTGGTGCAGAGCAGCTCGCGACTGATGGAAAATATCGCCCGACGAGTAAACATTTCATCGCAAACTGTTGAGGGCTTGGGACAGCGATCCGACCAGATAGGTGCCATTGTCAACACAATCCAGGACATTGCCGACCAAACGAACCTTCTGGCTTTGAATGCCGCTATCGAAGCAGCACGGGCAGGTGAGCAGGGCAGAGGGTTTGCAGTTGTTGCAGATGAGGTTCGTGCTCTGGCAGAACGCACCACTAAGGCAACAAAAGAAATTGCTGCGATGATTAAGGCAATTCAAAGCGAAACCCAGAGTGCTGTAGGTTCTATGTCTGAAGGAGTAGATGAGGTTAAGCGTGGCACCGCCGAGACAGCCCGTTCCGGCGAGGCTCTAGAGGATATTCTCAATAAAATAAATGAATTAACAATGCAGATAAGTCAAGTTGCAACGGCAGCAGAAGAGCAGACCGCAACAACGCAGGAAATCACCAACAACATCCAGATGATCACCGACGTAGTTAATCGCAATGTAGAAAATTCACGAAGCACAACCCTGGCAACGACTACACTTGCCAGGGAAGTTGATAATTTACATGCATTGGTAGGGCATTTCCGCTTGGCAAAGGCTCTGGAATGGGATGCATCCTTTACCGTTAATGTCGATAAATATGACAATGCTCACAAAACGCTCTTCAATATGGTTAACGACCTAGCCGATGCCATGCAGCAGAAAAAAAGCAAGGAAGCTGTCGGGCGTGTATTAAACGGACTCGCAGAATACACAATTAATCACTTTGCAGATGAGGAGCGTAACTTCGCTCAAACAAACTATCCTGAAGAGGCGCAGCATAAAGCATTGCACAAAAAACTGCTTGACCAGGTTACCGAATTGATCGGAAAATTCAATGCCGGTGAGCCACTTATTACCCAGGACGTAATAAATTTCCTTCAGGATTGGCTAATTAACCACATCAAAGGTGTCGATAAGCGCTACGGTCCTCACCTTAACAAGAATGGTATCAAATGATTGCTATTATTGATTACGGAATGGGGAATCTCCGTTCGGTACAAAAAGGTTTTGAAAAAATCGGATCTGAAGCGATTATAACCAATGATCCCAGCGTCCTAATGCAATCAGATAGAATTGTATTACCTGGTGTAGGTGCTTTTCGCGACTGCATGAAAAATCTGGAGCAGAGTGGCTTTATTGAACCGATCCTTAAGGTTATCGCCCAGGGAAGGCCTTTTTTGGGTATCTGCGTTGGAATGCAACTGCTATTCAGTGACAGCGTTGAGTTTGGCCTGTCCAACGGACTGAATGTCATTCCCGGCCACGTTCTTCGTTTTCCTGATAAAATGATGGTGTCAGGAGAAAAGTTAAAAGTGCCGCAGATGGGCTGGAACCAGATCAGCTTTAAACGTAATCCACCAACATTTAAAGGGGTCAAAGATGGCAGTAACGTTTATTTTGTCCACTCTTATTATGTCAAACCTGATGACGAGTGCGTTATTGCGACTACAACCAACTACGGCTTCGATTTTTGTTCATCCGTATGGAAGGACAATGTTGTAGCAACTCAGTTCCACCCTGAAAAATCGCAGACAATCGGTCTGCAGATCCTGAAAAATTTTGCGGAGCTAAAATGATAGTTATTCCTGCAATAGATTTGAAAGAAGGAAAATGCGTCCGCCTGGAACAGGGGCTCATGGAAAAAGAGACCGTATTCAGTAACAATCCGGGTGAGCAGGCGCTTGACTGGGAACTCCAGGGTGCCGAACTATTGCATATTGTCGATCTTGATGGCGCCTTTGCAGGTTTACCTAAAAACAGGGAAGCCATAGAGGATATTCTCAGAACTATAACTATTCCGGCCCAGTTAGGAGGCGGCATCCGCGACATTGCTACAATCGAGGCGTATCTATCTCTTGGTCTTTCCCGCGTTATAATCGGCACTGCTGCACAGCGCAACCCTGAACTGGTGCGCGAAGCCTGTGCAAAATTTCCAGGGCAAATAGTTGTCGGTATAGATGCAAAAAATGGAATGGTGGCCGTACAGGGGTGGGCCGAAATGACTGACGTAACGGCAGTAGATCTCGCAAAGAAGTTTGAGGGTTTCGGCGTTTCGGCTGTTATTTACACAGACATCAGCCGAGATGGTATGCTTCAGGGACCAAACCTGGAAGCGACTAGATCTCTCGCTGAAGCCATTTCTATACCCGTAATTGCCTCAGGTGGCGTCTCAAGCCTCAAAGACATTGAACATCTATTGGCCATTGAATCCTACGGAGTGTCAGGCGTCATCACCGGTAAAGCTGTTTATACCGGAGCGATAAAACTGAGCGAAGCAATCGCTCTCACAAAGGGATAAATTTAATAATGTTGACTAAGCGCATCATTCCTTGCCTGGATGTAAAAGGTGGTCGTGTAGTAAAAGGTGTTCAGTTTTTGGAACTGCGTGATGCTGGCGATCCTGTTGAAATTGCCGAGATGTACGACCAGCAGGGTGCTGATGAGCTTACCTTCCTGGATATCACCGCATCAAGCGATGATCGCGATATTATAATTGACATAGTCCAGCGAACGGCTGAACGCGTATTCATGCCGTTGACAGTAGGTGGAGGTATACGTACCGTTGAAGATATTCGCCGCCTCCTCAACGCCGGCGCAGACAAAACATCCATAAACACTGCGGCGGTTGAACGTCCCGACTTTGTACGTGAAGCAGCTGAACGCTTCGGATCGCAATGCACAGTGGTAGCTATTGATGCCCGGCGCATACCTGGTGAAAATAGGTGGCAGGTGTATACTCACGGTGGGCGAAAACCGACGGGGATTGATGTAGTTGAATGGGCTACCAGAATGGAATCGTACGGATCCGGTGAAATCCTTCTCACAAGCATGGATTGCGACGGCACAAAAGACGGATATGATCTGGAGCTGACTCGCGCCGTTGTGGATGCTGTTTCAATTCCTGTTATAGCCTCTGGCGGGGTCGGCAGCCTTGAACACCTATATGACGGATTTACAACAGCCGGTGCCAGCGCATGTTTGGCCGCTTCGATCTTCCACTATCGAGAACATACCATAGGAGAAGCTAAGCGCTACCTCCACGAGAAGGGTGTCGAGGTCAGACTATGACAACTGAAAGCGAGATTCTTCAGGTAGTTTATCAGACAATACTCGATCGCAAGACTAATCCGACCGACTCTTCCTATACCACTTCTCTTATGAGAGGCGGTATTGACAAGATTTTAAAGAAAGTCGGTGAAGAGGCTACAGAAGTTGTTATTGCTGCAAAAGGTGGAGTAACTGAGGAGATTGTTTATGAAACAGCTGACCTCATTTTTCACCTGCTTGTACTGCTCGGACATCAAAACATTAATCCGGATGATATTTTTGCTGAACTCCGTCGGCGACACGGCACTTCCGGTTTGACAGAAAAAGCATCCCGGGTGCAGCTCTGACTCAATGACACTTTTGTTATTTTGTGTATTGACAAAGTAGCTCAGTGTGTTATTGTGCATAACTCACAATTTTTCATATTGTTATTGATATATTGTTTTCTAAATTGCAAATGAACGGGAGGTGATTTTACATGCCGGGAGTAAAAATTAAGGATAGTGAGCCGTTTGAAATGGCACTGAAGAAATTCAAAAAACAGTGCGAAAAAGCGGGTATCCTCTCTGAAGTACGTAAGCGTGAGCATTTCGAAAAACCAAGCATCAAGCGCAAGAAGAAGGCCATCGCCGCCCGCAAGCGCGCCCTTAAAAAACAGCGCAAGATGATCGATTAGTATTTTTAATTTAGGGTCAGGAAATGATTGCATGACACTTAAAGAACAACTAAACGATGCGATGAAAGCAGCCATGAAGGCGCGGGACACCCTGCGCCTTTCGGCTGTCCGTATGGTGCGTGCAGCAATAACAAATCGTGAGATTGATACCAGGCTTGAACTTGACGACCAGGCAGTCACTGACGTTATAACTACACTCGTAAAACAACGGCGTGAATCCATTCGGATGTATCGAGAGGGCAACCGCCTTGAGCTCGCTGAAAAAGAAGAATTGGAACTTGCGATACTACTGGAGTTCCTGCCCACTCAGTTGAGTACGGATGAAATTGATACGATTGTATCAAAGGTCATTTCGGATATAGGTGCGCAGGGTGTCAGGGAAATGGGCCGTGTAATGAAATCGGTAACCCCTCTTACCGCTGGAAAAGCTGATGGTAAAACGGTAAGTGATACAGTCCGGAGGCTGCTTGTTTAAGCCTGAACACTTGACTTGAAATTGAATTTTCAATGTAAAGGGGCTTTCAATGAGATAGCCCCTTCTTTGTAAATAGGTTATATAATTACAATGAATATTATTGACATTATCATCTTAACGGTTCTTTGTTTTTTTGCAGTCAAGGGGCTGGTTAGAGGACTTGTCAACGAAGCTTCATCTCTGGCTGGCTTACTATTTGGCGGATGGTTGGCCTACCGGTTTCACCCGCTTCTTGCAGTACCTATAAAAAGCACACTACATCTACCTGCGCACCTGTCTTCGTTCCTAGCTTTTATCATAATACTTCTAATTTCCGGTATCTGTGCCCATATTATAGGTAATGTTATAACAACTGCCCTGAGACTTGTCATGCTGGGAAGCCTTAATCGCCTAGGTGGACTTCTTATAGGGGTCGCCGAGGGAGCACTATTACTCTGCATGGTTTTCAGTATTGCCGTCTCCGGATTCATGCCGGAGCAGATTCGGAATAAAATCCACACTACGGAGTCAGCTAATATTCTGGCGCAAACTGGAGATCGCTTTCTCTCTGAATGGCGTGATGCCAACGGGCATAACAAATGATACCAGAAGAGAAAGTTCGTGAGGTTGCCGAGCGGATATCAATAGTCGAAGTGGTATCTGAATATGTCGCTTTGCGTCGCGCAGGCGGTAACTTTCTTGGTCTTTGCCCGTTTCATGGCGAGAAAACACCTTCATTTAATGTTAACCCTGCACGTGAGATATTCCACTGTTTCGGTTGTGGGTCTGGTGGCAACGCGTTTTCTTTCATAATGAAAATAGAGGGCATCAGCTTTCCGGAAGCGGTTAAACATCTTGCCAAAAAATCCGGAATTGAAATTGAAGAACGACAACTGACTCCTAATGAAAAAAAGAATCAGGATGAACACACTCAGTTTCTACGAATCAATGATCTGACAACATCATACTACCGCTCAATTTTGCTTAATGGACAGGAAGGTGAACCGGCTCGCCAGTACTTGGCAAAGCGTTCGGTAGAATCACCGATTTCCGATGCTTATCGTCTTGGTTTTGCACCTGACCGGCGTGATGGACTCGTTAAACATCTAAAAAACAACGGCGCTGATCTTGACAGCGCACTAAAGCTTGGTATTGTCCGTAAATCGGAAACCGGTTGGTACGACCTTTTCCGCAACCGACTGATATTTCCGATACGTGACTCACGCGGTCAGGTCATTGCTTTTGCCGGTCGGGTACTGGATGCAGCATTGCCTAAATATATAAATTCACCCGAATCACCTCTCTATCACAAGAGTTCGGTACTTTTCGGCCTGGATATGGCTTTGCCATCGATTCGAATTGGTAATTCCGTCATTATAGTAGAGGGTTATTTCGACCACCTTGCATTGTATAGGGCCGGTGTTCTTAATGTTGTTGCAACCTGTGGAACTGCTCTTACCGGCATACACTCCAGCATGATTAAACGCCATGCAGAGAAGGTTTATACACTTTTTGACAGCGATAATGCCGGCAAAAAAGCAACTATTCGCTCTATGGAACTTTTTTTAGAGCAACGAATACCCGCGTATGTAATTTCACTACCACCCGGAGATGACCCGGACAGTTTTTTGGCCATGCACCCAGCAGAGGAATTCGACACACTTCGTGTCAAGGCACGTCCGGCTTTTGAATATTTTGTCCGCTCTGTCCTGGCTGAGACACCGCCCGACAGCGTCGACAGTAAAGTGAGAATTATTGATGAAATAGTTCCGCGTTTTCGTAAAATAGTTGATTCGGTTGAAAGGGATTTATATGAGAAAGAAATATGTAGGTTGCTTGGAATAACGGTTCACGCATTACGAAAGCGAATGGGTGGTGGTAAGCTCTCTGGAAACGAGGATGTCGAAGGGAAGAACACATCCATACAGCCTGGCGACAACGTTCAAGATATCCTTATGGCGCTGTTGCTTAATTATCCTGAAGCACGTGCAGAAATTACAAACACTGGCCTTGAAAGCATGTTCGCTAATGATTACCTTGAACTGGCACGACTTGTTCTTGCCAACCTGACTGATTTCAATAGTAGTCAGAGGTTAAGTCAACTAGCCGAAGTTATAGAGAAGCCTGAATTAAAAACTCTATTTTCGAGAATAATGGTTTCTGATAACTATTTGGCAAATGTAGAATGGCGAACAGTATTCGATCAATGCTCAAGAAGTAACGAAAAGAAAAAAGTAGCGTCAATCAAGGAAATTGCAGCTCAATTAGCAGTTTTAGACCCAGGCAGTGATGAATATAGCCGGCTATTGATGCAGGCGGACACTCTGCGAACACGAAAATCAAAACTGTAATTAATAACAACTTTCCATAGAGGTGAATACATGGCTAAGAAGAATATAGACGACGTTAAGCAGCTGATTGACATTGGTAAGGAAAAGGGTTTCTTAACGTATGATGAGGTCAATGATATACTCCCACCCGACATTGCTACCGATCAAATCGACGACGTTATGGGAATGTTTGGTGATCTTGATATAGAAATTGTTGACTCTTCACAGAAGATCAAAATACCTAAAATGAAGAGCGATCTCGATGAGGACGACGAAGCGGAGGGTGAATCTGAAGAAGTCGAGTTTGAACCTGGCTCAATTGGACGAACAAGTGACCCTGTCCGTATGTATTTACGAGAAATGGGCTCTGTTTCTCTTCTTACCAGAGAAGGTGAAGTTGAGATAGCTAAAAGAATTGAGGATGGCGAGCGTGACGTTGCCGGCGTCATACTTAATACTCCGATTACGGTCAAAGAAGTTCTCTCCTTAGGTGAACGTCTTCGTAAATTTCAAATGAACCCTTCTGAAGTCAGCAAAGAAGTCGAAGAAGAAGTTCTTGAAGATGATGAGGAAGATGTTCAAAAGACCAGAATTCTCGAAATAATTGACGCTATTGTTGCACAAGATCAGCTATTAATTGAGATTTCTGAAGCAGTTGCGACTGCTAAATCTCCAGCAAAGAAAAAAGAATTTGAAAAAAAGTTGCGCGAAGGTAAAGACCATCAGGCTGACCTACTGAAATCGCTACGTCTTAAAGACCGTCACACAAACAAAGTTGCGGAGCGACTTAAAGAACTGTCTGGTAAAATTGACAAGTTACAGGCCGAGTTATCTGATTTAGAAAAGATAATTCCCGTTGAAAAACTGAAATCACTTCTTGATAAGCTGCAAAATGAAGATGAAAAATGCACCACAGAGCTTAACAAGCTGAAATTAGACGAAGAAGAAACATTAAAAATGGAGAGGCGCCTTCGTACCGCTGCCCGTAAAATACAGAAAATTGAGCAGGAATCCGGTTTCAAGGCTCGCGATCTTGCTGCTGCTCTTAAAGCAATTGAAGAGGGTGAGTGTAAAGCCCGGATTGCTAAAAGTGAACTTATTGAAGCGAATTTACGGCTTGTGGTATCAATCGCTAAAAAATATACTAACCGTGGTCTTCAGTTTCTAGACCTCATTCAGGAAGGAAATATCGGCCTGATGAAAGCAGTTGATAAATTTGAATATCAACGCGGCTATAAATTTTCTACTTATGCTACCTGGTGGATACGACAGGCTATTACCCGAGCTATCGCCGATCAGGCCCGTACAATCCGCATTCCTGTTCACATGATAGAAACCATTAACAAATTGATTCGTACAAGCCGCCAGTTGGTACAGGAAAACGGCCGGGAACCCTCCCCAGAAGAAATTGCGGAACGTATGCAACTGCCACTTGACAAGGTGCGTAAGGTTTTAAAAATTGCCAAGGAGCCGATTTCTCTTGAAACACCTATCGGAGAAGAAGAAGATTCACATTTGGGCGACTTCATTGAAGATAAAGGGGTAATCTCTCCGATTGAAGCAGTGATTAAGAACAATCTGTCGGAAAGCACTGCCAAAGTTCTTGCAACGCTTACACCTCGTGAAGAAAAGGTCCTCAGAATGAGGTTTGGTATCGGAGAAAAAAGCGACCATACACTCGAAGAGGTTGGACAGGATTTTGAGGTTACCCGTGAGCGTATTCGCCAGATTGAGGCAAAGGCATTACGAAAATTACGCCACCCTAGCCGTAGTAAAAAATTAAAGAGCTTTGTGGACTAAGCTTTGATATTAATACCAAAAATGACAACACGGATTATTCTAACATTTTTCATGATCTTTATTGCTTTTGCTCCAGCAAGATCGGCTGAAATTGATGATTCTACTATTTTTGTGGAGGCTTTCAACGCCTACCAACAAAAAGATTATCTTTTAGTTATTGAGAAATGTGATCAATTGAATCAAGTTTTTCCTGATTCACCACTTAGGGATGTAACTCTGCTTTTGATCGCCCGCGCCAGTCTTAAATCTGGAGACAATGAACGTGCGGCAAAAACTGCTGCTATGTTTTCTATCGAATTCCCTGAAAGCAACCTGAAAACATCCGTAGAAGAAGAGCTCAAGGTACTTACAGGACGCCATCAAAAAGGTGACGTACTCACTTCAGACAAAACACTTCAGACCGCATCAAAAAAAGTCCGTTCTGACAGAATAGCACGCGAACGTGCAGTGGAAATGAAACTTGAGCTTGAACGAGCAGCTAAGGCTAAAGCTGAACAGGATCGAATTGCCCGCGTTAAACAAGAGGAAGAACGGCGTGAAAAAGAACGTGTACAAGCCGAAAAGATCGCAAAAGCGAGTATAAAGGCGGTTATAACCCTTCGCGATGAATCAGGAGCAATTCCGGTTGGAAGTAATGGTCGGCTACCTATTGAGATATCCAACAAGGGCAAGAACAGCGAAGAATTCGTTTTAACGGTAACGGCAGCAAAAGAATATGATGCTGTTTTGAACAAAGTAGGGCAATCTGATGAGACCGTAACCCGTATCAAGCTCTCTTCCGGCGAGACGTTTAAAGGAGCTATAGCATTCAGGATGCCAACTGAAGTAGTTGATGGGCATCGATCAACTGTTTCGGTCAAAGCTGTAGCAGCCAAATTCGACGACATCAGCTTCCAGAAAGAAACCGTAGTAATTAGCTCCGCTCCACTAGTTCGAGCCGTTGCTAAACTTGTAAAGCAAAAAGTAGTTCCAGGTGAACAACTGCGTTACCGGGTTACTGTTCTAAATGTTGGTTCTTTACCAGCTAAAAGCCTGACAGTATCTCTTCAACTACCTCCTCAAATTGATTTCCAGGGGGCTCCGGATTTCAAATTCAATCAAGGGGAAAACGGTACTCTGGTCTTTAAAGTGGACCAGGTTGCAATTGGACAACTGGCAGAAATTTTTCTTGATGTAAAGATCCGCGATGATGCTGCGATCGGTCAGGAATTACGAGGGCATGTAGAAATTGTAAATGGAAACCTGCAAAGAAAAGACATTTTCACTGCAAGTGCATCTGTTGTGGTACGTTCCGACAAATAAACTAACGATATCATGATTCCTTAGACATATACTTCTAAGGCTTTTCAAGTCAGAGTAGAACCAGGTTGTCTCTATGAATAATAACATCGCCGTAGTGATAGCCTAGAATCACTTCTATTTCCAGACTCTTGCAGCCAATCAGGCGATCTGCTTCACTGCTGGAATAATCAGACAATCCGCGTGCAAATTCAACTTCATCCAACCCGTACAGCCTGACACATGCCCCGCGTTCAAAGCGCCCCTCTACTCGAACTACTCCAGAGGGGAGAAGACTCTTACCTTTTTTTAGCAAAGCATTCCGCGCGCCGTCATCAACAACTATCCTACCTGACGGTTTAAGAGTATAGGCAATCCAGTGTTTTCTTCTATTAACACCTATACTGGAAGGGAGAAAAAGTGTGCCGACTTGCTCGCCTCGCAGTGCAGCTGTAATTATCCCGTGCTGTTTTCCTGAGACCATTATAGTCGCTACACCATTTTTGCCGGCTTTCTTTGCTGCCGCAACTTTAGTTGCCATTCCACCAGTACCGACAGTTGAAGAGGTGCTGCCAGCTGCACGCTCAACCTCACGGGTAATCGCTTTAATCAACGGGATCAGTGTTGCATCCGGATGAGTGTGCGGATCTTCACTATAAAACCCTTCAATATCTGTTAAAATCAGCAATAAATGTGCTTCTGCAACATTTGTAACCAAAGCGGATAGATTGTCATTATCGCCAAACTTTATTTCTTCAACAACAACCGTGTCGTTTTCATTTATTATCGGAATTATTCCAAACCCGAGTAATGCATCAATCGTAGCCCTTGCATTAAGAAAACGCTGACGACTGCCAAGATCTTCACTGGTTAAAAGAACTTGAGCAACTTTAATATTATGTGGCGCTAAAGAGCCTTCATAAGCATGCATCAAGCGGGTCTGACCTACAGCCGCTGCAGCCTGTTTGTGAGGGATAGTATGCGGTTTATCAGTAAGGCCCAACTCACTTCTTCCAGCTGCAATGGCGCCGGAGGAGACAATAACAACCTCCAAACCCTGTTGACGCAATATGGCAATATCATCGCAGATTCTGCCAATAATAGTCATGTCAAGTGCACCACCAGAATCAGTCAGCACCCTGCTACCGATCTTTATTACAACGCGTCTGACGGTTTTTAGTAGCTCTTTCCGCATTACCACACCTCTTCAGGCGGACCCCACAAACGACGGGCTATCTCATCCAGCAACGAATCAACACCCTCACCTGTAGCTGATGAGATAGGAAACACTGCAACACCCTTTCCTTCAAACCATGCCTTAATTTCTGGAAGTTCCTCTCTTGTCTGCGGTAAATCAATCTTGGTAATCAAAACAATCTGTTTTTTTGCAGCTAATTCAGGGCTAAAAAGTGCTAATTCATGGTTTATAGATTCATATTCAGCACGCGGGTCACGTTCTGGCATCCAAGATATATCAACAAGATGTAATAAAATCCCTGAACGTTCCAGATGCTTTAGAAAACGATGTCCCAGACCGGCACCATCATGGGCCCCTTCAATAATACCTGGAATATCAGCCATAACAAAAGAGCGGTAATCCTTATATGGGACAACTCCCAGAGAGGGGACCATCGTAGTAAAAGGGTAATCAGCAATCTTAGGGCGAGCGGCAGATATCTTACTGATCAGAGAAGATTTACCGGCATTCGGTAAACCAAGAAGTCCGACATCGGCCATCAGCTTCAATTCCAACCGAAGCTTACATTCTTCATGTTCTCCACCTGGTTGGGCAAACTTTGGCGCTTTGTTCGTAGCCGACGCGAAGCGTGCATTGCCCTGCCCTCCCCTACCACCTTTTAGCAATATGACGCGCTGCCCATTCTCTGTCAGATCGGCCAAAATATCATCAGTCTCAGCGTCCTTGACAACAGTCCCAATTGGTACCCTGAGCAGAAGATCATTACCACCTGCACCATGACGATTTTTGCCCATACCGTTATGGCCATTTTCAGCTTTTTGATGTGGTCTGTGGCGCAGTTCTAACAAAGTTGAAAGGCCCGATTTTGCCTCAAAAATGACATCGCCCCCCTTACCACCGTCACCGCCGCTTGGGCCACCGAATTCTATAAATTTTTCATGCCTGAATGCGACACAACCAGCACCACCGTGCCCAGAGGCCGTGAACAAAGTAACTTCATCAATAAATTTCATCTGACTACTCCCCATCCTGCCAAGCTTGAATCGCCAATAAACGTCCGTTCCATGCGTCAGTTAGTCGCTCATGTAAAAAAGCAGTAAATAAACTGTCAAACATTTGAAGCCCCTGTTCTATTAAAAACATACGTTCATAAAAAACGGCTTCCCGCTCACTCATCTGATCTACAGTAGAATCTTTTTCAACTCGTACCTGCGGACATTTAAAAGAAGAAAATCCAAAGGTATCACCTTTAAGAGTTAACTTCCAGAGATTCTCGTCCTTTTCCATACAGATTGTTGCACTTGTAACTCGCTTGCCGCCTTTTAAGGCAGATATAGCTTCCAGATAACTATCCTGAGAACCCGAAACAGTTACCTTTTGAATGCCGCCCTCTTCTCCACCACCTTGAAACTGTATACGATCATCAATCCACGCAGAAAATTTATCATTTTCTGTGAGGTTGCCTGAGCAACAGACAGGATATTCCCCTTCTCCGTTTACCCCTCTCTGAAGCAGCCATAACATAAAATCCCACCCTAACCACTGATTATCTCGAATCAGTGCAATTACGGCATCAGAACCGGACTGATTAAAGGATTCTAAAGAATCTAGCATCTGCCCTTTCAATAGTTTTCGCGCGCGGGCTAACGGATGAATGATAACAGGACTAAATCCCTCAAACGTCTTACGGAATATATCCTCAAAACGCTCAATTACTTTAGTTCCTAGACTGTACAGATTAATTACTGATTTTTTTTGATCCCACACGATGTCAACGGTAGATGGCACGGGCAAACATCGGGTTAAAAGACGACCATGAACCTGCTCCTTGATTTCTTCGCGCTTATGTTTAGGAGTGCGTCGCAGATTAGGATTCTGAGCAAGGAAGACTCCTTCTTCGCGTCCTGCATGTGATTTTAAAAGTGCTGCTGGAATTTTTCGCTGATCTTTTCGGAGCGAAAAGACGACATAATTGTCTCGCCAGAAATCAGTCGGAGATTCAAATGCAGCATCGTCTGGCTTGTCTACAAGCACCCATCCTTCCGAAGACTCTTCAGTCGAATTTTCAATTGATTGAAAACCACGTTCAGACAGTTTTTTTGAAAACCACTGAAAGAGGTCTTCACCAGTTAGTTCGCCAGAGACTGAAAACTGAGTAATACTTACTGTGTTGGCATAAACGCCCATAATGGTAATTCCTTTCGATTACTTTCCCAATAAACGGATATATTCTTCAAGAGATATGAAACTATGCCAATGGCCACTTAGTTTACCGATAACAGAACCGCCCCAAAACAAAAAGACAACAAGGACGGCAAAAACAAATCCTGGTACAGCAAAATATTGAAATGCACGCATGGAAAGTGCTCCGTTGAAACGGCAATGGCTTACACAACGCCAGCAAGCGATACATTCAGGTGAAAAAATACTTGATTTGTGCATTACATCTATATTACTCGGACAGACCTGACTACAGACTCCACAGGAGACACAAAGTTTAATATTTCTGGTTACGCGCACTGGAGAGATCATAGCGATAAGTCCGAGTAAAGCTCCGTATGGGCAAAGATAACGACAAAACGGATTTCGAAGCACAACTGATGCAGACAGCAGAATAATAATACAAAACAGCGCTAAAGGAGATATGTTAAGAAAAAAGTTCATTAGACGCACGTCGGCGATCTTGTGGTAATCTGAGCGAATAAATGTATCCATCGCTTCAGGCGACATGAATAGTACAATACTAAACAGAAAAAAAGTCATCAACAGATATTTCAGGCCCCTGAGCATAATATCAAGCCAAGAAGGCAGGCGCCAGAGGTTACGAAACAGGCGAAATCCAACTTTCCAGGAACATTCAGATACTGTTGCTACAGGACATATCCATGAACAAAAAGAGCGCCTCATAAGTAGCGAAACAACAATGACTGTCACAAATATGATAACAGCTGCCGGATGAATTGAATTTATTACTCCGTTTTTTACCCAAGATGCCGCACCTAACAAGCCAGATATTGGGAGAAAGCCTTCAATAGCGTCGGGTCGAATTGTTGTTTGTACCGATGTACCGAAACTCAGCGCTTGTGCAAAAGAGTAAAAACACCGTCCAAGCCATATCATAAAACCAAGATAACATAATTGTATAATAATTCTAAGTGGTTGCATGTAACGCGAAGACATTTCAAACCCCGAATGCAGATAATATTTTAAAAAATTTTTGGAGGCGTATTCTACTCTAACAAAATATGCATAGGACAACATATTAATTAATAATATGGCCGCTTCCATTCATTTAAAGTCGATATTAACAGGCAAGGGCGGAATCGTAAAAGTCACGACGCCGCCCCTGACCACTATCAAATATGAATAAGCATTCAGTACAAAAAAATCAACCCCTACTACCCCTCTTTTAAAATATAGCCTTTGCCACGAACGGTGTGAATAAGCTTGGTAGGAAACTTACCATCAACTTTTTTACGTAGGTAGTTAATATATACATCAATAATATTGGTAAAGGTTTCGAACGGATACTCCCAGCAGTTATCGGCAATATTTGCGCGTGAAAGAACGCTGCCTGCATTTCGAACCATATAGGACAGCAAGTTATATTCCTTAGCTGTGAGTACGATTTCAGCGTTACCTCTCCACACTTTATGGTTAACCGGGTCAAGTCGAAGATCAGCGAAACGAATTTCAGCGCCCCGATCCTGTTTACTGCGTCTTGTAAGGGCCCTTACTCTGGCCTGAAGTTCAGCAAAAGCAAAAGGCTTAACCAGATAATCATCTGCTCCTGCATCTAAGCCAGTAACCACGTCAACTGTTTCGGCTTTTGCTGTCAGCATCAACACTGGAACCTGAATACCAGCAGCTCGCAACTCATGAAGGACAGTAATACCATCTTTCTTTGGCAACATACAGTCAAGAATAACCAGCTCGAATTCACCACTAATTGCACGCTTAAGCCCATCTGCTCCATCGTGACTAACGGTTACCAAATAACTATCATCCTCAAGGCCTCTTTTAATAAAACTGGCTACTTTTTTCTCATCTTCAACAATAAGAATTTTCATGGTGATCTCCTTTTTTAATTACATACAATTAAGTAGTCAATATTCAGCTCCTGTGTTCATTTCCATCCTTCTCATAATATCAGACGCAGCCTCCTCTACTGATTTATTTGTTATGTTAAGAATATACCAGTCTGCATGCTTTCTATATAACTGACGACATGCAGATATTTCATCCTCTACTTGTTGATAATCATTATAACTGCCACGTGGACTTTGCCGCATATTAATCAATCGAGAAGTTCGAATTTCAACAAGACGTTTTGGATCAATCAATAGACCCACAATTTTTGTCTGATCTATTTCAAACAGCTCTTCTGGAAGTGCAATGCCAAAAACAATCGGAACATTAGCAACCTTGTAACCCTTATGGGCAAGATACATTGCAAGAGGTGTTTTAGAAGAACGAGAGACACCAACAAGAACCAGATCGGCTTTATGTAAATATCTGGTTTCCTGGCCATCATCATGCTTAACAGTAAAGTTAACTGCCTCTACTCTCCGATAATAATCAGTATCAATACGGTGCAACAAACCCGGTTTTTCTCTTGAATGAGCACCGAGATAACGAGAAAGGCTATAAAGTAACGGACTGAGCAAATCAATAGTAATAAGACCACATTCCTCAGCGACGCGTTCAACAGCCTCAGATAAATGGGGATCAACAAGTGTATAAACAATTAGTCCTGGCGAGAGAACCGCAACAGATAAAGCTTGCTGTACATCCGATTGCGTAGACACTTTGTAAAGATGATGAACACGTACATCATCTTCATAAAATTGTGAAAGAGCTGCACGTATTACACGCTCCGCAGTCTCTCCTGTTGAATCAGAAAGTATGTAAATTATTTTCATGTTCGTGACCTGAGCCGCTACGTTAATGAGTTTTTTTGCCTCATATTCTAATGAGAATGTACGACTATCAAAATGGCTTGTCAAGCATATTGTTCCGTAAATTAATAATACAAAGTAAATAGTTTAGTAATCGTGACTATAATGTTGACCATTGAAGATTCATAGATATAATGTAAACAATAATAAACTTGAGGAGGGATTTACATGGGAAGAGAGTACACACTACAGGAAGCGATCAGTTTGGCGATCAAAGCAGAAAAGGATAGTATGGACTTTTATAGAAGGGCTGCATCTATTGCCAAGAACGAAAGAGCCCGCAGAGTACTAGAAATGCTGGCCAATGAAGAGGTTGGTCATTTAAAATCATTTTTTGACCACTACAAAGGTTCTGAGTACGGAGAT